>CASEUJ010000033.1 GCA_949291125.1 uncultured Ruminococcus sp.
AGCAATGTGGGTATTCTATGAATACCCAGATGTATCCTTTGAACAGCTGACATCGCCTTTCAGCTTCCCGACCCTGCGCACAAAGGCAAAATTCTGTGCAATTCCTTCTACATCAGGCACTGCTACAGAAGTCACTGCGTTCTCGGTTATCACCGATTATGCAAAGGGCATCAAGTATCCGCTGGCAGACTTTAATATCACACCAGATATCGCGATCGTTGATCCGGATCTGGCAGAGACCATGCCGAAAAAGCTAGTGGCACACACTGGTATGGACGCCATGACCCATGCAATCGAAGCATATGTTTCGACCCTGCACTGCAACTACACTGATCCGCTAGCACTGCACGCCATCAAGATGATCCACCGCGACTTAAAGCATTCTTATGACGGCGACATGACAGCACGCCATAACATGCATGATGCACAGTGCTTGGCAGGTATGGCATTCTCAAATGCATTGCTTGGCATTGTACACTCGATGGCGCACAAGACCGGTGCGGCTTATTCCACAAGCCACATTATTCACGGCTGTGCAAATGCCATGTATTTGCCGAAGGTCATCCAGTATAACGCAAAGAACGCAGAAGCAGCAAAGCGTTATGCAGAGATCGCAGACTTTATTGGTCTGAGTGGTACTACCACGGAAGAAAAGGTTGCTGCACTGGTGGCAGAACTGCGCAAGATGAACGATCTGTTGGATATTCCCCAGGCGATCCGCTATTATGGTGAGGGCGGCACCAAGGCAGAAACTTCTATCATTCCGGAACAGGAGTTCCTCGATAAGCTATCAGATGTAGCGGCAAATGCGATTGGTGACGCATGCACCGGTTCGAATCCACGCCAGCCGTCTCAGGAAGAGATGGAAAAGTTGCTGAAGGCTTGCTATTACGATCTGGACGTTGATTTCTAAGAGATTTTCTTTCTTGTTTATATACATCATGACATACGAAAACCGTCGTCGGAATACCGGCGGCGGTTTTTCTCGTTTTAAGTGATGGCATAATAATATCATTCCTGTGAAACCGCGCTGTATGCCAACCTTCCCGATCCGACTTCAAAGTGATACCGGACAATGCCAAGATCGACTTTTGCATAAAATCCACCCAGAGATTTTACAATAACACGCTCTTCCTTTTACAAAACCAGAAATTTTTGCTGGTTCATGGCCGTTGGCGCTAGCATGGCACATTCCATTCCCTGCCAAAACCACGCCGGCATCTGGTCAATGGGAACATCGGTAAGCTGTTCCATTGGCTTGCTTTTATGGGCAATACCCGGTGTTGCACCATAGCCCAACGCCAGTACGCACACCAACTTTTCACCCTTTTCTATGCTGCATCTGCGTTTACTAACACCCTTGCGAAACGTCATCGCCACCCAACAGGTATTTAGCCCCAACTGTTGTGCGGCAATAACGATGCGCTCGCCATAATATCCCACTTTTTCTTCCAGTACTGGCGACTTTTTCCCAATCAGCGTGACATAATTCTGTACGCCGCTAAATTTCCCATATCGTGCCATATTCCGCAAAACGCTTCCGGTTCATTGGTGACTAACTGGATATGCAGACCACTTTCTCGATTACACATGGAAATGGCGTCATTTAGCTTTGCAATTACGTCTACAGCAATCGGCTTGTCCAGGTACTGTCGGACCGCATGCCGCTGCTGAATTGCTTCTTGCATCTTCATCCTTCAAAGCTCCTTTGTCTGTGAATATGTTTCAGATTTGTGTACATGTAAAACTAGTTCAAGATAATTGTTAGGATATTGTTCTTTTACTGCAAGCTGTATTACTGCTGCGATCACTTTGCTCAAGATCGGACAAATACAAACCGCCGCCGGTATCCAAAAACCAGCGGCGGAATACGAAGCTGCATGCTGCAAAAAGCTTTTTTATGTCACATAATCCCCAAGCGTCAGGGATGCCTCCGAATGATACACCTCCATCAGCTGGGCATCGGTGGTGTATTCCTCCAGATACTGGGCATAAAACAGCCCGAAGAACGACCACACTGCATTATCGCGAAACATGGCACTCATATCCGGCACGGTACTGCACTCACTTAGTGCCAGCATTTTGCCGGGCACCATATTCCGCAACGCCACATATTGTTCATAGCGGCTACCAAATGATTCATCCAGATCAACATAGAGGTCGAGCGAGGCAATGTCATACTGTGTTTCATCGATCTGATATTCATCGCTCTGTCCGTTCCAGACCCAGATCAAATTATGCAGTGCATGATACTGCGTCATACGCGTATACATCAGATTCCAGAGCCAGCGATAAGGATCGGCACCAGATGCACCCCACCAGTACCAGTCGCCGCTCGCCTCCATTAGCGGCCGCCAGAGTACCGCAACATCTGCATCGGCGAGCGACGACAATGCTTCTGCCGCCGCATCAATGTCCTGGATCATGGCGTAGCACCCTTGTGTGATCGTGCCTTCTTCTGCCATTGTCGCAAGTTCCTCCTCCGATGCCAGTGCAACATCTTCCTGTGTCATCACATCAGCCAGAGAAAACGCAGTTTCCTTAGTATAAACCGAAGGCACATCTGCTGGTGCATCCCAATACCAGCACAAGCCGACAATACCGCCCTGTTGCGCCCAATTAAGACTCTGTTCGATCGATGTACCCTCTCCCCGAAGTTCTCTGCCCAGATCGTCAAAGCGGATCAGCGGATATGCGCCTGTCACAGTATAAATCTGTTCCAGCTCTGCATTTGTATCATCTGAAACATACTGACCCGTGATCAGCTTTTTCCCATATTGGTCATAGAAAAATTGATATAGTTCCTTTGCCGCTGGTGATGCCTCAACATCAACCGGTACCGTATCCAGAGCTGCTGATTCGTCATATAGACTGGTGTTATTAACAAGCTCGACGCAGTCAATATCTACTGTTCCACTAAGCGGCTCAATTTCAAGCGCACATGCTCCGGCATTCAGAAAAATACCCTGGATCGTGATACGCACAAAATTTTCTGTTGTATCTATCCCAAAAGTATAGACTGGCTCACCATTTGCCAAAAGACGGCAGGAGGATGCGTTTTCACTTCCAGCAACGATCGTAATATCATAGTGCTGGGTTGCCGGAATTTGCGCCTCAACCGTGAGCGACATCCCGGCATCTGCGGATAAGCCGCCGACATATCCCGTCCCGGAATATCCAAGCCGCGGCATCACAAGAACTTCAGAGCCTTCCGGAACCGCCGTATCCTCTGCTTCCAGCACCATCGCAGCATCCTGCCGCGTGATCTCCGGCACTTCCAATGCCACAGTGTTGTGCTGTTCAGCTAGATTCATTCCCTGCTGGGCTTCAGCTGTATCTTCTGACGAAACCTGCGTTGTCTGCGTTGCAACAGAATAGATTAAGTTCTCTGGCTTTTGTTCAATTTTCGCACAGCCGGTAAACGCCACAACCGTTGCTGCTGTCACGCCTAAAACGGCATATTTTCTCATATTTTCCTCATGCTTTCCGCGTAGCGCAGAGAATTGATCTTATGTTCTGATTTGATATGATTTCCCTGCTTCTGTTAAAAATGTCACAAGTGTACCATCCATCCGTGCATCCACTGTACCACCGTCGCTGCTAACGCTGATTAACGTATCGGTGCGGATTGTACAAGGGCTTCCGGCAAGCGAACGAATCGACGCAGATTCCAACTTGCCATCCTGCCAGAATAAATCGACTTCAAACCCACCGCGTGCGCGCAGTCCACAGATGCTGCCGTCCTTCCAGGGCGCCGGAAGTGCCGGAAGCAGATGTAGTTCTCCATGATGACTCTGCAACAAACACTCTGCAATGGCAGCGATTCCGCCAAAATTGCCGTCGATCTGGAACGGCGGATGGGAATCGAGCAGATTCGGATTGGTCGACCATGCTAAAAGCTGTTGCAAATTTTCGTATGCCATACCGCTGTCAAGAAGGCGTGCCCACATGTTAATGATCCATGCCCGGCTCCAGCCTGTATGACCACCGCCGTGGATCAGACGTCGAATCAGTGTTGCACGTGCCGCCTTTCCAAGTTCCGGCGTATGGTACGGCGTAATCAAATCAGCCGGATAGAGCGCGAACAGATGCGAAATATGGCGATGCCCGATCTCCACCTCTTCATAATCCTTTGCCCATTCCTGAATCTGACCATACCTGCCGACTTTGAGTTTCGGCAGCTTTTCAAGCAGCGCGGTAAGTGTTCCGGCAAATTCTGCGTCACGATCCAACAGCTTGCTACTCTCAATGACATTGCGGAATAATACCGTAATGATCTCTGTATCCATAAATGGCCCTATACAAAGAGAACCCTTTGTGCCGCGTTCTGTCAGATACGTATTCTCCGGGGAAACAGATGGACAGGTCACAAGCTCTCCTGCATCATTCTCAATGAGGTAATCGACAAAGAACAGTGCTGCTTCCCGCATTGCCTCATAGTGTTGGCCGAGAAAATCCAGATCTTGTGTGAACTGGTAATGTTCGAAAATATGCAAACACAGCCATGCTGCACCCATCGGCCAGATGGTCGCTGGCATCCAGAGATCCTGTGGAGCCGTATCCCCCCAGATATCGGTGTTGTGGTGACAGACAAAGCCGCGACAGGCATACATTGCCTGCGCAGTTTCGCGTCCCGGTGCACGCATCCGTTCAATCAGATCGAACAGCGGCAGATGACATTCCGACAGGTTGCAAACCTCCGCCGGCCAATAATTCATTTGCGTGTTGATATTGATGGTGTAGCGGCATCCCCATGCCGGCCACATATCCTGATTCCAAATGCCCTGCAGATTCATAGGCTGCGTACCCGGCCGGCTTGCAGAAAGCATCAGATATCTACCGTAATTAAAGTAGAGCACAGCAAGTTTGCTGTCGTGGATCTGGAGCTTACACTCTTTGTGGTCGCCCTCATCTCCGCGCAGCCGCAACAAACGTTCATCCGTCGGCAATTCGCTTCCACCCTCGCTGTTGTCCGGAAGCGTAAAACGCACCCGACGGAATTTTTCCTGATAGTCATTCAGATGACGATAGAGCAATTCCTCATAACTGCAATCCACGGCATAAGATGCATCCAACACGGCGGCATTTTCATATTGATCGCCATGATAAAAACTAGTACCGACACTGAGCACCAGCGTCACTGCGTCCACTCCGGATGCCACCAGTTCACCGCCAACCGTGCGCAGCGTGCCACCTTCTGCAAATGCTGTCATTGCCGCCGCAAAGAAGATCCCATCGCGGCTCCCGGTGCCGCCAGTATAGAGGATCATATTCTCCTCTGACTCATATGGGCGGCAGTCATCGTAATAGTCATCTCTGCCGTCGATCGACGCACGCAGATTGACCTTACCTCGCTCGCTTGCCTCGATATGCACGACCAGCACGCGATCCGGCTCAGAAACAAACATTTCACGAACATACGTAATATCATTTGCCGTAAACTGCACAGTTGCAAGTGCCTGTTCCAGATCGAGGGTGCGGCGATACTGTTTTGCTTTTCCTGGAAAATCCATACGCAGATGCAGATCTCCAAGCGGCATATAATGACGGCTATTCGGCGTTACACCCTGCATTTTTTCAAAAGCGATTTTCTCCGCCTCTTCAATGCGTTCTTCTGCCAAAAGCGCACGAATCTCTTTTAATCCCTCTTTTGCGTCGGGATTGTTACGATTTCGCTTTCCCCCCGACCAAACCGAATCTTCATTTAATTTCAACACTTCGTCTGCCGGCTTGCCAAAGACCATTGCACCGATCCTGCCATTGCCGATCGGAAGTGCATGGTCAAAATCCTCTGCCGGTTGTTGATACCAGAGCATGGTTTCTGCGTCCATCTTGATCCCTCCTATTCTGATCTCCCTCAGTCAGATCTTGATATTATTCGAGCTTTGACAAATTTGAAAAAGCGGATTGCTCTGCATCAGTTTCGCACATCAGACGCATCAGAAGCGTCCCTTGTCGGATTTGATCCGCTCGCGCCTGTACTGCGCTTTTTTCGGGTGCAAATACACTGACCGTTTTAAGAGAAGTACGTTTACCGTCCCGCCGCATCGCATCCGCTTGCAGTTCATATTGCTTCTGCATCATAGCAGCCACCTCCGGCAACAGTCTATGCAGTGCCGGGATCATGCATGCTTTTGTACAGATTCAAACAAAGCGCAGGCAAAAACGCTGCGCTTCATCTGACATGACCAGACCGATAAGCCGAGTTCTGTCGTGTGCGATAATTTATCTGGTCTGTAAGTCGCCTCACAGTTCAAGCCGCCATTGTGCCGCTGCCCACCGGGCAAGTGTTAAGACAGGACACACCAAATAGACGTTGCACCGGATAAGGTTTACATAGCAGCATGGTCTCCCATACTCTGGTGCGCTCTTACCGCACCTTTCCACCCTTACCGCATATGCGGCGGTATCTCTCTGTTGCACTGGCTCTAGGGTCGCCCCCGGCTGCCGTTAGCAGCTATCCTGCCCTATGGTGCTCGGACTTTCCTCATGGCATATGCCACGCTATCGCATAGTCTGCTCATGCTTACTTATTATACCGGATTTTTGGCAGATTGTCAAGAAAAAAATTCGTTTGGATTGTGTTACTTCTTCCAAAGACCATCTTTACAAATATTCAAGATTATGTTATAATTGCAATCAGCAAGAGCAAACAAATCATATTGACGACAATCAAATCGTAATTTAGGTAATACCGCACAGAGGTTGTGCGTCAGATGTACTCTACGAGTATAAATTTCGTCAGATTTTTCGTCGGATGAAACAAAAAGCGGAACGAATACTTTGTATATTCGCAAGCATTTTTGTAAAATATGACGGAAAATATGCAAGCAGATGGCGTGCAAAACCGTCAGGCTCTCTTTGTACGGTGTTGCCTTTATTCCGCAAAAAGTCGTCCAGAAGCTTGGAGGATAATCTGTGAAAAAGAAAAATCGAATCATTGCAGCAACGCTGTCGGCAGTTGTGACTCTCGGTACAAGTTTTGTGCTGTTGCCTGCTCTGCCAGTCTTTGCTGGGCAACAGCTCGGGCAGACGGATTTTGAAAACGGCGTGGGACTACCGTGGCATGTCTGTGAATCTGCTACTGGTGAAATGGAATTTGAAATCACCAACGGCGCCTATGTGATCACAATCGTCAATCCCGGCGGTGCGGCAAACGGCGGCGAGGATCGATGGGACTGTCAGTTCCGACACCGGGGGCTGACGCTGGAATCGGGCTGTACCTATGAAGTATCCTATGACATCACTGCCAGCAACAACTGCACTTATTACACCAAGATCGGCGATATGTCTGAGCCATTCACCGAAGACTGGCATGGCAATCCGGATGATGGACAATACGATGCCTATTGGGGCGTACAGAATCTGACAGCAAACCAGACGGTTTCTTTTCATGGCACATTTACAGCGAATCGCACTGCTGAAGTCGAATGGGCATTTCACATCGGCGGCGACAGCGTTCCGGCAGGGACGGTATTCACCTTCGACAACATGTCCCTGATCTGCACCAACAGCGACGCTCATGACTATGTAGCGGCGGAAGAGTGGAATCGCGCAGAAATCGTCACCAATCAGGTTGGCTATTTCTCGGGCTGTACCAAGCGTGCTACGCTGATCTCTGACGAAACGCAGGGTATTGCGTTTTCGCTGTTGGATGAAAGCGGCAATGCAGTCTACTCCGGTACTTCGAAACCCATGGGAGCGGACAAAGACTCCGGCGATAGCGTCCACATTCTTGACTTTTCTGAAGTGAAAGAAGAAGGTACATATACGCTCAAAGCCGGTAACGCCGAAAGTCGCAGCTTTACCATCGGCGGAACAGAAACCTACTCCGGGATGCTCTATGATGCCCTGAACTATTTCTACCAAAACCGCAGCGGCATTGCGATCGAAAGCCAGTATATCACTTCCGGCGATGCAACATCTCTGGCACGCGAAGCCGGACACACCAGTGATATAGCACGGATCACGACCGACTGGGATGACTTACAGTCCAGCGGTGGCACACAAGATGTATCCGGTGGCTGGTACGATGCCGGTGACCACGGAAAATATGTGGTAAACGGCGGTATTTCCCTCTGGATGATGCAGAATCAGTATGAACGCGCCTTGCAAAATGGTACAGAAACCGCTTATGCCGACGGCATGATGCAGATTCCGGAACAGAATAATAACTATCCCGACCTGTTGGATGAAGCACGCTGGGAAATGGAATGGATGCTCAAAATGATTGTACAAGACGGCGAATATGCCGATATGGTCTATCATAAGGTTCATGACATTAAATGGACGGCGCTGGGGATGTCTCCGGCGGATGATACGGAAGAGCGCATCTTAAAGCCGCCAACAACTTGCGCGACGCTCAATCTGGCAGCATGTGCTGCACAGGCATCACGGCTCTGGGAGTCCTATGATGCGGCGTTTTCCCAGCAATGTCTGGATGCCGCAGAAAGGGCCTATGCTGCCGCCAAGGCACATCCGGATCTCTATGCGCCCCTAGACCAGTCCATCGGCGGTGGTGCATATGGCGACAACAATGCAGAGGATGAATTTTACTGGGCAGCATGCGAACTGTACCGCACCACCGGAGATGCACAATATCAAAGAGATATGGAAGAATCAACATATTATCTCACCGTTCCTTCGACGCTTACCGGCGGTGAGGATGTAAACACCCCGGGCAGTTTTGACTGGGGTAACGTAGCGGCGCTTGGAACTTTGACGCTGTCGCTGGGGAATTCTGATCTGACAGATAAGGCCACAGATGCCATCACGGCAACAGCAGATGTCCATCTGGAGCGTGAGGCAGCACAGGGCTATGGCCAGCCCATCGAGCAGAGCACCCTGAGTAATTCTGACAGTGACACGGGCTATGTCTGGGGTTCGAATTCATTTGTGGCAGATAATGCGGTTATCATGGCATACGCCTATGATCTTACCAACGACCAGATGTATCTGGACGGCGTCATCAGTGCCATGAACTATCTACTCGGCAATAATCCCATGGATATCTCCTATGTCACCGGTTATGGCACTCATGCGGTACAGTATCCCCACCACCGATACTGGGCGAATCTCATCGCAGAGGAATTTCCACTGGCACCAGCGGGCGTCTTAGTGGGCGGACCCAACTCCGGCATGCAGGACCCATGGGTGCAAGGCAGCGGCTGGATCAAAGGACAGATCCCACCGGCAAAGTGTTATATGGATCACATTGAAGCATGGTCGGTGAATGAATGCACCATCAACTGGAATGCACCCTTGGCGTGGCTGGCAGGTTTTGTCTGTGATGAAAACGGCGGCATTGTGGTCAGCGCTCAATCTCAAGCAATGGAACAACTCGATCCTTCTAAAAGCGGCAGCAACACAGATCCGGATGCAAACGTGTCGGGCAACACCGATAATTCAGCCAACAGCAGTACAAACACAGGTAATACGTCTGCTTTTAATGAAGCTTCAAATGATGAATTCTGGAAAGCTCTATCATGCATTTTTGGAGGTCTTCTCGTGGTTTCAATCATAACAGAAATCATAATTAGCCGGACAGCAAAGAAAAAAGCCGGAAAATCAGATTTTCACAATAAATAAATATCTCTATTGGCATTTATTACCAATGGCTGTTAAATGGAAACATTCCATTTGCCTAAAAACTGAAAAAGGAGAAATCGGTATGCCTGCACTACGTGTACATAACACTGTCAAGCAACGGCGAAATTCCAGCATCGAACTCTTGCGGATTATCATGATGCTACAGATCGTTTTCTTACACATCTGTGATTATGGAGAATATCGTTCCAATGCAATAGAACTCGGAGGATCATATGAACTGATCATGTGGTGTTTCTGGCTATCGAGTCGATGCCCGGTCTATATGTTCATCCTAATCACAGGGTATTTTATGGTAAATTCTGAAGCAAAAAACAACTTTGGAAAAATCCGGAAAGTTTATCTCCCAATGTATTTCTATTCCCTTTTGATTCCAATCGTCGTTGGGATAACCGACACAGTTCCATTGAAGATCGAAAATATTCTCAGTGCATTTTTTCCACTGTTATCCAGAACATGGTATTTTATGACACTCTATGTACTGATCTTGATCCTATCTCCATATCTGAATCTTGCGCTGTGTAGGATTTCAAAGCGAGAGTATCAATTCCTGCTTTTTGTTCTGTTCTTTCTCTTTTCGATCTGGGATCTATTTGCAAATCTCGACCCTATTTCAAAAGTGATCCAGTCCAACAGCATCTTTGACACGGATGGCGGTAAAAGTCTGTATGGATTTGTCTTTATGTATACTCTGGGAGGATTTCTACGGCGGTTTGTGGCGATCGGAAAGGACATCAATACAAAAACGATTCCCGTAGAGGAAAAAAAGATCGTAATCAAATGGCCGAATTTTTGCAATCTTATCGCATTTCTGGTGTTTGGAATGCTCAATGTCCTTCTTGTCTATATTGTTCCAGACTATGACCATGTAGTAGGCTACAACAATAATCCCTTTGTTGTTCTGCAATGCGTCTTTTTGTTCCTGTTCTTCGCAAACTTCCGGTTTTATGCAAAGTGGATCAATTGTATCAGTGCTTTGAATTTAGGGGTATACATGATCCACGATCACGATTTAATACGTGTGATCATTTGGGATAAACTTCTAAATATACAAAATCTTGCATTTTATCAGTCACATTTCTACCTAATCAAAATCGCCTTGATCTGTATCACAATATATGCCGTATGCGCATGTCTGGAGTGGCTCAGATCCCTTTTGTTCCGACTCTGCCACTATATCTACCATTATGACTCGAAAACGCAGATCCCTTCCAGAAAAAAATAACCATTTAGTCACAGAAAACAAGCAACACCGTGCCAGAGACAACAGCATGTCTGGTACGGTGTTTTTTTGATATTTTCACTCTAATAGATCTTCGAAAAGATCATTTCAATCTCAGATTTCGCTTTTGTGAGGCGAAATAGTATTTTGTATCTTTTGCGACAATGCCGGATAGCGCCAAAAGCGCAATAATGTTCGGCAACGCCATCAAGCCATTGAAGATATCTGCAATCCCCCATACTGCGCTGACCGTAAGATAAGGTCCGATAAATACTGCTGCAATATAAATCCAACGGAAGCAGATGGTCATCGTCTTACTCGACTTACCGCGCAGATAAGTCAGGCAGCGCTCAGAATAATAATTCCAGCCAAGGATCGTGGTAAATGCGAAAAATACCAGTGCGATCATAAGGAAGAAAGAGGAAAGCCTTTCCGAAAATGGAAGTCCATCGCGGAATGCCGCATCAGTAATCTGTACACCTTCAAGGTTCGGATCGTCCCAAGCACCAGAAAGAATAACCGCCAGACCAGTCATCGTGCAGACAATGATCGTATCGATAAATGTACCAGTCATTGTAACAAGCCCCTGACGCACTGGTTCTTTGGTACGAGCAGCTGCTGCTGCGATCGGGGCGGAACCAAGTCCAGCTTCGTTCGAGAAAATTCCTCTTGCAACACCACTTTGCATTGCGGCAATCATTGCACCAAGTGCGCCGCCAGCAACTGCATCAAGCCCAAATGCATCCCGCACCATTTCAACAACAGCACCTGGGATGCGAGTCAAGTTACAGCACACCAGAGTCAAACAACAGCCCACATAAATTACAACCATAAACGGAACAATGATCTGTGAGATCTGAGAGATCCGCTGTAAGCCGCCGATAATTACAAGTGCTGCGCCAACTGTTACAATCAGTCCTACAATACAAGTTGTCCAAGTATAATCCTGTCCGAACAGCGAGAAAGCGATGCCGGATTTGTCCGGATCAAAAAAGCTGTTTGCGGCGCTGGTAATGCCATTAATCTGTGTAATTGTACCGATTCCCAACAATCCCGCAAGTGTGCCAAATAACGCAAATAATTTTGCGAGCCACTTCCAACGGGAGCCCATGCCATTTTCAATATAATAAAATGGCCCGCCAAGATAATGTCCATCTTTATCAACTGTCCGATACTTGACCGCGAGAAAGCCCTCCGTATATTTTGTTGCCATACCGAGCAAAGCCGCAACTTCCATCCAGAACAGTGCGCCAGGGCCGCCGGTTGCAATTGCCGTTGCAACGCCAACAATATTTCCGGTGCCAATCGTCGCGGAAAGCGCCGTACAAAGTGCGGCAAAGCTAGAAACTTCGCCATCGCCGTCTTCCTCATCTTTGATCATGAATTTCAGTGCTTTTCCCAGATGTCGGATCTGCAAACCACGCACACAAAGCGTCAACCAGACGCCGCATGCCATAATGAGTACGATCAGCGGCACTCCCCAGACCCATCCGTCGATTTTGTCAATGATGCTTGTGAATGTATCCACGTTTCCACTTCCCTTTTCAGAACATTTACCGCACATTTTGCATCAATTTGCGCAGCATAACCATTATTATAGCATATTTTATCCGCTATTTCAAGAGGAAATTTGACATTTCACACCATAAAGTGGCAAAAAATTTTTCACCGCATTCGCATTTCTTTTTTACGTAGATCAATCGCCGCTGCAAGACGATTCGGAATCGTTTCGTCTGTGATACATAAATTTCCATTTGCACCACTTCCAAGAAAGATGTCCGGCTTGACTGCCGGTCCATGAAAATCCGAACCGCATGTCACAAGAAGGTTATACTGTTTCGCAAGCTGTAAATACTGCATAATGCATTCCGGCGTATGACGACTGTGATACACTTCGATTCCCTGTAGTCCGAAGGAAATCAACTGCTGCAAAATCGATTCAAACTGTGACAATTCCATGTGCAATAAATACGGATGTGCCAATACCGCCACGCCTCCAGCATTGCGGATTACTTCAAGACCTCTCTCTGGCGATGGCTTCGGACGTTCTACATGGGCATAGAATTCCGGCGTTGTCAGATAGCGTGCAAATGCCTCCTTGACACTTGAGACATAGCCCATTGCCACCAGCGTTTTAGCAAAATGTGGTCGTCCGGAGATCTGACCGGCATTATACCGACGTACATCATCGAGTGTCACTGATACACCTCGCCGCTTCAGATACTCTACGATCCGCACAGCACGCGCTGCACGTTCACGCTGAAAATCTGCAAAAAATTCGCACATTTCTGCATGATGCGGGTCGATACCATACCCTAAGATATGCAGCTCTTTCTCCCCTTTCACGCTGATCTCTACACCCGGAAAAAAACGCATACCATACTGCATTGCTGCTTTTTGTGCCGGTGCGATCCCATCCGTGGTATCATGATCGGTTATCGCCAAAGTTGTCACTCCGGCTTCATGTGCAAGCTGCACAGTTTTCTCCGGTGAGAACTGTCCATCCGAACAGTCCGTATGCATATGCAGATCAATCATCGTTCCATTTTTCCTCCACTTCTAATAACATCTGTTCACGTTTCGAAAAAATCAAAATACGCATCATTCGCAAACGTATCTGCATCACACAGCACTAGGATCTGACTATATTCTGACACATCCGCAAGTTCCGCCAGTGCATGCTCCATACAAGTCACGTCCAAAACACATATCTCACTATAGTGTTGAAGCAGAAACGGGATCATGCAATTGGCATATGCGTCTTTGAGCACAAGAAGTTTGCGCTGATTTTCCAGATCCGTTTCGATCACAAGTTTTTCACAATCCTCCCCCAGATAAAATGCATAAGGATCTCCTGTATCTGGCTGTACGTACATTTCACGTGATTCTTCTGTACCGTCTGCCTGATATGCTGTAAGCTGTGTCACAGTACTTCCCGATTTACAAGAATAAACATCCAGCACATCTGGCGTCACACCGTCATATAGACATGCATCATACAGGCTGCCGCGATAGGTATCAACATGTGTCACGATATATTGATCAAACGACACCGGCGAAAAGCCCATCTTCTGAATCGCAGTGCGATAAACACAATACGCACCGTAGCATGTCCAGCGCGGATCTGTACGGTTGTAAATATAATTATCTGTCAGCGTATACAGCACATGATAGACATCGATCTTTCGAATCGGAGAATCCATCTGCTGATAAAACGTTTCGATTTCCGGAAGCTGAGAAGGGAACTGTACACCGTCGAGCAATTCCTGTGCATACAGTTCTCCGGCAGATGGCACAGCGATCACACACATGGGGATCTGAAATTTCTGATAAAGTAGGTTCAGCTGATCGGCTGTATCCGAAAGCTTCGCCGGATCCAATGGCTGTGGCTGTTCCAGCAGGCGCTGATCGGTTAGATAGATATCCCGGATCAAAAAACCGCCGGTCGCTGCGATTGTGTTCGTTACTGAACGCAACATCGCATCTCTGCCCGGAGCTTGGTTTGCGAGCGATTTGTCTGCTGTCTGCTGGATAGATGCCGTCACTGGTGTCGGAAAAAGTGAACATTGCTGGTGATCCGGCGAGATTCCATAGGTAAAAAGCGAGATAATCCCGAATACCGGAAGCACCCCCCATAACAGCCTTGCAATCCAGCGATATGCTGCCTCCGCCTGCTGTGCGGCAGTGCGGCGTTTCCAGCGACCGGAATGCTTGATTTTCATAGGCGATACACCTCCTTGCCTGCAAGGTCAAAGCGTAAGCTGAAACGAAACTGTGCCATCAAAGCTGACTAGTAGCACTGCATCCAACACAAACAATGCCAATGCTGCAAGCAGCGTCAGCGGCTGACGCAAAAACGATAATCTCGAATTCTGATCCAAAAAGCGTGTCAGTGTCTGCCAGTTACCACACGCCGCATAGACAGATATCAGTATGACCAACAGATAACTGCGCAGCAACCTGCCATCTGCATCTGTTGGTGTGATCGGAACGCCCCCAAGCATACCACGCACATATGCAAACGCCTGTTGTGCATCCGGCTGTGCAAGAAGAACCGCGCCAACGCAGAGCAGCACAAACGTCAAAATATAACGCAGTACTGGATAGCGTATGCCGTATCCCATCAGATATTCGATTCCGATGCAAAGTCCGATTCCCATTCCCCAGACCAGTGTTGTCAAGCGCAAATCATACCAAAGCCCGATACAGCCCCATGTCACCATGACGGCAAACACATGAAAGAGCTTGCGGCTGCCATGAAAACGCGTTCCAACATAGTGAAAAAACCACTGCACCACTGTACGGTTCCACTGGTCGGCAAATTGAGAAATCGTCGGATAAAAGATCGTCTTTCCATAGCTCTCTGGGAAGCGAATGCCATAACATTGTGCCAGACCGATCGCCATATCTGCATAGCCAGACAGTTCCAGAAACAATGCCAGAAGCTTTGCAAGCGCCCCAAGCCAGAGGATCATAACCGAATAGGCAGGTTCATCCGCCTGTACAATGATCAAATAAAACATATTTACCCAATCAGCAAGCAGCAGCTTTTTGGCAAGCCCGATCAAAAACCGGAACATTCCGCCACCGATCAAAGACGCATGACATCTTGTTGCTGGAACTTGTTTTATCGCTGCACGATAGGGCACGACCGGTCCCATAATGAGTCGTGGATAGAACAGCAGATAGCGCGCAAGTTCAAACACATGACGCTGGGCAGGACATCTGCCACGCTGGACTTCGAAGCAATAATCGAGACTTTGCAATACGAAAAACGAAAGTCCAAGCGGAAACAGGTCAACGCCGCGCATCCACCCTGTTGTCAGATTCTGTAAAGACACACTGCGCAACAGGATCAAAACAGAAAATTCCATGATCGCAACAAGCGCCGTCACTAACCCCGATAACTTTCGAAGTGCAGAAATATGTTCGATCAGAATGCCTGCGCCATAGGTCCCAATGGTCATAAGAAATAACACTGTCGCAGACAACACACCGCCGCCCAGGATAAACAAAATATTAGTCGCCAAAAATGTTATATTTTTCCATCGACCAGGAGTCAGATAATATGCCGCCAGTGTCAGCGGAAAAAACAGAAAAAGAAATGTAAACGAAGCAAATTGCATATCATTATCCCTCCATCTGTTTCGATGCAGGATCAATGAAACCAAGTGCTGCAAGATGTGTCTCTAACTGTGACTTTGTCATCATGGTGTTCAGAACCTCTAATAAAGATGATGCGGAGAGCAGATCTGGCAGTCCGAGCGACTTTTGTAACACCTTACGCCGTGCTTTACTCTCTGCACCGCCGGAAAGTCCAAGCATGTAAAGATCATAACGCGTAATCAGCTCTTTTTGCTCCGGTGCTTCTGATGCTAGGATTCCTGCCTTTTCAAACGCTGCCAAAAGTCGCGCCTTATCGATGCCTTCTACACCGAGTTTACCCTCAGCAGACGGCTTTTCCTTCCGGCGTTCTTTGCCATAGATATCCGGGATATAGACCTGATAGACTGTCCCGTCATGAATTGCACCCTTTAAGTACCCACGAATTTGAAAACCAGCAGAATCCGAATCCGTTAGAATGATGACACCGGTAGTTCTGGCATAATAGCGGATCAATGCCATTTTTTCCTTATCCCGAAAGATCTGAAAGCCGTTCGTCACCAAGATCACCGCATCCAGGATTGAAGCCAGCTTGATCTTATCATATTTTCCCTCCACGATGATTGCCTGTGAGATATGAATCATAAGAACCTCCTGCAATGGCAAGCATTTTGACAATGGCCGTTTCTAACATTGCGCGCTCATCCGCCGAGGTGGAATTAAGCTGTAATTCCAGATCACGCAGCACGCGAATACATGCACGCAGCCGTTCCGGCGGAAGATTCCGACAGTCCCGGAAGGCATTATTCACCACAAAATCAAATTTATATCCAAAATCCTGTTTCATTTCCTGCGGACGTTTTCCAGCACGAATCGCCGCCGCCGCACGATAGAGATCGAGAAACGACGAGGCAATGGCATGCACAATAAATGTCCGATTAGTGCGCATGGCATACAGTTTGTTCAATTCCTGCATCGCCGCCTTCGGCCGCTGAGAAACTACAGCATTGGCAAGGGCAAACACCGTGGTTTCCAGCTGGGGTGTTGTCACTTCACGTACCGTCTGTATAGTGATCGTGCCACCCTTGCCAGCAAAGGCACAGAGTTTCTCTAGTTCATTGCGCAAAACAAGCGTATTGCCCATACAAAGCTGCACCAATTCTTCGGCACTGTCTCGGGGCAGTGTGCGTTCTTTTTTTTCCGCAAGTCCCATCATCTCTTTGGCGAGTTCAGACACTGAACGCTGAGCGGCATCACAGATAATGCCACATTTTGCAATCGCATCAATCAGCTTTTTGTTCTTTCCCTGCGGCGTGCGCTTGCCGTTTTTGGGGTCAAATCCGGTGACATCAAAGATCAGAACGGTTACCCCGCCGATTTCCGGCAACAATGCCAACAGCTGTTTAAGCTGATCCTCCCGGAGCGAATCCGCATTCAAATCGTGTACCTGAACGCAATTATATGCCGCAAACATAGAAAACTGACGGCATGCATCTTCGAGCAGCTTCACATCCAACTTTTGTCCATCAAATTTTGTCAGTGCCATCTCCGCATTGCCGCCGGTTGCCTTTTTGATGAGTGCGGCGGTAAGTTGTTGTACTTGCACAATATCTGCACCATAAATGTAATAGAGATTATCCAGTTCACCCTTGCGGATATTCGCTGCGAGTTGTTTAGGGGTACAGGTGGGCATAGAGCTGCATCTCCTTTCTATGCTATCGCAAATATTTTTAAGTCTGACAGGGGAATCCGCACTTCAAAATGGTCGCCCAACGCATACCTGCCTGTGTCAATTTCGTAAGTGCATCAAAACGGTGTGCGGAGTCTGCCGCGAATCTTTTGTAGACATCGCCATCAATTATCACGCAATATGTATCATTTCATCCGAGTTCTTCCACACACCATGTTCCATCCGGCTCTATTCGCAGCCGGATCGGTTTATCCTTCAAATATAACCCTTCCGGCATGGTGTCATCTGTACCATTCCACGCCGTGCCAATGACGGCATCCCATGTGCCATCCGGCAGCGTTTTCAGATTCGTTCCCACATAAAACTGCATTGTACCATAGGTGATCGTCAAACCGCCATCTCCATAGATGACAGCATATTGTACATCCTGCAAGGTAAACATATCTGCCTGCTGCACTGATGCGCCGAATAGTCGGGTATCCTGTACCAATGCGGCGTTTGTCGGCACAACAACCGCTTCTGCTGTCACAGACCCGAGCACATCTGGATATGCCACACGCATCTGGGAAACACGTTTGGTCAGACAAAGACTGTCAATCTTGCAGATACCACGTTCCTGGAGATAGGCAGCCACATACTGGGGATTCCGATGGTTGCCAGTGAGATCGATCACATCTGTCTTGTCATGACAGGAGATCACCACGACTGTCTGACTAGAATCGCCTAGTATCGCAACCTGAAACTGTCGGGACTCGCCCCAGCGATAGATCATTTGCCCGGACAATAGCAGAACAAACGACAGCGAAACTGCCACCAAAACTCCACGAGGCTTTCGCGCCGCAGCATAGACCACAATAACAAATCCCACCAGAATCCATGCCAACAGTGGCAACAGCTTCCAGCCGACCGGGAACATCACTGGAACCAGACGCTGTAACCCATAAGACAACACCATCAGCACCTTATGGAGCAAGTGCAGTAACAGACAGACTGGCTTTGCCACCAGTCCGATGCCACCGGTGAGAAAGATTAGCAACGACAACAGTAGCATTAGCGAAGCGATCGGCACAAGCAGCACATTGGCAATAGGCGATATCACCGACACTTCCCGAAAGTAACAGAGTGACACGGGAAACACACAGATCGACACGCACACCATCGCCGCAAAATTACGTCTGATCCGCTGCAACGGTGTACGATGTTGCATCCGACAGGTCATCCATGGTGCAAATACACCGATGCCAAACGTCCCTGTGATGGATAGCAGAAAGGACGCATCTAGGATCAGATACGGATTTGGCAGCGTCAGTATGATCCCCGCGATACAAAGCGAATTACACGTATCCGCACGACGGAAAAAAAGCGGCGCGCTCTGGATCAGAAGAAACATCATGCCGGCTCGCAGCATCGAAACCGGTGCACCCACGAGCAATGTATACAATACTGTCCACACAACCAAACCGCCGAACAAACCATACCGGTGCATCTTCATCCGTTTTGCGGCATAGACCCAAACGCCGAGCAACAACACCAGATGCAGTCCGGATACTGATAAAATATGACTGATGCCGCTGTGCGCAAGTGCCACCTCATCCGATTCGTTAAGTGTTTCGCTTGTCCCAAGCAGCATTGCGCTCACCATACCGCCAGCATCTGTACCAGCAAAAGCACAGATCCGTGTAGAGATCCAGGATCGATAGTCGTTTAATTGTCGTGTCAGCCAGCCCCGGTCTGTTGAAGTATAGGTTACATAGGCATCGCCCTGTGTCTGTAGAAAAATACCTTTTGCCCAGTAATATGCGCCTGCACTCCAGAGATACGTGTCCTCCAACGCTGAAAACGTTCCTGCCACATGTAGCGTGTCACCATATTCTGCACCGACATCATCGTTATAAACTAAGACCTTGGCACAGGTGCCGTCGCGGAACTTTCCTTTCACTTGATAGGATGCCCGGTCATTATCATAAATTGTCACACTTGTGACCCGACCGGAAAACGTTGTGATGCTGCCGTCATGTGCAATTGCCGGCTGATATACCAGCGCTGTATAGGCAAGCGACACGCCAACCGCCGCCGACAGTGAGATCCCAACGCAAAGCATCTGTCCTGTAGTCAGACGCCGGAATAGACGGAATGCTCCCAGCAGCATCCACGCCGCCAGAAGCAAGTACACCGTCCACGGAGTCCGGCAAATGGCACTAAGCAGCAGCCCGATCATCCACGCTGTCCCAATCCATACCATCTTCCGTTTCATATTACGATCCCTTTTAGTCCTTGAAAAACAGCGGCAACTGCTCCAAATAAATGAGATCCTTCCGATCCGCCGCATTGCCCTCGGCAAGTACTGCTGCATTTCCAACAATCTCGCCTCCGGCAGCCTCTGTCAGTGTTTGCAACGCACGCAGCGATTCCCCGGTGCTTACCACATCGTCCACGATCAGGAAACGCTTTCCACGCATCCATGCGGCTTTGTCGCCATCTAAATAGAGCGTCTGCACTGCCGCTGTGGTAATGGACTTGACTTCTACCGACAAAATATCCGTCATATACGCCTTCACAGATTTGCGTGCCACGATATAGGGCACATGCATCTTCCGGGACATCTCATAAGCAAGTGGAATCCCCTTGGACTCAGCTGTCAGGATATAGTCACACGCGGGCACACGTGTGGCAAGAGCAGTGGCACAATGTTCCGTCAACTCTACATCCGAAAAGAGAATAAATGCAGCAATATCGAGCTTTTCATTGATCGGACAGATTTTCAGCTGACGAGTCAGACCTGCCACCTGTAATGTGTAATATGACGCCATTGTGAGTTCCTCCTCTACTTATTCCGCCGGCTGTACCGCCTCTTTACCCCAGCCCATCTTCACGCCTGCCAGCATGTGAAAATGAAGATGGAACACGCTCTGTCCGGCGTTTTCGCCACAGTTGGTAACAATGCGATAGCCGCCTGTAAGCCCCTCATCTGCCGCGATCTTTGCCGCAACTTCAAAAATATGTGCCACTACAGCAGAATTTTCCACCGTGATCTTTGCAGCACAGCAGATGTGCTGCTTTGGAATCAATAGATAGTGGATCGGAGCAATCGGGTTGATATCCTTGAATACATAAACTGTTTCATCTTCATAAACCTTTGCGCTGGGAATCTCCCCCGCAATAATCTTACAAAACAGACAATCTTCCATTGTGCTTAGTCCTCCTTTACAAATTCTGCCGCAATACTCTCAAGCGCCATCAATGCTTCATCAATCATATAGGTCTTTCCGACACCGGCCATTGCGCTGTCCGGCTTGCCGCCGCCCTTGCCGCCGGTGATTGCAGCCACGCGCTGTACGATTTTACCGGCATGTGCGCCCTTATCGCGTGCCATTGCCGAGCAGGCACAGAGGATGCTACCCTTTTCGCCGTTGACACTGGCCAAAACTGCAATTACTGGCTCTTGCATGCCCTTGATGCTGTCACCCATCTGACGCAATACCTGCGGCGTAGTGCCGCTAAGCATTGCCGAAACTACCTTGACGCCATGAACTTCCTTGGCACTGTCAAAAATGGAAGCCATCTTGGCGTCAGAGATCTTCTGATTGAGCGATTCGATCTGACGATCCTTTTCTTTGTTTTCTGCTACAAGTGCCGCACAATGCTGCGCAAGGTCACTGACATTGCCTAACTTCATGGCCTTTGCCGCAGCCGCCATGGTGGATTCATAACTGTGGAGCAGCTCCAGCACACCGGTACCGGTAACAGCCTCGATTCGGCGCACGCCAGATGCCACTGAACTCTCCGAGAGGATCCGAAACAGTCCTAGCTTTGCTGTGTTATCCACATGAGTACCACCGCAGAATTCTATGGAATAGTCGTCCACACTGACTACCCGGACAATGTCCCCATACTTCTCACCGAACAGCGCCATAGCGCCGATCTTCCGTGCCTCTTCAATGGGCAGCTCCCTTGTCACCACTGGAATTGCCGCCAGAATCTTCTCGTTGATGATAGACTCTACCTGTGCGATCTCCTGGGGCGTCATGGCTGTGAAATGCGAAAAGTCAAAGCGACAGCGGTTTTCGTTCACAAGCTGACCCGCCTGATGCACATGATCGCCCAATACGCTGCGCAGCGCCGCCTGAAGCAGGTGGGCCGCAGTGTGGTTGCGCATGGTCTTGCGGCGCTTATCAGCGTCGATCTGTGCGGAAACCGTATCACCAACCCGCAATGTCCCTTCTTCTACCACACCCATATGCAAAAAATGCCCTTCGTCAGTCTTGGCCACTTTACCAACAGCAAAGGTGCTGTCCGGCGTAGAGATCAATCCAGTATCACTCACCTGTCCGCCGCTCTCAGCATAAAACGGCGTCTTGTCAAGCAGGATCACTGCGGTTTCACCCTCATTTGCCGCATCTACCGGTGTAGTTCCATTGTAGATGGCAATGACTTTTGCGTCCGATTCTGCAAAAGATGTATAACCGGTAAAGTCGGTTGCCGGTGCGTCGATCTGTACGCCATCCTCTGCCCAAGACGAGCCAGCCTTACTGTGATAGTCTTCCCTTGCCCGGGTACGCTGTTGTTCCACAAGCTGGGTAAACTTTTCGCGATTTACCGCAAAGCCTTGTTCTGCGGCGAGCTCTTCCGTCAAGTCGATGGGAAAACCGTAGGTATCGCTGAGCTTAAATGCATCTTCGCCAGACACAGTTGTTTCACCCGACATCTTCAACTGGCTCAGGATCTCTTGTAACAGATCCAGACCCTTGTCCACAGTTTTGGCGAAGTTCTTTTCCTCTTCTTCTACAATGCGGCGGATATATGCCTTTTTCTCCTCCAGTTCCGGATATGCCGACGCATTCTCATGGATGACTGTTTCTACCACTTCATACAGGAATGGCTTTTCCACGCCGATGAGTCTGCCATAGCGTGCTGCACGGCGCAGCAGACGGCGCAACACATATCCGCGGCCTGCATTGGACGGCATTACACCATCACCAATCATAAAAGTCGTGCTGCGGATATGGTCAGTAATCACGCGCAGCGCCACATCGGTCTTCTCATCTGCACCATAGGTCACGTCGGCAATGCGGCAAACATGCTGCATGATATTCTGCACTGTATCCACCTCAAACAGATTGTCCACACCCTGCATCACGCATGCCAGACGTTCCAGACCCATACCAGTGTCAATGTTCTTGTGTTCCATTTCGGTGTAGTGCCCGTTACCATCGCTGTCGAACTGGCTGAACACCAGATTCCACACTTCTACATAGCGATCGCAGTCACAGCCCACATGACAGTCCGGCTTGCCACAGCCTTTCTCCGGACCTCGATCGAAATAGATCTCTGAGCAAGGGCCGCAAGGACCGGAGCCATGTTCCCAGAAATTGTCCTCACGTCCTAAGCGCACCATGTGATCTTCCGACACACCGATCTGCTTGGTCCACATATCATATGCTTCGTCATCATTTTCAAAGACAGAGACATACAGCTTGTCTGCTGGCATTTCCAGCACCTTGGTAAAGAATTCCCACGCCCAGGTGATCGCTTCGATCTTAAAGTAATCACCGAAAGAGAAGTTGCCCAACATCTCGAAATAGGTGCCATGACGAGCAGTCTGACCTACACGTTCGATGTCCGGAGTGCGGATGCACTTCTGACAGGTCGTTACCCGGGTATTTGGCGGTATAGCCTGTCCGAGGAAATACTTCTTCAGCGGCGCCATACCAGAATTGATCAGTAAGAGGCTCTTATCCCCCTGCGGAATCAGAGAAAAGCTCGGAAGCCGGGTATGCCCTTTGCTTTCGAAGAACGACAGATACTTTTCTCTCAGTTCATTTACACCTTGCCACTTCATTTGTACTTATGCTCCTTTATTAATAGAAATTTAGAAATTGATGCAGAGCTGTGCTGCAAGAAAAAGACCTTCGCCGCCAAATGGGACGAAGGCCTTCGTGTTACCACCCAAGTTCGGGAACCGAACTATGCCGGCTCCCCTCACATGCGTTAACGCCGCACTAACGTCCTGATTTCTCAGGAAGGCTCCCGGGGAGCACCTGTATCCGGCGGCAGACGCTTTCACCAACCGCGCCCTCTCTGTGCCATCTTCCTACAGTCATTCCGGTCTTCGCCGTTTTGATTCATGTATCCGCCACCCGTTCTACATATGCAATACAGACGGCCATTGTTTCCGCTATTTATTATAACAGATTTTATTTCCTATGTCAATCTCGTTTTTATAAATTTGCGCAAAATTTGCTGTGCATACTCACATTTCGCCGCGGTTTCTCTTTTCCATCAGCGCTTTAATCTTCTCGTTCGGATCAATAATGCTGCTGATCGAAACATCGTGGTTCAGAGAAGCCACAAAATAAGAGATGTACTTCGAGCAGTCTACTTCATGAAACCACTCACGCGAAATCAGTGCTTCAGCCCGATAGGTCAGATTTGTCGAGAACACCGCATCAATGTAGCCATCTTCATATGCCTTATCAAATTTCTCAAGACCATTGACAAACAGCCCATAAGTCGCATAACAGAATACACGGCGTGCCTTGCGCTCTTTAAGAGCATAGGCGATATCCAGCATCGAATCACCGGAAGAAATAATATCATCGGCAATAAAGACATCTTTATTTTCCACAGAGTTTCCGAGGTATTCATGCGCCACAATTGGGTTTCTGCCGCTGATGATCTTAGAATAGTCGCGACGCTTATAGAACATGCCCATCTGTACCCCCAGCATCGACGCATAGTACATATTGCGGTTCAGCGCGCCTTCGTCCGGGCTGATAACCATAAATTCATCCGGTGTGGTCTTGAGGTGCGGCACGGTCTGGAACATGGTCTTGAGCACCTGATACGACGGCATCACATTGTCAAAACCCATCAGTGGAATGGCATTATGTACACGCGGATCATGGGCATCCACAGTAATGATATTGGATACACCCATCGTTTCCAGTTCCTGCAGGGCGCACGCGCAGTCGAGAGATTCACGATAATTACGACGATGCTGTCTGCCGCCGTAGAGGATCGGCATAATTACATTGATGCGGTGTGCCTTACCGCTTGCCGCCTGGATAATGCGCTTTAAGTCCTGATAATGGTCATCCGGGGACATCGCATTTTTAGCGTCAAACATTTGATACTTGATGCTGTAGTTTCCGACATCGACAATGATGTAAAGATCCTTGCCGCGGATAGTAGATTTGATCAGTCCCTTTCCATCGCCCGAGGAAAAGCGCGGGCATTCACATTCGATCAAAAATGTATCGACGTCATAGCCTCCCTTGTGCGCCCAGCCAACGAGATAATCGTTAATCTTTTCGCCAAGCTCCTTTGCGCCATCCATTGCGATCAGTCCAAGCGGTGCCACACTTGTCCCATGGTTGAACAAAATATCTGATGCTGATACCATAACCTAATACCTCTTTCTTCTATTTCCTGTGCTGTTGCATGCCAGCACATAGATCCTTGCATCTGATGCTGCCTATCTTATCCCTTACAGAAACAGTCGATATAGTGGTCGATGTCTGCGGCAATAATCTCCTTTGCCGAATAGACATCTTCGACCTCATCCACTGCTGTGGTCTTATGTTCCAGCTCTTTGTAGACCTGGAAGAAATGTACGATCTCCTCAAAAATATGGCGTGGCAGATCATCAATATTTCGATAAGAATTATACGTCGGATCATTACACGGAATGGCAATGATCTTATCGTCGCGCTGTTCATTATCGATCATACGGATCACGCCGATCGGATAACAGCGCACCAACGTCAACGGCTGAAGCTGCTGTGAACACAACACCAACACATCCAGCGGATCGCCGTCGTCCGCATATGTCCGAGGAATAAAGCCGTAGTTGGCAGGATAATGCGTCGAGGTATAGAGGATCCGATCCATTTCCAGAAGACCCGTTTCTTTGTTCAGTTCATACTTGACTTTACTGTTCTTCGGAATTTCGATCACCGCAACAAATTCATCAACTGTGATCCGCTTGGGGTTCATATCATGCCAGACATTCATGCCATTTCTCCCTTTTCTGTTTTTATAAAATCTAAATTACTCAGACATTGCAGCGATACAAATGCCGCTATACTTAGTATACCATCTTTTCGGCGTTTGTCAAGGCAAACGCCGGTTTTTTTTCTGTTTTCCGGGTTTTTTCGCTGTTTTTACCGAAACTGAACGAAATGCCTTGGCAGGATTTACGCAATGTTGCTGGCAACCGCTGGGGACACATTTTAGCAAAGAAAATCTGCATTCCCACTTGTCATCATGCTAAAACCATGCTATAATAAAGGAAGACGAAAAATGTCTGCAAATGCAGATCATCACTAGGAGGAATTACATGCAAACCGCCGCATCTCAGGCACGCCTGCTTCCTGCTGCCGTTCTCGCCGAAGTACGCAAAGCGGTGGTCGGGAAAGATCAGGTTCTCAAAAAAGTGCTCATTGCCATTCTCGCCGGCGGACATGTTCTCATGGAGGATATGCCCGGTGTCGGAAAGACCACGCTTGCCACGGCATTTTCTAAAGTGCTCGGACTTTCCAGCCGCCGCGTTCAGTTTACGCCAGACGTCATGCCGTCTGACCTGACTGGATTTTCGATCTATCAAAAAGACACCGGCAAATTTGTCTTTCAACCCGGCGCGCTGTTCTGTCACCTGCTGCTTGCCGATGAGATCAACCGTACATCTAGCAAGACCCAATCGGCACTGCTGGAGGCCATGGAAGAGGGCAATGTCACAATTGAGGGGAAGACCTATATCCTGCCAAAGCCGCATCTGGTCATCGCCACGCAGAATCCGCTTGGCAGCGTTGGGACACAATCGCTTCCGGAATCCCAGCTCGACCGGTTTCTCATGCGATTGCACATGGGCTATCCGACATTGCAGGACGAGGTTGAGATTCTGCGCGGCAGAGCGGTACACAATCCCACTGATCACATCCGTACGATTTTGCAGCCAGAACAGCTAATGGAGCTTCAGAAACAAACAGCGGCGATTCATGTCGATGACCGGTTGTATTACTACGCCGCATCCATCGCCAAAGAAACGCGAGAACATCCACAGGTTCTGCTTGGCATAAGTCCGCGTGGCACGCTCGGATTGATCGCAGCGGCGAAGGCGGCAGCGCTACTACACGGCAGGGAATATCTTCTGCCGGATGATATCGCACAGGTCTGTCCGGATGTCCTTGCACACCGCATACAAACAAAAAATGGTGTCAGAGCAGAAACAGTCTTAACGCAGATCCTGCAACAGACTCCTGTGCCGACGCCCGGAAACAGGTGATACACCATGTGGCTTGCAAAACTTCTTTATGCGGCACTAGCAGCGGTGGCATTGTTGTTTTCCATTTTATATCTACCAGAATTTTCAGTTTATCTGTTGATGACCGTCCTGCTGATTCCGATTTGTCTGTTCGGCCTCAGCTGGTGGGAAAAACGACATTTACGCGTAACGCTGGATGCAGCGCCAGCGCCGATCCCACCAAATACGACGTTGCTCTGCACGGTGCATTTGCACAATCGCTCTCGCCTTCCGATCAGCATGATATCCATTCAAATCCGCGTTACACACACGATCACAAAAGAAACCATCTTTTTGGAGCAGCAAGTCAATCTGTCCGGGAAAGGACATATAAGGCTGTTATTTTCGGCAAAGCCGGAACACTGTGGGCATCTGACATTTCATCTCTCACGAGTACGGATCTTTGATTGGCTGCGACTGTTTTCACGCAGACTTGCTGTCGATTGTGTCTGCGATGCTGTGATCCTTCCACAAATTCCCGTGCTACCTGTGCCGGATCTGCCGCAGAAGCCCATGGAAGGCGAAAAGGTTCTCATCAAAACGCCAGAACCGGAAGAGTTCCTTGGCGTAAGAGAATATCGTGACGGCGACCGTATGCGCAGTATCCACTGGAAGCTAAGCAGCAAGTTTGATGATCCCGTGGTTCGGGAATATGGAAAATCCATTGTGCCTCCTGTCACGGTCGCAATGGTCTATGCGCTTGATTCACAGACGCAGGACTTTGCCGCACAGGTCGATACCATGTTCGAAGCAGTAACTGTGCTGACATCAGCCCTTTGTGATATCGGCAAAACAATCCACCTGATGTTTTTTTCGGAACAAGATACAATACAGCTTACACTGCACCTTGCAAAAGAATTGACGGCACCGCTTTGTAAATTATCCGCATCTTTGCCATCCGACGCGCTTACCCAATGTCGCAATCGCGCACAGCAAATTATGCCGGACTATTGCATTATGCAGGAAGATCATTGTATGATACTTCTGATCCATCGTCCCGATGGAAAAGACATACATCTTCCGCTTGTTTCTGGTTCCACCATAAAAAGCATACTCCATCTTTTTGAAAACAAAATCCCACAAGGAGGTGCATCATGAATCACGACAGTACGCTGCACGTCCGACCGCACGCAATCTGCTCTGATGCACCGAAACATCACGATCGGCAGCTCTTACTAAAACAATTTCTTGCGCTATGTGGCTATGCCGGCACAATATGGGCTATGTTCTCGCTTTATGCGCCCCCCTGCTGCACATGGGTTGTCGTTTTGACCGCCTGTACGGCGCTGATAGCTGCGTTTTTTCTGGAGCGCATACGGCACTTTTCCGGCGCGCTTCGCACTCTGTGTGTCTTGTTGACGCTGTGCGTGCCGCTGATCGCGGCAGAAAAATTCTTCATCGGCGTACAACACCTAGTGAACCAATATTACCGTCTGGCACATCGTACAGAGATCGCCTATTTCGAGATCGAATCCGACGCAGATCCTACGATATGTGTCACGCTGGTAATATGCTGTATCGTCATTTTGCTTGCATTTTTCTTCGTCCAGTTTACCGTCCGGCGACCATTGTTCTGGCTTCCAACAGCTGTTATCGTCGTGCTGCTCGAACCGGGATTGTATATGGGAATCGCACTCCAGCCAGCTGCCGCAATCCCAGTTTTGGCATATTGCTGCGGATTACTGGCATTACGAATCGCAATGCGGCAATCCAGCGTGAAGATCGGCAGACGCACCGCGATCCATTGCGGCATGTACATGGCACTTCTAACTGCACTTGTCTATGGCATAACCGTATTGACCAGCACATGCATCGGATATTCTCGTTCTGAATCCGATCGCATACGGCGCCGGAATTTTGCACATATGCTCCAAAGTATTGATCTGCGTGATCCAACAAACATGGATGCACTCAGCACCTTATTTGAATCGCAAAAAGATACACAGTCTTCCGCACTCGGCACAAAATCCACACTCAAAACAGATGACTCACCACAGCTCAAAGTAACCTTCGATACGCTGCCGCAGCACACAGTTTATCTTAAAAGTTTTACGGGATGCACTTATGAAGACAATACATGGACTGCACAAGCAGATGAATCTGTGGAAGCAGACACCATGCAGATCGGAAACATCATCGATAATTATCAATGTGCGCCTCAAAATTTCCCCTTCCTATTCGGACGTTCGATCCAACCGGATGCATCGCTTATTCACTGTACGATCACACACGAAACATACTCCCGGCGCAGTTATCAACCCTATGCATCCTTTTCCGACAAAGCAACCTTTTCAAACGACACATTGTGGTCGTCAAAAAACGCCACAAGCTATGACTGGATTATTCTTGAACCTTCGGAGCCAATACTTACGCTTCTGGAACAATCACCCCTTTCCCGGATCTCATATGCTATTCCAGACACAGAAGATTCCATCTTACAGCAGTTTTTCCGTGCATTGAACATCGACACATCAGAAGTCCTTTGCAGTTCCCGCTTTTCTATGATCGACGCCGCAAGCGATCCGGAAGAGATCTGCGGCAAAGTGATCCCAGTGGCACTATTCGAATCGCTTTGCTATCGTAATTACGCACACGCTGCATATACTATGTACCCAGAAACCGAAGCACTCATAGAAGTCTACAATGCACTCACAGACTCTATCGCGCAGCAAGCATGCCCCGCAACATCGCCACTTGCACAATATGATCTGCTTGTTTCTTTGCGCGAATGGATCGCCAGTCAGACAGAATACTCCACAGCTCCCGGGAAAACACCCGGCACACGTGATTTCATCGCTTTTTTCCTCTTGGAAAACCAAAAGGGATATTGCATGCACTACGCCACAGCCGGCACCATACTTGCGCGTTATCTCGGTATTGCTGCCCGGTATTGCGAAGGATATATCATCGGTGCAGACATGCTTACATCAGCCGAAAAAATAGAGGATGGCTATCAAATCACGCTCACCAGGGCACAGTCGCATGCATGGTGTGAATTCTACATTGATGGCTATGGCTGGATGCCGTTTGAAATGACACCTGGCTATTATTCCGAAGCCAATCAGAGTACGCCTGAAACTTCTACGGTCGAAACTGATCCGACCTCGACGGGACAGGAAAGCCACATTTCTGCGACCACGATCGAAACAATACGTACCACAGCCCAAACGACTACAGGTACTACAGCGAGCACCAACCTCAGTGCTCATCCGTCCCGTGTCGACTTTCCTATCACAATCGCAGTCATATGTGTCATCTCTATCGGATTAGTATTGACCGCCGGATATCTCCTTCACCGCAAATTCACAAATAGGCACGCAGCGCACCTATCAGACACCACTGACCCACGCCGTGCCATTCTAACGGCATATCGCGATACACTGTTCCTGTTACGGCTTTGCGGCATCCCCTATCACGGTGAATTGATGCTGTCATATTGCGACAAAGTACGCAGTGTATTAGCAGAGAAAAATATTTCGCCCGATGCACCGATCCAGATCATTATGCTTGCGCTCGCATCTGATTTGGGGGGCCATACACCAACCATAGAGGAGCAACGCAGCGCCGTCTCAGCACTGCACAAATTTACAGACGCTGTTCTGGCCGTACTGCCACGATCGAAACGATTTTGGATACGATTCAAGCATGGAATGTGATAGCCCCAATGCATTCGGATTCCACCGCCGTTTTGCTGATTTCAGAAAACACATGCAGAAAGGATGATTCTTATGAAACAAAATACCCCAAAAACGCCTCGTTCCAAACGCATCCGCTATATCCTATTTCCCTTTTTCCTGCCGCTTTGTCTGATCGCGTTGGGCATTCTCCTACTTGTCAATGAATCGCTTGTGACCAATGTATTTATTGCATTCGGTGTGATCTGCGCTATAGTGGGAATGATCGAAGTTGTCATCTATGCCTCACGCCGTCAGTATGAAGTCCAGACATACCACCTGATCAATGGAATTGTCTGGCTCATTGGCGGGGCTCTGCTGATCATTATTCCGCTTGCTGTGAACACGATGATTCCGGTGTTAATTGGCATATGTGTACTCGCCAGTGGTATTTCGGGTATCGCCAACACATTTTCATTCCGACACGAAGGATCAGGCATTCTGATTCCGATGCTTTTTGCAACTACAAACTGTGTGCTTGGCATCATCATCCTGATCTATGTGCTCTTTGTCAATCACAACGCCGGATGGAATGTCATCGGAATCTTGATGATCATCAGCGGTGCACTGCGAATTCTGAATGAAATTTTTGCAAGAATTTCAGTTTCCCTGAAAATTTCCGACAGTGTAAACGCTACGTCCGATTCATCTGTCCTTGATGCCGATGATATTAGCACAGACGCTAATCCCAACTCCCAATAATTCTGTCTTACCAACTGGAGGAATTTTATATGAAACTGCAAAAATGGCTTGGCTTAATAACAGCAGCAGTAACATTTTCTGCCACTGCCCTTTCGCCGATATCCGCACAAGCAACACAGACAAATGCCATGCGTGATATTTCTACCATGGAGCTCGTGCGCGATATGGGAATCGGCATCAATCTTGGCAACACCTTTGAATCCTGCGGCGATTGGATCGACCAGTGGGGAGATGGCACGCCGCATGCCTATGAAACTGCATGGGGCAGTCCGGTAATCACACAGGATATGATAGAAGGCTATGCCGATGCCGGCTTTGGCGTTATACGCATTCCGGTGGCATGGTCAAACCTGATGGGCAATAACTATACCATCAGCGACGCCTATCTGGATCGTGTACAGGAGGTCACGGACTGGGCACTTGACAGCGGGCTTTATGTCATCCTCAATATCCACTATGACGGCGGCTGGTTCAATGACTATGCCAATACCGGCATGAGTTTCAGCGTCAACTATGATACCTGTATGGAAAAATACACTCGTATCTGGCAGCAGCTATCTGATGCTTTTGCAGAATACGGCGATTATCTCATGTTCGAATCCTTGAACGAAGAAGGGTGTTGGGACGATATCTGGAATCGCTGGAGCGGCGACAACACCAGCAAAGAACGGGCATACTCGATCTTGAACAGCATTAACCAGACTTTTGTAGATGTTGTACGTACCTCCGGCGGCAACAATGCAGAGCGTCATCTGTTGATCGCTGGCTATGCAACAGACATTGAACTGACCTGTGACAGTCTTTTCAAGATGCCGGATGACCCGGTAAATCGATGTGCCGTTTCTGTACATTATTACACGCCATCTGACTTTGCAATCCTTGAAGAGGATGCCAGCTGGGGGCAAGCACGTTCGACATGGGGCACGCAAGCGGACTTCGAACAGCTTGATCACTACATGGACATGATGAAAAGCACCTTCATCGACAACGGCATTCCGGTAATCATCGGTGAATACGGTTGTCCAAAAAACAACAAAGATGCAGACAGTGTAAGACTGTTCCTATCTTCCGTCTGTGAAGCAGCATACACGCGGCAACTCTGTCCAGTACTGTGGGATATCACCGGGCTGCACTATGACCGCAGCACCTGTCAAATGATCGATCCGCAATTACAGGCAGCTTTTCAAGAAATTATCGGCAACAATGCGACGCAGACCGGCGATATCAATCTCGACGGCAGTATGACGATCGCAGATGTGATCCTGATGCAGAAATATCTGCTGGGAAATACGGCATTGTCACAGATCCAGGCAGTACAGGCCGATTTAACTAGAGATGATTTGATCAATGGGGTCGATCTGACATTCCTGCGTCAGAAGATATGCCAACATATCTGACCAAACAGACTGATCTCAAAGCCTCTCGAGGAACCGAGAGGCTTTTTGTAAAGTCTCCGGATTCAGAAACACTACAGTTTGACCACTCCTTTTTTAAGGGTGTGGACAAATAGCGCACCAAATAGCGCACAATATGATATAATAAAGATATGAGAAAAGCAAAAGAAATCGCAGGGCGAAAATGTCCTCATTGTGGAAAAGCAGAAAATCAGGTGAATGCGGGAAAGAATCGTTCGGGAACACAAAGGTGCTTTTGCAAAGAATGCAAAAAATACTACACACTTGACCCGAAAACACGAGAATATCCCGAAGAAATTCGCCAACAAGCAATCAAAACATACTATGCCGGTGCAAGCGGACGTGGTGTAGGAAAAATATTTGGCTTTAGCAAAGCCAATGTGTACAATTGGATTAAAAAAACAGGTAGCTTAGCGGATGATTACCAAATTTTAGAGCTTGATGAATTGTACTGGTTTGTGGAGAAGAAGCCAAACACCGAAACACGGGAAAATACCTATGTTATGACAATGGTAAGCCGTTTACCACGCCAAATTGTAGGATATGATGTGGCTTTCGATAAATCCCCAGATCGAATACAGAAAATTGTTGATAGTGCTCCAATTGCAAAAAAATACTGTACCGATGGCTGGACAGGGTATATGGATGTTGTATATCCCGGTGAATATATCCGTAATGCGCATAACAAGAATGATACCTTTACGGTAGAGGGAGTAAATGCTGATCTACGACATTATATTCCTATTTTGCGTCGCCGGAGCCGATGTTTTCCACGAAAGCTTGAAACATTGTATGCAGTTTTGTCACTTTTCGTTGACGCATACAATGCTTTTGGTATTGCTAAAATGATTTTCAGAAAAAATCGTAACCCAAAATCTCGTGAACTACCTTTTTGTGTTCTTGATTTCCTATAATATGCGCTTTGTGGCCACACCGTTTTTTAATAAAAACTTGACAACGACGCCGGAATCTGCTATAATAAATACGTTATAAAAAATTAAATCGGACAAATCATGGGGTACACCACCGCGGGTGTAGCCCTTTTTCTGTCTGTACGCAGAAAAGGAGGCATAACATATGCGTGTAAACGGACAAGAGATTCCGCTGGAACACCCTCAGAGTTTGGAGGTATTTCTCTTAGACCATGGCTACCAAATCGGCCGCATCGCCGTAGAACTTAATGCACAGATCGTCCCGAGAGATCAGTTTGCACAGGTGCAGCTAAAAGACGATGATGTGATCGAGGTTCTCACATTTATGGGTGGCGGCTGATGAAGATCTCTGCCATCAGGGACTCGAACAGTTTCTTTCAAAAAATTTATCAGAAAAGGTGATGTTTTATGCAGCAATTCCAACAAGACCCACTGGTACTCGGCGGGAAAGAGTTTCACTCTCGTTTTATCCTGGGATCGGGAAAATTCTCGCTCCAGCTCATTCATGACGTGATGGAATACGGCGGCAGCGAGATCGCCACGATTGCCCTACGCCGTGCCAACACCGACAGTCCGGAGAATATCCTCGACTTCCTGCCAAAAAAACTGACACTTCTCCCGAACACATCCGGTGCACGTAATGCCAATGAGGCTGTCCGGATCGCACGTCTGTCCCGTGCGATGGGTTGCGGCGACTTTGTCAAGATTGAAGTGATCCCCGATAGCAAATATCTTCTGCCGGATAACGCCGAAACGATTCGTGCCACAGAGATTCTGGCAAATGAGGGCTTTCATGTCCTACCCTACATGTATCCGGATTTGATCGCAGCACGTCACCTTGTGGATGCTGGTGCTGCGGCGATCATGCCACTCGGCGCACCCATTGGCAGCAACAAAGGTCTGCGCACCAAAGATTTTATCCAAATCCTCATTGACGAGATCGATCTTCCGATCATTGTGGACGCCGGCATTGGTGCACCTTCGCAAGCATGTGAAGCAATGGAAATGGGTGCAGCCGCAGTCATGGCAAATACTGCGGTGGCAACTGCCGGTGACTGTGCAAAGATGGCATACGCCTTTAAGCTTGCCATAGAAGCCGGACGTGCAGCATATCTGGCAAAGCTCGGACGTGTACTGGAATCTGGCGCAGAAGCATCGAGCCCGCTCACTGGCTTTTTACAGGATTAAGAAGGGAGGATATGATACATCATGCAAACGATTTTTGACCCGATGGAATATCAACCGGGAATGCAACAGATCGACACCACCGTCCTTGAACAAGTTATGTCCGCACGCAACCACTATACACCACAACAATATACTGCCGCAGAGGTCATGGCTGCACTCCGGAAGGATACGATTTCACAGGCGGATTTTGCATCTCTACTTTCTCCCGCTGCTGCGCCGTTTTTAGAAGCAATGGCACAACGTGCAAAAATTGAACGCGAAAAACACTTTGGCAACAATGTACTGCTCTTTACGCCACTCTATATTTCAAACTACTGCGAAAATCGCTGTGTCTACTGCGGATTCAACTGTCAAAATCCGATCACGCGATGTAAGCTGAACGCAGAAGAGATCGAGGCCGAAATGCAGGCGATCGCCAAGACCGGTATGCGTGAAGTTTTACTGCTTACCGGTGAGAGCCGCAGTGTTTCCGGACCGGAATATATCGCCGAGGCAGTACAAATCGCAAAGAAATATTTTTCCACAATCGGACTTGAAGTTTACCCTATGAATGCGGATGAATATGCGATGCTCTGCAACTATGGCGCAGATTTTGTGACGGTATTTCAAGAAACATATGACCCGGTACGCTATGGCGAAGTACATCTCGGTGGTGCAAAGCGCTGTTTCCCTTATCGTGTCTGTGCACAGGAACGCGCCCTGATGGGCGGTATGCGCGGAGTGGGATTCGGGGTTCTGCTGGGGCTGGCAGATTTCCGGAGGGATATGTTCGCTGTCGGCGTCCATGCGGCACTGCTTCAAAAAAAATACCCTCAAGCAGAAATTGCGCTGTCATTTCCACGGCTGCGCCCATATAAGAATCACACCGAAACCAATCCGAATGATGTCCACGAAACGCAACTATTACAAATGATGCTGGCTTGTCGAATCTTCCTGCCCTTTGCAAGCTTCACAATTTCCACTCGGGAGCGAGCCGGATTTCGCGACCATGTTCTGCCGCTTGCAGCCACGAAAATTTCTGCCGGTGTCAATGTCGGAATCGGTGGTCACGGCGAAGACGGCGAGCAGAAGGGCGATGCACAGTTTGAGATCTCAGATCCGCGGAGTCTATCGGAGATCCATGATGCCATTTTATCACAAGGAATGCAGCCGGTCTATACCGACTACATCAATACCAATACGCTATAATGCAGCTCATTTGTGTTACAAACCGTAGTCTTTGTTCCGATGACTTTCTGTTACGGCTGGATCAGATTTCAGCCGCCGGAGTTGATGCGATTCTTCTGCGTGAAAAAGATCTTTCAGAGGTGGAATATACCACACTTGCCGAACACGTCAAAACAATCTGTGACACCCATGGAACAAAGCTGATCCTACACACATTCATTTCGGTTGCGAACCGACTGCGGCTGCCAATCCAGCTACCACTGCATGTATTCCGTGCGCTTTCAAGTGCAGATCGGATGCAGCTATGCGGCATCGGCGTTTCAGTCCACAGCAACGAAGAAGCCCGATTTGCCGCAGAACACGGTGCGGACTGGCTCATTGCCGGACACATCTTCAATACAGAATGCAAACCCAATCTTCCGCCGCGCGGACTGGAATTTTTACACAATATCTGTGAAAGCGTCACGATCCCCACATATGCCATCGGCGGCATTACGGCGGACAAATGCACCGCATTGGCAGACGCTGGTGCAGCGGGATGCTGCGTAATGTCTGCGATGATGCAATGCAGCGATCCGCGTGCTATGATCCGCTTTTGGAGCGACAGCCTGATGCATGGATAATCCTCTTTCTGTTTTATTCATTCTACAAAAAGAGGTAATTCATTATGCATTTAAATTCCTATCAGAAACATACTGCAATTGAACTGGCCAAACGCTATTTCCTTTCCATCATCGGATTATTTTTCAGTGCGCTCGGTGTAGCGATCACAAAAAAAGGTGAACTCGGCGTATCACCGATCTCCTCTGTTGCAAACGCCATGAGCATTCAATTTCCCCAACTGACTCTGGGGACATGGCTCATCATCTGGAACTGTGTGTTGATTGCCGGTCAGATTCTCATTCTGCGAAAAAAATTCCAGTGGATCCAACTGCTTCAGATTCCGCTTTCTTTCCTATTCGGATGGTTCACGGACTTTGGCGTATGGCTGACTTCATTTTTTGAGCCAGCGCAATACTGGAAATGTCTTGCCCTTGTAGTCATTGGCACCGTGGTGCTGGGATTTGGTATCTGTCTGTCTGTGATTGCAAACGTCATTATGAACTCGGGCGAAGCATTCGTCAAAGCGATTGCTGACCAGACGCATAAGGAGTTTGGCTTATTAAAAATTGGATTTGATATATCCTGTGTTGTCATTGCAGTGGTGTTGTCATTCATTTTTTTCCGCACGCTTGTGGGCACACGTGAGGGCACATTGATTGCTGCATTTTGTACCGGACTCGTTGTGGAATTTTTCAGCCGTCTGCTGTGGAAACCTCTGGTGCGGATCTTAAAGGGCAAATCTGCCACTGTGCAAACCTGATCCTATTTCTTTCCTCAAAAAAGACCTGTTCTGCAAAACACTTTTCACAAAACAGGTCTTTTTCATTTTATTCAATTTCTGTCAACAATTCTGCCGATTCGTTTTCCAAAGCATGGGTATAAGCATCGATCAGCTCAATGGCATGCTGGGTTTCACCACACTCCAATAAGATCCGTAGTGACCCCAGCATAAACTGCACATTCTGGATATCAATCTGCTGATCTCCCATTATGCACTCACCTCTCCAGAAAACGGCGGTTCAATCTCTGCGCCGTTTTCATCATAGAGCTTTGGCGATGCAGTGCCCTTAACGCAATTCGCATCGACCACGATTTTCTTCACATGCTCGATTGATGGTGTTGTATACATGGTATCCATCAGCGTGCCTTCCATAATCGAGCGCAAACCGCGTGCGCCGGTCTTACGCTCAATTGCCTCTTGTGCAACTGCTTTCAACGCATCATCAGTCAATTCCAGTTCCACATGATCATAGTCAAACAGCTTTTGATACTGCTTGACAAGTGCGTTCTTCGGCTCGGTAAGAATCCGAATCAGTGCTTCCTCGTCCAAATCGTCGAGCGTTGTAATGACCGGAAGTCTGCCCACCAATTCCGGCACAAGTCCAAACTTCACCAGATCCTGTGGGATGACCTGACGGAAAATGTTCGTCAGATCCTTTTTCTGCTGTGCGATGGGTGCGTCAAATCCTAAAGACGACGGCGACATCCGCTTTTGAATAAGCTTTTCCAATCCGTCGAAAGCACCGCCACAGATAAACAAGATATTTCGCGTATCGACGTGGATAAATTCCTGATTCGGATGTTTTCTGCCGCCCTGGGGCGGAACATTCGACACCGTACCCTCAATGATTTTGAGCAGTGCCTGTTGAACGCCTTCACCACTGACATCGCGCGTCAGCGAAACATTTTCCGACTTACGCGAGATCTTATCGATCTCATCGATATAGATGATGCCGCGCTGCGCTGCCTCTACGTCAAAATCCGCCGCCTGTAGCAGACGCTGTAAGACATTTTCTACATCATCGCCAACATAGCCGGCCTCTGTAATCGTTGTGGCATCTGCGATCGCAAACGGTACATCGAGGATCTTTGCCAGCGTCTGCGCCAGATAAGTCTTACCGACTCCGGTGGGTCCCAGCAGCAAAACATTGCTCTTTTGCAGCTCAACGCCACCACTTTTTGCAGCATCATCTGTCTGATTCAGAATCCGTTTATAATGATTATAGACGGACACTGAAAGCGTCATCTTTGCCTGATCCTGTCCCACAACATATTCATCCAGCTTTTGTTTGATCTGCACCGGTTTCAATAGGTTGATCTCTCCAAAAGACTTGCCATTTTTCTTCTTGCCTCTTGCGCCTGCCGGACGTGCCGGACCATACAGCATCTCATAGCAGTAGGTTACGCACTCACTGCAAATATTCACATCAAGCGATGAAACCATGCTTTCCACCAGATGCTCCGGCTTACCACAGAAATTGCAACGCTTTTCGCTTCGTTCATCCATGTTCATTTCCCCTTTGCGGCGTGTTTATCGATGCGAAATGACCTTATCGATTAGACCATACTCCTTTGCTTCATCTGCATACATATAATTATCACGTTCCGTATCACGCTCGATCACATCCAACGGCTTACCAGTGTTTGCCGCAAGAATCTCATTCATCTTTTGACGTACACGAACCAGATGATCAGAAGCGATCTTGATGTCCGTACATTGACCCGACAGCCCGCCGGAAATTAGCGGCTGATGAATCATAATCTCGCTGTTCGGCAATGCGATCCGCTTGCCCTTTGCACCGGACGACAGCAAGAATGCCCCCATCGATGCTGCCATACCGATACAGATCGTCGAAACATCGCACTTGATATATTGCATCGTATCATAAATTGCCATGCCAGCAGTAATAGAACCGCCCGGACTGTTGATATACAGCGAGATATCTTTTTCGTTATCCTGACCTTCCAGATACAACAGCTGTGCAACAACAAGGCTTGCCGTTGCATCATTTACCTGATCGGACAACATGATGATGCGGTCGTTCAGCAAACGGGAAAAAATATCATACGAGCGTTCCCCGCGGCTGGTCTGTTCTACGACATAAGGTACTAAACTACTCATCTTTCTCTTCCTTTCTCATCGGGTAATTCCTATATGCGTTCTATGCTGCAATTTTTCGAGCATTTTCGAAAAAATCACAGATACCACAGTGGGCGAACCCAAAAAATGTTCGCCCAACTGTTGTTTCTTATGTTTATGATTAATCACATGTGATACACGCGTTTATTCGGCGTCTGCTGTTTCCGCTTCTGCCGATTCTTCTGTTTCCGGCTTCGGTTCAGTCGCAATTGCCTTTTCCTTGACAAATTCCATCGCCTTTGTCACTGCCAGATCAGTACGCAGATCATCGAGTGCAATATGCTTCTTGACATCCTCCGCCGTCATAGAGTTCGCCTGCGCGATCTTCTCTACCTCTGCGTCAACCTCTTCATCAGTTACCGCAAGATTTTCGAGTTCTGCGATCTTTTCGAGTGCCAGACGCAGCTTTACTTCTGTTTCAGCACGTTCCAGATATGTTGCTTTCAATGCATCCTGTTCCATGCCTGTATACTGGAGATATAGATCAAGCGATACGCCCTGAGACTGGAGTTGGGAAGCGAACTGATTAAGCAACATATCGGCGCGCTGTTCAAACATACAGTGTGGGATCGGATCTTCAATCTTTTCTACGAGCTTTTCTACGATCGCATTTTCAAATGCACGATCCACGCTTGCCTTTGCAGCTTCTTCCATTCTCTTGCGAACATCTGCCTTGAGTTCGTCCACAGTATCGAAATCAGATGTATCCTTGACAAATTCGTCATCCAGCTCCGGCAGTTCTTCATGCGTAATCTCGTGAATACGGCACTTAAAGACTGCTTCCTTGCCGGCATAATCTTCCATCTGGTAATTTTCCGGGAAGGTAACGGTTACGTCAAAGTCCTCTTCCAGACCATGACCAGCTACCTGATCTTCAAAGCCCGGAATAAACTGACCGCTGCCGAGTTTCAGCTGATAATTTTCACCCTTGCCGCCTTCAAACGCCTCATCTCCGAAGAAACCTTCGAAATCGAGTGTTACTTCATCGCCAATCTCAGCCGCACGATCATCAACAGAAACCATTCTTGCATTGCGGCGACGCATTGCATCAATCTGCTGATCCACTTCTTCATCGGTAACAACCGCCTCTGCACGCGGTGCTTCGATACCCTGATATCCCTCGATATGAATCTCCGGCTTTGTCACACAGATCACTTTCAGTGTTGCACCGTCTTCCTTGTTTACAGCAGTCAGCTCAACCTTCGGTGCATCCACCAGATCAAGCGCTGCCTCAGCAATCACTGCCGGCAGCTCAATATTCAACAGCATATTGATGGCATCTTCATAGAATACGTTCTCGCCGTATGTCTTTTCCACCAGCTTGCGCGGCACCTTACCCTTGCGGAATCCAGGCAGAGAGATGTTCTTCTTCTGCTGGCGATAAGTCGCTTCTACAGCTTTTTCAAAGCTTTCTGCATCGATTTCCACAACCAGTTCGGTCATGTTTACATCAGTTTTGGTTGACGATTTTAAGTTCATGATTGTTATCCTCCATTATTTTCATTCCTGCTTAATGCGTACTTTTTCTAATGATCGCGGTGCAGGAACATATTATCATGCACATGGACTCATTATATCATATTTGTGCATTTTTGACCAGAGAAATTTAAGAGTTCTCCATTTCTCACAAATCAAAGAACAAGTTTAGGAATAAATTGTAAATAATCACTAGAGATCAAGTGCATTTCGGTGCCGTTATAGTGTCCTTGAAACGCTTTCAGATGCCCTTTCCCGTGAATATGCCCATAATAGCACCGGTGGATCTGGTAGCGCTGTAAGACCTCTAAAATTTCCTCATTTTCCGATAGACCATAGATGGGTGGATAGTGTAAAAACACCATCGGCTCGAGTCCGGCACTGACGGCAGACTGGATCGATACCTCTAACCGCTGCACTTCACGTGCTAAAATCTTCGCGTCTGCCGCTTCTCCTTGCATACTCACCCAACCGCGTGTGCCGCAGATGCCATACTTTTCAAAGGCATAGTGATTGTTATGCAGGATATAGAGGGAATCAAAACCGTTTGCCGTAAAAAAATCCTCCATCTTTTTCTTCGACGCCCACCAGTAATCATGGTTGCCCTTGAGTAAGATCTTCTTCCCCGGAAGAGTATGGACAAAAGCAAAATCCGCCTGTGCCTGTTTCAAATTCATGCCCCATGAAAGATCGCCGGCAAGTACGACCGTATCCTCCGGTGCAATCCGTTCGCGCCAACTTTTTTCCAGCAGAGTCTGATAGTCTTTCCAGCCACCGAAAATATCCATCGGCTTATCCGGCACGCCAAAGGAAAGATGTAGATCTCCTATGGTAAATAAATGCATGCTTACTCCATTCAGGACAAGCCGAGCTGATGCAACACATACTGCTGCATCTCTGTCTTGTCAATGCTGCCGGTAAAGCGGCGCGGTTTGGACTTGAGTGCAGCCAGCGATTGGGGCACTTCGAGTCCTGATACTTCGTGCAGCTTTTCCACCAACTCGTATTCATCAGTATAAGAATCCGGCATTTCACCGAGTGCCTCAAGCACGCTGACACTGAACTTATAAGGACTCGCAGTCGAAGCAATGATAGTCTTTGTGGTGTCACCTGTTTCACGACAATAATCCTGATAAACCTTAACTGCAACAGCCGTGTGAGTGTCGCAGGTATAGCCGTATTCTTTATGCAGCTGTGCAATGGTTGCCTTAGTTTCATCGTCATCGCAGAAACCACCGTAGAACAATGCAGACAGCTTTTCCTTGACCGCATCGGTCACTTCATAGCGACCGGTTTCGGACAGTGCTGTAAACCACTCACGTACCTTTGCATCATCCTCACCTGTCAACAGATACAGAAGACGCTCTAAGTTACTGGAGATCAGAATATCCATCGACGGTGAAACTGTTGCATAGAACTGGCGATTGCGATCATAAACACCTGTACGAATAAAGTCAGTCAGTACTTTATTGATATTAGAAGCACAGATCAGCTTTCCGATCGGCACACCCATTTGCTTTGCATAATATGCCGCTAAGATGTTGCCAAAATTACCGGTCGGTACCACGACATTGAGCTGATCGCCATATGCGATCTCGCCCTCTTCTGCAAGGGAAACATAGGCTGACACATAGTACACGATCTGTGGCACCAAGCGTCCCCAGTTAATGGAGTTTGCACTTGAAAACGTCATGCCGCCCTGTTCCAGCGCAGCAAGAACATCGTGATCAGTAAAGATCTTCTTCACGCCGCTCTGACAGTCGTCAAAATTGCCCTTAATGGCGCAGACATTGACATTCTCGCCCTCCTGTGTAATCATCTGGCGCTTTTGCATATCGCTGACGCCTTCCACCGGATAGAACACCATAATTTCCGTACCCGGCACATCTTGAAAACCTTCGAGCGCTGCCTTTCCAGTATCACCAGATGTGGCAACGAGAATGACCACTTTGCGATCCATATGCAGCTTCTTGACTGCTGTTGTCAGAAAATACGGCAAAATCTGAAGCGCCATATCCTTGAAAGCACAGGTCGGACCGTGCCAGAGTTCCAGCATGTAGGTGCCATCGAACAGATGCGCAATTTCTGCGATATTTTCTGTATCAAAGACCTTGGTGTTATATGCACTCTCGGTACAGTACCGCAGCTCGGCCTCGGTATAATCGGTCAAGTATTTGGAGAACACATAGGCCGCACGCTGTGCATATGTCTTGTCCGCCATGCTACGTAGCTCGTCCATGGAAATCGCCGGAATGGATTCCGGAACGAACAGACCGCCCTCTTCTGAAATTCCCTGTGCGATCGCCATAGCACTTTCTACTCGAATGCTACTGTTTCTAGTGCTTTTATAAAACACGTATCATCACCCTTTTCCCGGCAGAAATCCTGCCTAAAATATAAACTGACTGCCTGTCGCATCAAATGCGTTTTCCAGATAATCCACCGATAGGACTACACCATTTTTCATAAGAACACAGGCGATATCAAATCGTGGTTGTAACAATGTCGGATGCTGTGCACACCAGGCGGCGGCAGTCTGGATCAAACGCGCCTGTTTGGACTTGGTCACTGCATCATAGCCGGTGGCGAGCCCGCCCGGCTTCCTGGTCTTGACTTCTACAAATGCCAGATATTCCGCATTTTCCGCAATAATATCAATCTCGCCGCCGCGCACACAAAAGTTGCGGCACACGATCGTGTATCCATGGGTACAAAGCCAATCGCAGACCGCAGATTCTCCCCGTCTGCCGATCTCAGTTGTCTTCATCAGAATATTCCTGTCTGGCATAAAATTTTTTCAAAAAACTCATTCGGTGTACCGGAGATGGACCATACGCAGAGATCGCCGCATAGTGTGCCTTTGTCCCATAGCCCTTGTGTCTGGCAAATCCATACTGCGGATATTGTCGATCCAGTTCAATCAGTGTACGATCTCTTGACACTTTTGCCAGAATGGATGCCGCTGCGATCGATGCCGACGTAGCATCTCCCTTCACGACCGTTTCCGTTGGAAGTATGAGCTCTGGCATGCGATTCCCATCCACCAGCACAAGTTCTGGCGAAACACCGAGGCCGGATACGGCGCGCCGCATTGCCAGCATGGTAGCAGCCAGAATATTATACTGCTCAATTTCTTCTACAGTTGCTGTAGCAACACAATACGCCAGACATGCGTCAATCACCCGGGGATAGAGTGTCTCGCGTTTTTTCTCAGTCATCTTCTTACTGTCGTTCAGACCTTCGATCTGAGGCTTTGTCGGATCAAGAATCACCGCCGCCGCATAGACATCCCCGGCAAGCGGCCCCCTGCCAGCTTCATCCACCCCACAGAGTAATATGCCGCCCGACCGCTTCTCCGCATCCCATGCATAAAGTTCATCTGTGGATCGTGTTACTGCAAGTTTTGCCAAAGCTCACGCCTCCTGCTCCGGAAGTTCGAGTGTGATCCTGCCAAGCTTACCGCTGCGGAACTCATCGAGCAACATAATTGCCGCACGTTCTGTATGCACCTCGCCACCGGAGATCAGCATTCCTCGCTTGCGTCCGATACGTTCAAGCATCGTAAATCCACTTTCTTCTGTACAGAGATCCGGGATGTGGTAACGCGCCTCCAGTGCATCGGGATAATATTGCACTAAGCGTTCCAGCAAAAGCCCGGCCAACGCCTCTAAATCCATGATATCATCGCTGATCGCGCCAGTAAACGCCAGACGCTGTGCCACAGTCTGATCTTCAAACTTGGGCCAGAGTACGCCCGGCATATCGAGAAGTTCCATATCGCTGCCAATCTTCACCCACTGTTTATTACGCGTCACTCCCGGGCGGTCCTCAACTTTCGCACGCTTGGACTGTGCCATGCGATTGATGAATGAAGATTTTCCCACATTGGGGATTCCCACCACCATCAATCGGATCGGTGTTCCGACCATGCCGTGTGCATGCCGCTTTTCCAAAAGTTCGTGCAATAACTGTTCCCGCACTGTCGGTGCAAATTGCCGGATCCCTTTGCCGCTGCGACAATCCACCGCGAGGGCAAGACAGCCCTTTTGCCGGTACGCCGCGATCCACCGCGAAGTTGCCGCTGGGTCTGCCATATCCGCCTTATTGAGCAGGAGCAGACGCGGCTTTGTCCCAACCATACGATCCATTTCCGGGTTACGGCTGCTTTGGGGAATCCGTGCATCGAGGATCTCTACCACCGCATCCACTAGCGACAGATTCGCCGCGATCATGCGCCGCGTCTTTGCCATATGCCCCGGAAACCACTGGATCTGGCGCATTGCCTCTTCTGCCATATTACATTACTCCTCCAAAGTCACAAGTCGGGATCATTCCATATTATCGTAAATGCCGCCAAAATTGCTTGGCGTGATTCGCAGGATCGCCTTACCAAGCACCGCTTCTTCCGGCACAAAGCCGACATAGGACGAACGACTGTCCGTTGAATTCTGGCGATTATCCCCCATGACGAAATAATATCCTTCCGGTACTTCAATTGGATAAGAAAGAAATGCCCCTTCATTGATAATTGTTGCATTTTTGATGTACGGCTCATTCAAGACCTCGCCATTAACCGACACAGCGCCGGTATTGAAATCAATATTGATCTCATCGCCACCCACTGCGATCACACGTTTAATCAAACGTTTTTCCTGTGGAAGCCCATCGCCTTCGATCAGATTTCCGTTTTCATCATAGACATATGAATGATCATTGTCAATGATCACAATATCGCCGCGTTCTGGTGTATACAACAGATCCGTCATCAGAAGCCGGTCCCCGTTTTGCAGCGTTGCCTCCATCGACTGCCCTTCTACCGTTACCGGGCGAATCACATACGCAAACAGCATGATCACAATAAATACGGACACAAATATCGTTTCCAGTACTTCTGCCAAGTCGCTGAAAAATGTGTTTTTTTTTGTTGCTTTTTCCAGTTGAGTCTGTTCTTCCATTCTATCGCGCTCCATTTCCAGACGAATTGAAAAATCGCCTTCCTGTTTGATCGCCGTGCTGCGATAATAAAAAAAGGACAATACTGTCCCCTTTTCACTGCCGGCAGGCATGTTTCATGCAGTAAGCATTGTCCCCGCGCAATACGCATCAGACAACCCTTCACCTTTTCCATTTCGTTTGCCGGCAAATCCCGAACGGATCGGGCATATTTGCCGCTTAGCGGATCTGTTCCTTGACCTTTGCGGCCTTCCCCACTCTGTCACGCAGATAATACAGCTTTGCTCTGCGAACCTTACCCTTGCGAATCACCTCTACGCGGTCAACCACCGGAGAGTGCAGCGGGAATACGCGCTCAATACCGCAACCATGTGCAACACGACGAACGGTAAAGGTTTCGCTGATACCGCCGTGCTTCTTCGCAATAACAGTACCTTCAAACACCTGGATACGGCTCTTGTCGCCTTCCTTGATTCGAACATGTACCTTAATCGTATCACCAATACCAAACTCCGGTACATCCTGCTTCATGCTTGCGTCGCTGATCATTTTCAGTGCATCCATTCTAAATTCCTCCTAAAAATTTTCGAGCATTCATAAACGTGCTTTCCGTCGGCGGCATTCAGCATTATGCCTGCCCGAAAGCATCTGCCGCGGCTTTTTCGATTCACATATCGCCCGGCACACGTCAGCGGACTGCCCGATTTAATGTCGTATGGGTTATGCAATCCTCGCATAACCACAGAGTCGCCGCTGATTCTCATCAGTCACGCTCCCGGCATTAACCTCACACCAAATGTGCGGATGATCAAATGCCTTTATATCATACCATATCCGGCAGAAAAATGCAAGTGTTTTTTCAAAAAAATTTTCTTTTCTCTTGATATAGCACTAATTCACTGGAATTACAGGTTGATTTTTAAGCAGTATGCAGAGAATCCACTCTTTTCTGCTGATATTCCATATCGAAACGAAAGTACTGCATCTATACACGGCATCGCGCTACGTTCGCGCAACCCACGTGCGCATTTTCTGCATTGCGCGCTGTTCCAACTGTCGCACACGTTCTTTTGAAATCTCCAAAAGTGTCCCGATCTCAAGAAGCGTGCGTTCCGGGGCACCATCCAGTCCATAACGCATTTCGATCACTTCACGTTCACGCGGCGTCAGACATGCCAGACAAGCTGATACCATCCATCTCACCTCAACGATCTGATCCGGTGTGGGTATTTCCGAGTCACATATAGTTTCTTCCCGTTCCAATGTGCCATCCTGTGACAGCGGATCATTCAGGCTTCTGACCGAAAGTGCAGGCTCTGTCTGTGATAAACAATCGCGCACTTCGCGCTCTGTTAAACCATATCCTTCGCGTTCTCCCTTTGTGATACGTTGTGCTAATCCCCGATAATCTACATTGGAGAACGACTCACGATAAACTGAAATCTTGTGCATGCGTTCATGCAGATGCACCGGAATGCGGATCATCGTACCGCCACGTACGATCTCACGCTGTATAGATTGACGCACATGTGACCATGCATATGTCACGAACGAATTGCCACTTTCTTCCTGAAACAATTCTGCCGCATGCAGCATTCCCATCTGCCCCGCAGCCCAAAGATCCTCAAGCTCCACCATCAAATAAGTATACTTTCTGCGTTCACGCCATGCGATCGCATGGATCAACCCCGCATTGCGCTCTAATAACAGATTTTTGGCTTTCTGATCACCATGCTGGATACGGACGCAAAGTTCCTCGTTTGTTTCCCGATTTGTGCATACTGTGTCTTCAGTCATTATTTGCTGAAGTTCTGTCATACAAAACACGCCTCCTTATTTCTGGATACAGCGGCGTCCCCCGCAAAGGAGATCTATGATTGCTTCATAGTTTCAAACAACTTTGTTCCCATATTTTCTTTTTTTCACAAAAATAGGGGTGTATATTTACATAGTTGCCTTGTTCGCCGTCTTTCTTCCTATTATATCTGTTTAGTTTTTCAGAACTGATACAACTACAAAATAAAATCTAAAATTTTTGTAGTTTCTAAGAAGACCGCCGCTGATCAAATTGCACAGTCCATAATGCGATTTCTTTGTACAAAAATGCTCTGGTAATTTTTATAAAAATATGTTATACTATATTATATGGGACTCGGTTCCTGCAAAACCAATATACATGCGCCAAAATGTCTGCATGCATTTTTGTGCAGAACCGCAGACGCAGGAGGTGACCACCAGAGAGAAAATGGTACAGATACCAAGCTATGAATCAACAGAATGCATCTGGCTTGCAGAAAATGCAGTCTGCGAACTTATGAGATCCTGCCGCTGCCGCGGTGATGCCTGTACATTTCGCAAAACAGCAGCACAGTCCAAACGATCTGATACTGCGTGGCGTACACGCATGACGTCACTTCCGGAAGAACAGCAATCCAAAATTGCAAAAAAATATTATGGAGGGAATATGCCATGGAAATGACACAGAAAAAAAACACCACATTACAATTCCGCCCGGACGACTATGTTTCCTACGGCAGTTCTGGCGTTTGCCGGGTCATGGGAAAAGAAACATGTTCGCTTCACGACGATGAAGAAGAAACCTATTATAAACTTTGCCCAGTAGACGGAACACATTCAACGTATTATATCCCGGTCAAAAGCGCCGGGAAACGCCTGCGACCACTGCTGACTAAAGAGGAAATCTATCGTCTGATCGACGAAATGGCAGATCAAAAAGAGCAGGCATGGTGCAATAACAGTCATGAACGGCGCGATATCTTTCAGGGCATTCTGCACAGCGACGATTACCGCCAGATCATTCAGATGATGCGTACACTCCATCAGCAAAAAGAACGTAAGCGAAGCACCGGGCATAAACTCGCTGCGGCAGACGAAGCGGTAATGCGCACGGCAGAAACACGCATGTATCAGGAATTCGGAATTGTCCTCGGAATTCGTCCTGATCAAGTACATGATTTTATCATGAACCGACTTTCAAACAAAACTTAATGCACATCCCCCCTGCTACATGCACAGGGACAGAGGCAGCGAAAGATCTCGCGCCTCTTTTTTGTTTTATGACAAAAGAAACCGCCCCGGCTATGCGCATATTTTACTTTACTTTTTTGTAGAACTATGCTATAATAAAAACATACTATCAGGTATGCACTGTCACTTATACATGCTTTTCCGTTATGACTCCTGGACGTCATAACAGCTGCATTTGCAATACTATGGGAGGATTCATATGGTAACAAATGATGGTACAATTATCAAAATTAAGCACGAAATCCTGTGCGAAGTTGCAAAGCTTGTGTTTGCGGGAAAATTTGAAGAAGAAAAAGAGATGCTGCCTTACCGGATGATGCCGGGACCGAAGGCAAGTTATCGCTGTTGCGTCTATAAAGAACGCGAGATCGTGCGTCAACGTGTTCGTCTTGCAGAAGGAAAAAATCCACAGGGGGCACGCAACAATTTAGTAGTACAGGTTGTACAGGCGGCATGTGAAGACTGTCCCATTTCCCGATATGTTGTCACGGACAACTGTCAAAAGTGCATGGGCAAAGCATGTCAGCAATCCTGTAACTTCGGTGCGATCAGCATCGGCGTAAATCGTGCACATATTGATCCGCAAAAGTGCCGGGAGTGTGGCAAATGTGCTTCGGCATGTCCATATAATGCCATTGCCGACCTGATTCGTCCGTGCCGCCGCAGCTGTCCGGTCGGTGCGATCTCGACCGACGAAAACGGCATCTGCATCATTGACGAAAAAAAATGTATCCAGTGCGGTAAATGCATCCACAGCTGTCCGTTCGGTGCAATTAGCTCAAAATCCTGCATTGTAGAAGTGTGTCAGGCGTTGAAAGACGGCAAGCGAATCTATGCTATGATCGCACCTTCTGCAGAAGGGCAGTTTGGCGAAGGAATCACATTTGAGAGTTGGCGCAATGCTCTCAAAGAAGTCGGCTTTACCGATATGATTGAAGTCGGACTTGGCGGCGACATGACAGCATATTCCGATGCAGCAGAATGGATAGAAGCATATGAAAACGGCGTAAAGAAAACAACCGCATGCTGTCCGGGTTTTGTGAACCTGATTCGTTTGCACTATCCAGAACTGGAAGAAAACATTTCCACCACAGTTTCTCCGATGTGTGGCGTTTCACGCTGGATCAAAGAAAAAGATCCGGAGGCACTGACGCTGTTTATCGGACCGTGTATCGCCAAAAAGAGCGAAGTACTTGATCAGAAAATTCCTGGAAACGCAGATTACGCAATGACCTTTGGTGAGATCCGTGCGGTGATTCGTGCGCGTGGCGTCACCATCAAGGAAACACCGGAAGTCCAGCAGCAAGCAAGCACCTTTGGCAAATGGTTCGGCAACAGTGGCGGCGTAACTGCTGCAGTGTTGGAGAGCATGAAGGAACAAGGCTTTGCACAAGACGTCAAGGTAGAACGCTGCAACGGCACCGATGCCTGCAAACGTGCGCTTCTGATGCTAAAAATGGGACGTTTTACCAGTGACTTTATTGAAGGCATGACATGCGATGGCGGATGCGTCGGCGGTCCGAGCCGCCATGTGGACGTGGCAAAATTCAAAAAAGCGCGGGAAAATATGATCCAGAAGGCAGATTCCAGAAATGTAAAGGAAAACCTGAAAAAGCTTGGTGCAGACAAGATCGCAATGCACCGCGATAACTGGACACCGCCGGAAACAGCGGAGCAATAATCGATTTGTACATGCACAGACCGTAACCATACCTATCTGTATTCCAAACAATACAGATAGGTATTTCTTTTCTGCAAAAATATGATCACACCAGTCACAATTCCGCCTCAACACGAATAGACTGTAGAGAAGCCTTTATCAAGATCTGATAAGTGCATTCGTATTTTCAAACATGTTTTTGAGGAGGTTTTTCTATGAATCAACATCGTCCCTGTCCGGAACAATGTGCAGACACCGTTCCTATCAAAATCAATCGCGTGTTCGACAGTTGCAGCGACCGGGATTGCTTCTCTAACGTGCAGGTCTCGCTGTGTGGCGCATCTCTTCCAGATAACATCACATTAGTCAAAAGCCGCTGCGTGCAGGTTTCGGATATCTGTATGAGTATTGAGCCAGTTCCCTTTAATCGGGGATTTTACGCCATTGACCTAACGTACACCTTCCAGGTAGAGCTAATCGGATATGAACGTTCGTGCAGTTCTTGTTCAACGCCGCTTACTGGTACAGCTTACGCCAACAAGAGCGTCATCCTCTATGGCGGCGAAAGCAGCACCAAAACGTTTTTCAGCAACGGCGAACAAATCGGCGAAACCAATTCCTGTTGTGAAACTATCAATCTTCCCACTGCAGCAGTACAAGTGGTCGAACCAATCACACTGGAAACACGCATTGTATGCACAAACGATTCTGATTGTGGAAAGCCAACACGCAATATTGTCATGACACTGGGGCTCTTCTCTGTCGTAGAACTATTGCGTCCGGTGACGATTCTTGTGCCGACATATGAATACACCATACCGACCAAAGAATGTCATACGGATTCTGAATCACCATGCGCTGTTTTCGATAAGATTCGGTTTCCGGCAGAGGAATTTTCACCCAGCACGTTAAATGCATCATCGTCCGGACAAAACTGTCCGAAGGAAGAAAAGCACTGCTGGTGTACAGATGATCTGCCACCTCAGCAGTCTGAACAAAATCTCTCTTAAATTTCAGGCGGCAATGCATATCCGATGTGCCACACCGCCTTCAATTTGTAAAAAGCGGACGGCAAAAATAATGCCGCCCGCTTCAATTTTATGAAAAGAGGTGTTTCTGTGCGCAGACAGGTTTATCTTTGGCGGCGTGCTGGGATTCGTTCGCTGATCTTGTTTCTACTGATTGCCGCCATACTTGTCGGATTTCTGATCCGCATGGATCGTGCCATACGGCCAAATTTATGTGCAGTCTGTGAAAGCGAAACAAAGCGTTATGCCACACAGGTATTATCCAATGCCATTTCTGAAACACTGGACACACATGATTTCACTTATACAGACCTTGTCACACTGATATATGATACAAACGGCAATATTACCGCTATGGAAACCCGCAGCGATCAAGTCAACCGCCTACAGAGTACATTGCTTGACAGCATACAGACCCAATTAGAAGCATGCCGGGATGTCACATTGGAAGTGGCACTTGGCACAGCAACCGGCGTCTGGCTCTTTGCTGGACGTGGCCCACATATGTCCGTACAACTCATGCCCATTGGAAATGCAGCTGTAGAACTGATCAGCAAGCTAGAATCCGCCGGAATCAATCAGACCTGTCATACCATCTACGCCAATGTCACTGCTGAAATCCGCGCTGCAATCCCGTTTTCTGAAACTACCGCAACCGTGGAATTTTCCTATCTAATCACAGAAACCATTCTGGTCGGCGATGTACCGAAGTCTTATCTTTCTTTGGGCGATACTTCCCCCTCGTAAACCGACGCGATCAACGAAGCACAGCGATCAATCCCCAATACGCCGCTGTCAAGCGCTAAATGATAATTCAAGCAATCGCCCCACTCCATATCGGTATAATAACGGTAATAGGCACTACGGCGTTTGTCTTTGTTTTTCAATCGTTTTTCCGGCGCTTCCTCACGCTCACCATAGACACGCACTATGCGATCGGCACGATACGCCATCGATGCATGGATAAATACGGTCAGACAATCTGCATGATCCCGAAGAATATAGTCCGCACAGCGTCCCACAATAATACATGCACTTTTTTCTGCCAGTTCCAGAATGATCCTACGCTGGATTTCCCACAAATAGTCCTGATTCGTCGGAAAGTTTCCAGTCGTGCCGCTTGAAAATGCATTGGCAAGCCAGCTGGAATGCGGTCTGTATTCGCCATGTTCCGCCACATATTCTGCCTGAAATCCGCTTTGCTGTGCCAGCTTTTCGACAAGCTCTGCATCATAGCAAGGGATTGAAAGCTGTTCTGCCAGCTTTTTTCCAATCGTTCTGCCGCCGCTGCCGAATTGGCGGCTGATGGTAATAATCTTATGTTTCATGGTGGTCACACTCCTTCTTTATGCAGTCAAAATCAGTACTTTTTTTCGATAGATTCGTTTGAACAGTACGCAGGCAATGATCAGCGACAGGGTTTCTGCAATCAGGAACGTTATCCATACAAGCCAAGAATATTTCGATGAAGACTTAGCGATATGGGCAAACCAGATGGCGAACGGAAAGATGAAAATAACTTGTCGGCACACCGACACGATCAAAGATTCCAGACCACCGTCCAATGCCTGAAAGATTCCCTGAAATGCGACATTTGCACCGGCAAACAAAAAGCTGATTGAAATGATGCGTACCGCCGACATGAAGTAGGCGTTCGCATCGCCGGATAGCCCAAATGCATGAGAAAATGTTCCGGCGAGAATTTCCACGACGATCAGACCAATTGCCATAACAATAAGTGTATACAGCATGCCATACCGAATTCCATCGCGGATACGCCGGCGATTTCCCATCCCATGATTAAAAGAAACAATAGGTGTAATGGCATCACGCAGACCAAACGCTGCAAACAGCACAAACTGCTGGATCTTATAATACAGACCATACGCTGTGACCATCGACTCCTGAACTCCACCCAAAATGATGTTCATACCATATGTCATCACAGACATGAGCGCTTGTGCGATGATCGCCGGCAAACCAATGGTATAAATCTCCTTGATGATTTTACCGGAGGGCTTCCAGTATTTCGGATGGATCGAAACATTCCGACTGACTCGAATATGAAACAGCAAAGACAGCAAAAACGATACAATCTGGCCGAGAACTGTAGCATAAGCAGCACCCTTGACGCCCATTTCCGGCAGCCCGCACCAGCCATAGATCATAATCGGATCTAACACGATATTTGTAACCGCCCCAGCAATCTGCGCAATGGTGGAATACGTTGAATGTCCTGCCGCTTGCAGAAGTTTTTCAAAAATATTGAAAAAGACAAGCCCGAACGAAACAACCATATTGATCCGTAGATAATCTACTGCCATCTCCGCGATCAGCGGATTAGATGTCTGCGTAGAAATATACATCTTTACACCAAAAATGCCAAACAAGAGAAATATCACGAAAATGACAATTCCTAAAAAGATGGCATTTCCAGCTGTGCGATTAACCTTTTTGCTGTCACCCTGTCCCAAACTTTTTGACAACAGCGCATTGGCTCCCACACCTGTACCGATTCCAATTGCCACCATCAGCATTTGTAACGGGAACGCAAGTGTTAGCGCATTGAGCGCCGCCTCTCCGTTTTCCTTCATATTTGCGACAAAAGCACTGTCCACAATATTATAAAGTGCTTGCATCAGCATGGACACCACGATCGGCGCACCCATTGCCAGCATCAATTTCCGGATCGGAGTGACAGCCATTTTATTCTGGGGTTCTATTTGTTCCATAAATTTACCACAGCTCCTTTTTGAATGTTAGCGTCTGAACGCAAAAAATGTGCAACGAACAACGACTGGACTTACGCTGTTCGCTACACATCATTTGTCTTTATCTTATCATGTTTCTCAAGATTTGTCAAATGGACATTTTGCACAAAAATCTATTTTGGGTGATCCGACTGCTTTCGGATCTAAAATAATCCTGATCCACACAGCAGATGCATATCATAAATCGATTCCGTATATTCCGCTTGACAAAGGTCGCGAAATTATGTTAAAATGAGAAAAATGGAGCGTATTTCAATGCAATCTGGCGCTTCAATCCGACTTTAGGAGGGACATCATGATACGATGGATCCGCAATTCTGCCGGAAAGTCCGGCTCTTATTTCTTGCATCGCTTATCTGCACTCGTGCTGTCTGCTGTCTGCTGCACTGTATGGACAGCATGTGCATCTGAAGATGCATCCGAGTCTTTATCTGGTTCACCTGATGCGACGGAACCAGCACTGGAACTGCGCGAAGATGCGGCAATGTTTGAAACTTATGTCTCCAACACCGTCGTTGCGACAGGCAATAACACCATTGTTCCAAGCGCAGATCATATCACATATCGTGCATGGCTGCCAGTGGAATGCAGCGGCTCGCTGGAATACTGTTTCTACTTTTCCAATACGGTCGATTCCACATGGGATGATGGTTCGCTTTCTCACGCCGGTATGTCGGGCGGCAGCTACACAATCGAAAGTGCAAGTATCTCGGACGGCGGTACAGAGTTTGATGCAAATGTGCAACCCACACAGACAGCCGCAATCACCTTTGACGGTGAAACACAAAAGGATGTCTCTCCGGACGAGACCTTCTGGAGTGATCCGGTGACATTTAATGTGCCAGATGGACATTATCTGCTTTGGGAATGGACCATTTCCGGTGAAAACATTCCGGGCATCGCAATGTCGAACATGACCTACTCCTATATGGACAAAGGCGATGACAAAGGCTTTCTCTACACCAATGAGATTCCGCTTCCGCAGATGTTCGGATGCAAACGTGATGTGGAAACACGTATTGTCACACTCGGAGATTCTGTCACACAAGGCAGCCTGACATCCGATTTTGCCTATCAGTTCTGGGCATCCCAGCTTCTGAACATGTTAGGCACAGAAAGCTACAGTCTCTGGAACTTAGGGCTTGGCTATGCACGTGCCACGGACTGCGCAATGGATGGCGACTGGCTGAGCCGTGCGGTTGCCGGCGCCGATCTGATCACAATTGCGTTCGGTACAAATGATATCATTAGCGGTGCATATGGTGCAGATGGATCATCCTCGGCAGAAGAAATCGAAGCGGCGGTTCGCACGATCACAAGCCGTTGTACCGATGCCGGGATCGAAACCATTCTCTGGAATTCACCGCCGTTTGACTTGATCGAATCCATGGAGCAGATCCGCACCGCTTATAACGAAACAGTTCCTGTCATCGCAGAAGACTACGGTGCGACTTATTTCGATGCAGCCTCACTTCTGGCTGATCCATCTGACGCATCAAAAACTGTCTACGGGCAGCATCCGAACGATGAGGGAGGCAAAATTCTGGCGCAGGCGCTCGCAGCATGTATTGAGGATATGCAACAAAACGCCTCATAAAAACAAAATGCATCCCACATGGACATTGAAGGAGGTTTATCACACATATGAAGCATCGGATTCTTTCCCTGCTGACTGCTGGCTGTACGGCTGTTACGATGTTTAGCGCTGCGATCAGCAACATGACAACCACTGCTGCCGATCAGGCCGACGATCCGCTGAAGATCATGGCGATCGGCGACTCGATCACAGATGGTTATATCAACGGCGACAACGGTTATCGTAAATATCTCTGCTATTATTTACAGCAAGCTGGGATTGCAGAGTTTGACATGGTCGGATCGCAAGACAGTTGGACAGGCAGCGTCACTTATACCGTCAGCACAGAAGTAAATGGCATCCCTGCCGGTACGACGTTTGACTATGACCCGGCAAATGAGGGATACAGCGGCTATACCATTCAAACATATAATGGCAGAACTGGCATCTACGAAACGCTGTTCAATGATAGCAGCAATTATAATGCTATAACGCAATACGATCCGGATCTGATTCTGCTCCAGATCGGTACAAACGATGTGCTCGATGCACACAATGACGGGATTACAGCGCGTTTGGAAGTATTAATCGACAAGATCTTCGCTTCGGCGAATTCAGATGCTGCACTATTTGTAGCGTCTATTCCGTATATTGATGTGGATGAAGTGCCGTCATGGGTTTCCAGTTATGAATGGACATATGGCATCCCTTCCTATTTCGATGATCCGGAAAATTATATGAAAGTCGTGACCAGCTATGTGGACGCTTATAATGCCTCAATCCGGAATCTGGTGGAGGAAAAGCAAAGCGACGGCTATCACATCTTCTTCTCTGATGTCAACAGTGTGGTAAACATGGAAACCGGGCTTTATGATGGCGTACATCCAAACGAATATGGCTATGCCTGCATGGGGCAACTCTGGTCGAATCTGATTCTGAATTATCTGGGAGAAGAACCCATTACCACAACGCCGACAACAACTGATACAACAATAGCTGTGACCGAAGAAACTACCGACTCTTCTACAACTACCACATCCACTGCATTGACAGAGAACCCAGCGACATCTGACACAACAGAATCTGTAACAGAAACAATCGTAACAACTACAACAACTATACATACTCCACATGTCATGGGCGATGTCAGTTCAGACGGGGTTGTAAATCTGACAGATGTTGTAATTTTGCAAAAGTACCTACTTGGCGAAGCCACGCTACTCTATGAGGCATATGTCTATGCAGATCTGACGCATGATGACATTGTAAACGGCTTTGATCTGCTGCGGCTGCGGCAGATGCTTATGACACAGGACGTGGTCATATGATCCGGGGCATTTTATTTGACATGGACGGCGTACTGCTGGACACCGAAAAGATCTATTTTCAGTGCTGGAAACAAAGTGCACGTGAATTCGGGTTTGAGCTCGATGACGAAACGACACTTGCTGTACGCAGCTGCTGCAAGACTTATGCTGCACCGTTTTTCAAACGAAAGATGGGGGATGCGTTCGACTATCTCACCATCCGCGACCGCCGAAGAGAACTGGTTTCTGCGTATATGGAATCAAATGGCATTACACAAAAGCCGGGCATACTGCCGCTTTTAACATATTGCCATGAGAAAAACATTCTGACAGCGGTCGCAACGGCAACTGCACGGGAAGATGCACAGAAGCGCCTTAAAATGGCTGGACTTTCTGACATGTTTTCCAACATTGTCGGCGGAGATCAAGTGCAAAACGGTAAACCAGATCCGGACATCTACCGCATTGCCGCTGAACAGGTGGGACTCAGCCCCCAGGAATGCGCCGCGATTGAAGATTCCCCCAACGGCATTATTGCCGCATTCGCCGCCGGCTGTCATGTGATTATGGTTCCTGATCTCACGCCGCCGGTTTCTGCAATTGAACCACTTCTGAGCGGTATAGCGGCGAATCTGGAACAAGTGATTCCGATTCTGGAAACACTCTGAACGAAAGGAAGCAACGTCAATGAAGCAACATGCCGTTTCTCAAATATTTGATATCCCACAGTTTGCTTACTTCGAATTCGGCAATCCCTTTACCGGAAGCCGCGGTACGCTGAGCTTTCGGATTACACCGGGAGATCAGCTGACGGTTCAAATCTGGCACAGCAGATTATGTTCAGAAAAGGCTGAAGTTGAAGAGCAACAGGAATATCCTATGAACGAAGAAGGATTCCATTCGCTACTTCGCTGGTTGGAATCCAAAGTAGATGCATAAAAAAAAGACCATCCTGACAGAAGTATCAAAAACTTTGCCGGATGGCCTTTTTATGTTTACGACTTCAGATATGGCTTCAGATACTGTCCTGTATACGACCCAGGACAATCCGCAACCTGCTCCGGTGTGCCACAGATGACAATATTACCGCCCCGGTCACCGCCCTCGGGACCTAAGTCCACGATCCAGTCTGCAACCTTGATCACATTCAAATTGTGTTCGATGACTACTACCGTATTCCCGGTATCTGTCAGACGCTGTAGCACATCAATCAGTTTGTGTACATCGGCAGTATGCAACCCAGTGGTCGGCTCATCTAAGATATAGATTGTCTTGCCGGTGGGACGTTTGGAAAGCTCTGTAGCAAGCTTGACACGCTGGGCTTCGCCGCCGGAAAGAGTCGTTGCGGGCTGTCCAATCTTCAAATACCCAAGTCCTACCTCTTGCAGCATCTTCAGCTTCCGGACAATTTTGGGGTGATTCTCAAAGAAGATAACGCCCTCGTCCACTGTCATCTCCAACACATCATAGATCGACTTATCCCGGTATTTGACCGCAAGTGTTTCACGATTATAGCGTCTTCCCTTGCAGACCTCACAGGGCACATAGACATCCGGCAAAAAGTGCATCTCAATCCGCAAAATGCCGTCGCCCTGACACGCCTCACAGCGTCCGCCTTTGATGTTAAAAGAAAAACGCCCGGCAGTATAGCCCTTTGCCTTTGCATCGTTTGTCTTGGCATACAGCTCCCGGATATCCGTAAACACGCCTGTATATGTTGCCGGATTGGAACGGGGAGTGCGACCGATAGGAGATTGATCGATATCTATGACCTTATCCAGATGTTCGATGCCTTCCATACTGTCAAAGTCGCCGTGGCGCGTTCTGGCACGATTAAGCTTTGCCGCCAGATACTTATACAAAATTTCATTGACCAGAGATGATTTTCCCGAACCGGACACCCCCGTTACGCATGTAAATGCCCCCAATGGAATAGAGACATCCACATTTTTCAAATTGTGTTCCCGCGCACCATGAATGGTTAGCTGGTTGCCATTCCCTTTGCGTCTCTCTTTGGGCAGAGGTATCTGCCGGGTACCGTTAAGATATTGCCCGGTAATGGAGTCCTCACAGGCAAGCAGTCCCTTCACATCGCCGGAATAGACTACATTACCGCCGTTGACACCCGCGCCCGGTCCGATATCCACCACATAATCTGCCGCAAGGATGGTGTCATCATCATGTTCCACGACAATAAGGGTGTTGCCCAGATCGCGCAGATGTTTGAGTGTGGCGATCAGCTTGTCATTGTCGCGCTGGTGCAGTCCGATGCTCGGCTCGTCAAGAATATAAAGCACACCCATGAGATACGACCCGATCTGGGTGGCAAGACGAATGCGCTGGCTCTCTCCGCCGGAGAGCGTTCCGGCATTTCTGGACAGCGTCAAATAATCGAGTCCGACATTCTGCAAAAAGCCCAGGCGCTCTCGGATCTCTTTGACAATCCGTGCAGCGATAAACTGTTCCCGTTCGGTCAGTTCCAACTGATCAAAAAATCTCAGAGCATCAGTGACGGAAAGCTCAGTGAGTTCAATAATATTCTTGCCGCCAACTGTGACGGAGAGAATCTCCGGTTTTAGACGTTTGCCATGACACACCGGACACGCCACATCACTCATGACGGCGCTGATCTCCTCCTTCGCCCACTCCTTCCCCTCTCGATAGCGGCGCTCTAAATTCGGGATAACGCCCTCAAAAGGAGCGCGATAGCCTTCGCTTCTGCCGCCGAAGGTACTACGATGGAGAAACAGCATGTCCTCACCGGTGCCGTAGAGAAACAGGTTCAGCTGTTCCTCAGACAGATCCTTCACCGGTACATCCAGGGATACACCGTATTTTTCGGAGATCGCGCTGTAATACATATAGGCGATAGAATTTTCATCGGCAATATTACTCCAGCCAGATGCCTTAATGGCACCCTGCCGAATGCTGAGGTCGCGATTCGGCACGACAAGCTTCGGATCAATCTCCTGAAATACGCCAAGCCCTGTACAGTGCGGACACGCGCCAAACGGATTGTTAAACGAAAACATTCGCGGCGTCAGTTCCTCAACCGAAACGCCGTGTTCCGGGCAGGCATAGCTCTGGGAAAAGAGCATCTCCTCACCGCCGATCACATCCACTGCGACAAGTCCGCCGGTGAGCGCCAGAACCGTTTCCAAACTATCCGTCAACCTGCGACGGATCGTGGGCTTTACCACCAGACGATCCACAATGATCTCGATGTCATGCTTTTTATTTTTCTCCAGCGCGATCTGTTCGGATAGGTCATACTGGATCCCATCCACACGAACGCGGACATAGCCGGACTTTTTCGCCTGATCCAATACCTTGACATGTTGTCCTTTTTTGCCACGCACAATCGGTGCTAACAGCTGAATTTTGGATCCTTCCTCTAAGGACAAAATCTGATCGACGATCTCATCCACTGACTGCTTTTTGATCTCTCTGCCACAAACCGGACAGTGCGGGATCCCAATGCGTGCATACAGCAAACGCAGATAATCATAGATCTCCGTCACCGTACCGACAGTCGAACGTGGATTTTTTGACGTGGTTTTTTGATCGATCGAAATTGCCGGAGAAAGTCCCTCGATGCTGTCTACATCCGGCTTTTCCATTTGTCCCAAAAACTGGCGCGCATATGAAGATAGGCTCTCCATATACCGGCGCTGACCATCGGCAAAAATGGTGTCAAACGCAAGCGAAGATTTTCCCGACCCAGACAACCCCGTCATTACCACCAGCTTGTCCCGTGGCATCTCCACATCAATGCCCTTCAGATTGTTGGCACGTGCACCACGCACCACGATTTTATCCAACATCGTTACGATTCCTCCTCCAATGCACGTATCTTATCACGCAAGTATGCTGCGTGTTCGAATTCAAGCAGCTTTGCTGCCTCTTTCATCTGTGCCTTGAGCTGTTCGATGAGGGCTTGCTTTTCCTTGCCCTTGAGCTTTTTCCCAGATGTCTTCTTTTCCACTTCTGCCTTGGTGGTGATCTCAATAACATCGCGAATATCTTTTTGAATAGTCTTGGGCACAATTCCATGTTCGCGGTTATACGCCAGCTGCTTTTCTCGACGACGTTCAGTTTCGGTAATAGCGCGTTCCATAGAACCGGTGACTTCATCGGCATACATGATTACCTGTCCGTGGGCATTACGTGCCGCACGACCAATGGTCTGGATCATCGAAGTTTCGCTGCGCAGGAATCCCTCTTTGTCTGCATCAAGGATCGCTACAAGCGACACCTCCGGAATATCGAGTCCTTCACGCAACAGGTTAATTCCCACCAATGCATCAAATTCTCCGAGCCGCAGATCCCGGATGATCTCCATACGCTCTACAGTATCAATATCATGGTGCATATACCGAACTCGGACACCCATGCCCTCTAAATAGCTTGTCAGGTCTTCTGCCATTTTTTTGGTCAACGTCGTGATCAGCACACGTTCGTTTTTCTCTGCCCGCATCTGAATTTCAGAGAGTAGATCCTCGATCTGCCCCTCTACCGGCTTGACGATGATCTCTGGATCGACCAATCCCGTCGGACGGATCACCTGTTCAGCAATCCGAGTGGAGTGCTCTTGCTCAAATGGTCCCGGCGTTGCGCTGACATAGATTGCCTGATGCACATGACTGTAAAACTCATCAAAATTCAACGGTCGGTTGTCAAAGGCACTGGGCAGACGAAAGCCATAGTCCACCAGCGTCTGTTTCCGGGCACGATCACCAGCATACATCGCACGCACCTGCGGCAGCGTTACATGGCTCTCGTCCACCACCAAGAGAAAATCCTCCGGGAAGTGGTCGAGCAGTGTATATGGCACGCTTCCCGGCGGACGTCCAGCAAGGACACGCGAATAATTTTCAATGCCGCTGCAAAAGCCGATTTCTTCGAGCATCTCTATATCATGTTCGGTACGCTGCTGAATGCGCTGCGCCTCGATGAGCTTGTGATTCTCCGTGAACCACGCCACGCGCTCGAGCATCTCTTGGCGAATTTCTTTCACTGCTTTTGTCACCTTTTCGCTGCCGACCACATAGTGTGATGCCGGCATAATTGCCGCATACTGCATGGTTGCAGTGATTTCTCCAGTGACCACATTGATTTCGCAGATCCGATCGATCTCATCGCCGAAATATTCGACACGAATTGCCTTATCCGTCGAAGACGCCGGAAAAATCTCCACCACATCACCGCGCACGCGGAATTTATTGCGGACAAAATTGATGTCGTTACGTTCATACTGGATGGACACCAACTCATCGATGAGCTGTTCCATGGGCTTTTCCATGCCAGGGCGAATGGATACGATCATGGAACGATACTCCTCAGGGCTGCCAAGAGAGTAAATGCACGAGACACTTGCCACAATGATTACATCCCGGCGTTCTGCCAGAGCCGCTGTGGCACTATGGCGCATTTTATCGATCTCATCATTGATCGAAGAATCCTTTTCGATATAGCTATCAGTACTGGGAATATACGCCTCTGGCTGGTAATAGTCGTAGTATGACACAAAATATTCTACTGCATTATTGGGAAAAAATTCCCGGAATTCTGAACAGAGCTGTGCTGCCAGAATTTTATTATGTGCCAGAACGAGTGTCGGTTTATTCACTTGAGCGATCACATTGGCGATCGTATACGTCTTACCTGAACCGGTTACGCCCAAAAGCGTCTGTTCCCGATCGCCACTCTGAATGCCCTGTACCAGTTGTGCGATCGCCTCTGGCTGATCTCCGGTAGGCGAAAATGGGGCATGCAATTCAAAATGATCCATTCCAATCCCTCCGAAAAAAGATGTGTTCCACGCTCATCCCATTAGACCGTGTTCTTTCATGGAAAAAGCATCGCCGTATTTCCCGATGATGATATGATCCATCAGATCGACCTGTACATCACACAGCGTACGCTTCAGACGTTTTGTGGCAAATATATCTGCATCCGTCGCATCTGCCTCAGCATGCGGATGATTGTGGGAAAGTACGACGCGGGAGCTGTGCCATCGCAGTGCGCATTCTGTAATGCGATGTACATCGAGAATAGAGGATCTGGTTGTCCCCTCCGAAATAGTTTCGCTATGCAGCAATTGCAGCGATTCATCCAGACATAAGAGCAAGATCTGTTCCTGCGTTGCACTGCAAAATCTGATCCTGAGATATTCACAAATCTCCTTTGTCGAATGAAATGCTTCCCGATCGCGCATTTTATCCAGCTGATATATTTCACACAGCTGCGGCAACATTTTCAAGTACACCGCCGCATTGTCACTAATGCCCTTTACCCGTTTCAGATCCTCAGCATCTGCATCTAAAACACCAGAAATCGAATGAAAGCGTTCGATCAGTTCATGTGCAATCCCATTGGTATCGCAACAAGGCAATACATAAAACAGCGCCAGTTCGAGCACTTCATGCGGCTGAAAACTATTCAGCCCGCCCTTCTTAAAACGCTCTCGCATACGCGCACGGTGACCATAATGGGCATGTTTTTGTGTTTGTTTTTCTTTTTGCATGGCTTTAGTTTCAGCCCCAACACTTTGTTTTTGCTTCGTTGCATTATCTTTCATCATGCAGCTCCTCAAAAAATTGGGAAAAGCGCTTTTCAATTGCGCAAAAATATGTTATACTGATAATAATCACGCAGAAAGGAGTGCTGTCCGCGGCAGAACGGTAACAGCAAATGAAATGAAACAAATAGTTATTCAAGAAAATGACAGCGGCCAACGGCTCGATCGTTTTTTGCAAAAAATATTTCCATATATTCCTAAAAGTGCTTATTATAAATGGATTCGTACCAAACACATCAAAGTCAACCGCAAGCGCTGTATGCCCGACCAACGGCTCTGTCCTGGAGATGAGATAACTCTCTTCATATCGGATGAACAACTCACACCGACACAAAATCCAGTCAAAACATCCGAACCAGATTTCCTTCATGCGCCAAATGCACTGGACATTCTCTTTGAAAACGACCAGCTACTTATTATCAATAAGCCGGTAGGACTCGTCGTACACTGTGATAATCGCCAGACGCCAGACACACTGATCAACCGCGTGCTACACTATCTCTACCGCAGCGGTTCATACAATCCGGCAAAAGAGCAAAGCTTTACGCCGGCGCTTTGTAACCGTTTGGATCGCAACACCGGCGGTATTGTCATCGCCGCAAAGACAGCGGCAGCGCTTCGGGAGGTCAATCGCCTAATCCGAGTCAACCGCGTTCACAAAACTTATCTCTGTATTACCGTTGGCACACCGCATCCCAAACGTGCGACACTTACCGCGTGGCATAAAAAGTCCGACACGCACAATACTGTCACCATTCGGGACACTCCGGCCAAAGGATTTCAAAAAATCATCACGGGCTATCGCGTTTTGGAAGAAAACCAGAAATACGCCCTCGTGTCCGTCGATCTGATCACCGGACGCACCCACCAGATCCGTGCACACCTCGCGCACATCGGCACACCCATTCTCGGCGACAACAAGTATGGCAGTGGCAAAGAAAACCGCCATGCACACTGTCAATATCAGCAGCTCTGGGCATATACGATCCGATTTGATCCCGAACCGGGCAGCAGTCTTTCTGACCTTGCTGGTACGACGATCCGGACAAAATTGCCCGAATTTGTCGCGCGCTATGTTCCATCCTATCGTGAGAATAGCGAAACATGACAATTACTTGCCATGTTTCCCAAACTTATATCTTTTCCCAACACCACAGAAATGCTCGACAGTCCTGTGGTGTTGTTTTTTATTCGGACAACATCCGTGTGACAATTTCCTTAACAATTCCCGGATTTGCCTTGCCCTTCGATGCCTTCATGCACTGCCCCACAAGATAGCCGAGCGCATTGGTCTTACCATTCTTATAGTCATTGACCGACTTTTCATTAGCCGCCAATACATCCTTTGCCAACTGCTCTAAAAAGCCGGTGTCGGAGTTCTGCTTCATACCCTTTTCTTCGATAATCGCAATTGGGTCTTTGTCCTCTTCCACAATCACGGCGAACACTTTCTTCGCCGATGCGTTAGAAATCACGCCCTTTTCCACCTGTTCAATCAGCGCCGTCAGATGCTCTGGTGTAAGTGCGGTCTCCGGAATGGTCTTACCGGTTTCGTTGGTATACTTGGCAATATCTGAAAGGATCCAGTTGCTAATGCTCTTGGGTTTGCAAGTGCCGATCTCTACACATGCATCAAACAAAGCCGAGCGGCAAATATCCTCTGAAATAAGCGTTGCATCCATCTGCGACAGGCCAAAGTCGAACACATAGCGCTGGAGCTTGACATTGGGCAGTTCCGGGATGCTATCCTTGAGTACCTGTACCTTTTCCTCCGGCACCACAATGGTTAGAAGATCCGGCTCCGGGAAATAGCGGTAATCCTGAGCATCTTCCTTCGAGCGCATCACAATGCTCTCCCCCTTAGCATCATCCCAGCGGCGAGTTTCCTGTACCACAGTGCCGCCGGCTTCCAACACTTCAATCTGACGCTTTGCCTCGTATTCAATGCCCCGGACTGCGGCGCTAAAGCTGTTGACATTTTTCATCTCACAACGTGTGCCAAAGGGCGTACCTTTCTCGTGGACAGAGACATTGACATCACAACGAATTGAACCCTCCTGCATCTTACAGTCGGAGATATTCAAATATTGCAAAATCGATTTGATGGTTTCCAGATATGCTTTTGCCTCAGCACTACTGCGGATATCCGGCTTGGAAACAATCTCAATCAGCGGTACACCGCAGCGATTGAAATCCACCAGCGACCCGGAAAACGATTCATCGTGTAAAAGCTTTCCAGCATCTTCTTCGATATGGATGCGCTCCACGCCAATGCGCTTTATCTGACCGCCCACCATCACATCGAGATAGCCTTCTCCGCAAAGCGGCACTTCAGCCTGGGAGATCTGATATGCCTTCGGCAAGTCTGGGTAGAAGTAGTTCTTTCTGTCCTGCTTGCAGACATTATGGATTTCACAGTGCATGGCATGTCCCATGCGAATGGCATATTCCACTACCTTTTCATTCAGCGTCGGCAATGTACCTGGCATCCCCATACAGATCGGGCACACCTGAGTGTTTACTTCCAGACCGAACGCATTGCGGCAGTTACAATAAATCTTTGATTTGGTATTGAGTTCAGCGTGAACCTCAAGTCCTACGACAATTTCATAATCCTTCATGCGTTTGTCCCTCCTGCGCAATAAGCCTCTGGAATTATCGAAAAGCCACCCACCATTGTCTCATATGCATAAGCGGCATTCAAAATGGTCTGCTCCGCAAATGCGTTGCCGATCAGCTGCATTCCCATCGGCAGACCGTCCGCCGATTTACCACACGGCACGCTCACCGCCGGAAGTCCAGCAATATTCACCGTGACCGTGCAGACGTCGTTGTAGTACATCTTCAGCGGATCGTTGATATTTTCGCCGATGCGGAATGCTGGCGACGGCGCCGTCGGTGTAATAATCACATCACAAGACGCAAATGCCTGCTGGAATTCCTGTGCGATCCGGCGCTGTACCAGTTTTGCCTTCTTGTAATAAGCGTCATAAAATCCAGAGCTTAACACAAATGTGCCAAGCATAATGCGGCGCTTGACTTCGTCGCCAAAGCCTTCGCTGCGAGTCTTTTCGTACATATCTGTCAGGCTGTCGTACTGTGCCGTACGATAACCATACTTCACGCCGTCAAAACGTGCAAGGTTCGACGACGCTTCTGCCGATGCAATGATATAATAGGTATTGATTGCATATTCCGTACTGGGCAGTGAGATCTCCTGCACCTGTGCGCCGTTCTCTTCAAACTTGTGGATAGCAGTATACACGGCTTCCTTGACCGTTGCATCCACACCGTCTCCGAAGTACTCCTTCGGCACACCGATGCGCAATCCCTGAACATTGGCATCTAGATTGGCGTAAAGGTCGCCATAGGTGCGATAGCTGGAGGTGGCATCCATCTTATCATAGCCCTGAATCAAGCTCTGGAGCATTGCTACGTCCTTTACTGATTTCCCGAGTGGACCGATCTGATCAAGAGAAGAAGCAAACGCCACCAGACCGTACCTGGAAACGCTGCCATAGGTCGGTTTTAATCCGACAACACCGCAAAGCGCTGCCGGCTGGCGAATCGAGCCGCCAGTATCCGAACCCAAAGTCAGAATTGCCTCTCCTGCTGCCACGGCCGCCGCGCTGCCGCCAGAAGATCCACCCGGAACACAGTCCAAATTATGCGGATTGTGAGTCTTGTGAAAATAAGAAGTTTCCGTAGAAGAACCCATGGCAAATTCATCCATATTCATCTTGCCGGTAATAACCATCTTCGCATCACGCACAGCATGCATAATCGTTGCATCAAACGGCGGCACATAGTTCTCCAGCATTCTGGAGGAACAAGTGGTACGAATGCCCTTCGTAGAAATATTATCCTTGATCCCAATGGGGATGCCGGCAAGAGGATGGAGCTTTTCTCCAGCAGCGCGTGCCGCATCCACCTGCTTTGCCTGTTCGAGTGCGTCTTCACACTGGGTGACATATGCCCCGACCTTTGGCTCTACCGCCTTGATCTGGTCAAGAACATCCTGTGTCAATTCAACTGCACTGCACTCTTTATTCTGGAGCATCGCCGACAACGCGGCAGCATTTTTCTCATACAGCTTCATTTCGTGTTTGCCTCCTTATTCCACCGTCTTCGGGACAACTAGACAGCCCGACTGTATCTGCGGTGCGTTCGCCAGCATTTCTTCCCGGCGGAATTTATGTTCCACAGCAACATCCTCACGCAGTCGCATAGGATGTTCCCGATCCAGTGTCAGTTCATCTTCCACATCCGGCAGGCGATCTACCATATTAACGATCGCCGCCATGTCGGTCTCAAATTTTTCTAGCTTGTCCGGTTCGATCCGTAGCCGGGACAGCTTTGCGATATGTGCAATATCAATTTTCATTGGGTACCACCCTTTCTTCGAGTTTTCTCTGAAATTCCGCTTCCGTCAAGACTGGAATTCCCAGTGCCTGCGCCTTTTCGAGCTTGCTTCCGGCAGCTTCTCCGGCGACCACAAAAGTCGTCTTTTTCGAAACGCTGCCACTCACCTTGCCGCCGAAACGAAGAATTTGCTGCTTTGCATCACTGCGCGTCATCGTCGAAAGCGTACCGGTCAGCACAAAGGTCATGCCGGCAAACCGCATGTCCTCCACTGTTGTCCCCTGATAGGTCATGTTACAACCGGCCTGACGCAAACGTTCAATCAGCTGATGCATATGCGGTTCAGCAAGTGTTTCTACAACACTTGCTGCCATAGTCGCGCCAAAACCATCGATTTCCTCGATCTCTTCCTGCGTCGCCGACAAAAGCGCATCCATGGTCTGAAAGCGTTCGCACAATAGCTGTGCCGCACGAGAGCCGATCCCACGAATTCCTAAGGCAAAGACTAAACGATCAAGCGAATTTTCTTTGGACGCCGCGATCGCACGAATCAAATTGTCCGCCGACTTTTCTGCAAATCGATCCAGTTCCAAAAGCTGGCTGCGTGTCAACGCATACAGATCCGCCACGGAATGCACCAGCCCTGCGTCTTGGAGTGCCGCCAGATTCTGCGGTCCCAAACCGTCAATATTCATCGCATCCTTGGAGACAAAGTGAATCATCCGCTTCATCAGCTGTGCCGGACAATCGGGATTCGGACACCGCAGCGCAGCCTCTTCCGGATCCCGTACAGTCAGGGTATGACACTCAGGACAAAACTCCGGCAGAACAAACGGCACAGAATCCGGCGCATGAACTGCACTTCGCAGTACCTCGGGAATGATCTCCCCTGCCTTGCGCACCACAATGGTGTCGCCAAGGCGAATGTCACGTTCCCGAATAAAGTCCTGATTATGAAGTGTGGCACGGGTCACCTCTGTCCCGGCAAGCTGTACCGGATCAAACACTGCCACCGGCGTAATCACACCCGTTCTGCCGACGCTAAGCAAAATTTCGCGCAGCGTTGTTTGTTTTTCCTCTGGCGGAAACTTGAACGCCGCCGCCCACTTAGGGACTTTTGTCGTAGCGCCAAGTTCTTCCCGTGCGGCAAAATCATCGATCTTCACGACAACACCGTCTGTATCATAAGGATAGCCGCTGCGTGCATCGCCGATCGCCGTGATCTCGGATTCGATCTGTTCCACTGTAGTACAACGGTGGCTATGCGCAATAACCGCCGGAAACCCGATCTCCTTCAGGTACTCCAGCGATTCCAGATGAGAAGTAAGCGTATGCCCTTTGATTTGCTGGACGTTAAAGATCCAGATATCTAGGCTGCGCGACGCAGTCACTGCCGGGTCTTTTTGGCGCAGCGAACCTGCCGCCGCATTTCGAGGATTCTTTGCCGGAGATTCGCCATTTTCAATCTGTTGCTCGACCAGTGCCGCAAAACTTTTACGCGACATATAAACTTCTCCACGCACCTCTAAAAAGGGCGGTGCCTGATCGCTAAGGCGCTCTGGGATATGGGCGATGGTGCGCAAATTTTCCGTCACATCTTCGCCGACCAAGCCGTCACCTCTTGTCGAGCCACGTGTGAATATGCCATCCCGATATTCCAGGGACACGGAAAGTCCATCAATTTTCGGCTCCACAAGAAACGCCGGTGTGCCGAGCTCCGCCTGACAGCGTTCAACAAAAGCGCGCATTTCCGCAAAAGAAAACACATCCTGCAAGCTCATCATCTGCACTGCATGCGGCACTTTTTCAAAGGCACGAGACACACCGCCTCCCACACGTCTTGTAGGAGAATCCGATAAGGCATACTGTGGATACTGCTGTTCCAGCGTTTCTAGCTCACGCATTAGCTTGTCGTATACATCATCGGGAACAGTCGGCGCATCGTGCATATAATACTGTTCATTATATGTCGTCAGAGTGCCGGAAAGCTTCTCGATCCGCTGTTTTGCGGTTATTTCGTCCATAAATTCCTAACTCCTCATTGCAATTGATGCCGTCATAAACAGCCTTTGTTATTATAGCATATTTTTGGCTGATGTGCAAGGGCTAAACAGAATTTTGAATATTTTTCGAAGTCTGCATTTCCCACCTGACATAGACATGTTTCTACAGCAAGAGTACCGTTACTCATTTATACAATACCCTGCTTTCTTTAGTCTTTTTTTGAAGACAAAACACAATTTTAACAAACAAATCATTTTCAAACCCACAGAAATATGATATACTATAAGCATTATACATCTCCCCAAAAAACTACCCACTCAAACGGGCAAAATTGCAAAGAGGCGATTTCATGAAAGCAAAGGATATCGAAGCTGTAGAATTTGTCCTGCTGGAACAGCTAAAAAAACATATCTCATGCGAATTCCTTGACAAAGCCATGCCTAAAATTACTTTGCTCGGCAGCGGCGGCGCACTCTGGATCGCATCAGCCGGCGCAATGTTCGTTTCCAAACGTTATCGCAACACCGCTTGTACACTCGGTGCAGGACTAATCACTGGATCTGTCGTCTGCAATGCCCTGTTAAAAAAATTGATCAAAAGACCTCGGCCATGTTGGATCCGCGTACCGGATGGCATGCTGATCGAAATTCCACACGACTATTCATTTCCATCGGGACACACCATGTCTTCATTTCTGGCTGCTACGATCATTGCGCACGCCAATCGAGAACTGGGCATGGCGGCATATGGTGTGGCATCTGCAATTGCATTTTCAAGATTGTATCTCTATGTACACTTTCCCTCTGATATTTTCGCTGGAATCGGATTTGGCATCGGGCTTGGCAAGCTCTGCTGTGCCATTTCAGACCATGCAACAGAAAAGCGCACAGCACTGCGCCGAGGGAATCGGACATAACCTGTTTCAGTACTGCACAAACGCACAAAAATCCGGCACAGAAGACCTCTGAGCCGGATTCTATTTATCCATATTCAATTTTTATCACCAAATTTAATTTGAAAGAATTTTCATTCTTTCGCCGCAATTTCGATGGGACTCACCCCTTGTTAGAATTTCATCATTTGATATCGATTCAAAAGCACTTTCATTGGAAACGCCCCCTTACAGTATATACAATGGAGCAAATGAACTGATGCTTTTTCACATTGCGATCTTGGAGATTCGCCTATCCACATATTTCCATGGGACTCATTCCTTACATACTTAGATTAAGAAATATATTGTTCCATTTTACTTCTTCATGGGAATCACCTAAAATGTTACTCAACTTATCAGCATATATATAAAGACATTTCTGTCGGAGATCCGATGCCGTCATCGCATCGGATTGGAAAAATCCATATGCTGTCCATTCAAATAACAGATTTGATTGTAACGCAAACAGTTGCTTACGTCATTCATGCGGATTTTCGGGTGCACATCATCTTATCATTACCTTCGTGCGCTCGGCTGATCGGTGTCAGCTTCTCACTACGCCTTTATTCTTGTGCATCCAGCGAAACATCCGATGCTGACAGCATATGCAGCTGTGATTCTTCTATTGCCATCGGACCTCGCCCTCCTTTTTGATATAGAATCGCCTTATAAGAGGAAAACCCTCAGACCTTATAAAGCACATCGCTTGGGAACCTCTCCACCAGAGCCTCTCGCCAGCCCTTTGCTTCTGTTCCCCTTTCGTTGTATATATCATACCACAGAATCAGGTTAAAGTCAACAGTTTTTTCTATTATTTTTTAGGGTTTTGTTCATTTTTTACAAAAAAAAGAAAAAAGCACGTTTGATATTTCATTTTTAATCTGATACTTATGAATCAACAGTAATAGTCAACTAAATTTTTATTTTATATGTTGATTCAATTTAAATGAGAATCTTAAAATCAAATTAGCATTAGTTACATAAGTAATTTCATTGAGATACGCCCGGATGCGTGGAACAAACTGATATAAATTCAACAAAAAAGCAGCAGACCCCTTGTACCTTTGGGATCTGCTGAAATTCTTACTTTAGCTTGACTAAGTCAGGTCATTCGCCCTGTACCGGGTCCCCGATATTGTCCTGCGGTGCAGGCTGCCCTCCTGCAGGAGCTTCCGTAGGTGCCTGTGTCGGCGCTTGCGTTGCCGCTTCTGTCGGTGCCTCAGTTGGTGCTTCTGTCGTAGGAGGTTCTGTGGTTTCCGGTTCCGGATTATAGGCATAATATACCACAACCTGATAATTATCATTCAGATTAATCTGATCACCGGCATCCACATCTACTTCCTGCCCATTACGTGTCACCAAAATTCCGATCACACTGCCGTTGCTATAACTGCTGGTAGTCTGCGATTGCGTTGTATATGAAATATGCAACGCATCCAGTTCGCTTGAATAAGAACTGATACCATAACCATAGTAAGACGGGATCTCGACCGTTGCCGGCCCAATGCAGACTTGAATCCGCACCGGTTTTGAGGAGTCGAATGTTTCTCCGGCATCATATTCCTGCCAACATATCTGCCCCGCCGCATATGTATCATCAAAGACTTCTTCTACATCGAATGTGATCCATGAGGCATATTGTTCCCGCTGGTTCTCATAATTTTTCCCCAAAAGATTTGGCATAATACTATCTCCGGCGGGTGCTGTTGTCGCCTCTGTAGCCTCTTGCGTTGCTTCTGCATTGTCATCCGAAACACCAGTCACTTGCATTGAAGTATCTGAAGTCGAGGAAATCGACGAATTATCATTGCCGCCCATCCAATCGCCGGCAAACACAAACACACAAATTAAAAGAACAAGCAGCAGCACAATGCCTACAATAATCGGCACTTTCAGACGATCAATCGCCCCCGCCTTTTCGCGGCCATCGTCATATCCGTCCTCGCCATATGTATCATACGCATAATCATCCGAATAACCTGTGTCATAATCCGGATACTCCGTTTCTTCATACGACGGATAATCTTCCTGCGGATAATCGTCGGCATAGTCATTCTGCGAAAAATCATAGCCGCCGAGCGGGATCTCATCCTCTGCCGCATGTTCATCAAAAAGATTTGTTACAAGCTGCGTCACAGTCTGAATCCGTTCTTCACTGTTCAAGTGCATACCGCGCATAATCACGTTGGAAACATGCCGCGGCACATTCGGATTCAGAACCGACGGTGCGACCAAATTGTCATTTTCCAAGCGACTAATAGCCGACGGCGGCATGCTGCCGGTCAGGACACGATAGATCACCGCACAGACCGCATAGACATCCGTCCACGTTCCCTGCCGCTCGTTTGCTGCATATTGTTCAGGTGCAGCATAACCATTATAAATTTCGCATGTCAGCTCTGTATTCGCCGTCCGCACCGCAGCGATCGAAAATGCCGACAAAATAAATTCGCCCTTATTTGTCACATAGATCGTATCCGGCGAAATAGCGCGATGTACGACGCCGGAATTATGCAACAGACTCAGTGTTGTCATTAGTGGCGGCAGCATGTGCGAAAGCTGTCCCCACGTCAATTCTCCGGCATTTTCCTTCAGATAGTCTACAAAGCGGATACTTTCGACATATTCATCCACAACATAAGTGGTATTGTTTTCTGCAAACAGATCCACAACTGTGTAAATATGCACCTGTCCGCGCAGACGCGCCAAGGACTTATGCAGCTCTGTGAATTCCGCCATCAGCGCTTTGTACTGCGCCAGACGTGCCGGGATCACACGGATCACCGGCGAACCGGTCACACGTGTACAGAGATTCTGCGGCATATATTCGCGCAGCAGTACCTTACAGCCGATGGACTGGTCGTATGCCAGATAGGTCACGCCTTCGCCGTTCACCGACTGCACTACGCCAACAATATATCGATCATGCAGATGCGTTCCCGGTTGAATAAAAGATGGGTCACTCGGAGACTGGTCATAATATCCGCAATGCGGACAAACGCCGCCGGAAAATTCCGTGCGTTCCATACAGCCATAGCATAACTTCCGTTCTCCCAAAGCGATACCTCCTATCGTTTCTGTTCCGATATCCCAAGTCAAAACATTTCAGCGCCGCGTACATCTTACGCGCACGCATCCGGTTTTATGCGTTGCAAAAAGCCAGATGCCAGAGACATCCGACGCTTTCTGCCCTTATATATTCTATCAGCAACCGCCCGTGTTGTCAACTATTTTTCTGAAATTGCAATCTGATTCCGCACAAATTGTAGCCATTTGTAACAGTTCTGATACCAGTGTTAACTGCTGATCAGCCCTTTTTCCAAGAGTCTTTGGGCGCCAAAAAGTACGCCAATCTTGCCGCTGGTATAGGTAATGCCACCTTGCATCCACACGGCAAACGGTTCGCGGATTGGCGCGTCGGCGGAAAGTTCAATCGATGCGCCCATGGTAAAGGCTCCTGCCGCCATGATCACCTGATTCTGATATCCCGGCATATCCCATGCTTCCGGCGTAACAAAAGAATCAATGGGAGATCCATGCTGGATTCCCTGACAAAAGGCCGTAAGGCGTGCTTCGTCACCAAGCTGGATTGCTTCGACGATATCGCCGCGCGGCTGAGAAACCGCCGGGTAACACGAAAAGCCGAAAGAGCCAAACAGTGCAGCCGCAAAATCTGCCGTTTTTAGGGCGCTTGCAGTTGTATCCGGCGCATGAAAAAAGCCAAGATAGAGTTCGCGATTCATCTCCAGCGTGCAGCCAACCTCTTTACCCATCCCAATACAAGTCAGACGCTCAGCACACTGTTGTACCAGTTCCCTTTTTCCGGCAATATAGCCGCCGGTGCGTGCAATACCGCCGCCAACATTTTTGATCATTGAGCCGATCATGATATCACACCCAACCTGTACCGGCTCTCTGGTTTCCACAAATTCCCCATAACAGTTATCGACCATAATGATCGCATCTGGATTGGCGTGCCGCACTTGTTCCGCCAAGGATTCGATTTGCGCAATGGTGAGCGCCGGACGCAGCGAATACCCGCGTGAGCGCTGGATATATGCAACCTTTACACCGCGCACGGCTTCCGGCACGCCAAAATAATCAGGCGTACCATCCGGCAAAAGGGGCAGCTCAGCATACTCGATCCCAAAATTTTTCAGCGAACCGCTTATTTTGCTGCCGTCCAGCCCGATGACTTCAGTTAGCGTATCATAAGGTCTGCCAGTCAAGGACACCATCTTATCTCCGGTACGCAATACACCGAACAGCGCCACCGTCAGCGCATGCGTTCCAGAAACGAAATTATGGCGCACCAGCGCATCTTCCGCACCAAATGTTTTGGCAACAACACGATCGAGCGTATCTCTGCCCTGATCATCATAGCCATATCCCGTAGTACCGGACAGGCACGGTGCACTAACCCGGCAATCCCGAAACGCCGCCAGCACTTTTGCACCGTTATAGGCGGCATTTGCCTCAAAATGGGCAAAATCTTCACGGCATGCCGCTTCTGCACGTTCTGCCGCATCCAAAAGACACGGATCGATCTCAAAAAAATCCTGAATTTCACTATTTCCCATGGATCACAATGCTCCTTTTTCCTGCTGTTCTTTCGGCACATCCTGCCGTTCTAACACATATTCTGAATCAATCTCACGAAAGCCAATCTCACGGTAAAAACTTTTCCGGATATCAAGCGCATAGAGCGCCGCATGTTTCCCGGCTGCATCAAGCTGTGATGCGATCCACCGTAAAAAATCTCTGGCATAGCCGCTGCCGCGTTGTGCCGCTTTTGTGGCAACCTGCCCTACCAGTACCGCATCGTGGTCATCGTAGATAAGCGTCAGCGTCGAGCTGTCCCGGTATGTCAGAACGCGGCTTACGCCATGGCGCAGACGATGGGAAGTATCGGTCAGCCAGAGCGAATGCTCCATGAGGTTCGGAAATCCCTCATGGAGAATCTCATAGACGGTGTCAAGATCCGGCGATTCATTGATATCTTCCGGATCAAACTGATCCGATGGTGCAGATGGTGTCAGAGCAAAGGTCGTGCGATGCAACTTCTGATAATTCGAAAGCTGTTCCAGACCCGGTAAGAGTGTCTGGGCGCACTCAATACGAAACGGGAGATGCATTGCCACGAAACTACAGAGCTCTTCTGTCGGTAGCACATCAGGCGTACAGATCAGAAGCGTAGAATTGAACAACAGCATCCAACCGCCGCCCTCAGAATACGACAAACGAAAAAACCGACAAAAATCATAGACGCCGCCATAAGCTCGGTAATACGCTAAGATCTGTCTGCCACGCCAAGTGGATTCCAAAACAGCAGTTTCGTTCAAAGTAAAGGATTGAATTTGTTGTATCATGCGTCCATATTCTCCATGATTTCCGTGATAAGCAGCGGCAAGAGCTTTTCACAGTTTTCCGCGTCTGTCAAATCTGCCAAGCTCGTCGGTGCATGGAGATAGCGGCAGGGCAGCGACACCGACAATGTACGGACTCCGTTTCGGCTCACATGGATCGCACCACTGTCATTGCCGCCGGTAATGCGTGATTTGGTCTGACAGAAGATCTGATGCTGTCTGCACAGCGAAAACGCTGCCTGTACCATCTCGCGGTCATAGATCGTCGCCCGATCCATAATGGAAATGACGGGACCATTACCTAAACTGCAAACCTTTGCGTCGCCCTCCGCTCCGGCAAGATCGGCAGCAGTAGTGGCCTCTAAGACAATGGCAAACTCCGGTGATTCGGCGAATGCTGCCGTTTTTGCACCACGCAGTCCAATCTCTTCCTGCACAAGAAATGCAGCTGTAAAATCATACTGTGCCGGCTGTTCCAAAAGCCGCAGCAATGCCGCACAGCCAAAGCGGTCATCGATCGCCTTACTCATAATACGGCGATCGGGCGTGATATAGAAATTCGGCATAAAATAAACAAATGTTCCCGGCGGCGCGTATTGTGCTGCCTGTGCTTCACTTTGCGCACCAATGCCTAGTACCAATGCACCAAACTGTGGCAGCTGGTCCTTTTCCTCTTTTGACATAAGATGCACCGGTTTTGCACCAATGACGCCTATGCACTTTTTTTCACCAACCAACACTTGCCGTCCGATGACAACAGAGGCATCGATGCCGCCGACCGGTGCGATACAAAGCGTCCCATCAGCGTTGATATGCGTCACGATCAAACCGACTTCATCCATATGGGCACTAATCATGAGCTTGTGCGGCGCACGGTTTATGCCACGTTTTTGCACCAAAAGATTGCCAAGCGCATCTACATGCCATGATACATGATCAAAGTGGCTGATTTTTTCGATCAGAAATCCGCGTACAGTCCCCTCATCTCCGGAAGTGCTGCAAAGGTTACAAAGCGGTTCGAGATATGGATTCAGCACGATGCATGCACCTCCTTTTCCGCAAACGGCGGAATATCCTGTGCCATCGGCGTATCGCCGTCAAACACAGCATTCTCTAAGTATGCCGCCAATAATCTTCCGGTCGCTTCGACATCAGCGATCGCGATCAGTTCTGACGGCGTATGCATATAGCGCAGCGGGATCGAAACCGTCGCCGCCGCCACACCACAGCGTGTCACAGAAAAGCGATCTGCATTGGTGCCGGTCATCCCTGGCATCACTTCTGGCTGCCATGCAATGGCATTCTGACGAGCAGTATAAATCAGCGTTTTGGACAGTGTGCGCGACAGTGAAGGAGAGATCCCAATCATAGGGCCTTTGCCAAGCTTGCCACATTTTTTGGGATCATCGCCGTGTCCCAGTGCAAAGGTCACATCTACTGCAATGGCGATATCTGGGTCGATGGCGAATGCGCCGATCATAGCACCACGTTCACCGACCTCCTCCTGTGTGGAAAAGAGCACACTGATCGTACAGGGAAGCTCTTTCCCTTTCACTTGTTCCAGTGCATATAAGATCGCCGCCATTCCACAACGATCATCGAGTGAAGCACCCGTTACAGTGTCATTCAAAAGTGTCTGCAACGGCATATCGAAAGACACGCTGTCTCCGGGCTGAATGCGAGCTTCAAGCGTTTCCTTAGAAAGCCCGGTGTCAATGGCAAGCTCCTCGATAGAAACCACTTGTTCTTTTCCATTCTGCAAATGCGGCGGCACGCAGCAGACAACGCCGGGAATTTCTGTACATCCATGCAGGATTACACGCTGATCCGGCAGAAGTCGTCTATCAAGGCCTCCGACATTCCCCACCCGGATAAAGCCCTCATCTGTGATGGCAGTGACATAAAAGCCCACCTGATCCATGTGGGCATCGAGCAGGACATGCGGCTTTGCCGGCGTGCGCATGCCGATAGTACCGATCACATTGCCATGACTAACTTCTACTGTATCACAATACGGCGCAAGGAGCACTTTTGCCGTCTGTGCAATGTTGCCCTCACACCCGGAAACACCGTACGCAGCAGTGAGTTGCTGCAATAATTTCATCAAATCCATCGCGTCAGCTCAGCTCCTTCACAAGGGTTTTGAAATGGTTGCCACGTGCTTCAAAATTCGGATAGAGGTCAAAGCTTGCACATGCCGGGGACAGCGTTACGATATCGCCGGGCTGTGCCAGACGGCGCGCAGTTGCAACAGCTTCTTCCATGGAAGATACGTGTCTGAATTCCGGCGTACCGGGTGCATAATACTGACTACTGCGAATAGCCGCTTCGATCTTATCGGCAGTGACACCCATCAGGATCACCAACTTTACCTGCTGACAAACCGTATCCGCCATGGGTTCAAAGGGGATCTTTTTATCATAGCCACCCATGATCACAATCAACTTCTGAGAAAAGGAACGCAGTCCGGCGAGAACGCGTGTCGGGCTTGTTGCAATGCTGTCATTATACCACTTTACACCGTCCAGCTCCCGGACAAATTCAATGCGGTGTTCCACGCCTCCGAAGTGTTCTGCAACATATACAATATCTTCCGTAGATACAGCACCCCAAACAGCACTGATCGCAGCAAGATAGTTTTCCACGTTATGCATACCCGGAATGCGAATCTGGTCTTTGTGTACGACCGAGATCAAATTTCCCTTGCCATCCGCATAACAGAGCGTGCCATCTTCCCGCAAAAACGCACCGCGTTTGGGCGTATTCTGAATAGAAAACGTCGAAAGTGTGCCACGCACCATGGATGCAAGTTCCATTGTCGGTGCATTGTCAAGGTTCAATACGGTACGCGAAAAGGCATCCTGATGTGCGATCAGATTGGTCTTTGCCCAGATATATTCCTCCATCGTGCCATGTACATCCAAATGATTCGGTGCAATATTGGTGATCACAGCCACATCTGGCGACTGGCGCATGGACAACAACTGAAAGCTCGAAAGTTCCACCACTGCCACATCCTCCGGCCGGATGTCCTCAATGATCGGCAATAGTGCGCGGCCAATGTTGCCCCCCTTATGTACACGATAACCGGCACGGGTGAGAAACTCAGAGATCAGCGTTGTGGTTGTCGTTTTGCCATCCGATCCGGTGACAGCATAGATCCTGCATGGGCACAGCGAGAAGAACACTTCCATTTCCGATGTGATCACAACGCCTTCGTTGCGTGCTTCCTGCAATTTTTCATGATGATAATACACACCTGGCGAACGGAATACCACATCGAAATCCGTCAGACTGTCGAGATAGCTATCTCCCAACCGGAACTCCACACCAATGGACGCAAATTCATCGTATACATCGTTAAGCTGCTCTTTTGACTTACGATCAAGCAGAGTGACAGCGATTCCTTTTTTGCGGAACAAGCGAATGATATCTCCGTTTGTTACGCCAGTGCCGATAAATGCCACACGACTTTGTTTCATGTGGTCAAAAAATTCTTGTATATGACGCATTTTTCTCCTCCAGACTCTGTCCATCTATGGACAGCATAGCAGGCACGCGGTAATGAATCGACGTGCCTGCATGTTGTGCTTTGATTTTCTTTCGAAATAAATTAATATTTAATCTAAAAAGTCATTCATGGTGATCTGTACACGAGGATTGCCATCTGCGTCATCCTCAATCATCTTTACTTCTTCCATGACAATCGGCGTATTCGGAGATGAGATCGCACCGTCACTGCCCATCGAGCGTTCCACTTCGAGGAAGGAATCTACCACTTCCATTCCCTCGGTCACTTTGCCAAATGCCGCATAGGAACCATCAAGGAATGTGCAATCACCATAACAGATGAAGAACTGGCTCGATGCGCTATTGTAATCGGTAGAGCGAGCCATAGATACCACACCTCTGGTGTGAGACAGATCATTTTCCACGCCGTTTTCTGCAAATTCTCCCTTGATGTTTTCATCGCTCCCACCGGTGCCGTTCCCATTCGGATCACCGCCTTGCGCCATAAAATCATCGACCACACGGTGAAAAGTCAGACCATTATAAAAGCCCTCTTCTACCAGATTTTCAAAGTTTTCACAGGTGATCGGCGCTATATCTGGATAGAGCGTAATGACAAAGGTATCTCCCACTTCGCCGGATGTTATTTCTGCTGAAGAATTGTCAACATCCTCAAGCTTTCCTGCCTCTTCCGAAGTTGAACTGCTGTTATCATTACCGCATCCACCGAATGCGCCCAGCATCAACACGGCGCTACAAGCCAGCGCAAAATATTTCAGGGTATTTCTTTTTTTCATATAAAACGTTCCTTTCCTGCAAATCCACTGTATCTGCCGCAGCGTCTGCAATTTCTCATTTGCAATTCCGGTCAGACGTCTACATCAAAATACAGTCGACGTCGTTTCGTCTGAATGCATTTATTATATCATATATTCATGGGAAATGCAAGGATTTTTTTCTCCCTGCAGCAGAGCGCATCGCTTTACCGGACTTTCCCATGCAGCCATAAAAAAATGCGTAAACACGTGCCTAAAAGGGATCCGCTGATGCATCTTTCAAATGTGGTCTGTGACTAAAATAAATGAATGTGAGATTTAATTTTATATGTCATGAAATTAATCTATTTAATAAAAACTTGTATATGTTTTCCAAATGCACCTGCTTTCACAACATCATGTTCAACGCCGTAGACTGAAGAATGGTTTGAACGTATAAAAGCACATAAAAGTAGTTTCACTTATTCTCAAAAGTATGTTCATATAACACCTTGATCCGAGAGAGAATACATCATTTATCCGATGAGTTTTTTCAATGAAGTATATATCAAGGCGTTTTGGGAAAAGATAAAAATAAAAATCCAGTTAGGAGTATGAACATGAAACGCGATGAATTAATTCGACAAGTAAAAGAAAAATACGCAGGTATTGCATCCGCTGAAAGTCAGCAACATTTTCATGACACCACGACAAACGTCACAGCGGAAGCTTACTATGAAAAACTGCTTCAATCTGTGATCAATGAGATTTCCAACGGAACCTTTGACAATGTACGTTCTGCCGATGAGATAATTAATAAGGTCGCCGCTGATAAATCTATACTTTCTGATTGGAAGCAAACAAATGCATAACAAAAAGGAGTGCCTTACCGTGATTGTAATCGCACTCCTTTTTATGTTGTTCATCGCTTGGACTTTTTGTTTAATATTAAGACAGTTTATTTGTTGGCGGCAGACATGCACGGTTTTTGCAGATATAATAGGTAGTTCGATCGTTTATCAAAGGGTATTCTTTGCTTTCGGTTACTACCGATATATTTGACAGAAATGAAATATCAGAAATTATATGCTTTAAATCCGATTCATCTTTCAAAACTATGGTAATATGCTCCGGCGGATTTCTATACATAAGCATCGCAAGAAGAAACATACTGTGTCCCGCCGGATCATCCTGCGCCTGAACGGACAGAAATGCGATTTGGTTTTCAGCAGCTTTTTTGTATGCTTCATTCTCCGTAATCTGATACAGTCTTACCAAGTTATATGCCATAACTGAATTTCCGCTTGGTAACGCGCCGTCGTAGGTTTCCTTCGGATTCATAAACAGTTCGGCATCTCCAGCTTTATTCAGAAAATATCCTTCGTTTTTACGATCCGTAAATTGTTTTTCCGCTTCGCTGTTAATCTGCTGCGCTTTATCAAGATAACCATTATCCAAGGTTGAATTGTAAAGTTCGATCAAAGCGGCGATATAAAATGCATAATCATCCAAAAATACATTCTCCGAACGCTTTCCGTTACAATAACTTGTATAAAGCCGGGTACCGCAGCACATTTTTCTTTCAATGAAATCCTGCGCTCTTTTTGCCGCTTGCAGATATTTTTCATTATGTGAAACTCTGTAAAGCATAGACAACGCTGCAATCATCAAAGCATTCCAAGAAAGCAGTATCTTATCATCAAGATGAAGCTTTGTACGATTTTTACGGTAATCGTACAGCTTTTGAATTTCCTGGCTGAAATCTGTACTTAAATCATTGCTTTTCAGCAGATTCGGAATATTTGCTCGCTCAAAGTTACCGCTTGCGGTAATATCAAAGGTATGTGCAAACTCTTTTCCTTTTTCTTCTCCCAAAACGTCAAGTATTTCACATAATGTGAAAGTATAGAACTTTCCTTCGATCCCTTCGCTGTCGGCATCCTGTGCGCTGTAAAAACCTCCATCTGAGGAAGTCATTTCACGAAGAATATATTGCGCCGTTTTCTCGGCAGTATCAAGATACAAATGGTTCTTTGTTACGCTGTAAACCGCCGAATATGCCATGATAAGCAGAGCATTGTCATACAGCATTTTTTCAAAGTGCGGCGCAAGAAAATATTGATCCGTTGAGTATCTGGAAAAGCCGTAACCGATTTGATCGAAGATACCGCCCTTTCTCATTTGCGTAAGTGTTTTCTCGACCATTTTCAGAACAGAAATATCGTCATTCATCTTCGCATACAGCGTTAAAAACAGTAGATTATGCGGAGTAGGAAACTTCGGAGCAGAGCCGAAGCCACCGTTAATGCTGTCAAAGCTTTTTGAAAATATTTTGACTGCATTTTCGATAAAATTTTCATTACCTGCATTCCTGTTATCCGATCTTGTATTTTTCAGATGTGCAATCATCTTATCCGCCGACTGCAGAAGCTTGACACGTTCGTTATTCCACTGGTTTGCAACAGCATTGAGCAAGTCGGAAAAGCTAGGCATTCCATAATGCGGGTGCGGCGGAAAATATGTGCCCGCAAAAAAAGGCTTTTTATCCGCAGTCATAAAAATGCTCATGGGCCAGCCGCCGCTCCCTGTGAATGCCTGACATACCGACATATATACGCTGTCAATATCGGGACGTTCCTCACGGTCTACTTTTATCGAAACAAAATATTGATTGAGAATTTCCGCTGTTTTCATATCCTCAAAGCTTTCATGTGCCATAACATGACACCAATGACAGGTGCTGTAGCCAATACTCAGAAAAATCGGTTTATCCTCATTTTTTGCTTTCAAAAAAGCTTCTTCGCACCATGGATACCAATTCACGGGGTTTTCTGCGTGCTGTAACAGATATGGGCTTGTTTCATTTTTTAGCTGATTACTCATTTTCGATTACCTTTCTATGCATTCCTCCGGCGGTTTATCCTCCCTGAGTCCTTTAAACACAGGCTGCCGCATACCGCCGCTTTCGGTTTTCATCATATATTTGACTGTACATACAAGTTCGGGTTTTACCCATACGGCATTTTCATTGCCTTTCGGAATTTCCGAAAACGGACAGCTTGTTTTGTCTAAAGCCTTTTTTCTTCTGAACGGCTCGCCGCCAACTCCCAGAGTAACATGACCTTTGTAAACAAGCCGACCGTTCCTGTACTGTCCGAGGATAATGCTGTTCATGCTGTTTTCTTTCGGAACATAACCCAAAACTACGAAATCATCGTCCTGCAAATACTTAATTTTGATCCAGTCCTTAGTTCGCTTATCAAAGTAATACTTGCTGTCCTTACGTTTCGCAACGATACCCTCCAATTCCCGCTGTTCTGCAAGATTATAGAATTGGATACCGTTTTTCTCAATAAACCTCGATACTGCGAATCTGGCGTTTTCAGATATTACCGCTTTCTGCAAAAGTTCCTTTCTTTCTGTAAGCGGCAAATCCGTGACCTGTCTGTCCTCGCAGTACAAAATATCAAAGGCAGTAAAACAGGCAGGATATTTCTTCGCTGCCATATCTATCTTTACGGGATTGCTCATCATACTGCGTTTCTGTATTTCAAAAAAATCCGGTTTGCCGTCCTTGATAACAGCAAGTTCTCCGTCCAGAATACAGCGGACATTGACATTTTCATGGATGTTTTTTAATTCGGGCACTTTCGGCAGCATCAACATACTCCGCTTGTTTTTCAGAATCGTTTTGTCAATGTCAAGGTATGCGATGCAGCGTTCGCCATCAAGCTTTAATTCATAGATATATTCCTCGCTGTCAAAGGGCTGTCCCTCTGTACCGATCAGCATTGGCTTGATACTTTTTGTTTCCCAGATATCAGCCATTCTTTACGCCTGCCTGTGCAATACTCTGCTTGAGAGCCTCCATAATGTCGATGACATTGACCTGAACGTCGGGAGTGGAGGCAACAATATCCTTGCCTGCGATCTTCTGTTCAATGATCTCACGCAGACGCACCTGATATTCGTCCTTGTATAAACTCGGCTCAAAATCCTTGACCATTGTGTTGATCAGCGTTTTCGCCATAGTTAGCTCCGCTTCATTTACTTCGGGATGCGCAGGCTCTTTCGGAGCTTGCTTTACTTCGTCTGCGAAAAACATGGTTTCAATCAGTATACCGTCGTCTGTAGGAATAAGGGTCAATAGCTTTTCTTTTGTTCCCATAACTGTTTTAGCGACAGCGACCTTGTTCTCGTCTTTCATTGCTTTACGAAGTAATTCAAATGCTTTATCTCCTCCGGCTTCGGGAACAGCATGATAGGTTTTATCATAATAAATGGGTCGAATCGAATTTAAGTCTGTAAAATGCAGGATATGGATAGTCTTATCCTTTTCGGACTTGGCTTTTTCAAAATCTTCATCTGTCATGATCACGAACTTATCCTTGTCGTACTCAAAACCTTTTACAATATCCTTTGATGAGATTTCTTTTCCGCAGGATGCGCAGACCTTTTTGTACTTTACTCTGCTGCCGTCCTCTCTGCAAAGCTGATTGAAGTGTATATCGTTATCCTGCGTTGCCGTATACAGGCCGACAGGAATATGGACTAAACCAAATGAAATTGCGCCTCTGTGTGATACTGCCATTGTGAACACCTTCCTTTTTGTTTAGTATATCCGCTGCGTATCCTGAAATACTAAAACGGGTGATATTTGACAACTTAGTTATTTTGTAGTATAATAAAAATACATATTTTTGAGCAATACCAATATTACGTTTGAGGTTATTTCTGAAAATGCTTTCCCGGATAATGTGATTCTGAATATCATTAACGGTTCCGGTGAAATCGGTTACGGTATGGAAGAAGTTGCGCAAGCCACAGGCGCAGATGTTTATAACGCTGTAAGTGCAAGCTAACATGGTGGATATCAAAGTTAGTTTGTCTTCTGTGAATATATAGGTAATGAAATCATTTTTTAGTCAAACATCAACTGGATATAAAGTATCTAGTTATGGCTGTGGTTTCATTGCGCTTGCAGATATGTTTTTGTATTTAACAATAGGCAATGCATCGTATAACCCAACTTATAGACCTGCCACTAATATTCTAATTGATCATTTTTTGCATGAAAATGCCCTTTTTGTTTGACTTTTGTTGGTATATTTCTATTATGCCACATTGTCTAAACAAAAGGGGCGCTTTATTTATCCATCTCAATTGTATCGAACATTTTTTTAAGAATTCTTGCCAAGTCCTCCAGTTGCTGATCATTCGTTAACCCAAAGTACAGAAATTTACCAAAATCACAACCAACAGAATTATTCCGCCGCAGCTGCAGATTATGATAAAATTTCAAATGCTCCAAAAGCTTGATGTATGCTCTCATATTTTCGGATAGATATAGGTTTTCAATTATCACACTCTATTTCTTCGCATAAAAATGCAGTCTAATTACTTGACTGCCCGATATCAAATTGTCGTATGATAATCTTCGATGATATCTTTCAATGTTATAGATCCCAGACTTGTTTTTAATTCATTACGAATTTTTGCATATTGTTTGTCTAAAATAGTGTGAATATTCTTTCCTACTGGACAAAAAGGCGAGGGCATTGAATGAATACCTATCAACTTTTCAAGTGCATTGGGTTCTACAGCCGTATAAACCCGATATAAATTGATATCTTTCAACGGACAGTTTATTTTTGCTCCGCCTGTACCTGATTTTACAGTCAAGATGTTTTCCTTTTTCAAAGCACTTAAAATACTACGGATAGTAACTGGATTACATCCTGTTGTAAGGGAAAGCAGCTCGCTTGTTACTCTTTTGACATCGCCATATTCGTTTATAAATATAAGACAATGAATGGCAATTGAGCATTTTGTACTGATATGCATATACGACACACCCGATTCTGGTTGAGATCTGAGATTTTAATATTACATATTGACTTTTTACCTTTCCAATGCTATATTATTTCATATGTGTAATTCTAAATTTTACAACAAGGAGACAGGTATATGAAATTTGTTCAAATAATTTTTAGTCCCACAGGAGGTACTAAAAAAGCGGCAGAAGCTATCACTTCGGAATGGAGCGGATCAGTTGAAACTATTGATTTGTGCGATCCGTTCGTTGATTTTACAAAATTCTCTTTTAACAAAAACGATGTGACTCTGATAGCCTTACCCTCATACGGAGGACGTGTCCCAGCTCTTGCGGCTAAAAGACTTTCACAAATAAAAGGAAATTCAGCAGACTGCGTGCTACTGTGTGTATACGGTAATCGTGCTTATGAGGACACACTTGTAGAAATGGAGGATATTGCAAAGACTTGTGGATTTAATATTATCGCAGCAGTATCGGCAATTGCAGAGCACTCCATTATGCGCCAATATGCAACAGGCAGACCTGATAAACAGGATATCCAAAAGCTTAGAACTTATGCTAAAACAATCCTTGATAAAATCAAATCTAAAACATCGAATGCCCCGATAAACATACCGGGTAATCGACCATACAAAAAAGCCGGAGGAGCAGGATTAGTTCCAAAAGCGTCAAAGGATTGTGTGGGCTGCGGAGTATGCGCAAAAAATTGTCCCGCGCAGGCCATCAATCGTAAAAATTTAAAAATTGCCGATTCAAAAAAATGCATTTCATGTATGCGCTGTGTATCGAGATGTCCTCATTCGGCGCGAAAAGTCAATGATACATTAGTCTCTATTGCAGCAGTGACAATAAAAAAAGCGTGTTCGATAAGAAAAGACTGCGAACTCTTTATCTGAATAATTCATTTTTGCGTCTGTCGAAAACAGGCGCTTTTCTTTTTATCCCATAAACTGGCAAACGATAAAATTCATCAACCAACATCTTTTTACAGTTTTTGCCTCTAAAGCGCAAGAAAACCGCGTAAATACGCGGCTTTCTTGGCGCACATCTATTTCATTGCACCAATATGGTACGCCTGATGCGATTCGAACGCACGACCTTCAGAGTCGGAGTCTGACACTCTATCCAGCTGAGCTACAGGCGCATTTTCTGGATCTACACATGCATTCCGAAATCTATGAAGCATATGCATTGTTTATTATTTTACCACATCTATTTTCAAAATGCAAGGGGGTACAGAAGAAGAATTGCGGATATTCAAGAAAAATTTACATTTGCATTCCATGAGCGGTTCATTCATCCTGCTCCCATAACAACTGCCATATTGCAAATGTCATATCCATCTCTGCACCCGGAAACGTCCCCAAAATCACGTATGCTTGATCAGAGATCGCCGGATATTCCCACACCAATTCTTCGTTTGCCAGAGATAATGCTGCACTATCTGGCTGAATTGTCATATGTGCCATTGTGACAGGTTCATGTGATAAGCGATTATAAGACCGCACATATACCAGCAAAAATGCCAATACAAAGCTCCAGAGAAATGCATAACATAACAAGATCATAATGCTTCTTCTTACCCATCGTTTCATCATAAGTTCTCCTATTCCTGCAGTTTCAACAGCGTCTGCGCCAAAGCTTTCCCGATCAGTTCCCCGGAATACTGCACCTGTTCGAGCGTATTTCCATGTGTACCAACTTCAATCAAAAGGCTGCCGGTTGTAAGATCCTGATTGTACTTACGATAGTCAAAGAGAATTGGCCGCGTTAAACCAGGATAATTCTGTTCCATAGAAGTCTGGAGTCGACATGCAAAATGAAAGTTTTGCAGATAGTCAGGCATACCCATCGTGCCGTCGTCACAACCGGAGATGATCATGACCTGTGCCGCCTCTTTGCCATCAATTTCTACCACAGGCTGCAGCAGGGTGTTCCCATCTTGAATGGCATCCCGATGAATATCAAGTACGACACGAATTGAAGGGTATTGTTCTAGGATTGCCTTTACTGTTTCAGCGCTTCGCTCATACGAGCCATTATAGGACGGATAGTCATGAATCGTGGTGTCATGGATCGTCGCGATCCCCGCATTTTCCAGCTGCTGCGTAATAGTATCCCCGACAGAAACAACATTATACGCCGAATCGGTGGTACGGTAGTTAAAGCTCGGGTCAAACGTATTGCGCACATAGGGTTCAAAAGATTCCGTGGTATGCGTATGCATGATCAGAACTTGTGGTTCATCACTATCTACATCAATAGTAAATGCCGGGGCAAGTCTCGACTCTGCAAGAAGCGCGGCATTTGTCAAGGAGGTTTTATTTTGCACCTGTCCGGCGATATCAAGGTCGAAAAACCGCGTGCCGGAATATGTTCCATAAAATGTCCGGCGCACGAGCGTATCAAGACTCAGATTCCATTCAGTGGGATACGGCTTTTCACCGGGATCAGAAGACGGCGTGGTTTCTATCAGTGCATCCTGTACCTCATCCTCGCCTTGCTGTGGCGATCCCGATTCTTCCTGCCAGCCATAGCCGTCTGAAAGCACATTCCAGGCGGCATGATCCTCCTGATTATACCATGCATCTGTATCAGCAGTTTGGGTTTCTGTCGGAAATGCCGCAGAGATTCGCGCAGAATTTTCATCAGCCGAAAACACATTTGTGATGGGGATAATCGCCATTACACCAAGAAAGCACAGTGCCCAGCCATAATTTCGACGTCGGTGTCTTCTGCGCATCTTCCACACACTCCTCTCATCGTAAAATCAAACAATTATTATTTTGCCGCGTCTGATAACGCATTTGTCATATACACCTCTGTTGAGATATCGCCAGAGCGATTGTAACGGCCCAATCCATAAAGACACGCCGGATCACGCGTGATATAATTCGGTCGTTCCAGACTCGTTAGTGTCACCTGAAACCCCGCCTCACGCAGCACCGGAACGCTCTCATCACACACAAACCCATATGGATAGGCAAACACAACCGGTCGTAATTCCATTTCCTCCGAAAAACGCGTCTGAAGCCGCATCAGATCCTCTAACAGGAATCGATGATAATTTTCTTCGGATTCTCCCTCCATAATCCGACATCCCTGACGAATGTCGTTTTTATGCAGATCGTATGTATGACTGGCAAATGTAATCCGATCAGACTCGGAAAGTGTCCGTAGATCATCCCACGTAAGATAAGAATAGGCCTCCTGATGCGGTGAATCCGGCGCAAACACGTCGGCATATGCCCCTACCACCGAAATCGTCGCGCACATATCATATTGCTCAAGCAGCGGCAGAACAATACTCAGATTGTTATACAGCCCATCGTCAAAAGTCAGCATCACCGGATTCGGCGGCAGAGACGCATCCCCGGCAGTATAGCCAATGAGATCTTCCGGTGAAACAGTATGATACCCATTTTCCTGCAAATACCGCAGGTCTTCTTCCAGTGTTTCGGGAGTAATACAAAAATCCGTTTCCGGCAGATCTGTTACACTATGATACAACAACACCGGCAGACATATACCTCCCGTATCCATGCGGTTTGCCGCCATGAAATGCTGCCTTCCGAAATGCGTCAGAATCACTGCTGCTAGGATCAGCGCCAGATCAAATGCCGCATATCGTATCAATTTACGCAGATTCACACTTTTATATCGCATCAGGCGCACCTCCTTACGGCTTCATCCTATGCAAATGCAGACGCAGTTAGAACGAAAATGGTGAGAGAATCTTACAGCGTTCAGTCTGATCGCCTTGCAATCACCCTAACGTTTCGAAAAATCCAAATTTTTTATGATGCATCAATTTATCTCAATAATTTTTTTCAAAAGGGGTTGCATTGATGCATACAATATGCTATAATTATATTACTTCGTTGAAAAAATATTAGTCATTATAACCACATATCACATACTTTGAAGGGAACCGGCATCATTTGCCACCCTTCCTCAAATGAAATGGAGCGAATACTTATGATCACAAAAAATATTACACTTGCAGGTCACGCCGGAACAGGAAAAACAACGCTGATGGAAGCGCTGCTCTATCAGGGTGGCAAAATAGAACGTATGGGTACAGTTGCAAGCGGAAACACCATTTCGGACTATACACCAGAAGAGATCAAGCGACAGTCTTCGGTCTATACCGCGATAGGCAGCATCACAATAGGAGAGCAGAAAATCAATCTGCTTGACACCCCGGGGATGTTCGATTTTGCCGGTAGTATGGTACAGGGTATTGCAGCGGCAGACTGTGTCATGATCACAGTTTCCGGTAAATCCGGTGTACGCGTCGGCACGAAAAAAGCATATCGCGCGGCACAAGGCAAGCCACGAATGTTTGTGGTAACAAAACTTGATGATGATAACGCCAATTTCTATAATGTTCTCACCGATCTGAAATCGACATTTGGTCCATCAGTTTGCCCGGTTGTCGTACCGGTTATCGTCGATCGAAAGGTGGATTCCTATATCAACCTAATCGAAATGAAGGCATATCGCTATGACAATAGCGGCAAGGCAATGGAAATTCCAATGCCGACAGCTGAAGTTTCTGAAAAGCTCAGCTATCGTGTCGATGGCCTGATCCAAGCGTTTTCCGAAGCAGTGGCTGAAACAGATGAGGCACTGTTTGAAAAATTCTTCTCCGGTGAAGAGTTTACCCAGAAAGAACGCATCGATGGCATACACAAGGGCATGCAGGACGGCACCATTACACCAGTGGCATGCGTTTCAGCGCAGAACTTAGAAGGCATTGACCTGCTTTGTAAGGAAATGGAATTGCTCGTTCCTCAGCCAGCAGCAGAAATTCTGGCAGAGAACGCAGAGGGTGAGCCGGTAGAACTGCATCCGGATGAAACAGAGCCGGTGTGTGTACAGGTGTTCCAGACGCTTGCTGATCCGTTCGTTGGGAAGCTTTCCATGATACGCGTCATTTCAGGTACGTTGACAACTGGTTCTGAGCTCATCAATGCTTCCACAGGCGATACAGAAAAGATCAGTAAGCTCTATTTCCTCTGCGGTAAAAAGCAGCTGGAAACTGCATTGTGTAAAGCAGGCGATATTGTGGCTGCCACAAAGCTTGGAGCAAAGACCGGCGATACCTTGTGCGACAGTTCACGCGTTGTCAGTCTGCCAAAACCAGAATTCCCGAAGCCATGTTATCGCGTTGCGGTTCGTCCGGCATCCAGAGGGGACGAAAGCAAAGTATCCTCGGCGATGCAGAGATTATTGGAAGAGGATCAGACGATCACATACACGCAGGATCCACTGACAAAAGAAATGATCCTGTCAGGACTCGGCGAACAGCATCTAATGGCTGTTGTATCCAAATTAAAAAATGACTTTGGCGTCGATGTTGAGCTAACCGCCCCGAAGATTCCATATCGCGAAACTATCCGCAAAAAGGTAAAAGTACAGGGCAAGCACAAGAAACAATCCGGGGGTCATGGACAATATGGTGATGTCTGGATCGAATTTGAACCGTATCCATCTGACGAACTTGTATTTGAGGAACGTGTATTCGGCGGTGCTGTACCGAAAAACTTCTTCCCGGCAGTCGAAAAAGGATTGCAGGAATCTGTAACAAAAGGCGTTTTAGCCGGATTCCCGGTCGTAGGCGTCAAGGCGATTCTAGTGGATGGCTCATATCATCCGGTCGATTCGTCTGAAATGGCGTTCAAAACTGCAACTTCTATTGCATATAAAGAAGGCATGAAGCAGGCTGAACCGACACTACTTGAGCCGATCGGCGCACTGGCAGTCACGATTCCGGACAGCAATACCGGTGATATCATGGGTGAACTCAACAAGCGCCGCGGCAGAGTGCTCGGCATGAATCCATCTGAAGAAGCCGGCGTGACAATCATCTTGGCGGAAGTCCCGATCCGTGAAATGACCGATTTTGCGACCCAGCTGCGGCAGATCACACAGGGCGAAGGCACATTCACATTAGAGCCCGTGCGCTATGAACAACTTCCGGCGAATCTGACAACAGAAGTAATTGCAGCTGCATCCGAATGATCCACTGAATGAAAGATATCTGAAATTATTGCTGCCATTTCCAAAAAAGTAAAGCAACGAGTCTCCGTGGCATACCAAATTGCCACGGAGACTCGCTTTATTGTACAGTTTCAAAAATACATATATGCATTTTCGCGCACGATGTTCGACAATAGAAAAATGTGAGCCATGCGAATCTATTCTATTTCTGCCGCACACCTGTGCAGAATTTCCGCATCAGCACCAAATAGATCGGCAGGATTACCATGAAACCCATCAAAAATGTTACGCTCTCACTTACGCATACCGCAATATAGCCATAAGTCGGGATAAAGAAAATCGCAAAGATTACACGCGCCAGCATTTCTGCTGCGCCGGAACAGAGCGAGAGAACACTCTTTCCCACACCCTGTACGGCATAGCGAATAGGCAAAAGGATTGCCAGTTCAAAGTAACAGAAACTCAGCCAGTGCAGAAGCTGTTCAGAATATGCGACCACCTGCGATTCCCCACGCTCTACAAATAAAAGCGACAACGGATGACTTCCCAACAGAAAAACTGCCATCACCACAGCAGCATACGCAAAACTGACAAACAGTGTCTGACGAACGCCCTTCCGGATACGATCATAGAATCCGGCGCCGAAATTCTGACCGGCATAAGTGGCGAGTGCTGTACCGATCGCCTGGATCGGACAGAGAAACAATCCCTTGATTTTATACGCTGCACTGAATCCGGCAACCGCAAGAGTGCCGATACCATTGACACCAGATTGCAACATCACGGCGCCAAATGCTGTGATGGAATATTGCAGCCCCATAGGCACACCCATACGCGCCACATATCCAAGGGTCGGCAGGTGTAAGCGACATTCGCTGCGGCTCGGGAGAAACATGGGATAACGTTTAAGTAAATAGAAGAGGCTGCAAATACCACTGATGAGCTGTGACAATATGGTTGCCAATGCAGCACCCGCCACGCCCATATGCAGCGGAACGATAAACAGCACATCGAATACCAGATTCAGCATCGTGGACACTGCCATAAAGATCGACGGCACTTTGCTGTCGCCGACCGCCATCAGAATGCCGAAACAGAAATTCATCAGGAACGTACACGGCAGTCCGGCAAGGATCACTACCAAATAGTGGTATGCCAGATCGAGAATATCAAAAGGCGTTTGTGTCAGAATCTGCATCGGGCGGCAAAGCCATACTGTCAATGCCGTAATTGCGACTGCAAACCCAATGATCAGATAAACCGCGTGGATAAAACAGCTTTTGAGACGCTGCATATTCCCTGCACCATACTGCTGTGCCACCGGGATCCCTACGCCGTAGCAGATGCCAGTGCAGAAATAGACGATCAGATAATTCAGCGCCCAGGTGGATCCCACGGCCGCCAGAGCATCTACTCCGAGAAGCCGCCCGACAATCATCGTATCAGCGGTATTGTAGAATTGCTGTAACAGTTGGCTGAAAAAGATGGGAATGGAAAACCGCAAAATGACAGGCAGCGGCTTTCCGGTGGTCATAGAACGTGCGTGTAATGCTGTTGTCATAAGACTGTTCCTCCACGAAAACCTGCCGCTATGGGAAAATCCACAAGTGGCAGGCTCTATTACGTTGTTAATATTAACTTTTGCGTAATCAATAGAGATATGGTGTCTTCCAGAGGTTAAGCTTTGTGCCGATGTCATGTGCCATAGCATATTCATAAACATCGTGACCCCAAGCAACATCTTCAACCGGCATACCGCCAACAGAATAAAGAATGATCTGATCGTCTGATTCTCTGCCCGGCACTTTGCCGTTCAGGATCGCACCAAGGTCGTGGATTTTTGATTTATCCAGCTTGCCCTCGTGTGCCAGATCCATGAACTTCGAGCCCAGAATGTAGATCATATCAAAGGTCGGATATGGATACTCCTCTGCCCATGCTTCATAGAGCTTGATGTTGTCTACGACCAGCTTAGTCTTTTCATCGAGCAGTAAGGAATCATCAAAGCTTGCCGCACCCGGCAGACAGAACAGCGCGCCCGGCTTGATCCATTCGGTCTTGACATACGGATATGCAGCAGCGCCATTCCCCATCGGGGTAGAAGTCGCAAAGCTCAGGATATCACTATCTCTCACACATTCTTCGATGGTATCACAAACAATGAAATTCTTGAACTGTGGGCATTTTTCCTTGACATATTCGATACAGCGATCAATAGATGCTTGTCCTCTTCCCTTGATCTTCAAAGTATCTAACGAAGGACGCAGCGCTGCAAACGTTTCTACTGTAATCGTGTTAATGACGCCAGGGCCAACGATGCCCAGCACCTTTGCATCCTTTGGTGCCAGATTCTTAACGCCAACACCCGGAATACCTGCGGTACGATAGGCACTCAGCAAGTTTGCCGACATCAGCGCCAGCGGCGCCCCTGTCTCCTTATCATTGAGCATCATCATCAGAATGGAACGAGGCAGTCCTTTATCCCGGTTTGCGACATTAGAACCATACCACTTCATGCCTGCCATGTCGAATCTACCGCCGACATATGCCGGCATTGCCATAAAGCGTCTGTCCGGACCGTTTGCCGGCATATTCGGGAACTCCGGCTTTTCCGGAAATGTAACCATACAGCCATGAGAATTTCCGTTATCGCCGCCCATGCGGTAATCTCCCATATCCAGAATTTTCAACAGTTCTTCCATACAATCGGTACAGCGTACCACATCGCCTACACCAGCCTTGATCATGTCCTCTTCGTTCAGAAACAGCATATCAATGTTCGGATAACTCATGATAAATTCCTCCTAAAAATGTTTTTTAAGACTTAAATTCTACTTCGTACTTACGCCTACAGCAGTTTTATTCGCCTCAAGTCTTGCTTCTTCTGCAACGGCTTCTTCAAAGCTCAGGTTTTTATTGATGGTTTCTACAGAAATCGCCTTAAACGGCTTTGCCTTTAATACACCGCACACCCAGATGAATGCATAAATCGTCAGAACCACAAAAATCACACCAAAGATTGCAAGGATCTGGAATCGGGTTTTTCCGGCTTCGATGTTCCAGATCATATAGATATTACCGAGAATACCCACGATCTGTGGAATGCCAGCAAGGGTCAGCCACTTTTTACGCGGATGATTCGGATATTTTTTCCGCAGCCGCAATGTCGCAATATGGATCATGCAATAAGTCGTCAGCCAGAAGCATGATGCTGCCAGCACGATAAAGGTAATGCCGTTGGTTGCAGCGAAGTTTGTCAACAGCATGATCAAAATGCTGATTCCCATTAGCGACAGACCAACTACGCCCGTACCATGTTTGTTCGTTTTTGAAAAGAACTTCGGCAGCATGCCAGACTCTCCCATGCCCTGCATAATACGAGAAGTTGATGCAAAACATGTGTTCATAGTAGAAACAGCAGCCAGAATTGTAACCAGACCCATCCAATACTTACCGACATTGCCCAGCATGTTGACAGCAAATGTCATATGCGGCATGCCATCCGGATCGTTCGCCAATGTATCCAGGTTAACATAGTTCGTCATCGCCCAGCCGAGAACTGCTTGTACGACAAACAGTAGAATCAAACCTAACATCATAGAAAGAAGCACATCTCGTTTCGGATTTTTCATATCCTTCGCCACTGGAATGACAAACTCTACGCCAATGTACAGCCAGAATGCCACTGCCGCCATACCGAACATGCCGCTCATACCACCGATATCACCAAAGCTTGGTGCAGTTGCAGCATAATCAACTACCTCGCCGCTGCCTGCTTTTGCAACACCCAAGATCCCAAGTATGATCATAGAACCGATCAGTAAAATAACAACAAGATTCTGTACAAATGAATATGCCTCCAGTCCGAAATAATTCACAATATAGAAGGCAATCAGAATAATGATCGAAATGATACGATAGTCAACACTCGGGAAAAACAGACTGCTCAGCACCATGCCGCTCATTGCAATTTCGCCTGTTGCCGCCAGTGCCATAGTTACATAGTATGCGGCAATATTTCCGACGACTGAAGGCACAGAGCCAAGTCCGGCAAGCAGATATTGTCCGGTACCGCCATTGACATTCGGCATCAGACTATGCAGCTCTGAAAATGAAATTGCTACAAACATATTCAGAAACATAACTGCAAACAGCGGTATGATGAACCATCGTCCGATCGAGCCCATACCGGTACCCAAAGATACCAGACAGCTTGTTGCAACAATCAGACCAACAACAACAGCAATTGAACTAAAAAGTCCCAGTTTTTTCTGTTCTCTCATTGCGAAACACTCCTTTTCCATCAAACTTGATGCGGATCGAAGACAGCATAATCCTTGCCGCCCGGTTCGCATGATACAGACAGGATATGCGACGCCGACATTTGTTTGATATGCAGCGTCTGATGTTGTACTGTCTGTTTTCGCTTCCGGAGATATTCCTTCGGACTGATCCCCAGAAAGCTCTTGTATTCTTTTAGCATATGAGATTGATCATAATAGCCTGCTTCGATCGCCGCATCGGAAATTCGGGAACAGTGTTCCACGATCGAAAGGCTGTTCTGGAATCGTACGATCCTCTCGAATTCCTTCGGCGAAAGTCCATAAGTTGAGCGGAACAGTTCGTTTAAGTGTCGCACAGAATATGCTGCACGTTCTGCAAGCGCCTTAATCCGAATCTCGCCACCGGAAGTCACAATACTTTGCAGCGTATGATACACAATCTCATTGCTCCCGGCAATCTTCTGCCGATACAATTCATATTCCGGCAAATAAGCTTGAAGAAAGATACGGATTTGTTCATGGAAATCATTGCATTGAAAAATTTTTTCCATGAGCATTTCCTGCATATTGCTGACTTCCTTGAATGGAAGCGCCTGATCCAGAAGATCGTGTGCACTACACTTGTTCATCCATGTCAGGTTACCCTGCAAAAATCGGACGCCGAACACCTCGTCTCCCTTCTGGAAGTAGTGATAGTGCTCGATCGGTTTCGAATCGAGGGGCGTTCCGACATAGGTGGCGTATCTTCGCTCTTTGCTGCGGACGAACATAATATCATTGCATCCATCCGGCACAACTCTTGCCAGATCAAAATCTGCACCATTTGCCTGAAACGTGTAAAAGTGGGAGATGCCGTGCTGCATCATTTCAATTTTTTGATAATTCTCTGTCACAAGTAGAAACAGCGGCTGACGCAAGACGCGTTTCCCGATATTGCAGTATAATTCTTTTTGCATATTTCAATCGCTTCCTTTTTCAAGATCATCAAAAAAGCGCCTTGTGGGATGAATTCATCCACACAAGACGCCATTGTCTTTTCTCGAAGGTATTGCTGTAAAAAACCTCTTCCCAATTATACCGCAGTCTGCTTGCAATTTCCAGTCTTTTCACTAGTTTTCGAAAAAAGACAAGGAAGTTTGCTGCATCATCAAAAAAAAACAAAATTCAGGTTCTCCCACACATTTCAAAATCAAATCACATGCCATTACGCAAGCGTTGTACCCAGCATAGCTTCCATCTCGATCTCTACGATCTGAGTCGGACGATTCAATGCTGTTGTACCAACGACGGTGCAGAGCGGCTTATAGTCATGGAAAATTTCTGAATAAGCACGGCAGATCTCTCCGCCAGCCTTCATATCTGTGGCGTAGACCTTAACGCGGAATACATCCTTTGCTGTGCCACCTGCCTGTTCAATCAGCTTGATCTGCTTTTCCAGCACATACTTAGTCTGGGCGTAGGCATCATTCTCGCCATACACACTGCCGTCCGGCTGTACTGCCGTTGTGCCGCCCACAGCAACATAATCTCCAAGCTTTACCATGCGACTGTATCCGACTTTTTCTTCCAGTGGTGCGCCGGAACTAAAACTCACTCTTTCCATTGTGAAAACACCTCCTCAATTATAGAGAAAACAGTGCGCGCAAGTTGTTTTCTCTATATGATTATTATACCATAAATGCCCTCGAAAAAATAGTAAAAATGAGAGATGTTGTCAAACGGTGCAGGCGTTCAGACAACCGGACGGAAGCGGTCATACCGCAGCGGCGAAAGATCCACAGATGTTTCTTGCCCCAACGCCATCTGGGATAACAGCTTGCCCACCGCAGGACCGATGCCAAAGCCATGCCCTGTAAAGCCACAGGCGATGATAAGTCCTGGCGCCTCTTCCGTTTCACTGATCACCGGCACGCCGTCGCTGCACATATCAATCCATCCTGCCCAACTACGGACAATTTTGGTGTCCTTCAGCGCCGGGAAATAGCCCATGATTCCACGACAGCATGCAGAGGCAGCCAGGCTTGAATTGATTGGCGTACCATTGTCAAGGTTGGTCATTTCATAGCCGGAATGTGCACCAAAGACAAAGGAACCATGTTTGGTTTGGTGACCATAAAAATCTGCGGCTGCTGTTCCCAACATCTGATAGAACATGGGTGGCTGTGCCTCTGTGACGATCGCCTCTTCCAGCAGGGTATACAGCGGTACATCCAAGCCAATAGTTCCCAGAATCAAACGGCTGGCAAAGCCTGCGGCGAGGATGATTTTGTCCGCCTCATAGACCGTTCCATCTGCAGCGATCGCCTGACGGACAACGCCTCGAATTTTTTTCAATGAAACAATCTCTTCACCGCTGATACAGTGTACGCCAAGCTGACGTGCCTTACGGAAAAACGCCAGGGTCGTTGCCATGGGATTGGCGTGACCATCAGTAGGACACCAGCTTGCACCAATGACTTCCTCTGATAGATACGGACAGATCGCTCTGGCATCATCGCCGGAGATCATGCGCACATCGAGTCCGCACGCCATCGCTTTGTCCGTCAGTCCCTGTAAGGTCTTCAGGTGGGCTTCAGTTTTGCCCAGACGCAGATTACCCTCCTGGTAATACTCACAGTCGAATTCCAGCTCATCCGACAGCGTCGGCCAGATCGTCTGAATGCCCCACATGGCGATAGGCAGTTCTCGTGGATCACGCCCCGATTGTCGCACACCACCGCCGTTACGGGATGAACCACCGTTTCCGAAATAGCTGCTCTTTTCCAGCAATGTGACACTGCATCCTTGCTTTGCAAGGTAATACGCCGCCGCACCGCCGATAATGCCGCCACCAATGATCAGGATCTCATCTCCTTTTGTCATCACTTTCCACCTCCATGCACATTCTCATTGCCGATGATCTCATTGCCCAATACTTCCATCTCCACCGGCCGCATGGGAGCTCGGGGTGTGGCATGATCGACTTGAGATACCGGTACGCCTAGCTCTTTGGCGATAATGCCGCGCACCAGTCTGCCGCAGGTCTGTCCTTGACATAATCCCATACCGGATCGAAAAAAGCGGCGAACTTCAGTCAGCGTATACATGCCGTCATGTACCGCACGGCGGATCTCACCTTTTGTGATTTCTTCACAACGACAGATAATCATATCATCGTCCTCCTCGGGTACATATGCACCGATAGAAACATTGCGATCTAACTTTTTCATCCTGACGTCACCTCTGCTTTCTGATAGAATCTCGCCTGCATCGCCATTTCTTTCGGAACGCGGATGGTAAGCAAATGAGTCTGGTCAAATGCCTTCGCCGAACGCACAGAAACCACTTCGGCATCACAGACCGGCTCGCCGCTTCGGCTTAGTGCTATTCCTTTTTCACCCACTTCCGGCAGCGGCAGAAACTCATAAGGCATTGTCACCGTTGCCATGCCATCTCCTGCGTCCTCATTGACTAAAAAAATGGCTTGTCCTGAACAAGACGCAACGCACATGCCGCAGCCCGTACAAGATGAAGATTCATCCACAACCGGCAGCGCCGTAATATCACTTCCCACACGGATACAGCCGCGTGGGCAGGCATCCTGACAAGGATTACAAGGAATGTTCTGGGTACATTCAATGACGGGATGCACACCCTGGATGTGCTTCACGCCGGGATAGCGCTCAATTTCAGACTCTGCCACAAATCCATGCTGTAACAGATTCATAGAATTCTCAATACCTTCTTCCGTGTGTGTCAGGATCTTGCCGCGATTTTCTGGTGCAAACATACCCTTGCGCAAGGCACACAGTGCCTGCTCTTCGGCTTCAACTGCCGTCTGCATTTGCGCTTCGGAAATATAGCCACTACGACAACATGCTGCAATGCCGGCGATCCGCCCCTCAATCATGGCAGAGCTCGCCTCTTCAATTCCGGAAACATCGCCAGCAGCATAGATGCCCGGAATTGAAGTTTCTCCTACGGCATTGATCTCCGGGACAAGACCGCCCCGATCGATCATGTGACAGCCAGCCATTTCACACAGCTGGGACATCGGTGAAAGACCCACTGCAAGGCAGATTGTATCCACATCGAAGTGCTTTTCTGTGCCTTCAATTTTCTTCCAGTTTTCATCCAATTGTGCAATCACAACGCCTGTCACACATTCCGTACCCTCTGCTTTTGTGATCGTATGCCGCAGATAAAACGGAACGCCGCAGCGTGCCACTTTCGAAGCATGTACACCATAGCCCCCAACACGCGATGCTGCGTCAACCATTGCGACGACTTCACAGCCCGCCTGCATCAGCTGGAAGCTGACAACCAGCCCGACATTTCCGGTTCCAAGCATCAGGACACGCTTGCCCGGCTGGATGGAATGGAGATTCATCATGGTCTGTGCCGCACCTGCACCAATGACACCAGGCAGCGTCCAACCGTCGAATGTCACCATATTTTCACTGGCACCAGTGGCAATGACCACATTATCTGCTTTATAGTGACAGACCTTGTCACCAATGCGAACGACAACTTCCTTGTCCAGATAAAGCCCTGTAACCACTGCGTTGAGCGTGATCTCCGCACCGCTCTGCTGTGCCTGTTCCAAAAGTTCCTGTCCAATCCGGAAGCCGCGTACTTTTGCCTTATGTTCTTTTGAACCAAAGAATTTATGGATCTGCTTGAACAGCTGTCCGCCAGGTTTTGCATTTTCGTCAAAGACCCGAACGGACATGCCGCGTTTTGCCGCTTCAATCGCCGCAGAGAGCCCTGCCGGACCTGCACCGACGACAATCAGATCATATCGTTTCATGCCTGTTCCGTCCTTTCTGCGCTGACGCCATATTGTGTGCGTACATCCATACCTGCCTCAAGTGGAGTTATGCAAGTACGTACATTAGGTTTCCCATTAACCACCATGACACAGTCTGTACACCGTCCAATGGCACAAAAAATCCCACGGGGGCGATGCTGTTTTCTGGTATACCGATGTGCCATGACGCCGGCTGCTTTGAGTGCAACTGCGATCGGTTCGCCGGCATAGCCTGTAAGCGGTTTCCCATTATAAAAAAATGTCACCGTTTCTTTCGGCTCCGGCGTGCCAAGAATCGGATGCTCCGTGATTCTTGCCATATGCGAGTTCCTCCTTTTTGATCTTTCTTACCACAACTTGATTACGAGCAAATGCCTTTTATATCATTGTAGTCGCGGCAATGCCAAAAGAAAAGGCATCTGAAACCGCAACAAGCTCGTTCAGACGCCTTTGTCTTACGTTGTCTATTATAGTACTTCGATCCCACAAAATATAGTAAAAATCGGAGCACTTATACTTTATGATATTGCGTGATTACTTCGCTATTTTTGTTGATTTTTGATGATAAGCCAAATTTTATTAGAAAAATCAAAAGCTCAAAAAAACAGCTTGACAAAGTTTCAGAAACATGATATAATAAATATCGCTTCAAATGAAGTGATTCAGATGCGGATATGGCGGAATTGGCAGACGCGCTAGCTTCAGGTGCTAGTCTTCGCAAGGAGGTGGAGGTTCAAGTCCTCTTATCCGCACCAGATAGAAAGTGAGAGCACCGGTTTTGACAGGTTTCCTGTAAAAGCCGGTGTTTTTTATTCGGAAGCCAGCAGAAATATCTCATAAATCCTTGACATGTGTCGGATAAATTGCTAAAATAATAGTGTAACATATTGTGCAAGCGCAAATCAGTTTTGTGCTGCAATCGCCAGAACCTGCACTGTCGCATTTGCCGATGCGACCTCGTGTAAATAAATAGATACGGGTATACCCCAAGAAAGGACATGATCATCATGAAAAAAACAGTTGCTGTATTCTTTGCCGCAACCCTGATGGCAAACATAATCGCAGCTCTGCCTACATCTGCGGCTGAAACAGTGATCAACATAGAAGAAAGTGCATACTTATCAGACACAGCCGGTCAGATCACAATTCAAACAAATGGATCGCGCAATGTCCATGTCACCATTACAAAAGATACTCTTGACGGTGCGATTCTGTACTATGATACCTGCTTAGAAAGCGATGGGGCATATTGCTTTGCACTTGACAGCTGTGAATTTGATATCAATACAAAAGCATATGTTTCTTCATTCACAGTGACTGTCTGCGACGAAGCAGATCCTGCATGCAGCTACACCGAAACCGGACTGACCGTGCTCGATCCTGGTTTCTCACTCGGTGTCACGAACTCGGAGTTTGTCTGGAATATTATTCTGACGGAAAGCGAAACACGCGACGTCACAGCATCTGTAAGCGATGCGCAAATCACAAACAGTGTTTGGAGCGGCGCAAGTGAGATCGCAATGAACTATATCGACTTCACGCTAGGCGATGTTGATGGCGATGGTACCGTTTCCATTCAAGACTCTTTTTCTGTTCTGCTCTATTATGCAAGCCACGCTGCTGGACTCCCCTATCAATTTACTGACCAGATTAGTTCGCAGTCCGAAGACGCAGCCTTTTCTGCCGCTGACGTCGACCGGGATCTGAATATTTCCATCAAAGACGCGTTCAAGATCTTGACATATTATGCACAGCAAAACGCAGGGCTTGCGCCCTCATGGGATTGAACGCAAATCTCATACGAAATAAAAAATCAGACCGAAAAAATTCAGTTAGTTGCGCTACCCTTGACATCCCCCTTAAAATGCGATATAATAAAAAAGAACTTTTTACATCGGTTCTGCACGGATTATTTTTCACAAAACCGGATCGCTTAACCATGTTGCTTCAGAGAGGATGACGTTATTTTGACATATCAGGAATCTTTCATTCGCTTTATGGTGGACTGTGGCGTTTTGACCTTTGGCGAATTCACATTGAAAAGCGGCAGAAAAGCGCCGTATTTCATCAACGCCGGAAAATATGATAACGGCACCCAGCTATTACAGCTAGGCAGATATTATGCCGCTTGCATTGAAACACACAAAATTCCGGTCGAAACGCTGTTTGGTCCGGCATATAAGGGTATTCCGCTAGCGGCGGCAGCTGCGATTGCCATGGCAGATCAATATCAAAAAACCATAAACTTCTGTTTCGACCGTAAGGAACAGAAAGATCACGGAGAAGGCGGCATGTTTGTCGGTAAGCAGCTCAAAGACGGCGAAAAGGTTGTTATTATCGAGGACGTCATGACTTCCGGTAAGGCAATGGCAGAAGTTTATCCTAAGCTGATGCAGGAGGCCAAAGTGAATATTACCGGTATGGTAATCACAGTCGATCGTAAGGAACGTGCGCTGGAGGGCGAAAAATCGGCAGTCGATGCCGTCTATGAAAAATATGGCGTACCTGTGTATTCCATCGTCACTATCGATGATATCATCCAGGCAATCCAAGAAGAAAAAATTTCCGGAAAGGAACATCTGCCAGCAATGCTGGCATATCGCGAACAATACGGCGCGTAAAGACAGCACGATCCCGGTAAAAAAGCGATGGAGTTTTCTTTTCTGTCGTTATAGCTCAGTTGGATAGAGCGACCGCCTCCTAAGCGGTAGGCCGGAGGTTCGAATCCTCTTAACGACGCCAAAAACAGGTCATGTATTCCGCATAACCTGTTTCCAACAAGAGCTCCGGCTTTTCCCGGATATTTTGTATAGCTATACCATAGAATAAAAAATAGAGGGGTACGCTTTCACGTGCCCCTTCTTTCATCTTATATCATAATTCCAATTTGACCATTTCCTGAGGAGGTAAAACAATCCATGGTTCTTGCAATTGATATCGGAAACACAAATATTGTCATCGGCGGATTTCAGGAGCAGGAGATCCTGTTCGTTGAACGCATTTCAACCAACCAGAACGCAACACCGCTTGAGTTCGCCATTTCTATCAAAAGTATCTTAGAGCTCTATCACATCGATGCGGCAGAGATCGAGGGCAGTATCATTTCATCGGTCGTGCCCTCTGTCAACAACGCAATGCAAGCAGCAATCGATAAAACTGCACACTGTCCGGTCATGCTCGTAGGTCCTGGCATCAAGACTGGTCTGCACATTGGCATTGATAACCCGGCACAGCTCGGAAGCGACCGCGTTGCAGATGCAGTTGCCGCATTGCAGGAATATGAGCCTCCAATCGTCATCATTGATATGGGCACAGCCACAACGCTCTCTGTCATTGATGCACACCGCCAGCACATTGGTGGTATCATCGCACCAGGCGTCAGAATCTCACTTCAGGCACTGACGGAAAAGACCGCACAGCTGCCGAAGATCTCCCTTGATCCACCGAAAAAATGTATCGGCAGCAACACCATTGAATGCATGAAAAGCGGCATCCTCTATGGTGCAGCCGGCTGTATCGACGGACTGCTCGATCGAATCACGCAAGAACTCGGCACAACGCCAATCTTTCTGGCGACCGGCGGTATGGCGGAATTCATCATTCCCCACTGTCGGCACGAAATTCGAATCGATCAACAGCTTCTTCTCAAAGGGCTACAGGCAATCTATCAGAAAAACAAGGATATGCTGTCATGAAAACGCCACACTTCCATCTCCCAGCGCTGAAAAAAAGTACTTGGATCATACTGGCTCTGATGGTGGGCATGATACTGCTGAATCTCCTGGCATGGTGCAACAGCGCTTTTTCCAACTGGTATGCGGAATTCTGTTTTCCGCATCTCAGCCGCGTCTTTTCACATCTATACGGCTGGATTCCATTTTCTGTCGGTGAAGTTTGGATTGCAATCGCCATTCTCATCGGAGTTGGCGGTCTAATTTCCTATCCAATCTGCATGATTATCTGCAAAGGGAAACGCAAAGGCATCAGCTTTCTCTTTGGACGCATCTATGGATGGATTGTGACCGCGATCTTTGTAACAGAAACATGCTGCTGTTTTCTGCTCTATCATGCAACGCCGTTTGCACAACGATATTATCAGGCACGTACATTCACTGGACAGGATCTGTTGGCACTTTATAGTGAGCTAATCGATACCGCAAACGAACTCGCGCCACAAGTCGCACGCGATGCAGACGGATACTTTGTCCTACAGGATGATCTCGTCGAAACAGCTCACGCTGCCATGCAAAAATTAGGTGAAACCTATCCACAGTTTCGCGGTAGCTATCCCCTGCCCAAACCCATTCATGCCTCATATCTGATGAGTCAAATGAATCTTACAGGCATTTATTTTCCTTTCACGCTTGAATCAAACTATAACCGCGATATGCTCGACATCAACCTTCCGAACACCGTCTGTCATGAATTTACACATCTGCGCGGCACAATCCAGGAAGATGAAGCCGGATTTCTGGCATATTTAGCGTGTATCCAAAGCGACAGCATTGATTTCCAATATAGCGGTGTAATCTCTGCGCTGGAGTATGTACAAAACGCTGTCTGGATGCATGACATCACCGGCGCAGATGCAGCGTCTGACCGGCTCTCTGAAGCGGCAAGACACGATATGTATACCTTCTTACCCGACGGATACTGGGAAGAAAAACAAGAAACCATCCCCGTCATTGTGGCGACGAAAACGGTTCAGGAAGCTACTACTAACGCAATGGACACCACGCTAAAACTCAATGGTGTCGACGACGGCACACAAAGCTATTCTCGTATTGTAACGCTCTTACTATACGACTGGAATAGCCGTGTTCGCGATTGATCATAGACAAAACTGATTGCGTTCAGCATTGTATACATAGCCGATCATTCGAAGCTTTCGCTCGATCTCATCGCGATCGATACACATAGAACGGCAGAGCTCGTCCAGGCTCGAATAGTGATCGCGCAGCTGCGTGTTCAGATAACTCATCAGGATCACGGGATCATTCGGGATTGCCATTATACACACCCCTCTTCTCTATAATCATTACACTGTGTTCCGAGACATCCTTTGACTGCGTTGATGAGTCGCTCATTGCACTGACGCACCGAACAACCCGACAGATCCACGGTAAGATCCGCATATTTCTCATACAGCGGACGACGCTCTGCGTAAATATCCCGCAACGTCAGGCATCCACTGCGGCAGATGACACCACGGGTCACCATATTTCCCACACGCGATGCAATATCCGAGATCGCATGGTGTAGATAAACCACCATCCCTGTCGATTTCAGATATTGCATCGCTTTTTCATGATACACAGCGCTACCGCCTGTAGAGATCACAGCTCGATTGGTATGAATCGACTGGATCACATTCCCTTCCAGTTCAATAAAGCCCTCTGTCCCATTTGCTTCGATTAGCTGCATTAAATTTTTGTGATAGGTTTCCATAATCACATCGTCTGTATCGATAAAGTGATAAGATAATGCTTTCGCGAGTGTACGACCAAGCGTACTTTTTCCCGATCCAGGCATTCCAACTAAAATGATATTCTGCATGGTTTCCACATCCCTTTCCCTTTTCGATTCCATTGCGTCCGATCACCAGACGCCACAACGAAAGTTACGGTATATATTGTATCATATCAGAAGAGAAAATGCAAGAGCGTTTGCAACAGCGGATCAAATACACAAAAAAGCAGATCTGCAACAAATACAGATCTGCACACTTATCCGGAAACCATCCGGCTGGTGAGATATGAGGGATTTGAACCCTCGACCCTACGCTTAAAAGGCGTATGCTCTGCCAACTGAGCTAATATCTCATATGTTTTGCCATAAGCAACGTTTAATATTTTAGCACACTTTCTGTCGCTTGTCAAGAGCTTTTTTCAAAATTTTCTCCCATTTTATATTCAAAAAAATTATAATAGCATTATTTATAATTATAATTATGAAATAATTATGAAAAATGAATTCCGCAGGTTGACATCACGCGTTAAATGGTGTATAATGGCAACTGAAATCACGCCAGAAATCATGCGCTTTTTCGGGGAAATTCGATTCTTATCGATCCATTACTGGCATCGCACAAAGTGATTTTCAATCATTCGGCATTCTAATGATGCTGAAATCAAAATAATGTTATGCGAAAAAGCAGACAGAAAGGAAGCGTCACACATGAAAGATTCAGGAATTATGCGCCGCGTGGACACATTAGGACGTTTTGTACTTCCAAAAGAACTGCGCCGTCAGCTTCAGATCGAATGCAACGACTACCTGCAAATCTACACAGAAGGTGAAAAAATCATTATCCAGAAAGCACAACGTAGCTGTGCACTGTGTGCTCGTACAGAGGATCTGATCGATTTCAACGACAAGAAAGTTTGCAAGTCTTGTGTCAATCTGATCAAAGATTATCTTTGATCTGGTATAGGGTATGAAAAAGAAGCAATTGAATAGAGGATGAATTGCAATAAGACGATTCCGGAAATCAAAACACGATACTGGTTCCGGAATCGTATTTTATTTATCGGGTCTTTTCATTCGCTTTTTTTGTTTATCCGGCTTATTTTTCTTCGTTATAAAGCATCTCGAATTTCGATTTATAAAAAATAGAAAAATATGCTTGACAAGCATCTGGCGTTATGCTATAATATATAACGTTGTGAGGCGTTACAGCGCCTGCTCGATACAATATGTGCCCATAGCTCAGCTGGATAGAGTGACTGGCTACGAACCAGTAGGTCGGGGGTTCGAATCCCTCTGGGCACGCCAATTTTCTCAATAAAAAGTAAGGAAGGAAATCCCTGTGTTACATGTTTGTGTAGCATGGGCTTTTTTTCTATTCACTTCTTTATCGAACGGTGTAAAGGCGTTTCGCACGAAACTACAAAAATGCTTAATATAAGATCGTACATCAGCATGGGTAATATAGAGTATCAGTGCAATTTATGCAAATCCCCTGTTCCGAATCCAATCGACAGACAGTTTTAATCCTTCGATAGTTTTTGTTTCTAAAACGATCCGACAATTTTGTGCTTTTGCAAGCGCCAGATATTTCGCGAGATCCAGTGTGCCTGTGCCGAGCGCCAAATGGCAGCTTTGTTTCAGAGCATCATGCATGTGCATATGATGAAGATGCGTCTGATTCTCTATCATATAGGTTTCATCTGATCCACCGCAGCTATGGCTATGCCCGATGTCAAAAGTCAGGCCGAATACTGGTGACTCCAGAAGAATGTCGATCGCTTCTTTCTGAAATGCAAGATATCCATCGCAGTTTTCGATACAAATCATTATGTTCGCATTGCTGATTGCATTTTCACACATCATTCGAAAATCCATTATGCTTTTCAAGTACTGCTCTTTATACACGGAGAAAAGATATACTTTTTGATCTGGCAGTGTAAAATAAACACCTCGAGATAAATGCAGATTGACAATAGGTGCCCCGAGTGATTTTGCCAGCATGATCGTTTCCGCAACTGTACGCCGATATCCATCAGCAATAAAGGGATTGAAATCACTGACATTTAGATTTTCATCCAGATGAATTGTGTAAAAGATCTCATATTGATCTGCGACTTTTCTAAGATCAGAAGGATCTATGTTGTCAAGTTGGTACTGCAGCATATTCATGTTCAACTCGATAAAACACAGATGAAGGTCATACAAAGCGCCGCGCATGCATGTAACGAATTCGTTTCAATTAAAGTTGGCATACCGAATGCAAGCATATGACAGACTTCTCCTTTCTGTTTCATGCAAATATATAAAAAAACAAAAAAGCACCAAATTTGAATACATAATGCAATGTATCAAAACTGGTGCCAAAAATATGGTGCCGACAGTGGGACTTGAACCCACACGCCATCGCTGGCAACGGATTTTGAGTCCGTCTCGTCTGCCAATTCCAACATGTCGGCGATTACTTGTTAAGTATATCATAGTTTCGGATATTTGTCAAGTCTTTTTTCAAATTTTTTGGAGGATTTTTTATGGAGCTTACAGTTCATATCGGCGGATTCGGACAGATGTTCGGCGTTCCAAACAGAGTAGTCGACCAATATCTCAAACTTGCCACACCATCCCAATTAAAAATACTGCTTTACATACTGCGTCATAGCGATCAGCCAATCGATACACAGGAGATCGCAAATGCACTCTCTATTTCTGAAGAGCTGATCGAAGAGGCACTGATGTTCTGGGAACAAACCGATCTGTTTCAAAAACCTGAATTCAGCGAAAAAACAGCAACGAAAAAAACAGCAAAGTCAGCATCAACGACGATCAAATCCAGTACACAAGTAGCCACACTCGCCGGATCCAAACATGGTGAGCTAAGCCCCGCAGAAATTGCGACTGCACTAGAAAAATCAGACGATCTAAAAATGCTGTTCCGCATGTCAGAACAGCAAATGGGCAGACCGCTGCGCCATGTAGAGCAGAAAGCGCTTGTCTGGATGCATGACTATAACAACATCGGAAGCGATATTATTCTAACTGTGCTATTGTACTGCAAATCCATTGATAAATGTAGCGTTTCTTATGCCGAATCCATCGTTACTGCATGGTGGAACGAGGGAATCCAGACCCTCGCGCAGGTAAATGAAGCGATTAATGAAATGGAACGCCGCCGGAGCTTTACCGGACACATCCGAAAAGCGTTTGAGATGCACCGCAATCCCACGCCAAAACAGCAGGAATTCATCGATCAATGGCGAGAGAAAAATATCCCCATAGAGCTGATCACATATGCCTATGAAAAGACGATTGAGGGTGCGGACAAATTGTCCTTTCCCTATTTGAACACCATTCTGATGCGTTGGATGGACGCCGGATATCGCACCAGAACAGATGTCGATACCAAAGACCGCCCGCCGGCCGGAGGAGCGGAGTCCAAAAAAGCCATCAACCAAAAGAAAGTGCCAGAAAGCGAAAATGCACAGGCATATAAATCATTCATCTTTAATATTGACGAATAACAGAAAGGGTATCATGCCATGAATGAAACAGAACATGCATTACAACTCATTTCAGACAGACGCAATGCAGCGATCGCACAGAATCAAGAACGCATCCAGGAAATTGAAAGGCGTATCCCTGAAATCGTCGAGATCAACCATCAACTTTACAGCACCAGCCGCGAACTGATGCGTATTATCCAGAAGGGAGAAGATGTTACCGCAAAGGTACAGAATTTGCAGCAAAATAACCAGCAAGCACAGCAGATGATTCGCAATCTTCTTGTACAGAATGGATATCCGGAAGATTACCTCGAAATGCACTATACTTGTGAAAAATGCCAAGACACCGGCTATTCCGGCGGCAAATTCTGTACATGCCTAACAGAACTCTCGGCGAAGTTGGCTGCGGAAAAACTGAACCGCAGCGTACAATTCACCTCATGTAGCTTTTCATCATTTTCACTTTCCTATTACGCCAATCAGCATACCGCAAGCGGTAAAAGCTGTTATGCAGCAATGGAATGCGTCTATCTCTTCTGCCAAGAATATGCACGACAATTCTCTCTTGATTCACCGAGTATCTTGATGTATGGCAAAACTGGGCTTGGCAAAACACACCTGTCACTTGCAATTGCAAATGAAGTGCTGAAAAAAGGATTCAGCGTTTTATATGATTCTGTGATCAATTTTTTGCGTCAGGTGGAAAAAGAACACTTCGGCAGAGAAACTCGTGAAATGGACACATTAGAACTTCTGCTCTCTTGCGACTTATTGATCCTCGATGATCTTGGTACAGAGTTCCATTCACAGTTTTATCAATCCACCATCTATAACATCATCAACACCCGCATGAACCGCCACAAGCCAACCATCATCAGCACCAATCTCAATTACGACGAGATCTCACATCTCTATGATGAACGCATTACTTCACGCCTATTTACAACATATACCATTCACCATTTTGTCGGCATGGATGTCCGTATTCTGAAAAAGCAGAAGGAACAGCAGAGCCAACGCAACATTTGACAAAATCCAAAGTGTGTGTTATACTGAAAATAGAGATACAACAGAAATGGAGGAACATGAGATGAAAATATGTGATACATGCGGCAAGGCTCTACCCGATCAGACAAAATTCTGTCCGAACTGCGGCACGCCAATCCATGATCCGCCGCCATTTGTTTCACAGCAGGATACGCTCGGCAGCATAATCCAATTTGAACCGCCGCATCAATCCGCACCCTCACCGGAACAAAAACAAACATATTATGGTCAGCCGCATCCAGGTTATCCGCCGATTGCCCCGGCATATGTTCCACAACAAACCCAGTCGAACGGGAAAAGCGTCGCAAGCCTAATTCTTGGAGTACTCTCCTTAATTATGCCTGCAATTGGTCTTCTGTTTGCGATCATTGGACTATGCTTAGCAATCTCTGCACGCAGAGAATCCAATCAACAACAGCCCTATGCTTATGCTGGAAACAATCGCGGTCTTGCGAAAGCCGGAATGGTCTGTTCTATCATCGGGATCTTTCTTTCCATTCTGTCCGCCATTTACTTTTTCGTATGTTTCGCCGTGATATTTGCATCAGTTTGATGCATTGAGGAGAGCAGCAATTATGATGGAAAAATTATTACTGTTCGGCACTTCTGAATCCGACCACATTTTGCAGATCGCATCCCGGATGCATCTGCGCACTATGATCGTTTCTCCAGAACAATACCACACGCCGCTCGGCACACTCGCAGGCTATACAGAGGTTCACACAAAAGAAATGACGGTTCCGGAATCAGATGCGCTCCTACCAGAAGGGATCATCGTTCTATGCGGTCTGAAAAATAACCAGATCGACCGTCTTCTGAACCAGCTACGGCAAGCCGGACTCCAACAGCTTTATAAGGCGATCCTTACGCCAACCAATGCCGCATGGAATGTGTTTCAGCTTTCATATGAGCTTGGTCGAGAACGTACACAATGGAATCAACCAAATCCATAATCTCAAAATTGGCTTTCATATTATTGTGGATTGCTTTTTTATCATAAAATCAAGGTTTCTCAAATTTCTTGACATCCCAAGGCAAATCTGTATAATCCCATCATACAAACCGATTCAGAAAAGGCGCTTTCTTTCGAGGATTTTTCGGAAGAAGGCGCCTTTTTCTCAATATAACTCAGGATTCGAGAAAGTGAACTGCTATGCAGACATTACAATCAAACACAATATCTCACGTGATCTGGCTGCACGTGCAGCAGAGATCAACCAACTTTTGTTGCACCGGTATCTTGCCCATCGCAAACCATTGATCCGCGCAAGTATCGTATGCATCAAAATTATACACAGTTGACCACTTTGCCAATAAAGGGCAGTGGCGAATTGATCTTCCGCACACTGCCCTTTTGGTCTATACTTTTGCATTTTTCGGAAACTTTAGTGTGATCTTCGTCCCCTCTTGTACTTTGCTTTCCAGTTTGATTTCTGCATGATGCAGCGCCGCACCATGCTTGACAATCGAAAGCCCGAGTCCCGTGCCGCCGACTGCTTTGGAATGGCTCTTGTCCACACGAAAAAATCGCTCAAATACACGCGATTGGTCTTCAACAGGAATGCCGATCCCGGTATCACAAACCGTCAGGATCACAACATCCGGTTTTTGCTCCACTTCGATCCAGACGCGACCGTCTTCATAATTATACTTGATGGCATTTTCACAGAGATTATAGATCATCTCTGACAACACCTGACGCACGCCATAGATCACACCATGTGTACCTTTTGTCACAACGGTGACATTTGCTTTGCGTGCAACCTGTGTCAATTGCTTTACCACATCCCGCGAAAGATCCATCAAATCCACCTGCTCACGCTCTAGTGTCACTGCATTTTCATCGAGTCGGGACAATTTAATGATATCACCAATAAGCGTGATCAGACGCTGCGACTCTTCATAAATCTTCCCGGCAAAATGCGGGATATCCTCTTGCCGCACAATTCCGCCGCGAATGATCTCTGCGATCCCCGAGATAGAAGTCAGGGGTGTTTTCAGCTCATGCGAAACATTCGCTGTAAATTCGCGCCGATAGCGTTCCTGTTCTTCCTTTTCGGTGATATCTAAAACGAGAATCACAGCACCGGCAAGAGCATCAGATGCATCTGGATCACAAACCGCATTGGCAATCAGTTGATAGATCCTACCATTCAATTCCAGATTCTGTTGCGCATGTCTTCCATGCAATGCACTTTCTACAACACTACGAAAACTTTCACTGCGATTAACAGACAGCAAATTTCGATATGTGGCGTGAGGATCGAGTGAAAAGATCTGCATTGCACTCTTATTATAAGATAAGATCTGATAATCGCGGTCGATCACAAACAATCCTTCACTCATATTCTCAGTAATCATAGAAAATTCCTGCTGCTGCTTTTGCAGTTCTTCCATCGTTCTGGTGATCTCACGATTCTGCGCGGCAATGCGCTGTAAAAACGGAGAAAGTTCATCATACGTATCCACCTGTTCCGGATGACGCAGATCAATTTCACTGAGTGGCTTTACAATCTTTTTTGAAACACGATACGAAAGCAGTCCGGCAAACACACCGGATACCAACACAATAAACGCAAACGGTGTCAACATACCGCCAAGCAACGCCCAGACAGAGCTTTGCGCCACTGCAATTCGCAGTACCGTTTCATCATCAAGACGCATTGCATAATAGATCGTACTTTCTGAAAGCGTAGAGGAATGTCGGACGCTGACGCCAGATCGGTTTTCCATTGCCTCCTGGATCTCTTCACGATCCGCATGATTCTCCATTTCCGCTGCGTTCTGTGTATTATCATATAACACAGTCCCATCTGTATCAATCCAAGTGATGCGGCAATGTTCATTTTCCAGATTTTCCAGATACGAAATACCATTTTGTTCAATCCCCTGCGAAATGATCGAGCCTGTTGTTTCCAATTCATCCACGCGGACTTTTTCAAAATGTTCATATAAAACGCCTGTAATCAACAAAATGCTGAGCAGAAGGGATGATATTACTACAACAATGGTAGACAGAAAAATACGTCTGGTCATGCCCTACCATCTCCCACGCGATAGCCAATGCCGCGTACTGTTTCAATGTACTTTCCACAATCCCCTAGCTTTTGGCGTAGATGACGGACATGGACATCAACTGTGCGGCTTTCTCCGTCAAAGGCATATCCCCAGATCTGATTCAAAAGCTGATCACGCGTAAATACCACTCCGGGATTTTCCAACAACAAACAAAGCAATTCAAATTCCTTGAGTGTCAAGCTGACTGATTCACCGGCAACATGCACTGTATGACGCGTCGAATTGACGATCAAACTTCCCATCTCCAGCACTTTTTCCGGCGATGCCTTTTCGCTGCGACGTAAAACAGCTTTGATCCGCGCAACAAGTGCCATCATTCCAAAGGGCTTAGGGATATAGTCATCTGCACCGCAATCAAGCCCTACAACCTGATCATACTCCGTCCCCTTTGCCGTTAACATAATGACCGGAACAGACTTTGTTTTTGAATTTTTCCGAATCTTTTTCAGAATCTCCAGTCCGTCTTCTTCCGGCAGCATAATATCTAGCAGTATCAGCTCTGGCAGCTTTTTCTCCATCGCACTCCAAAATTCAGCTGGCGTAGAAAATCCTTTTGCTTCCATCCCTGTACTACGCAATGTATATGTGACAAGCTCCCGGATGCTGTCATCGTCTTCTACCAAATATATCATATTCCTGCCCTTTCTATGCATATTTTTCTGTTCCGCAATGAATGCAGAAAAGGAACATCGCCGTAAAACTTTCGGGTTTTCCGGATGCTCCTTCTGCGCGTTTGTGTCAGATCTGATAAATCTGTCTATATTGCAACCAACTTTCTCATTTCAGACGGAAACATGTGACATTCAAACGTGGTCTCCGGTGATCGCGTAAATTACCCATTCTGAAACATTCACGGCATGATCCCCGATACGTTCTAAATACTTCGCGATCATCAAAAGATCAAATGCGTCTTCCGAATCGACCGAGTCCTTCCGGATGAGTTCCAACAGTTCTGCGCGCACCCGCAGAAACAGTTCATCTACACGATCATCTTCCTTCGCCACCTTTTTAGCAAGTTCGAGATCCTGTTTGACATAAGAGTCGACGCTGTCGGTTACCATCCCAATTGTCGCTTTTGCCATTTCCTTGATGTCCAGCTTTCCTCCGTAATCCCGAAACGAATTGTTTTTTGTGATATCTGCAATATCATATGCCTGGTCGCCGATTCTCTCAAGGTCTGAAATCATCTTGAGTGCAGAAGAAACGACACGCAGATCTGTTGCAACAGGCTGCTGCATCAGCAATAGCCGCATGCAAAGCCGTTCGATATCGCGTTCGAACTGGTCGATCTCCATTTCTATATCGGAAACTTTTTTTGCAATTTCCGGATCGTTTTCTAAAAACCCCTGGATTGCGGAAGAAATTGCATCCTCGCAAAGTGCACCCATCTGAATCAAGCTTGTATTGAGTGTCGAAAGCTGTGCCGCATAATATTTTCTCATTATCCGAACCTCCCTGAAATATAATCTTCTGTCCGCTTATCGCTCGGCTTCGAGAAGAGCTGTTCCGTTTCCGCATATTCAATGACTTCTCCAAGCAAGAAAAATGCTGTGCGGTCAGAAACACGAGTCGCCTGCTGCATATTATGTGTGACGATAATAATAGTATACTCCTTTTTCAGGGAAATGACAAGATCTTCGACCTTAGAAGTTGAAATTGGATCCAGTGCACTTGTCGGTTCGTCCATCAGAAGCACTTCCGGATGTATGGCAAGTGCACGCGCAATACAAAGGCGCTGCTGCTGTCCACCAGACATTCCGAGTGCACTCTTATTCAGGCGGTCTTTGACCTCGTCCCAGATTGCTGCATCCCGAAGGGACTGTTCCACGATCTCATCGAGCTTTGCCTTCGAACGAATACCGTGCGTACGTGGACCATAGGCGATGTTATCATAAATGCTCATGGGAAAGGGATTTGCCTTCTGAAACACCATACCAACACGCTTGCGAAGTAAATTGACGTCCATATCGCCATAGATATCTTCGCCATCCAGACGGATATCGCCGGTGATCTTACAGCCTTCTACCAGATCATTCATTCGGTTGAGCGATTTTAAGAGCGTGGATTTTCCGCAACCGGACGGTCCGATAAATGCGCTTACTTCATGTTCCGGCAGATCCAGATTGATGTTTTTCAGCGCATGGAACGAACCGTAATATAAGTCCATATCATGAATTTCAAATTTTGCCATATTCGTTCCTCTTTTACTTTTTCGTGAGCTTCTTTGCGACAAACGCCGAAAGCACATTGATCAGAATGACCAGCACCAACAGCACGACTGCCGTTGCATAAGCTTCATTCATATATTTTCCTTCACAGAGCAGCTGATACATATGCACTGCCAGCGTTCGACACGGTTTCAAAAATCCCGAACAGACATCTGTCGAAGTTCCGGCGGTATACATCAGCGCCGCAGTTTCCCCGACAATGCGTCCGATCGCCAAAATGACACCGGCGAGAATCCCGGGCACAGCGCTCGGCAATACGATTCGGAAGATCGTGCGCAGACGTCCTGCGCCCAGTCCGAAGCTGCCTTCGCGAAACGAATCCGGTACGCTGAGCAGTGCCTCTTCTGTTGTTCGCATGATCAGCGGCAATACCATCAGTGCCATGGTAATTGCGCCACCCAAAAGCGAATAGCTGAACTGAAATGTTACAACAAACGCCAAAAAGCCGAACAAACCAAAGACGATGGACGGAATTCCCTGTAAGGTCTCGGTCGTCATACGGATGATCTTGACCAGCTTCATCTGGAACTTACTGCCGCGGTTTGAATACTCGACCAGATAAATTGCAGAGAACACGCCGATCGGCACAGCAATAATCAGCGTCAGCAGCGTCATCAGAATCGTGTTGATGATCGCCGGCATCATAGAGCAGTTCTCAGTAGTGTATTTCCACTCAAACAGTGAAAGGCGAATATTCGGCACACCCTTTGCCAGAATGTAGATGATCAGACTCAACAGGACTCCAATGGTAATTGCCGCTGCCAAAAGCGTGACAATCAAAACAGCAAAGGACCCAGGGTGACGCTTATAAGCTGCAAGCTTTTGCCGGAAGGTCTGCTGGTTGATCCCTACAATTGATTCTACATTGATTTCTTGTTTTGCTTCGTTCATTTTTGCTCCTTCTTCTTCACAAGTGAGAAGCAAACATTGATGAGCAGGATGAAGACGAAGAGTACAACACCTGTACCAATGAGTGCGCCTCGGTGCAGACCTGTCGCATAGCCCATTTCCATGACGATATTCGCCGTCATCGTACGGGCACCTTGCAGGATACTTGTTGGCAATACCGGCTGGTTTCCGGCGATCATGACAACTGCCATAGTTTCGCCGATTGCACGACCGATGCCCAGAATAATCCCGGCCATGATACCAGATTTCGCCGCTGGCAGGATCGCACGGTATACGCTGCGCTCATGGGTTGCGCCCAGTGCGAGAGAGCCTTCATAATAGCTGCTCGGCACTGCACGGATCGACGATTCGGAAATTTCAATAATCGTCGGCAATATCATAATGCCGAGCAAAATTCCAGCGGTCAGGATCGACTTTCCCGTACCAAAAATGCTCTGCATCATCGGAACAAGCACCACAAGTCCGAAAAAGCCATAGACGATCGACGGGATTCCGGCAAGCAGGGAGATTGCCGGCTTTAAGATTTTATAGAGTTTTTTCGGACAGAAATGTGCCATAAATACGGCACACAACAGTCCGATCGGTACGCCAACGATTATGGCAATTGCCGTTGCATAAATACTTCCAATAATCATCGGAAGGATGCCATACTGATCCGCCTGCGGTTTCCAGATCAAGCCACCGAGGAACTCAAGCGGACCGATCTCGGCAATTGCCGGAAAGCCGTTGACAAATAAAAAGCCACAAATCATGACAACTGCCACAATGGAAATACAAGCTGCGATCAGGAATACCACCTTCATGATGGATTCACGATATTTTTTCATGCACGATTCCCTCCTGAGATCATTCTGCGCTCAGGCTATCCCATTCGGTAATTTCGCCGGTATAAATCTGTCTTACCTGTTCCAGCGTCAACCCACTGATCTCATTTTCAGTATTTACGATGACTGCAATGCCGTCCATTGCCATAACTGTGCTGACAACACCAGTTTCGCTTTCATCCAATTCACGTGATGCCATGCCAATATCGCAAATCCCTTCCTGTGTAGAAGTGATACCAGTGGTCGAGTCGCTCTGCTGAACATCGATGGTTACACCAGAATTGATCGCCTCATAGGATTCTTTGAGCTTTGTCATAACCGGAGTCACAGACGAAGAACCAGCTACGACAACGTTACCGGTTGCACCATTGGATGCATAGCTTTCTGTTCCCACCGGGATATAGCCCTCTTCTGTAATGACTTCTGCGGCATCCGCACTCATGATATAATTGAAGAAATCCTGCGCTGCATCGCTCATGCCACTTTCTGGAGTCACCAAGTTAAACGGACGAGAAATCGGATAGCTGCCATTCTCCACATTTTCTGTTGTTGCTTCCACACCCTCAATCGTCAATGCCTTTACAGAATTATCCAAAGAGCCCATCGAAACATAACCGATTGCTGAAGCATTCCCTGCAACAGTAGTCAGCATAACTGCCGTACTGTTTGTGACTTCTGCGCTCTGCGTGGTGTTGTCTGTACCATCTACATCGATGCCGCAAAGCTCTGTAAACGCTCCCCTTGTACCAGAACCATCTTCTCTTGTAACTACATAGATCGAGCCACTTACGCCGCCGCATCCAGTCAGTCCTGTACCTAACATTGCTACTGCTGCAGCCACTGCTGCCAAACGAATACCTTTTTTCATCATAATCGCACCATTCCTTTTTCATTATTTTATTTGTTCCATTGAACAAAGTTATTATACCACCCTTTTGTAAAATACAACATCCCGTCAATGTTAAATCTATGCTAAATGTTAAGTATTCCCCGATTTACTTTGTTAACTGCGTAAAACATCGCAATTTTGGGGATTTATCGTATTTGCACAGTAAAGCGCAGAGAAAAAGATGAAAAAATCTGCATCTATATTGCTTTTTCGAAAAAAACATGCTATACTAATTTTATCAAAAGTATTGTCTGAATCAGAAAGGAAGTAACATATTATGAATTTTATGGAACTCGCCAAAAAGCGCTGCTCGATCCGTTCATATCAGGACAAGCCGATAGAGCCGGAAAAGCTTGAGGCAATTTTAGAGGCTGGCCGCATTGCACCGACCGGCGTGAATGCACAGGAGCAGCGTCTTCTGGTCGTACAATCCCCGGAAGGTATTGCAAAAATGGCAGAGGCTGTCGTAAAACCGGAAGCGTATACCGCAAAGGCATTTATCGTTGTCTGTGCCGAAAAGGATGCCGCATGGACACGCAAATTCGATGGGCATAACATCTACGAGATTGACGCTTCCATTGTCACCACTTATATGATGCTGGAAGCAACTGCACAGGGTCTTGGTTCTCTTTGGGTCTGCCGGTTCAAGACAGATGTGCTGCGTGAAGCTTTCCACATTCCAGATGGATTTATTCCAGTGAATGTGCTGTGCCTTGGTTATGCAAACCCAGAGGCACAAAAGCCGACAGACCGCTATGACACCGACCGTAAGCCGCTTGATGAAATCGTCTGGTACGAAACATTTAACGCATGAGCATAAAACCAATATACTTACTGAAAAAGCAGCTGGGATTCCTCAAGGGAATTCCTGCTGCTTTTCTGATTTATAGTAGCGGACTAATCGTGCGCAGGATTGCCTGCCAAATCAGGCTATGTCTGCGCTGTTTACACTCTTGCAGTGTCACCCGGTGACTCTGTTCCATGGTAATAATACAATCAATCTTTAACTTTTCTAAGGCGCTGCATTGCACCATCAGCGCCGCACATTCAAAATGCAGATAAAGGCTGCGGTAGTCCATATTGATCGTTCCGACAATGCCGACCTCATCATCCACCAGATAACTTTTTGCATGGATAAAGCCCGGCGTATACTCATAGATCCGTACCCCAGCACGAATCAATGGTTCGTAATAAGAGCGCGTCAGAGAATATACTACGCGTTTATCCGGAATCCCCGGAGTTACGATCCGCACATCGATTCCCCGCTTTGCCGCCATACAGAGCGCATGCTGCATTTCATCATCAATCGCCAGATATGGTGTAAAAATATAAACATAGCGTTTTGCCTGGGAGATCAAATTCAAATAGACATCCTGTGCCAGTGTTTCATTTTCAAAGGGTGAGTTATAATATGGCTGTACAAACCCGTCAGACGGAAATGCATTCGCATGATAGCGATAGGGAATAAAGTCTTCACATCGATCCTTTGTATCGTGAAAAGCATTCCAGAGCTCCAGACTCATCTGCGTAAACGAATACGCCGCTTCACCATAGAGCCGTAGTGCGGTATCCTTCCAATGTCCGAAGCGCTGTTTCTGGTTGATATATTCATCAGCTAGATTAATGCCGCCGGTATAGGCAATATAGCCATCGATCACAGTGATTTTACGGTGATTGCGATTATTCATGACCGCAGAAAGTGCAGGGCGAAATGGATTGAACGCCATGATGTGGATCCCTGCCTCAACAAGTTCTTTCCGAAAATTCGGAGGCAGGCAGCTAATGCATCCCAGATCATCATAGACAAACCGGACTTCTACGCCCTCCGCCGCCTTTTTCTTCAGAATTTTCTTAATGGTACCCCACATATTCCCATCTGAAACAATGAAATACTCCATAAAAATATAGTGCTTTGCATGATGAAGGTCTTCGATTAGACGCGGATACATCTCATCTCCGACAGGGAAATATTCTGTCTGTGTATTCTGGTACAACGAAAATCCACATGTTTCCAGATAGCTGCAAAGCTGCGAGATGTGTATAGGAAGGTGACAATCGACATCAGTCATAGGCGACCGGATCCCGATCACATGTTTCCCATGATGCAGCTGGCGCCGCATACGCCGCGACGGGCGCTTATCTCCAAAAAACAGATACATCAGTCCACCGATCACCGGAGAAGCCCCGATAAACAACAGCCATAAAATTTTATAGGATGGATTGCCGGATTTACTCACAATATAAAGTTCAATGACAATGCTAATGACCAGAAAACCGATGTTAACCCAGTTGGCATACTGCACCAGCTGGAGCATCAGCATCACCAGCCATACAAACTGCAATACGATCAAGAGTCCGATGACAACCAGGCGACTTGTCAAAACTCGCGTGATCTTTCTCAAAAAGTTTCTCACATACATGTCCTCCTTCCTGTCTAGATAAAGGCAATACAATAGAAGAACATCTCTTCTGTCCCTTTCTCCTTTTCATATGATATATCATTCTTGCTGTAAATGCAGCGCTTATTCACTGCGGTGCGAGATCTCATGAAATTCAAAATATTTTGGGCTGTGGCGGGACTGCGTGAATTCAAACATTACGCCATCACTATTATAAGTCGAATTATTAACTGTTGCCACACAGTTACAGCCATCAAGCTGTAAATATGTTTCATCATGTTCTGTGATCGGTTCTACCCGGATAATCCGCTTTGTCGTCGTGATCGTTACCCCGAGTTCTTGTTCGAGATAGGCATAGATTGACCCCTGCGCCAATTCTTTTGTCAAACCGATGGCAATATCTTTCCGGAAATAATTATGATCCATAATCAGTGGAACGTCTTCGATATATCGCAAGCGCTGAATATAATAGATCTCACAGCCGATCGGGAAACCAGTTCGACGATGGATATGAGAATCTGTTGTCAACTCTGAAAACAAAAGGATCCTTGTCTTATAATTGCGCTTATTGCGTGTAGAAGCTTCTGTAAAAGATTCAATCCGGTTCAAGGAAAACACCGATTGCCTTCCCGATTCATAGATCACCACAACACCTTTGCCACGCACAGACTGAACAAATCCTTCTGCCGACAACATCCGAATCGCACGACGCACCGTATTCCGGGAACAAGCGAATTCATTTGTCAGATGTGCCTCCGACGGCAAAAGCTGCTGCAGCGCATATGTTCCGTTTTCAATTCGCTCACGCAATACCTGATAAATCGTATCATATTTGCTTTTTGGCATAGATCATTACTCCTTGTCGCATAATATATCAACCATTTGCCGGAATATCCGGTGTCAGCCTAACGCCTGTGTATACAAGTTCAATAAAATTATAGCAGAGAATTTGTGCTTTGTCAACAAAAACTGCAAATTTCTCAAAAAAGTTTTGAGAAATTTGTTTATACAAGTTATAATAAAGACAATGAAAGCCGCCATAAGCGGAACGTTTCAAAGGTCTTCAGTTCAAACATCCGAAAAGCCAGAACGCCGGAAACTTCCGGAAAATCCATCTTTTTTTGGTACAATAATCTGGCAGATATCAGACAACAACGCATCAGGTGGCGTGGATTCTGCGGTGTTGTTTGCAATCAGAAAGGAAGGTAATCTAAATGGGAAAATTTCAAAATGATGCGGCAAAACTGCTCGATCTGATCGGTGGAAAGAGCAATATCAGCGCCGTAACGCACTGTATGACCAGAATGCGCTTTGTTCTCGGCGACCCGAAGAAGGTAGACATCAAGACAATCGAAGCGCTTTCTTCTGTCAAAGGTACATTTACACAGGCCGGACAGTTTCAGGTCATCATTGGAAACGATGTTTCCGAATTTTTCAAAGAATTCACTGCAATTGCCGGCATTGAAGGCGTCAACAAAGAAGCGGCAAAAGAAGCAGCAAGGGGTAACCAGAACTGGATCCAACGCCTAATGAGCAATCTCGGCGAGATCTTTGCGCCGCTGATCTCGGCGCTGATCTGTGGTGGTTTAATTCTGGGCGTGCGCAATATCATTGGTGAGATCAACTTTTTCAACGACGGCACGCAAAGTCTTGCGGATATTTCCCAGTTCTGGTCAGGTGTCTATAGCTTCTTATGGCTGATTGGTGAGGCCGTATTCCATCTATTGCCCGTCGGGATCGTCTGGTCGATCACAAAGAAAATGGGCACAACACAGATCCTCGGCATTATCCTTGGTCTAACGCTTGTATCCGCACAGCTCTTAAATGGCTTTTCCGTTGCCGATACGCCTGCGGCGGATATTCCCGTATGGGACTTCGGCTTTGCGAAAGTGGAAATGATCGGCTATCAGGGACAGGTCATTGCGGCAATGATGGCTGGATTCGTGCTCGTCTATCTCGAAAAATTCTTCCGGAAAATCTGTCCCGCAGTCATCAGCATGATCGTCGTACCCTTCTGTTCTCTCGTTCCTGCCGTTGTCATTGCACACACTGTTGTCGGCCCAATCGGATGGAAAATCGGCGATGCGATCGCATCAGTCGTATATAATGGATTGATGTCTCCGTATGGTGTGATTTTTGCCGGTGTATTCGGCTTACTCTATGCGCCTCTTGTTATGACGGGTCTCCACCATATGACAAACGCAATCGACACCACGCTTTCCAACACATATGGCGGCACAATCCTTTGGCCGATGATTGCACTAAGTAATATCGCACAGGGTTCGGCGGTTCTCGGCATGGCTGTCCTTCAGCGTAAGAATAATCGCGCAAAGCAGGTCAACATCCCGGCTCTCATCTCATGTTATCTTGGCGTAACAGAGCCGGCGCTGTTCGGTGTCAATCTGAAATATGGCTTCCCGCTGGTATGTGGTATGATCGGCTCTTCGATCGCGGCAATTGTTTCGGTCGGATTCGGCGTACAGGCCTTCAGTATTGGTGTCGGCGGCATTCCGGGAATCCTCTCGATTAAAACTGAATTCTGGGTCATTTTCTTACTCTGTATGCTGATTGCGATTGTTGTGCCGTTTGTGTTGACTCTGATTGTCGGCAAGAAAAAGCTTTCTGCAGAAGATATAGCTTCAGATGAACCAAAACCGACTGAAGCGATCGCATCCACAGATGCACCAACGGCAATCACAGAAGAAACTATACCCACAACAGATGCAGTCTATGCGCCGGTTTCAGGCAAGGTGATCCCAATCGCCGATGTCCCAGATGATGTTTTCTCACAGAAGGTCCTTGGCGACGGACTCGCCATTGAACCGACCGGAGACACGATCACTGCTCCTTGTGATGCGGAGGTCACCGTTGTAATGGAAGGTAGCAACCATGCCTGCGGCTTAAAGCTCAGCAATGAATTGGAACTATTGATCCATGTGGGGATCAACACGGTTGACATGAACGGCGATGGTTTTACGATGTTTGTCAAAACTGGCGACCATGTGAAGAAGGGCGACAAGCTCATCCAGTTCTCGCCGGAAAAGATCCGTGCAGCAGGTCACCCGACCACAACCGTTGTCTGCGTTACCGATGAAGGCAACGCTTCCGATATTCAATTTGAAACTGGCATAAATTGTCAGATTGGAATGACAAAACTAATCACATGGAGCTAAAAGCGGAGGGATGACAATGAAACAATTTCAAAACAGCACAGTCTATCAGATCTATCCGAAGTCATTTTGCGACACCAACGGCGACGGGATCGGTGATCTGCGCGGCATCACCGAAAAGCTCGACTATCTCCACGACCTCGGTGTCGATTATCTCTGGATCACCCCATTTTTCCGTTCACCACAGCGCGACAACGGCTATGACATCTCGAATTACCGAGAAATCGAGCCAATGTATGGCTCGATGCAGGATCTCGATGTACTGATTGCACGTGCAGATTCGCTTGGGATCGGTCTGATGTTCGATATGGTGTTTAATCATACGTCGACCGAACATGAGTGGTTTCAGAAGGCGCTACAAGGCGATAAGCGCTATATGAACTATTATATCTTCCGCGATGGCGACCCGGAAACACCGCCGACCAATTGGATCTCTAAATTCGGTGGAAGCGCATGGGAATATGTGCCGCATCTGAAAAAATGGTATCTCCACCTTTTCGATAAAACGCAGGCAGATCTGAACTGGGAAAACCCAGAAGTCCGCGAAGAACTCAAAGAAATCCTGCGCTTTTGGAAAAATAAAGGTGTCAAGGGTTTCCGCTTTGATGTCATTAATCTGATTTCTAAACCAGAACAATTTGAAGATGATCACATCGGCGACGGCAGGCGCTTTTATACGGATGGCAGAAATGTACACGCATATTTGCAGGAGCTGCACCGCGATGCAGGACTCGGCGATGTGCTGACCGTTGGCGAAATGTCTTCAACGACTCTGGAAAACTGCATCCGCTATACCGATCCGGCACAACAAGAGCTGGATATGTCGTTCAGCTTCCACCATCTAAAGGTCGACTATCGCGATGGAGACAAATGGAAGTTACAACCAGTAGACTATCGCAAGCTCAAAGACCTGCTGGAAACATGGCAGCTTGGCATGCAGGAAAATCATGGCTGGAATGCACTGTTCTGGTGCAACCACGATCAGCCCCGTACAGTTTCACGCTTTGGCGATGAAGGAACGTATTGGAAAAAATCCGCAAAAATGCTGGGAACGCTGATGTATCTGATGCGTGGCACTCCGTATATCTATCAAGGTGAAGAAATCGGAATGAAAAATGCCGGCTTTACCAGCATCGACCAGTATCGCGACGTGGAAAGCCTGAACTATTATCAGATCCTGACAAAGAACGGACTTTCGAGTGAAGAAGCGCTCCACATTTTGTCACAACGTTCCAGAGATAACGGCAGAACACCCATGCAGTGGGAACCCGGAACAAACGCTGGTTTCTCTGAACATATGCCTTGGATCGGGATATCTGAAAATGCACAGGGCGTTGCAGTCAATACGCAGTTGAACGACAGCGATTCAATCTTCTCCTACTTCCAGAAGTTGATCGCGCTGCGCAAAAAAAGCGATTGTATTGCCAATGGTAAGATCGAATTCATTGCATCCGAACGGGAAGATGTTTTCTGTTATCGCCGAAAATTAAAAATGCAGGAAATCATCGTGATCTGTAATCTGACAGCAGCGCCGGTAAAGGCGGACTTCCAAACACAGCTTTCGGGAATGACACGGATTCTCGGCAATGATCCAAACAGCACGCTTTTGAATAACAACGTACTATCGCCGTATGAAGCAGTGGTATATCAGACAGCAACAACCAAATAAAAGAAAGTATATATCATGCGACAAACACCGCTGAAAAGCAAAACGGGCAGGCGCCGACTTTTCTGCGGTGTTTTTATGGCGAAATATTGTTGACAAACAATTGTATTTATGGTATAATGTAAAAAAATTATGCTTTTATCATTGAAATTATCATGATAAAAGTAAATTCATTCGATATGAAGGAGCTTATTATGTATCCAATCCAAAAGTCAAAATCACTTGTTAAATTAACTGATATATATA
>CASEUJ010000034.1 GCA_949291125.1 uncultured Ruminococcus sp.
AGCTCACTTATCAGCGCTCGTCTTGCCTGCTGTTCTTCTGTTCCTTTTCTTCCTCTTCTGCTCATAATTAAAACCTCCGAAGTAGTGTCTCTTCTATTTTACACTACTTCAGAGGTTTACACAAATTCTGGGATAGACTCCTCAATTAGAGCGGACTATTTTTAATAAATCAACTTAGAATTTACAATTTCTATTGCTCTGTAGCAAACAGTGTTCATTTGTGCAACCCATTCAGTCTGATCTTTTGCCTTAAGTTCTTCTGTTATGCCTTCACTTTTTGCAAGTTGCTTTACAATTTGAAGAAACATATTTTGAGCCTGATTTTCAATATCGACAAGATAGTCGTTTAGTTTGCCACTTGTCAAAAGGTTCATATAAATAATTTTGCGGTGTTGTTTCAAATATCTTGCGTGTCGCTGTCCCCATACTCCGATCGGCTGATCTTGTTGTTCGGGTAAGATGAGATTTGGGAGCAGATAATCTCCGACTTGCGTATAAGTACCACCCATTTGTTCAAATAATGACTTTTCCATAGTATTTTCCTCCTGTGTTTTATTGTACTTTTATTTTACAGAAAGACAGGTAATAACACTAATGTGCCGATAAAAAAATACAGCGTACCTGCTATATCACAGATACGCTGTATTTTCATATGTTTATTTCGGGATATGTATTTACCAATTGCCGATACATTTTTCTTGACGGCTGTCGTGAACCGCCCTCCCACTTAGAATAGATGCTCAAACTAATACCTGCTTTTTCAGCAAAAGTTGCTTGATTTAATCTGTGCGCTTTTCTGACTTCACGAAGTCTATCACTGTAAGGATAATCCATAAATTGAGCAAACTCATCGAAGAGCAGATTTCTATCAATTTCAAGAACTTCAGCCATAGCAATAGCTGTTTGATATGGTATCGGGAAGTGTCCACGCTCATACATTAACACCGTTGAGGGTACAATTCCAACACACTCGGCTAACTGCCGTGTGGTTAAACCCTTTCGCTGTCGGTAGTATTTGAGCATTGCCGCAGGAGTTTGTTCTGTAGGAAAACCTTCAAAACAAAAGTTTAAATGTATTAATATCTTTCCGTGCTTGTATTCATATAAGTCTGTGTGATTGAGAATAGTGTCGTATTTGCACCAAAATACAGGAGAATGGTGAACTATAATCAGATAAAAGGAGATATTGGAAAAATTCTCAGGAAATTATGTGAACAGAAGGGAGTGGAGATCATAGAAGCAGAAGCGTGTCCTGATCATATCCATATGCTGATAGCAATTCCGCCAAAGTATAGTGTAGCACAGATTATGGGATATCTGAAAGGGAAAAGTTCTTTGATGATATTTGATCGACATGCGAATCTCAAATATAAGTATGGGAACAGACATTTTTGGTGTAGAGGCTACTATGTGGATACAGTAGGAAAGAATAAAAAGAAGATAGAGGAATATATAAGAAACCAGTTGCAGGAGGATATTGCAAGCGATCAAATGAGTTTGTTCGAAACAGTAGATCCATTTACAGGGGAGAAATATAAAAAGCGGCGCTAAAACCCCTTAAGGGGTGGCTGAGAGTGAAATGCAGTTGGCAGACCTTTCTCAGCCCACTTAAGGGGCAGCGTCAGTATCATGCCCTTATAGGGCTTTCGCAAACCACCCGTTTAACGGGTGGTTTTGATTTGATTTTACAAAAAAACGGACGCAGCCGATCTTTTACGACATCGCGCCCGGTTTTTGTTTTTTACGAGGAGGAAGCGGTCTGATGTATGCGTCTGTTTCGGATGATTGCGGCAAACCGCCAGATGCCGAATCCGCAGGCTGCACCATATATGTTGCAGATCAGATCGTCGATATCGCAGCTTCCCAGCATGCAAAACAGCTGGATCATTTCTACCAGCACGATCCCCGAAGTAACAGAAAGCAGAAATGTCCGGAAGTGTCTTTGTCGGTGGAATAAAAGCGACAGGAAAACGCCAAGCGGAACAAATAGAATCACATTTCCACCCAAATTTCGCATCGCAAGAGCATAATCTGTGCTGCCGGATGCTGTATGTGCTCTTACCATCCGAATAAATTCGCGGATCGTTCGAAAAGGAACGAGGTTTATAGATTGTTGTATCCATTGGCTGTAAGACGTGTCTGCGTTCCAGCCGATGCGCTGGAAGAGTAGAAGATACAGCATCCATCCAATGTACAGCACAAACAGGATCCACAACAGAACTTTGCAAAAACGCATTATTTTTGCAGGGTACCGTTCGAAAGTGCTTTCAGATAGGCATTGATAAAGCCGTCTAGATCGCCGTCCATGACCGCCTGAATATTGCCGTTTTCAAAGCCGGTGCGGTGATCTTTTACCAGCGTGTATGGCATAAAGACATACGAACGAATCTGTGCGCCCCATGCGATCTCTTTCTGAACGCCTTTGATGTCCGCGATCTTGTCGAGATGTTCGCGCTCTTTGATCTCCACCAGCTTTGCACGCAACATCTTCATGGCATAGTCTTTGTTCTGGAACTGGCTCCGTTGGGTCTGGCAGGATACTACGATGCCGGTTGGCAAGTGTGTCAGACGTACCGCAGAGCTGGTTTTATTGATGTGCTGGCCACCAGCACCGCTTGAGCGGAATACGTCCATCTTGATGTCCTCAGGGCGGATGTCTACTTCCATCGAGTCGTCGATTTCTGGCATGACCTCGAGCGCTGCGAAAGACGTATGGCGGCGTCCTGATGAGTCGAACGGTGAAACACGTACCAGACGGTGTACGCCGGATTCAGATTTCAAAAAGCCATAGGCATTTTCACCGGAGATGAGGATCGACGCGCTTTTGAGTCCGGCTTCGTCGCCGTCAAGATAGTCTAACAACTCTACCTGATAGTTATGGCGTTCTGCCCAGCGATGGTACATACGATAAAGCATTTCTGCCCAGTCTTGTGCCTCTGTGCCACCAGCACCGGCATGAAACGTCAGAATCGCATTGGAATTGTCATATTCGCCAGTCAGGAGTGACGCCAGCTTAAGCGACTCTAGTTCTTTGACAAAGGCATCTGCCTCTTGGTTGAGTTCGGTGTTGCTTTCGGTTTCGCCTTCTTCTTGCGTCAATTCAATGAGCGTGAGAATATCGTCCAGCTGTTCTTCCATCTTCTTGTATTGGGCGATCTTGTTCTCCAATGATTTGGATTCTTGTAGCACCTTCTGGGAATTTTCTAGATCGTCCCAAAACCCTGGTGCAGCAACCTGTTCTTGCAGTGCGTCATAGCGTGCCTTTGCCGCCTCAATGCCAAGTACTTCATAGAGCTCGGTCAGATCCTTGCGATAGTCATTCATAGTGACACGCAGTTCGTCTAATAAAATCATAGGTCTGTTCCTTTCTGTATGTTTATCCAATGCGTCGTCAGAATGCGCATTTTCAGGTTCTTACTTGTGCCATGTGTTACACGATTTCAACCCCTGTCCTTCCATACTTATTCTATTATACTACAAAACCAGAAAAGATGCAAATATTTTCTTTGGATATTGAAAAAAATTTTTTCTTATGGTATAATAGAATAATAGCAAAAGGAGAAAAAGGAGGGCTTTCTATGGGACTGCATACTGGAGACCCGTGTTTTTATTGCCAGAAGGTGCTGCGAGAGAATGACGATGTTGTCGTTTGTCCAGAGTGTGGCACACCTTATCACCGCGCATGTTATCAGGAGGCAGGATTCTGTGTGAACCATGCGCTACATGAATCCGGTGGGAGCTGGACGCGTATTAAATTGCCACAAGAAGCGACAAAAGTAGAGATGACCCATTGTTCGAACTGTGGCGCGGAAAATGATGTGTCATCACAGCGATGTCAGAACTGCGGTGTTCCACTTCATACGCCATATGTGCCGCCGTCTTTGGGACAACAGGATACGACTCCTCCTGCGTCGACACAGAGCGAAGAAAAACACCGCGAGAGCTTGCGTGAACGTATCCAGCATACCGCAGAGCAAATGGGAATAGAAGACCCCTATGGAGCTATGAATCCGGAAGAACAGATCGGGAAAGAACGGCTCGGGGATATGGCGGATTTTGTGGCGAAAAATCAGATCTATTTTTTGCCGAAGTTTTTACGGTTTGCACGCGAAAACCGGCGGATCTCGCTCAATTGCCCATGTCTGCTCTTTCCTCAGCTCTATTTTGCATATCGCAAGATGCTGCCACTGGCACTTGTATTGGCAGGCATATTTGCGCTGATTCAAATGCCGCAAATGGCACAGACGCTGTTGATTACACTACCGGACATGATTGCGTCGTTTTCTTCGGAGGGCAACCAGCTTCTGGCGAATTTGTATCCGAATGCACCGGAACTGATGCAGGGTATGCTTGACCAGCTCAAGAGCCATCAGATTCTGATTGAAAATCTGGTCACCGTCTGCAATTATCTCGATCTGTGTCTGTCGATCGTGTTCGGTCTGTTGGGGAACTGGATCTATTATCGTCATGCTTACCGGCGTGTGGAAAAAGTGTGTAGTGCTGGGTTTACCGGTCCGATCCGTCGTATGCGGCTGCGGCAGGAGGGTGGTACAAACGGTTGGCTGATCGTTGTAGTGATTGTTGTGGAATATGTTTTGGTAACGGCGCTGACGATGGTGTTGATGCTGCTGTTGATGTAAAGTATATGCCGCAGAATGAAAAATTGATATAAACAAAGAGCATACCGGGCGAAAAACGCCACAGTATGCTCGTTTTATGTGATTTGGAAAGGGACAAAGATGTGCGCTATCATGTTTCGATGATCGCGGTATCTCTCTGCCAAGAAAGTGTCTTGCCGGAGAGGTCGGCATCATGTACGCAGACCAGTGCAAGATGACAGGGCGGATATACTATGTCACAGAATGCAATCGGCACAACACATGTGCCTTCGCCTACAACAGTTCCCACATCCCACGACAGAGATGCGGCGTAGGAACGGATTGGTGCAGTTTCCCAGAACGCATCTATGATCAGGCTGTTGGATGCGAAGAATGCTTCGTCATAGACGTTGTACAGATAGGCGCATTCTATGTCAAGACCGGCCGCCGTCAGATACGTCTGGAGCGCATCGACGCTGGTGATCAGCCCGGCGGCATCTGCGCTTTGGACAAAGTCATAGAAGGTTGCGGTGGCCTCGAGATCCTCGTCCAGTGAGAAGCTGGTGTCAAAAGCCTCTATCTCGTGCCACTGGACATCGCTTGCCTTGTACTGCGCCTTGGGGATCTCCACCAGCATCAGCAGCAGTACTGACGGAGGACTGTCGATCTCCCGGTAGACGTCATGGGAATAGGTCAGGTGCAAAGTGTCGCCTTCGTAGAAGATATTATCGAAGGCATAGGGCAGTGCCGTGGTGCTGGGGATGGGGCGTACCAGCAGGATATTTTCAGCGAAAAAGGCTTCGTCATAGGTCTCCAGAAGTTCGTTAAACTGGGCATCGATCCCATCGTCAGCTGATCCGCAGACGCAGTAGGCGTATAACGCATCCCAGTTTGTCAGGACGGCGTCTGTGCCGCTGTCCACAAGGGTGGGATAGGAGGGGTCTGTGGGATCAAAGAGGATGGTATATGTGGAGACAGTGACGGAATACGACAGGGTGGTGGTTTCAATGGTGGTTTCGAAGCAGGGTGCTGTGGTGGTCGCACTGGTGCTGCATGCGGTGTCGGTTGTAGTCGTGGGCGGCTGCTGTGTCGCCTGCTCCGGCAGGACATCAATCAGCTGTACCAGGAATCGCAGCAGGCTCATGGCATCATTTCCAGAAACACCTTCATCTGCATGGCAATCGCCGTTTTTCAATTGTTCGGCATTGAAATCCACCAGATTCGTCACATATTTACTCAATAGGATGGCATCGGCCATGGTGACGCCGCCGTCCAGGTTCACATCGCCTACAATGCCGCCGGAGATGGGACTAGTGGTGGTTGTGATGGTCTGAACGGTAGAAGCGGTGGTAGTGGTTGTTCCAGTTACCACAATGCCGGTAGAGGTTTCAAATCGCCAGATCGAGATGCCGCCGTAGTCAGAGAGTACCCGAATCTCCACGGCATCCAGCGCCGATTTCACATCATAGGAAAATCCCGGGATACGGTCTTCGTAGGTGTTATAGCTGCTGGTGTACAGTTCCTCGCCCGTGGCTAGATCGATTAGTGCAAAGGAGACAAAATCGTTGGGATAGACCTGTTTGGTGGAGAACTCGAAGTAGATGGTATCCCCAGTCTCTAGCCCTAAATCCTCGTAGATAAAGCTCTGTTCTATCGGCATATCGAGTGCCGTTGTGGTGGTTGTGATGGTCTGAACGGTAGAAGCGGTGGTTGTAGTTCGTGAGGCGACAGGAACGGTTTGTGTCTCTGTTGATGCGCCTACATCTACTGAAAAGTGTTTTGGCGTCGTCTGGATAAAGCCCTGGTAGGCGTCGGTGCAGGAAATCGCAATGTTATAGGAGCCGGCGGTTGTGTTGTCATAGGTAGAAGTGTCTACCACAAATACTTCCGGATAGTTTAGTGGTGATACGCCGCTGTAAACTGCGTTTTCGCCGCCGTGCGAATCATAGAACATCAGGGAGACGGTCAGGCCGGACAGCTCCAGCGGTTCGCCGATTTTATAGCTGGTTTTGTCCGGAAGGCTGTCCAGAAGAATGACATATTCCGATTCCGACCAGATCTCGGTGGTGGTTTCGGTGGTTTGGGTGGTGGATGTGGTGGTTGTTCCTGTCACAATAATACCGGTAGAGGTCTTAAAGGAAAGCGGCTCGATCCCGCCGTAATCTGACAGAACCACCACCTCGACTGCGTCCACATCGGTGATGATTTCATGGGAGAACGTGGGCGGAATCGTTGTGTCTGTATCATATTCGCCGTTTCCGATCAGATCGCCGGTGGCGGCGTCATAGATGCTGTAGCTCATATGAGTGTTGCCGCCCGGCAGCTGGATGGGGAAGCTGATGTTAATCTCGTCTCCGGCGTGGAGATTTAGATTGTCATAGGTAAAGGTTTCTTCGATACCAGTGGAATCGTTCGCCGCAAAGGAAAAGCCATTCTCCTCAGCGTAAGTCTGGGCAGTAGAGGAAGGAGCGCCGACGATGGTAAAGTCCTCCATGGGCGTATTGTACGACGGCTCATAAGTCGTGATACAGCCGCTGCCATCGATAGGAAATACCAGCAGTTCCTCGTAATAGCAGTCATAGCCAAAGGCGTAACTTAAAATCGTCTGAACACCGGACGGGATCTCCACCTGGGTCAGATTCGGACACCCGGCAAAGGCGCCATTGCAGACGGTCGTCAGAGAATCCGGGAGATGGATCTCCACCAGATCCTGACAGCAAAGAAACGCACAGCTGTCTATGAGAGTGATGCCCTCTTCGATGGTGAGGGTCTTGATGGGGGAATAGAGCGGCGTGGTGGTGTCGTAATATTCTGCGTAATATTCCGGGTCGACCTCACTGTAGTAATAGGCCTCCGGGTCGCTGGGTGCAAAAGCGCCAAATCCGATCCGGGATACGTCAATGCCATCGATCTGAGATGGGATCACAAGGTCTGCGGGAAGCGCCCCGGTGAAGCCAGTGATCTCGGCGGTACCGTTCGAGAGAACATCGTAGATCAGGGTATAGTCGGTGGCATCGTCTGCCTGCTGGGGCTCTACCACGATTGCAGCAGCATTTACGCTGAGACTTGGTAATTTGCTGAATACTCCAAGCTGGGTCAGCATAGTTGCTGCGGCGGTGAGTAGGGCGAGTGTTTTTTTCGTAGAAATTCCTCCTTTTTTGATACAAAATAAAAATTTGGGGACGGCGCGAAATTTCTTGATTTCCGAATGCGCCCCTATATATAGAACACAATCATAGGGCGCAAAATGTTGCAAGAATTTTAAAGATTGGAGATTTGCACAAAAAACAATACCAGAATTTATGAAAAAAACGAAAGTTCATGGTATTTTTGTAGATTCTGTCAATAGACAATACGCATCAGATCTTGTAAAATATAGAGTGTTATTTTGTATTTTTGTCAGAGGGGAATAAGATATGGAGGTTCAGGGGAGAAAAAAACATCGGAGGAATGCATGTCGTTATCGCTATTATTCTGGGCGAACCGTTGCAGTGTTGTGGCAGCTGCGAAAGGTTCTTGCTGTTGTGGTTTGTATGGCGCTGATTCTGGGACTGGTGCTTTTGTGCTTTCGCTGTACAGATTCACAGACACAAAGGATCAGCCAACCGTCCGACGGCAAGGATCAGGCGATCGTTACGGAGATACAGACGCAGCTGCCGACGGAACCGGAGCCATTCGACTATACGTTGTGTTTTGCCGGGGATATCAGTGTTTCTGATGAGGCGCGCACAACTGCCTACTGGATCGAACAGGGTCGCGATATTAAAAAGTGTATTGCGCCGGAAATGGTGGAGTATATGCAGAAAGCCGATATCTGTTTTGTGAATAACGAATTCCAGTATACCACCCGTGGCACTGCCCTGCCGGGAAAGTCCTATACCTTTCGGGCAAATCCAGAGAATGTGCAGGTGATGCAAGATCTTGGCGTGGATATCGTTTCGCTGGCAAATAACCATGTCTATGACTTTGGCGAAGATGCATTGCTTGATACACTTGATACACTACATGAGGCCGATATCCCCTATGTCGGTGCAGGTCGCGATCTGAAAGAGGCATCGTCCATCTATTACTATGAACTGGATGGATTGACTGTGGCGTTTCTCTCCGGTACACGTGTTGAATGGACGGAAGAAACAAAGGGTGCGACTGAAATTACGCCGGGCGTATTCCGCACAGTCGATCCGACGCTTTTGTATGAAAAGACCAAAGAGGCTGCGGCAAACGCCGACTATGTGATCGTCTATATGCATTGGGGTATTGAAGCGGTGACGTGGCTCGAAGAATATCAGACCGAAACCGGTCACAAGCTGATCGAATGTGGTGCAGATGCCGTGATCGGAGATCATCCGCATCGCTTACAGGGCATTGAATACTACCAGAGCAAGCCAATTCTTTACTCTCTGGGAAACTATTGGTTCAACGGTATGACTATGGATACCATGCTGGCACAGCTGCATCTGTCTGGTACGGTGGATGACATTACGATGGAATTACAACTGATCCCGGCACAGCAGACGATGTGTCAGGTTCTCTATTATGGAACACCGGAGGAACAAGATGCCTTTTATCGTCGCATGGAGTCCCTTTCTACAGGATTTGGCATCTCTATTGATGTAGATGGATATGTGACGGCACCCGGCGTGTAAGACAGTCACAGAACAATATTCGGCAATACCGCACCACCTATCAGTTTCGCAAGTCATATTTTTGTTATTGGATAAAAATATAACGGCATATCTGGCGAACGAACTTTATGTGGTATCACCTAAAAAAATTTTCGCAAAATGCATAAAAAGTATTTGCATTTTTCGGGATATGTGGTATAATAATTTAGGAATAAGAAAACGATAGAACGGCTATGATCGTGATACGCCGTGAAATGTTCCCGTTTTTCGTGAGTTGCATCAGTTGGACAGATCGGGCTGGGGGAACGAAAATTTGGAGGTGTTCCAAAAATGAGTCAGGAAAAGAAGGCGAAAAAGAAAAAGCCGGCACAGGTGCAGGCAAAACAACCGCAGCAGGCGGCGTCATCGCGCAAGCGTCCTGCACCGCGTCAGCCGCGCGGCTCCAGCGGAAAATTGGCAGCACAGATCGTTGCGTCTGTTGTTGTAGTGGCAATTGCTGGGTATGCATGTTTTTCTATGTATCGTTCGTTGACCCCGATTTCACAGGGGACGGATAATCAGGATTTGACGATGTCTATTCCATCGGCAGAGGAAAGCACAGAACCTGCGACAGAGGCCAGGATCTATGAAAATATTGCGGTCGATCAGAGCGAGATGTCGGCTGGATCTCTGATCCTGGTGAATGATAATTATGGCTATACACAAACGGATCCGGAAGAGATCGTCAATATTTATGAGTATCGCTCGGCACATGGGATTGAGAGCTATCATATCACAGGCTCTGAGCTGAGTCTGCGTGAAGATGCACTTGCGGCGTTGTCGGAAATGCTCGATGCCTTTTATGTAGCGACCGGCAATGATGATATTATTATCAATGAAGGGTATCGAACCCACGAACAGCAGCAGAAAATGTATGACGCAGATCTAGCAGAAACTGGTCAGGAAACATCAGACCGCGTGGCGCTTCCGGGACACAGCGAACATGAAACTGGCTATGCCGTAAATCTTTCTATTTATCAGGAAGGACAGGTCTATCCGTATGATGGCACGGGCGACTATGCATGGATCAATGAGAACTGTGATAAATATGGCTATATTCTACGTTACAGTGCAGATAAGGCAGATGTCACCGGGCTTGACGGTGAACCGGATCACTATCGTTATGTCGGTCAGCCGCACGCGACTTATATCATGGACAATGATCTCTGCTTGGAAGAATATATTTTACTTCTGACAAGTTATACTTCGGATAATCCGCTTCGGATTACAAACTGGGATGGTGAGATCTATGAGGTATATTATGTCCCGGCAGATCCGGATGCCGACAGCACGTACGTTATGGTGCCACCGGATCAGGATTATACGATTTCCGGCAATAATGCAAATGGATTTATTGTTACAGTGGATACTGGAGAAATCCGGACATATCAGGAAACAGAAGATAACACAGATCTCGTAAGTGATGATGCGGCAGGTGATGATGCCAGTTCGATAGTAGATGAAGATACCGCTGTAGACGATGCCTGAGGGGAACTGAAGGGGGAAATGACATGGAACAGCTGACACATGATCTAAAGGATACGGCGAAAAAAGCCGGTGGTATGCTGAAGAATGTGACAGGTGAATTCAAGGAATTTATCTCAAAGGGAAATGTTCTGGATATGGCGGTTGGACTGATTGTCGGATCGGCATTCACGGCGATCGTAACCTCTCTGGTGGATGATATTTTAATGCCATTTCTGGGAATGATCCTTGCTGGAGTGAACTTCAGCACACTCGGGATCACGATACCGTGGGGCAATGAGCCGTTTCTGGCGGTCGGCAGTTTTCTCAATGCTGTAATCACATTTTTGCTGACGGCATTGTGTGTGTTTCTGCTGGTGAAGGTAATGAACATTTTTCGCCGCAAAAAGGAAATTGAGCCGCAGACTGATCCAGAGCCAACAAAGGAAGAAAAGCTTTTGATGGAAATTCGTGATCTTCTGGCGGCGCAACAGGCAGCCGACAAACAAGCTGAAAATACAGATGTATCGGATTGATAATGACCCTGACAACCTCTTATTATTCTATTCTACATAAAAGAAAACACTGTTCACGTGCATGAACAGTGTTTTCTCATACTATTTGCATAATTTTATCAAAGCGATTTGGCCATCATCGAACAGAAAGGAGAAAACTTAATGACGCATCAGACATTTTTGATCTTGTTTATTGTAGTGACTCTGGTCTACCTGGTGACACTTGGCATCTTGTACTGTCGTTATCGCGCAGCATCGGATCGCCTGTCTGAGGAACTGCGGCGCCTTGCGGAGGAGAAAGAAAGTCGCAGCCGATCCGAACAGGAAGATGAAGATACAAGAATGCCGGATCAAATGCACGAGCTCTAAGGCAATATCGCACATAGATTGTGCATCAAGTAAAACAAAAAACGGAATAAATACCTTGTATATTCACAAGTATTTTTGTGAGATAACGGAAAACATGTAAGCAGAAGGCGCACAAAGCCGTCAGGTAGCCTTTTTGCGGTATTTCCCAAGAAAACAAGTTAGATTAAGGGTTATGCACAGATATAGTAGCTTCCCTCAAGCTGGACAACAAAAATATTCATAGATCCGCCGACTAAGGTGTTGTCTGTGCCGTCAGAGAGCGTTGGCTCGACAGTTAACAGCTTGCAGCCATTCCAGTTCGCGTCGCAGTATTCCTGTCCTTCGAGCTCAACACACATCTCTTTAAGTGCTGCAATGCCGCCGTCTTCTGCGGATTCATCTTCGGTGCATGAAGTGACAGAGAGCAATGAAAATGTCACATCAGCGCCGTCAAGCTGGTCTTGAAACGTGCGGTATTGCTGCGCAAGGTATGCATCTGAATCTAATAGACCGCCATATACATTTTCGAGATAATAATCAACATAGAAATCAGGGGTACAGTCGTCATAGAGCTGAGCATCTTCTGTCTGGATCGAGGTGAAATAGTTGACCAATGCTTCAACCTCACCATCTTCAAGAAAACGTTTGTCATATTCAACTGGAATGGAATAGTCGGTGTTATCGCGCATGGTTGCGCCGTATTCGAGCGATTCCATGTTTGAGAATTCCAGATCGCTAAAAATGGCGCTGTCAGCAGAGCCGGAATCTTGTGCGGCGTTATTGCTGCAGCCGGTTGATAGCATGGCGAGTATGCCGGCAAAGATGAGCGCACTTAAACGCCGCCGCGTATGAGAATGATGCATAAACATAAAGGGACTTCCTTTCCTGCGGGAGATTACGATTTTTTCTGCGGCATGCATATGCAGCCTGACGTTTTCTACTCTATCATATTTTTAGGGAAATGTCAAGGTACATGCGCAAATACAGCATGGTATTTCAACGAGAATCACAACCCATAAAAATGCAATAATCAATTCTGATATGATTTTTTGCGTCAAAAATGGAAAGTAGCAATTTGACGATGCGTATCTCTTTTTTGCTTTGCCTTAAAATTCATGGAAACAGCATTAAGAATTTATAAAAGTTACTTGTTGAAATACCGTGGAAAATGCCGGGATGCTTTCGCGCTTGGAATGAGAATATGAAAAAAGGATGGAACGCATTATGCCAAAATTTTTTATTCCCCAAATCTACGACAACTGCGCTGAAATTACAGGGGCAGATGCCAGACATATTGGACTTTCGCTACGGATGCGTGTAGGAGAACAGTTGACAGTGTCTGCTGGTGGAAATGATTACCGTTGTGAGATTACTGCCATCACGCCGGATCGTGTTGTACTGAATGTCCTTGCAAAACTCGAAGATACAGCTGAACCTTCAGTTTCGCTTACACTTTATCAAGCAGTTCCGAAATCAGATAAACTGGAACAAATCGTTCAGAAGTCTGTAGAGCTCGGGGCGTCGCGCATTGTGCCGGTTTTGACAAGTCGGTGTGTTTCGCGTCCAAAGCCGGCTGATTTTGTGAAAAAACAAGCGCGGCTGAAAAAAATCGCCGAATCTGCGGCAAAACAATCCGGAAGAAGCGTGATCCCGGAAGTCGCATCGCTTTATTCTTTTGCGCAGATGTGTGAAGAGCTCTCACAGTCGGTATGTGCGTTGTTGTTCTATGAGGGTGGCGGAAAGCGTCTTTCGGAACTTGCGCTTCAGGATGCGGCCGAAATTGCTGTAGTGATCGGTAGCGAAGGTGGATTTTCCGCAGATGAGGCGGCACAGATTGAATCTGCCGGTGCAGTACCCGTCTGGCTAGGAAAGCGAATTTTGCGTTGTGAAACTGCGCCGCTTGCAGCAATTTCCATTTTGATGTACCTGACAGGAAATTTATAAGAGAGATAAAAAATGCTTGTATTTTTTCTGGAAGTATGGTATACTATATGTATCATCAGAAGATAGAGTTTGCGCCGACTTTGTGGCGGCGTAAAAAAGTATGCCCGTGCTGTTTACTGCGCTGCAGGATGGGCTTTCCGAAAAAAGGCGCGGAGAAATGAGGGTTTATCATGAGAGCAGTAACAGTAACCGCAATGATTCTGGCAGCAGCTGCAGCTTCGGCGGCGACAATTGTGGCGCTTAAAAAGGCATATGACAAAAGGCGGCTGGATGATGAGCTGGAAGATTGGGACTATCCGGTCTGTGAAGATTCAGATGAAAATGATGATGAAGATAAATCACCGCAGACTACAGATGACGCATGTTGTAAGGATGGCGTCTGCTCGTTGAATCTGGACGATGCAGATGAAGAAACGGATTCGATAGATGAACCGGTTAGTCTGGATCTGTCCGATGAAGATTCTGAATTGAATGAAACAGAAAATGCATAACACACAGTGAAAAATATCTTAAGAATGTATCGGGCGTTTCCGTGTGCATTGGTGTTCGCAAGAGCATATCATGCATATGGAAGCGCTTTTTCGATTTTCAGGATTCTGTTAAGGCTCACGCATGAAGGGTGTTTTGCGCAAAAAATCCATTTGAAAATTTGACTTATACCTGATGATTTCAGTGAAAAGAACTGGGAATCGCAATACAGAAACAAAAATACAACGATACATTTGTGCATTTTTTATGTTCATGCGGTTTCTATGAAGGATTCTGTAATTTTGTCTTGACAAGCGTAAATTTATCTGTTATAATAAGAGAAAGTTTTGGATATGCTGTGTGATACTTTGCTGTAACGGTATTCATTGCAAATGCAGATCTGGGTGTGGCGCAGATGGTAGCGCGCTACCTTGGGGTGGTAGAGGCCGCCGGTTCAAGTCCGGTCACTCAGACCAGTAGAAATCCACGCAATTTCGGGAATTATCGAGATTGCGTGGTTTTCTGTTTTTGACGAAAATCAACCCTGACGAAAAAATGACGAAATAAACGGTAATCAAAAACAAAAAAACAACCGCCCAGCCGAAGCCGAGCGGTCGTATACAATAGCGTAGCACAAGGGATATGCTACGGCTATATGATAGCATAAATCACACAATCTGTCAAGATAAGCATCGGTAGTATTATGTG
>CASEUJ010000035.1 GCA_949291125.1 uncultured Ruminococcus sp.
AAATAAATTGTGAATGATCCCGAATCCCTTCGCTCCCATTCTCTCTATTCCCTTAACTCTCGCCCTCGTGCGACAGCTTTATTATTATATCACACCTACTCCTGTTTTGTCAAGCCGAAAATTGTAACAAATTATAACTATACTTTGTTGAAAATGCACAATCAATCCAAATAAGAAAACCTCCACGGACAACCGCAGAGGTTTTCTTCCTGAAAAAATCATCATAACAAAATGTTGAAAAAGACATTGACTGCTAAAACGGTTGCAATCGCCACTCCAAGCGGCATAATTGCCATTCTTATGCGTACATCATGCCCTGACTCAATTTCGCCAACAGCCGTCCAAGTTGCCAGCCAACAGAACAATGCACCCAATCCATATAGAAGAAGCCCAAACAAAATATAAATGATATTGCCTAAAAACGAGAAAAAATCCGTGCCATTTTCGATTGTATCTGCTGGTGCCTTGAAAAAGAAATAAATAGAAAAAACCAGGATTAACACTTTGACAATATTTGCAATATAGAGCATTTTCCACGCACTGCTTTTCAACGTCCGTTCTCGGTCACGGCAATGGATTACAATCATAAAAATTAAGAGCAAAGCCTCAACAACCACATATAACAACGTCACAAGACATGGGATCGTGCTGACCGATTCACCAATCATCCCGAAAACAGCGAGTGTCACAAACACAATAAACGAATATGGTATGAAATAAATAATAATCATATTATCTCATCCCTTCTCCATCATCGCCACGTCACCTCACCTCATAGTAATGCTACTACTGCAACAATTGCCGACAATTGTGCAGCCAAAGCAAAAGAGATCGCCATCCAAGTCAGGCATTTTTTCGCTACACAAGGCGCAGAATCTCGTTTTACTGCATACATGATAAAACCTACAGGCGGAATAACAAAAGAAAGGATATATAGCACTCTTTCGCCACCATAAATTGCCCACAACGCACACAACAGCAGTGCACCTAACCCGATTGCAAATCCTATCGCCGGATAAATGCCTATTTCAAGATAGGCAAACACCACAAACAATACACATGTTACTGAAAAAAAACCAGCAACCAAATGTTTTGCAATTCGACTACCGCCTACAGCTGATACAGTGGCACCGAGAATCGCTCCTATGCTAAGCAAAATCGACAGCGCTGGAATAAGACCAAATAACACGCCAGTATACACCACAACCGCCACATACGCCACAAGGCAAACTGACATAATTGACCAGGTCAGATATGCCTCCGCCACCTTTTTAGCTGTACGTACATTCATGCAATATAGAATTACGCCCACAATTGGAATAAAAAAAGACAGTACCAGAAAGATATCCTTTTCCACCTCTACGTCCTGCACGACATTGACACCATCACCCTCTGATCTTGTTGCTGTTTTGCAATGATAGCAATAGCCTGCCATATCCTTATTCTGGCCGTGACACCTTGAACATTCCCACATAATAGTTGATTCCTCCTTTTCATTTTTTGCAAATATACTGGGAACGAATTTGCTATGCTTATAACGACACATATGTATTCACATACATTCGTTTTTAGCCTTCCATCAAGAAGTAGTAGAAATAAATCAAAACATTTGCGCTCCACCACTTGCCATCGTACCGCCATTATGCATTATCAAATATTGATAGGACATACTTTGCTGCATGATACGGAACGATGAAAGCACCCAAAAGCACCGATACCATCAATTTAATAATAAAATAAATCAGCCAGCCTGTCCAAGACATCCAAATAAACATACTCGGTGTGATCCAGTTGATAAATCGCCATCCAAAAATAATTAGCGGTATCATTACAATCATGACAATAACCGGATTTTCCAAAGCAGAGGCACCAAGTATCAATCCAAATACAACTGCATAGCATACCACAAATATTATAACGCGACCTACTGCAGATAATATAAATTCTTTCATATGTAAAGCTCCTTTTTAATATTCATATTCAGGCGGATCCATAATTGACTCCACCCACTCTGACATCGCATACCAATCGCCATCAATTTCAAATACGTATGCCTCTGATGTAACACGTGTATCTCCCTCATAATCTTCATCTGCTAATTCTTGTCCAATTGTGACCTCGTAATTAATTCTGTAAGCTTCGTCTGCAAAAGAACACCCATAGTTGACAAGCCATTCATTAAAATTCTGTAGATTCTGTTCGTCTTCTTCCACAATATCAACATCTTCAACAACAGTATTTCCAAACGGTAAATCCTGTTCTATTTGTTCTGCTAGCTGTTCCCTATCTAGATATTGCGCTTGTTCCATTTTATCTACAATTTCTTCCGGCAGTAAATCCAGAAACAATTCCCCATCACCCGTCCAAATTGCTTGCGCATGCGCTTCTACCACATTTTCTTTGCTCCTGCTTGCTTTGCTTGCAATTTTTTCTGCAGTATCCGCATCGCTACACCCCGTTAGCATCACGTTTCCCAACATCGCCACCATCGTAATAAAGCCCATTATTCTTTTCATAGGTTTTCCTCCTTCAAAAGTATTGACAACTGTACTACAGTACATCTTATCACAATTATTATATCACACCCAGCCTTCACCATCGACTACATATGTATTCAGAAGGTCGAATTTTCCAGTATATGATTATATTGGGGCGATTTTATGTACTATTCTACCTTGGATCCAAAAATTGTTGGCAATGTCATTTCCAATTTCCGCAAATCCAAAGGCATCTCCCAGGAAGTCCTAAGCGGCCTTGCGGACATTGGCAGAACACATCTGAGCGCCATTGAGCGCGGCGAACGTAAACCTACGCTGGAGACGCTCTATCGCATCTCCACGGCGCTGGACGTGCGCATGAGCGACATTGTCCGGGAGATCGAAAACCGGCTCTGACACAAAAAACACCACCTGTCCGACCGAATCTACCGGGGACAGGTGGTGTTTTATATGTATTATGGATTCTTCTTATGATTCTTCCGCGACCGCGCCGCCATCCTTCTCCGGCAACAGCTCCGCCTTAATCTTCGCGATCCAGTTATCCTCCATGCGCATCACCGTAAAGCGCACGTTATGCCACTGTACCGATGGATTTTCCCGCGGTTCCGGAATCCGCCCGAGCAGATCGACCACAAAGCCACTCATGGTGTCGAACTCCATCTTTTCCGAAAGCGTCTGCCCCAGAATGGGCATGATATCTTCTGGATCGGCATGGCCATCGATGGTAAAGAGCGTGTCAGTCACGCGGCGGATCTCCTGTTCCTCATCGTCGTATTCGTCCTGAATATTCCCGACGATCTCTTCGAGAATATCCTCCATGCAGACCACGCCCGCAGTGCCACCGTATTCATCGACAACGATCGCCATCTGCATCTTCTTGCGCGACATCTCCGACAAAACATCGTCGCACTTTGCCGTTTCTGGCACAAACAGAACCTCACGCAGAAAATGGCGCACATGAAATCCCGAAATATCATGACAGCCGATCAGTCCCAATAAATCCTTCGTGTTCAATACGCCAATGATATTGTCGATGCTATCCTGATAGACCGGCATGCGAGAATAATGCTCGTCGCGAGCAAGATCGACAACCTCTTGAATGTCCGTTTCCACATCAATAGCAATCAATTCTTTTCGATGGGTCATGACCTCTGAAATCGTAATATCATCAAAAGCGAAGATATTATGAATCATTTCGCGCTGTTGTTCTTCGATCACGCCGTTTTCATTGCCAGCATTGACCAGCTGCATGATTTCCTCTTCTGTGATCTGCTCTTTCATCAGGCGTTCGCCGCCCATGATCCGGTTTACGCCGGCATACAATAGCCGCAACGGCCAGAGCAGCACCGTCACCAGCCGAACAAACTTCAGGGATTTCAGCGCCGTCCTTTCTGCAAATTTTCTGCCAATACCGCGGCCAGCACCATCGAAAACAAGCAGTGCAATTAGTGCAGTCAGCCCCGGCAGCAGACACCACAACAGTGCATAAGCAGACTCCAGAAACAGCCATCCATTTACTGCCGCATGTGCATAGAGTAGCGTCGCAATGATTGATGTACAGGCAATCAGCTCAACGGACACCGTACAGTGCAGTGTCGTCCTGCGTTTATGATAAAAATCTAGTTCCGGGTGTCGCCCTGCAAGCGAACGAATCTGTCCGCCAAGCGTGCGCACCGAAATCATTGCCGCCGTAAACCATGCATGCAAAATACATACCACAAGCGCGAATATCCACAAAAACGTATCACAGGAATCCATCATTTCTCCTCATTTCTTTTTGACTTGGTTTTTACGTTTATTCTGAAAAAACGCCGCCGTTTCTGACACCGGCAGCGTTTTTTATCTCTATGGCATTTATCGTTCTTCACAAATCAGCTTGATCGCCGTACGTTCTTCGCCATCGATCAGAATGCTTGCAAATGCCGGGATGCAGACCAGATCCATGCCGATCGGCGCAAGATAGCCACGGGCTATTGCGATCGCCTTAATCGCCTGGTTTGCTGCACCGGCTCCGACTGCCTGCACTTCGACCATCTGCTTCTCACGAACAACGCCCGCGATGGCGCCAGCAACTGAATTTGGAGAAGAGTGTGATGATACCTTCAAAACTTCCATGTTAAAAGCCTCCCTGTAGTACGGTTTGTAGAAAAATCATGATGTCTGAATACCGCATCCGCGACCACCAGACGTGCCGGAAAACGCCTCTGGCCACTTTACATCAACATTATACAATAAAGCATACAAAAATGCAATACCCTAATTACATTTTTGTGCATTATCGAAGAATCAAACGTTCAATTTTCGTACATTTACCACATTTTTCATCAAATGTGATCACAACTCCATTACAAAAGCAATTACCGTCGGCTTCTGTGAAGCGTGTCGGGAAGTGAAATCGGAAACGATCAAGCGCTGGCTTAACAGAAACGCCTAGGATCGAGTGTTCCGGCCCGGTCATACCCACATCGGTGAGATAGCCCGTGTGTCCCTCCAAGATCGTCTCATCTGCGGTCTGGACATGCGTATGCGTCCCAACAACAGATGTCACGCGCCCGGCAAGAAAAAAACCCATTGCCTTTTTTTCCGCAGTCGCTTCTGCATGAAAATCGACAAAGATATTGGGCGTTTCGATCTCTTCGAGCAACTGTTCCACAATGGTGAACGGATTATCCAATGGATCCAGATACGCCGTCCCGGACAGGTTCAGTACCGCCGCCTGCCACGATCCGAAATCAATGGTGCAGACACCATGCCCCACACAGCCGTCCGGATAATTCGCCGGGCGCAATACCGTCGGGTTTTCATAGATCGCCATCGCCTCGCGGCGCTTGAAACAGTGATTGCCGGTTGTAATAACATCTGCACCGGCGGAAAAGATCTGCTCCATAGAATGACGCGTGATGCCGTTGCCCTGTGCGGAATTTTCACCGTTGACAATCGTCATGTCGATCTGATACTTGCGCTTCATTCCGGGCAGACACTGCTGTAGAAATGCGTTGCCGGCAGCGCCGACAACATCGCCAATATGCAAAACCTTCATGGAAATATCCTTTCTGTCGAGCCTGTCTTTTTTAGAAAAAAATAGAACGCACAAGCGATGACACTTACACGTTCTATTTATGGAAGAGATAATACAATGTAATGGAGCGGATTACGAGGCTCGAACTCGCTACCTCCACCTTGGCAAGGTGGCGCTCTACCAGATGAGCTAAATCCGCATATAGAATATGAAGCACACAAGCAATCACCCTTGCGAGGCACGCCTGAAATTACAGACGATTCAACATATTCTCTTGGTGCCTCCGATCGGAATCGAACCAATGACACGGGGATTTTCAGTCCCCTGCTCTACCGACTGAGCTACAGAGGCATCGCAACAAAAGCTGCATAAAATGGCGATCTGGATGGGATTCGAACCCACGACCTCTGCCGTGACAGGGCAGCGTTCTAACCAACTGAACTACCAGACCATATGGTGGAAACTATAGGGCTCGAACCTATGACCCTCTGCTTGTAAGGCAGATGCTCTCCCA
>CASEUJ010000036.1 GCA_949291125.1 uncultured Ruminococcus sp.
AGAGGTTCCACCCGTTCCCATTCCGAACACGGAAGTTAAGCTCTTTTGCGCCTACGATACTTGGAGCGTGAGCTCCTGGGAAAATTGGTCGGTGCCGATCCCATTTCTACAGCATCATCCTTTTTCGGATGGTGCTGTTTTGTTTTTTGGTCGAAAATACATAAAGAATTTTTTATCAGAGAGATGATCATCTCATCATCCGTATGAGCCTGTTCTTAAGATCCTTATGTCATATGAACAGAATCATACGCTGTCCGACAGGGATTGTAATTTATTCCTTAACCTTCTCGATTTTAAGTGCACTGTGTACAAAATGGAAAGTACAAGGTCAAAGTGAAGAGCTAATCAGGCTTTTTAGTATCATTGATAAAAAACAGACATGCTGAGAAATTACGTGCATGTCTGTTTTTTTAAGTATTGGGAAGAGGAAACTTTATCGTCTTATCGTCCACCGCACGCCGCAGCACAGCAAAAATACCACCAGATCCGCAATGACGATCGTTGCGCCCACAGGCGTAGATGCTAAAATCGAAATCACAAGTCCGACTGCTGCACAGATCACAGAGATCACCGCTGCACAAAGCATCACGCCGCGGAAGCTCCGGAATAGGTGCATTGCAGACAACGCCGGGAAAACGATGAGCGCAGAGGTCAGAAGTGATCCTACCAGATTCATTGCCAACACAATGATCACTGCCGTAATGACTGCAATTAACAGATTGTAGATATTGGCACGAATGCCTGTTGCAGTCGCAAAGGATTCGTCAAACGTCACAGCAAAAATCTTGTGATAAAACAGCAAAAATACCACAATCACTACTGCCGACATGCCTACACAGATCCAGACATCGGCTTTCGATAGCGTCAAAATCAGTGTCGAACCGAATAACGTGCTGCATACATCACCGGAGATATTTGCTGATGTAGAAAAGAGATTCTGTACCAGATAACCGATTGCCAGCGCACTCACCGAAAGCATGGCAATCGCCGCATCCCCCTTGATTTTTGCACTTTGATTCATGCAGAGAAGCAGTATTGCACATACAATTGTCACTGGCATCACAAGCAGCATGTTGTTGGAAAGCCGCAGCACCGTGGCGATTGCCAATGCCCCAAATGCCACATGGGATAATCCGTCTCCGATGACGGAAAAACGCTTGAGTACCAGCGTTACGCCGAGCAGCGAGGAACATAGTGCGATCAGGATCCCAGCGATCAGCGCATATTGGACAAAGGAAAACGATAAATAGCCCGTCAGTTGTTCAAATATTCCCATCGGTGTCTGTCCTTTCTTCCAGATAAGTTTTACCGATCTTACTCCGGCGATAGTCTGCGATCGTGCCGGCAAAGAGCGGCGTTTTACTGATGTGGAGAATGTGGGAGGCATAGCGGGATGCCGCCTCCATATCGTGTGAAATCATCAGGATCGTTACGCCGTCCTCGCGGTTTAACCGTTCGATCAGTTCATATAGCTCTGTCTGTGCTTTTGGATCAAGTCCGGTGACAGGTTCGTCGAGCAGAAGCATTTTCTGTGTGGCACAAAGCGCCCGTGCCAAAAGAACGCGTTGCTGCTGTCCACCGGACAGTTCTTGAAAGCTCCGTTTGGCAATCGATGTGATACCAAGGCGAGCCATGTTGTCCATGGCGAGCTGTTTTTCCCGTTTGTTATAAAAGGGGCGAAAGCCACGCCGGTTCAGACAGCCAGACCGGACGATCTCCTGTACGGATGCCGGAAAGTCACGCTGGACTGCTGTTTGTTGCGGCAAATAGCCAATCTCATCCGACGCTAATCCGTCACCTGTTTCAATTGTGCCGGACATGGGGGCTTTCAGGTGCAATAACGCCTTGACGAGCGTGCTCTTGCCTGAGCCGTTTTCTCCGACAATATACCAGTATTCTCCAGCGTTGACTGTAAAGGAGAGATGTTCTGTCACTACTGTTCCTTCATATCCTAAGGTTAGGTCAGTGCATGTGAGTTGTGCCATAGATTGCTGCTCCTTTCTGTATGGAATGATCAGTGTGCCTGTTATGTCAGCGCCAGCCGCAGGGTTTCTAAGTTCTTTTCCATGCGTTCGAGATAGGTGGCGCCGTCTTCGAGTTCCTGCTGTGTTACTGATTGCAGAGAATCAAGAATGAGTATGCCAGCGTCGGAGCCTGCGTTTTCCAATACTGTCTTTGCAATGGATTGATCGCTGGTTTCGGTCACCAGAATATATGGCAAGGCAAGCTCGCGGACTTTATCTGAGAGAAATGCGATCGTTTCAAAGCTTGCTTCGGTTTCAGCAGAACAGCCTGGGAACGCCGCATAATAAGTCAGGTCATAATCTTCGGCGAGGTAACGATAGGGGAAGCGATCCGCAACCAAAATTGTATCGCGCACAGCAGATTCGGTTACTAAAGTCGTATATGCTGCATCCAGCGTGTCCAGTGCGGCGAGATAGTCCGCACAATTCTGGGTGAAGGCGTCTGCGTTTTCAGGGCTTGCGGCACAAAGTGCATCCCGGAACGCGGCACAGATCAGGGATGCCTGACGCAGCGAAAGCCAGATATGTTCATCAATCTCGGCTTGCTCGTGGCCATGGTCGTCTGATGCGTGGTCGTGTCCTTCTTCCTGCATGCCTTCAACGGTGACTTCTGCTTTGGCGTCTGCCGCGTCCAACATGACAACTGTCTGCGTTTCGGAAAGCGTCGCTGTGTCCAGTGTATCTGCTATCCAGCTGTCCGATGTGCCGCCGACATAACAGAGAACATCTGCCTGCTGCATGGCGGCAATATCTTTGACACTGGGCTGGAAACTGTGAAGGTCTGTGCCATCGTCGGCAAGAAGGGTGAGTTCTACGCCTTTGGTTTCACCGATAATCTGCCGTGCCCAGTCATATGCCGGAAACACCGAGCAGACCACTCGAAGCTTGTCGTCATCATCGGCAGAATCACCGCAGCCGACAAGCGGCAGACAAGATAAAAGCGCCGCAAGGATCAGCGCCAGTTTTTGTTTCATAATTGTGATTCCTTTCTGAAATTGAAAATGATTTTCATATTCGTATTATAGCAGATATTCTTTTCGCTGTCAAGGTCTGATCACCATCTTTTTGTGCTTTTGCCCATTGGCTGGTTCTGTCGACTTTCAGGGGATGTTTTGTCACCTGCGTTGCTGAGGATTGTAGAGATCTGTCTTATTTGTTTGACATCGGTTTGAAATCTTGTTATAATAATGTGAAAGATGCAATTTGAAAGTTAGGAGTATTTTTATGAAACAACATCAGAATTTGTTTGTACCCACTTCAGTTGTGGCGCTGTTGGCGGCGGCTGTGATCAGTTTTTCTGGCTGTACAAGTTTGCGTGCGTAACACAGGGGGAATGCCTCTCAGGTGCAAACACAGACAGCAGAAACGGATTTTTCAGAAGAAGCGGTAGAATTCACGCCTGACACCGGGCTGCCAGATCGCTCTGAACCAGATGTAGCGTCAAACGCCGAGTTGTCGCAGAACTGCACGGTAGATCATGTCACGTTTTCTGTGGATGCGACGTGGTCGCATGAACCGCAGGATGGTTTTGAGGGAACCTACATCACACCAGATCGCAAGACGGCATATCAGCTGCAAGGCGTTTCATGGCTTGGCAGTTTCACACCGGAAGCATTCTATCAGAGTCTGTTGTTATATTATAAAGAGAGTTATACGATTGTGGAGGCTGATGATACAGTGGTATCTTTTTCGACGGTGGACGGTGTCCCGGCCTATATCGGACAGATCCAGATGACATCACGTGGGGTGATGCTCTGGGTCGATGTGTTGATTGTGCCACAGAAAAATATCGTTGTCACATTTGCTGCTCAGTGTGCAGGAGAGAATACGCCACCGGTCGATATTCGCGCTGTGACAAGTACAGCGACCATTGATATCGGCACAGAGGATATGGCAAGCGGCCGAACATTTGCGATAGAGAATGACTCGGAAATCACGCTGGCACAAGACGGTGGTTTTATCTGGTATCAGACCATTGATAATCCGGAAAGTGCCTACTGTTCTGGCACATATGAAGTGTATTATGGACAGGCGGCAATCGATAAGGTTGCATCAATGACAGAATACGGGCTGACAAAAGAAGAACTTGAACAGACGCTGCGATCTGCACAAAATGGTTATAAGCCCGGTAGTTCTGCGTTGGACTATTTTGCAGGAAATGACGGCGGCAGTGAGGATAGCGGTTATCATATCTGTCTTGATACGTTTTATGCCATTGTACTGCACAATACACAGCTTGTTGAAGCGGAACAGACTCAGCCGCTTGATTCGTCCACGCTTTACATCGGCTATTACCTGCCGGAGATTGAGAGCTTTGATCTGCTTAATACCAACACTGTGAATCATACCATGTGGACATTGTCATAGCGATCGACGTTCAGATGAGATTTCATGCAGACAGTCACAAAAAATACTTGCATTTCGTCCGAAAATATGGCATAATAGAAATAACTTACATAAGCAGAAAGGAATTATCGCCTATGAAACATCAACTCGTTCTGGTTCTGGATTTTGGTGGACAGTACAACCAGCTGATTGCACGCCGTGTTCGAGAATGTGGTGTGTATTGTGAGGTCATTCGCTATACCACACCTCTCGAAGAAATTGCAGCGAAACAGCCAGCAGGTATCATCTTTACCGGCGGCCCGAACAGCGTTTATGATGAAAATTCTCCTCATATTGCCAAAGAGATCTTTGAGATGGGGATCCCGATCCTCGGTATTTGTTATGGTTGTCAGCTGATGGCGTATACCTTGGGCGGCACAGTCACTACTTGTGAAACCTCAGAATACGGCAAGACCGAAACCATTTATGACAAATCCAGCATCCTGTTCTCAGGCGTGGAAGACTTGCCGGAAATGGCTATCTCCTGGATGAGCCACACCGACTATATCTCAAAGGCGCCGGACGGCTTTATTGTAACGGCACATACGGAGAATTGTCCGGTGGCGGCCATGGAGTGTCCGGAGAAAAAACTCTATGCTGTACAGTTCCATCCGGAGGTTAATCACACTCAGCACGGTCTTGGCATGTTGGGCAGCTTTTTGAAAAACGTCTGCGGCTGTACGGGTGACTGGACAATGGAGAGCTATGCGAAAACTGCGATTGCCCAGATTCGAGACAAAGTCGGCGATGGCAGAGTTCTTCTGGCGCTTTCTGGTGGCGTAGATAGCTCGGTCTGTGCGGCGCTGTTATCCCGTGCGGTGGGCAACAAGCTGACTTGTATCTTCGTGGATCACGGCTTTTTGCGCAAGAACGAGGGTGATGAGGTAGAGGCTGCCTTCGCCGGTCAGAATATCAACTTTATTCGTGTCAATGCCAAGGCGGCGTTTATGGAAAAGCTCCGTGGTGTTTCTGACCCGGAGACCAAGCGCAAGACCATTGGCGAAGAATTTATTCGCGCCTTTGAACGCGAATCGAAAAAGCTGGGGACAGTGGACTTTTTGGCGCAGGGAACCATCTATCCTGACGTCATCGAAAGCGGTTCCGGCGATGCGGCCGTGATCAAGTCGCACCATAATGTAGGAGGTTTGCCGGATTATGTTGATTTCAAAGAGATCATTGAGCCGTTGCGTTTGCTCTTCAAGGACGAGGTGCGCCAGCTTGGTATCGAGCTTGGACTGCCGGAGCAGCTGGTATGGCGTCAGCCCTTCCCGGGGCCGGGACTTGCCATCCGAATTATCGGCGAGATCACGGATGAAAAGCTGGAAATTTTACAAGAAGCAGACTGGATTTTCCGGGAAGAGATCGCAAAAGCTGGGCTAGATAGAAGCATTCACCAGTACTTTGCTGTGTTGACCAATATGCGTTCCGTTGGCGTCATGGGTGACGGACGGACGTATGATTACACGCTCGCACTCCGTGGCGTGACAACGACAGACTTTATGACGGCGGACTTCGCACGCATTCCGTATGAGGTGCTGGAAGTGGTGTCGGCGCGGATTGTCAATGAGGTAAGCCACATCAATCGAGTGGTGTATGATGTGACGACAAAGCCGCCGGCGACGATTGAGTGGGAATAAAAAACGCACTTTTTGAAACAGCGTAAATTCGTACTTTTTCACCTGTAAGCCACCCTATGATACAGTTTGTGATACTACCCATCAAATGAATAAGTAAAGTGTCATTATTCGCAGCGAAGATGATTTGTGCCAAAAGTTGCGTGAAGCAGAAGAAGATTTCTAAGCTGGCAGAACGTATACTGCCGAGGAAGTGTTTGGTAGGTTGAGGGAAAAATATGGCTTATAAACTTATCATTTCAGAACGCTTTGAAAATGATCTCGATAGCATATTGCATTATATTTCATACAGGCTGTATAACCCTTGTGCTGCCAATCGGCTTCTCTGCAAAACAGAGGAGGTGATCAGGTGAATGCTACAACAGAAGAGATCCGAATCGTACGTCTTTTATATGGTAGACAGAATCTGATTAGCAAACTCTAATGGAAAAATGCTCCGATGTGCGCATCGGGGCATTTTTAATTGAAAGTGCCTGCACTTAGTTCCATAAGTTTGTTTAGGCGAAAAAAGAATACATGGCTGTTATGGAATGTGCTACCGGATATTTATTTCAGACTCTAATAACAATTTAGAAAGGGAGAGGAACGCTATGATAAATTCAGACAAACTTGAAAAAGTAGTTGCTGAATATAAGAAATATTTTCCATCTCATTGGGAAGATGAAAAATACAAATGGGAAGCGATAAGGTATTTTCAGGATAATTGGGATATTAAAGCTGAAAATTTCGGTGAAATGTTTAAGAAAGCAACGGATAAGACCTTCAATCTTCTTGTTTCGGGTTACGCATATCCAAGAGGCATGATACTGGAATTTGCCAAAGCTGATGACACAGCGACCAGAAATATGTTTATCAATCTTTTTGATGAAAACGCTGATCTTACTCAGCGTATAGAAACGTTTATCAATACCGCAGAAGAAATCAGATCAAAGTATGATAACGGAACATGGAAAAAGCATTATCAGAATACCAATTCTGTCAGCACATATTTATGGCTTATGTATCCTGATAAATACTATATTTATAAATATGAGCTCTATAAAGCTGTTTCTGATGAATTGGACGATACATATACCCCGAAGCGTAACGGTTCTGTTCAAAATATGATTGACGGATTTAAGATGTATGACGAGATATGTGGTGTCCTGAAAGCAGATAATGATATACGTCATATGCTTCATGAGACAGTTACAGATAAATGTTATTCTGACCCCGAATTAAAAAGTTACTATTGACTTTGGGTTTTATCTTGCAAGGTATTATAAGAAAACACCTGACAAATGGTTCCCGCCACTTGATAAATATGATCCCGGTCTTACGGCAGATGACTGGCTTAATCTGCTAAATGATAAAAACGTATTTGACGAAAAGAGTTTCAATGTCATAAAACTTATTTATGATATGGGTGGAAATGCTACCTGCAAGGAACTTTCTGTTAAATACGGCGACACTCCACAGCACTATAATTCTATTGCTACCAGTCTTGCAAAGCGTATTATCAAAGTTACCAAACTCCCTAACTACAATGTTAATGAATCAAAATACTGGCCTATATTATTTGTTGGAAAACCTGAAGAGAATAAAGAGAGTGGTACATACCGCTGGAAATTAAGAGATGAGCTTAAATTGGCTCTTGAAATATTCCTGAATGAAAATCCAACTGAAAATATTCCTGCAACCTGGCTTCTCAATTATAACCCCAACAAATGGGACTGGGAGAAACCGAATGAAGAATACAACTATAAGAATACTGTTCAAATAGTCAAAAATGGCGGTGCTGTGTTCTTTAGTTGGAGGTGTCACAGTAATCAGGTCAAAGCAGGCGATCGTGTTTTTATAATAAAGCTCGGACCAGTACCACGTGGAATATTTGCAACAGGATATGCTGCAAGTGAACCATACAAAGGTACATATACCGATGATAATGGTCAAAATGTCAATGGACGAATGATAGATATCTGCATTACGGGGTTTCTTGATTATCATACGGAAGAGCTTATCTCACAAGATATGTTAAAGGAAAAATTTCCGAATCAGCAATGGAGTTCACAGGGGTCAGGAATTTCCATAAAGTCAGACGCTGCACGGTGGCTTATCGAAAACTGGAATAATTCTGATACAAAGAAAGTTATGCCAGATAACCCGAAGGAAGATATACTTCCTGCATCCAATTGTGAATTTCTGAAATATTTTACGCATTTAATACAAGCGCTAAAAGATCTTGGCGGGAGTGCCGCACGGAAAGACGCTCATGAAAAAGTCGTTGAGTTAATGGGTATTTCTGAGGAAGAACTTCACGTTACTTACGAAAAAACAGGTGCAAGCAGAGTGTTAAATCAAATTGACATTGCTAGGAATGTCCTTGCACACGAGGGATTTATCAGCTGCGGAACAAAAGGAATATGGGCACTTACAGAGCTTGGAATGAGTATAGAAATGACTACCGAACTTGCAGGGCTTATCCATATGAAGTGGGTCAAGATTAATACTGCAAAACGTAAGGGCGAACCAATACCTGATATCGACCTTTCGAAGTACTATAAAAAGAAAACTGACCACAAATACACCAAAGACAATTTTCTCAAAGAAGTATTCATCACCGAAACTGAATACGATAAACTTTGCTCACTTCTTCTGAAAAAGAAAAATATCATACTTCAGGGTGCTCCAGGCGTAGGTAAGACTTTTTCTGCAAAGCGCCTCGCATATTCCATAATAGGAGAGAAAAATGAGAACAAAATCTGCATGGTACAGTTCCACCAGAATTACTCTTATGAGGATTTCATTATGGGATATCGTCCTGCGGAAGATGGCTCTTTTGAACTGCGCAGCGGTGTGTTCTATAACTTCTGTGAACGCTGCAAGGAGAATCCCGATAAGCCGTATTTCTTTATCATAGACGAGATAAACCGTGGCAATCTCAGTAAAATATTCGGTGAACTTCTCATGCTGATTGAAACGGACAAGCGTGGTGAAGAGCACAGGGTAAATCTTGTTTACGGAGGAACTTCATTCTATATCCCCGATAATCTGCACATAATCGGAATGATGAACACAGCCGACCGCAGTCTTGCTATGATAGATTACGCTCTTCGCAGACGCTTCAGTTTTTACACTATGAAGCCTGCTTTTGAAAATGCTGATAATAACGGCTTCGGCGATTATATGAAACAAATTGACTGCAAACGGTACCATACAGCAATTGCAAAAATCATGGAGCTGAACAGCGCAATACGCAATGACAGTTCTCTCGGCAAGGGCTTTGAGATAGGACATAGCTATTTTGTACCGGAAGATGTTACCGTCATTGATGATGCGTGGGTACACAATGTTATTGAGTATGAGATCATCCCACTGATAGAAGAGTACTGGTTCGACGACGATAAGAAAACTTCCGACTGGACAAAAGCATTGTATCAGTCAATAGGTGAGGAATATGACAGCTGATAAGGGCATTTTTATAAAAAATATCTATTATATGCTGTCCTATGCATTTCAGATTCTGAAACAGGGAGATTATGAAAATGTTGCTGCCGAGCAGTTTGAAAAGATACATGATCTCTTTGCGGCTATACTCGTGAAGGGCGTTTCAAGACAACTGAAACAGGGCTTGTACCGTGAATATGTTCCGGTGAAGGAAGACTTGTCTGTAATGCGGGGCAAGCTGAATATAAATGGTACAATTAGTTTGCAAATGCAGAGAAAAAGGCAGCTCTCTTGTGAGTTTGATGAATTTTCAGAGGATAACATATATAATCAAATACTCAAAACTACCATAGATCGACTTGTCCGAACAGATGATGTTGACGCAGAATGCAGGCAGGTACTAAAGAAATTACTTGTCTTTTTTGGCGAAGTGAAACTGATACATCCCGACCATATTGCATGGAACAGACTCATTTATCAGCGAAACAACCGTAATTATGAGCTTTTGTTGAATATATGCTATCTTGTGCTTAATGGTTTGCTTCAGACTACTGAAAACGGCGGATATAAACTTCTTGCCTTTTCAGATGAACACATGGAACGGTTGTATGAACGTTTTATTCTTGAATATTACAAACAGCATTATGCTGAGCTTCACCCGTCAGCTCAGCATATCAAGTGGAATCTGACTGAAACATCCGATAATACGATGATGCAGTTTCTGCCCGATATGAGGACAGATATCACTTTGCACAAGGACGGCAAAACGCTTATTATAGATGCGAAGTATTATGGCAAGATGCTGATACAAAACTATGACAAGGTATCTCTTCGTTCTGCTCATCTGTATCAGATATTTGCTTATGTCAGGAATATGGATACTGCGAATACGGGAAATGTTTCTGGGCTGCTGCTCTATGCCAAAACCGAGGAGGATATTTTTCCCGACGGAAAGCCGTTCGTAATAGGCGGTAATAGCATAGGAGCAAAAACACTTGACCTTAATCAGGAATTTTCAGTGATCGCAAAGCAGCTTGACGAAATTGCATATGGCTATTTTTCAGAAACGGAGTGAGATATTATGAGGAATATTGATAAATTCACAGGCTCTCTGATAGGCGGTGTAGCAGGTGACGGACTGGGGATATGCAGTAGAATTTTTGCGTGAGTCTCAGATATTCAGCAGATACGGAGAAAATGGGATTACTGAATATGCCCTCAGAAACGGTATTGCTGAAATTTCAGACGATACACAGATGACGTTGTTTACAGCAAATGGTTTGCTTTTTGGATAATAGTGGAATGCCCCATGGACTGGGAGGCTGTTTTCTGAACTACGTCGGACTATGCTACAGAGATTGATACAGAACACGGACAGGGGAATATCCTGTTAATGATATGCCGAAATACACGCGGCTTGTGAATATTCTGGAACTTTTCAGCAGACGTGCACCTGGAACAGCTTTTTTAAGCCATCCTTGTTGCGTTTATCCAGACAATCAAGAACCTCTAATGCTGTTTCCTCTGCAAAAGGGTAATCATATGCGAATATATCTTTTGGATCATATTCACTGAATTGCTCCATATTGGAAGAAATCATACTGCAAAAGGATAGCCTAATGCAGCTATCCAAAAAATAAGTAACACTGAAACAACGTTCTCTAAGTGCATGGTACATATCTTCATTTCTTGAAAGTCAGCTCCGCAATATTGCGAAGCGACAAACAAAATAAGCTCATGTAATATTAACTGTATAAGGCAGCTGCATAGTTTCCACTTGCTGTTTTACAGTTATCATATCGTCATCACCGACAAATAAATACATTTCTTTAATCGAATCCAGTTCATCAAAAATTGAAAAATCCGTATCGCTGTCAATTGGAACATTCACGATAAGGTACTTTGCATCATTAAAATATGCTATATCTGAAAAGGATAAGGAATCTTCATTTAATGAAATTATCCGTATGCAGCTAAAATCATTGAGTTTTTCTTTGCTTTTACCCATATCATATATGTTGCTGAATGATACATAATTTGCGTCCATACCATATATTATTTCTACGGTAATTCCATTAAAATCGTTAATTTCGCATTGCGGATTATCAGATAGATATTGTGAAATATATGAAGAAACAGCAATTGAATCTTCAATCCATTGATCTTTATCTTTTTCCTGAATTTTTAACCTGACAGAATAGTTTTCTTTTACATCATACTGAGACGGACTGTGCAGCGGCGAAATGCTATCTATCTCTACATTTTCAAATTCGTTGATAACATCACTCCATAAATCGCCTCCGCAGAATTCATCCACATTATTCTTATCTATTGTGGGATATATCGGTATCAATCCTTTAAAAAACAAAATATAAAAAACACAAAAAGCAATTATACACAATAAGGCAATTAAAATGATTATTTTTATTGTAACAGTTATAATAGCTTTTAATGAAAGTTTTGTGGTTTTCATAATTTTACTTTAGTTTCTCCTGAATAAATATCTTTTTTATCAACAAAATTCTCATATGAGATATGGTATTTTTTGCCCCCCCACTTGATACCTCAAGATAATAATCATCCGCTATATCATCATAAATGGTATTGATGTTCGCTTGGAAAAACTGATACAGGAGTATTTAGACAGAGAATATGCCTGCCACAAAATGATAACACTGGATGAATATAATGACTGGAAAGAGGATTATGATACCAAGTCAAAATTTCAGTCGCAATTTTACAAGAACTGTATTAAAAAACAATACCATATTTATTTCATTTTGTCAATGGAACTCACAATTTATGGTATAAATTTTGGCAAACGCCATAAACAAGTCCGTATTGAATTATGCAATATTACCAGAAAATCCGAGATATACAAGACCAATACAAGCACAAACATATCATCCTCTGATCGCCGATCTGATATAAACAATGGAGCCGATGCGCCCTGATCAGAACGCCTCAGCTCCATGTATCAACGATGATGTGGACACATCTTTAATTATGCATCTTTTATCGCCTGATTTAATCCTCCAGCACCGGAATCCGGGACAATATCGTCACGCCCTCTTGTGCCAGTTTCTGCTTATATGCCTCTGCGGTCTTTTGATCGCAGACACTAATCATACAGCCGTTTTCTGCCGAGCCCAACAGCTCTACGCCCACTTCTGCTGCGATTTTCGCAAACACACCTTTTCCACACGGAGAAGTGCGGTAGCAACGTGGCGCAGAGAATGCATCGATCGGTGCGACAAAGTCGACACCCTCTTCTGCCGGTTCCCAGCTCTGGGACAGCACAGTACCGGTCTGCTTGACCTCGTCAATGATATCTCCAAGTACAGCGCTTGCCGTCGGGAGTTTTCCGGCGCCTCTGCCATAGAACATCGTCTTATCGATGCCATCGCCCCATACCATTACTGCATTGAACACGCCGTTGACATGCGAGAGCAGACTCTCGTTCATCACGACCATCGGCATCACAGTCGGCAAGATCTTGCCGTCATCCAGACGCTTAACCGCACCGATGAGTTTGACCGCGCCACCGAATTTCTGCGCCAACTGAACATCTTCCAGCGTGATATCGCGAATGCCCTTGGTATAAACCTGATCCGGATAGACGTGCTTTCCAAACACCAATGAGGACAGGATGCAGATCTTGCGGCAGGCATCGCCTCCGTCTACGTCTGCGGAAGGATCTTTTTCCGCATAGCCAAGCTTCTGCGCCAATTCCAGTGCATCTGCAAAGCCCATGTTATCACAGAACATTTTTTCGAGAATAAAGTTTGTTGTGCCGTTTAAGATGCCGGCAACCGACGAAATGTCATTCGCCGCCAGACAGGTGTGCAGCGGACGGATAATCGGAATCGCCCCTCCAACGCTCGCTTCAAAAAAGAAGTTAACGCCATGTTGCTTTGCTGTTTCTAAGAGAATGTCACCTTTTTCTGCAACAAGTTGCTTATTGGACGTAGCAACGCTCTTGCCGGATTCCAGACAGCGCTTAACAAACTCAAATGCTGGATTTACGCCGCCCATACACTCTGCGACATAGCCGACCTCTGGATCGTCCAAGATCACCTGAATATCATGCACCACGCGATCCGCATAAGGATCTCCCGGAAATTCCCGCAGATCGAGAATATAGCCAATTTCCAGCTGTTCTCCGGTATTGATCTCAATTTTTTTCTGGTTGCGGTAAAACAACTCGACAACACCGGATCCAACCACACCATAGCCTAAAACTGCAATTTTCTTCATGTTCCTAAATTCCTCTCTATTTTATTCGCCGGACAAAAGCCGTACTTCTACGACACCTTCCAGCGCTGTGATCACACGCGTGATTTCTGCCGGATTCACCCCATCCTCTCCCATTTTCAGGGAAATCGACACAAGTGCCACGCCGTCTACGGGAATATTCTGGTTTACCGTTAGAATATTGGCATGCATCCCATAGAGTGTCGTCAGCACATTGGAAAGCACGCCTGCCTGATCGCGCAGCGTCACGGTAAAATTGACGACCTGCTGCGTCATCTTGTCATCATAGGCAAACACACAGTCGCGATACTTATAAAATGCGCTCCGGGAGATCCCCATCCGCTTACATGCGGAAGAAAAGCTGTTTTCCGACTTTTCTGCCACGATCCGCTTGACTTCCAGCACCTTCAAAAAAATATCCGGAAGCACTGCAGTATCGACTACAATATATTGCGTCTGCTTTTTCATGTCTGTCCGGGCATGCATCATAGCTTGTGCACGCCGCACCTGACGCCCCTTTCCTCAAAAATGTCTTGCACAAAGTGAGTCCTTAGCCCGTTTCGGGCATATTTTTCCGCGCAGAAGGCGCATCATGAACATTGCGATCCGACCCGGAACGCGTCCGCATACAGAAAACAACTGTACATTGTACAACTATATTACTATACCACGCTTTTGCACATTTGTCAAGCGATCTCGACGGATTTTCTCGATCCTCGTCACAACTTACTGCCATAGTTGTGTCTGTGCCAGACATTGGGAGTCAAGCGACAGGATGGACAAGGATTTTGTTTTCAGAAAAATCCTCGCCAAAATCTTTGTTTTCGATAGAAAATCAAATCATATTTCTTTGAAAACAAGACAATTTCAAATTTGCCGGAAAACGACTTGACAAATCGCAAAAATTCTTGTATCATATGTAATGTCAATGAATTAGACTGCGGTCAGTGACAATTTCATTTGAGACAATTGAAATGAACGTGAAACAAAGGCGTTTCCATACCTTGCATTGCGATAGTATTCAATTACACTTTTATATCGTTATGAGTGCTCCAGAATGCTGCGCGCGAGGGATGAAAATGCTTTTTATTTTTAGGAGGTATTATCATGTCAAAAAATGTTGCAGATTATTTTGCTTGTGACGTCTTCAACGATGAGGTCATGAGAGCAAGACTCCCTAAGCCGGTCTACAAAGCAATGACCAAGACCCGCAAGATGGGTACGCCGCTCGATCCGACTTATGCGGACGTTGTGGCAAATGCCATCAAAGACTGGGCAATTGAACATGGCGCAACACACTATACCCACTGGTTCCAGCCGATGACAGGTTCCACTGCGGAAAAGCATGACTCGTTTATCAGCCCGACCAGCAATGGCATGGTAATCATGAACTTCTCCGGCAAAGAGCTGGTAAAGGGTGAACCGGATGCGTCTTCGTTTCCGTCGGGCGGCCTGCGCCAGACCTGTTCTGCAAGAGGCTATACGGCATGGGATCCGACTTCTTACTGCTTTGTAAAAGAAGGCTCGCTGTATATCCCGACTGTATTCGTTTCCTACACCGGCGAAGCACTCGATAAAAAAACACCGCTTTTACGTTCGATGGATGCTCTCAGCCAGCAGGCAATCCGTATCCTACGTCTGTTCGGCAACACAACTGCAACAAAGGTAACTTCTACTGTGGGTCCGGAGCAGGAATACTTCCTGATTGATAAGAAGATGTATGACCAGCGTGAAGACTTGATCATGACCGGCCGCACGCTGTTTGGTGCAATGCCGCCGAAGGGGCAGGAACTAGAAGATCAGTATTTTGCAAACTTAAAGCCTCGCATTGCCGCATACATGGCCGATCTTGATGAATCGCTCTGGAAAGTCGGCGTATTCGCAACTACTAAGCACAACGAAGTTGCACCGGCACAGCATGAAATGGCTCCGGTATTCTCGACGACCAATATTTCCACCGACCAGAACGAGTTGGCAATGGAAGTGATGGAAAAGGTTGCACTGAAGCATGGTCTGGTTTGCCTGCTGCACGAAAAGCCGTTTGCAGGCGTTAATGGTTCCGGTAAGCACAATAACTGGTCGATGGGCACAAATGATGGTCAGAATCTGCTTGATCCGGGTTCGACACCGATGGAAAACATGCAATTCCTCACATTCTTGTGCGCTGTGATCAAGGGCATTGACGAATATGCTGATCTGCTGCGAATCAGTGCCGCTTCTGCTGGCAATGACCACCGTCTAGGCGCAAATGAAGCGCCGCCGGCAATCATTTCGATCTTTATGGGCGAAGAGCTCCAGGGCGTTCTGGATGCACTTGAAGCCGGCACATCTTATAAGAGTGAATCCAAGGTATTTGAAATCGGCGTAGATGCTCTGCCGGATTTCCCGAAGGATTCGACCGATCGTAACCGTACTTCGCCGTTCGCATTTACTGGTAACCGTTTCGAATTCCGTATGGTTGGTTCGTCCGACAACATCGGCTGCCCGAATTTCCAGCTCAACACAATCGTCGCCGGAGAACTCTGCGAGATCGCTGACAAGATGGAGAGTGTTCCAGCAGAGAAGTTTGATGAAGAACTAAAGAAGTTGCTCGTTTCCATCATTAAGGAGCACAAGCGTATCATCTTTAACGGCAACGGCTATTCGCAGGAATGGGTCGAAGAAGCAGAAAAACGTGGTTTGCCGAACTATAAGTCCACTGTGGACTGCGTACCGCACTATTCGGATCCCAAGAATGTAGAACTGTTTGCAAAGTTCGGCGTTCTCTCGAAGGCTGAGATTGATGCGCGTGTCGAGATTCAGCTGGAAAACTATGCAAAGACTATCAACATCGAAGCATTGACCATGATCGACATGGCAAAGAAGAAGTACATTCCAACCTGCATCGCATATGCAAAAGAACTGTGCGATTCAATCAGCGTGAAGAACAGTCTGGAGATCTGTGCTTGTGTCGAAAAGGATCTGGCATTAAAGGTCAGCGATCTGACCAAGAAGGCTTACGATGCTGTGGCAAAGCTGGAAGAGGTAACAGCTGCGGCGGCTGCAAAGGAAGACAATGTCGAAGAAATGGCAAAGTCCTATCGCTACGATGTCATCCCGGTAATGGATGAACTGCGTGCTGCTGTAGATGCACTGGAAGTCATCACTCCTTCTGAAAGGTGGCCTGTACCAGCTTACAGCGATATTATTTTCAATGTATAATTTCGATTGCCATTGAATTACTTCTGATATAAGAAAAGACAGCTTTTGGGTTGCATATTTGTGCCCAAAAGCTGTCGTTCTTATTTGTCCTGTCCAAACCAAATGGAAAATGATTTTACTTATGCTTCGTTTTATTCAAAAAGCTTTTTGATACATGGCGAAAATGCTCAAAAAAACTTTGAAAAATAAACTTGACATTGTGTCCAACTTGTGCTATAATAAATAAGCTGATTGGTTTTCAGTCGGTCACTTGCGGGTGTAGTTCAATGGTAGAATTCCAGCCTTCCAAGCTGGCTACGTGGGTTCGATTCCCATCACCCGCTCCACGAAGCGCCTTTAACTCAGCTGGATAGAGTAACTGCCTTCTAAGCAGTAAGCCACTGGTTCGAATCCAGTAAGGCGCGCCAAAACGTCCTGCTGAGGGACGCATACATGGTGGGTGTAGCTTAGCTGGTTAAAGCGTCGGATTGTGGTCCCGAAGATCGTGGGTTCGAATCCCATCTCCCACCCCATATTTTGATGGAATGCAAATTCTATCCCGGAAGCCACGTAAATAAATTTACGTGGCTTTTTTGTGGCTCTGTGCCCAAAAATCCAAGGTCTGAACAGAGTCTATACAATAAAAAACAAAAGCAAAGCATTATTTGGGCATGTTCATCATTGCGTGTCTTTCTAAAATCTGATATCTGGATATGCATACATTCAGGCGTAAGACCGCCGCTTTATCATAGCCACAACCCCCATCTCCTGTTTTGGCATATGATTTAAGTGTTGATATCGTTCTGATATCTTGAAATGCGCCATAAGAGACATATCCTCGTCGAAGTTTCGGCGAGGATGTCTTTTCGTTTTCATATTTCTATCCTCATACCGAGCGGAGATTCCGACAAAGAGAGGGGTGATCTGTTTTAAGTGAGAAGAAATCTCATGACAACTTATATGATCATAGATGCGACAGAAGGAAAAACACTTGCCTTCAGATTTCCGTCTTATGTCACCATGGGTATTTTCTTAATAATCCATATATCTATTTACGTGAACACGTACTAATCTACCCTTATCATTCGATATCCGACTCCAATGTGCGTCTGAATATATTGGGGAGAGTTGGGTGCTTTCTCCAGTTTTTTACGCAGCGTTGCCATAAAGACGCGTAATGAACCGACATCTGTTTCTAAACTGCTGCCCCAAACACTTTGAAGAATGAACTTATGGGTCAGAACTTTGCCTGTGTTGCGGGCAAGCAGACATAGTAATTTGTATTCCATAGGTGTCAAGAACAATTCCTGTCCGGATAGATATACACATCTGGAGGCATAATCGATGCGAAGCTGTCCGTTTTCATAGATAGCTTTTTCGGCTGTGCTATCTTGCATTAAAGAAAGGCGTCTTTGTGTCACACGCAAACGAGCAAGCAATTCGTCAACTGAAAAAGGCTTGGTAAGGTAATCATCCGCACCTGCATCCAATGCGTCGATTTTGTCGCTATCTTCACTTCTGGCACTGATTACAATGATTGGCATATTCGACCAGCTTCTGATGCGGCGAATGACTTCAACGCCGTCTATATCCGGCAAGCCCAGATCAAGCAGCACAATATCAGGATTGTGGGAAGCCGCTTCCATGATTGCCCCTTCACCTGTTGCTGACGTAATATAACGATAATCGTGAGCCTTTAATGTAGTAGTAATCAGATTGCGCACCGGCGCATCGTCTTCAACTACCAGAATTTGAAAATGTATCATGAAATGTCAACTCCTCCAACGGCAAGGTAAAACGAAATATTGTACCATGCGGCTGATTATCAGTTGCAGAAATCGTACCATTATGTGCTTCGACAATCGCTTTGCATAGGTATAAGCCTAATCCTAAGCTGCGGCGATTGTCTGCTATCTTTTGATTTCCGCAGTAAAACTTCTCGAAAATATGTGCTTTATCCCTCTGAGAGATACCACTTCCGGTATCTGCAATACAAACCTCTGCCATGTTTCCAAATTTTCGTGTAGTTATTGTGATGGGCGAATTCTTTGGAGTGTATTTTACTGCATTATCGATAATATTCACAATAACCTGAACCACCAACTTAGCATCCACTTTTACCAGCATCAGGTCATCTTGGTGTGAAATTGTGAGCGGACGATTATTTACCTGACAATTGCTGTGCCGTACCGCTTCTTCCACAATCTCTGAAAGTAATTCAGCAGAGGTGTGCAGAGTCATGCGGCCATCTTCAATACGAGTGGCATATAGAAGATTTTCCACGATATTGATCAACCAAATAGAATCATTATAAATGTCAGAATAAATCTGCTGTTTTGTGTCTTCATTAAAACTGCTGCCGTTATGGATCAGACTGCTGGCATTTCCAGAAATAGTGGTTAACGGTGTACGCAGGTCATGAGAAATCGCACGAAGAAGATTGGCGCGAAGCTGTTCGCTTTCCGCCAATATTGCAGCCGCTTCTTTTTCATGGGCGTTTCTGTCATTTTCAAGCGCCAAAGCTGCTTCGCCAAGAATGGACAGAAGCATACTATATGCAAAAGCATCCAGCGGAGCATCCTTAGCATCAATTCCAATCACCCCGTAAACCCGGTCATTTACATGAATGGATAAATACAGATACTGTGCATCGGCATGTGTATCTGTTGTAGCTCCAGCGGCATGATTATTGATCAAAACCCATTCTGCGGTAGTCCGCTCTACTTTAAGATAGGAAGGATCACATGCATCATTGCTATCTGGTGAAGAAAATGGTTCTGACAGCGTTCCATCTACATTCCCAAAAATCACAACATCCCGTTCCAATAGCTTTTGAATCTGTTTCGCAGTGGCATGGAGGATTTCTTCTCTTCCGTTGGCTTTGGACAGCAACTGATCGGTATCAAATAATATCTTGGTTCGGTAAGCGATTTTTGCCGATTGTCTGGCCTGTGCCTTATAACGAATGGCCAGCGTTCCTGTAATATATGCAGTCAGAAACATGACAATAAAGGTAATAATAGATCCGGTTCCATAAGCTGTTAGAGAGAACTTCGGCATGGTAAACAGAAAATTAAAAATGCATACGCTGGCAACGGAAGAAATCAAACTGTAGACCCGATGGGAGGTTACAATCGACGTTAACATCACACCCAGAATATATATCATAATGATATTAGAATCTGTAAAAGATAATTTTTCAAATAAAATGCTGAGCAATGTTGCGAGCAAAAGGATTACGCCGCTTATCACACTATTTTTGAGGATACTGGAAGGCGCGATTGCATTTGTTTTTTTCTGTTGATAAGGCGTATCACTGATACGATCCGGGATAATGTGAATATCTATGTCAGGAGCATAGGAAAGAAGCTGTTCTGTCAGTGTCGGCTTACCCAATAAATGCCTACGTGTTATGGTACTACGCCCTAGGACGATCTTTGTAACGCCCGATAACCGGGCATATTCTGCAATTTGATAAGGGACATCCTCTCCATATACGGTTTCAATTGCTGCACCAAGCTGTTCCGCTAATTTACGGTTATCATCAAGACGTTTTTTGTTCTCCGTAGCCATAGCGGCGAATTCGGGTGTTTCTACAAATAGTGCTGTAAATTGGCTGTTGAATGCACGTGCCATCCGAGCTGCCGTGCGAATGATTTTCGCATTGGATGGAGCAGAAGACAGGCATGCAAGAATATGCTCATCTGTATGAAAGCGGTTCTTTTCGGGAAGCAGACAGGATAAACGATTTACTCGATCTGCACAACGTCTGAGTGCAATTTCACGCAAGGCTGTTAATTGCTCAACCGTAAGAAGGGAGTCCGCTGTATTTTGTTCTTTTAAGCGTTCTATCAGTTCTTGTGGTTCAATATCGATCAATTCCACCTGATCTGCATCATCAAAAATAGAGTCCGGAATCCGATCCCATGTTGTGATTCCCGTAATGGAAGCAACCGTATCATGCAGGCTTTCGATATTGCCCACATTAACAGTTGTGTACACGTCAATGCCATGCTGTAACAACTCATCGACTTCTTGGTATCGCTTTTTGTGGCGGCTGCCTGCCGTGCTTCCGTGTGCCAACTCATCGATCAAAATCAATCCGGGGTTTCGCTCTAACGCTCTCTCAATATGAAAAGTAAAGTTTTCAGGATCAAGAATTTCAAAGTCGTGTAGCATTTTTGTGTTTTGCTTGATAGTGTGCATTGCGATATAGCCAACAACGACATCCACGCCCTGCTTTTTTGCTGTCAAAGCTGCTTTTAGCATAGCTTGTGTTTTCCCAATGCTTTCCGCATAACTGAAAAAAATCTTCAGTCGACCTTTTTTGGCCTGTGTCATGAGGCACACTCCCCTTCTTGAACGCTATCCTATCATAGAAATATCAATTTTTCTACCATGTAAATGTAAATAAATCAGTTTAGAGAATCAAAATGTCCATATTTGATACGACAGTATTCGTTTTCAAGAGCAGACAGAACCCGATCACGATTTTTAGAACGAACCGCATCATTCCATATCACACAGATTGTATCATTCATGTCTGCATTTTCGATCAGCAAACCTAATGCTGTTATTGTTTTGGCGAGTGGTTGACAAGCGATTTGAAAAGACGAATCATAGTAGTCTAGATTGTCTGCGGTTTTTTTTCGAAGCAATACAATATCTATTTTCCCTTTGGATACCCGCTGTAAAAGACGATGCGGATTTCCACTGCTGAAATAGAATTCTATATGTGGATTCATGCTGGAAATATACGATAATACTGGTGCGACAGCATCCAAAAGCATCGGATTTTCGGTAGCAATTCGGATGGAACGGTGACTCATTTTGTATGTATTTGCAATTCGCTTACAATTTTCTTCTGTAAAATCCCCCAATTTTTTGACAATATAGTATCCAAAAACAAATACCGCAAGAATTGCTATCATCAAAAGGAATCCTTCCATCTATGTCACCTTCCCCCTGTATACAATGAAATGATAAAGCCATCAGAAATCTTTATGCATTCTTCGCTAAATATGGAAGCATTTCTGTATGGCTTTTTGTGGGCCCAGAACTAAAATTGATTTTTCAGATGTCAAAATTGTATCAGCTGTGATTTCCATACAAAGCTTTCCATTTTCTCGGACGCCCAGAATGTTAATGCCATATTTTTTTCGAATATCCAGTTGAATGATGGTCTTTCCAATCCAACCTGTCGGAACAGAAAGCTCCAAAATGGAACAGTTATCATCGAGTTCAATATATTCAAGAATATTCTCCGAAGTACAGCGAATTGCTGTCCATGCCGCAAGCTGTTTTTCCGGGTAAACAACTTCGTCTGCGCCATTTCGCAGAAGGAACTTTTCTTGAACCCCTCTAGAGGCTCTTGCAATCACTTTTTTTGCGCCAAGTTCCTTTAATAGCGATGCCGTTTCCAAAGAGTTTTGAAAATTATCTCCGATTGCTACAATACAGGTGTCAAAGTTGCGAATTCCCAAGGAATCCAAAAATTCCTCGTTGGTGCTATCGCCGATCTGTGCATTCGTAACAAAGGACAACACAGCGTTTACCCGTTCTTCGTCTATATCCACTGCCATAACCTGATGATTTAAGTCATGAAGTTTTAGGGCAATGTGTCTGCCAAAACGTCCAAGTCCGATCAATAATATCGATTTCATAAGATACCCTCCAATTTTTATCCAACTGAGATTTTTTCCAGAGGCAATCTGGAAATAGTGTCTTTTTTTGCCGGTAGTATTGCAAAAATCAGCGTCAATCCGCCGACCCTTCCGATATACATCTGTGCAATTAAAATTAACTTACTGACAGCACTTAGTTCCGGTGTAATACCAAGGGTCAGACCGACGGTACCTACGGCAGATGCGCTTTCATACAAACAAGCAACAAGGGGGAGTTCCTCAATTTTGCTGATCGCCATTCCGCCCAACAAGAACAGCATTATGTACATCAAAAATACAGTTGCAGCATTTTTTACAGTTTCATTGTCAATGCGTCGGCCAAAAAATCTTCCATTCTGCTGTCTGCGAAAGATAGCAATAGAACATGCAAGCATGACCGCAAAGGTTGTGACCTTCATACCGCCTGCGGTGGAGCCGGGAGCACCACCGATGATCATGAGCAGCGATGTCAGAGTCTGACCAGTTTCACTCATCTGGGTCAGATCTACTGTATTATATCCGGCAGTTCTCGGAGTAACCGATTGGAACCAAGAACCCCAGAAGCGTTTCCAAAAAGGAAGATCATTTAGCTCAAAGAAGAAAAAGTATACAGCAGGCAACACTAATAGCAACACCGTTGTAAAAAGAATGACTTTGCTTTGCATCCGATAACGCCAGATGTGAATGCCGTTGGCACAAATATCTCGCCATGTCAAAAATCCCAGACCGCCGATAATGATCAGCAGCGTGATCACAATGTTGATGATCGGGTTGGCACAATAGCCCATTAAGGAATTAAACAAAACACCATCATCGACAATGTCAAATCCCGCATTACAAAAGGCTGAAATAGAGTGAAATGACGCCATCCATATGCCTTTTGCAAATCCATAATCACGAATAAAGACAGGACACATGATCAAAGCACCGATCGATTCGAGCAAAACGATACCTTTCAGAATAAAACTGGTAAATCGAACAATTCCGCCGACTTGTGGCGCGGAGATAGCATCCTGCATCGTACTGCGCTGCATCAGCGATATTTTTTTCCCAGATGCCATAGTGATTGTTGCCGCTACTGTGATTACTCCCATTCCGCCAATCTGGATCAGGATAATTATGACCGCCTGTCCAAAGACAGTCCAGTGCGTTGCGGTGTCATAAACTACAAGACCGGTAACACATATGGCTGATGTTGATGTAAAAAGACAATCCAGAAATGGTGTCACAGTGCCGGATCGGCTGGAAATCGGCAGCATCAGTATCAGTGCGCCTAATAGAATCACTGAAGCAAAGCCAAGGATAATAATTTGTGATGAAGATAAATGTTTTTCAATTCGTCCCATATCACTGCCTCCGCTTGTATTTTCCTGCTTTCATTATCGCATATGAGGCATGAAATGTGTATTAGTATCTCGAAAACGGTATTAAATTTGCATTAAGATAGAATAAGAACATTAGGAAAGCTGTTATGTTCAACACCTACAGATGCTAAACATTTTGTAAGATTTACTATTTCAATTACATGTGACCTGTTCACAAACAACAAAGAAAGCCGTCAGTCCAATTTCGTCTTGAACTGACAGCTTAATCATTCGTTTTTATGTCTATTAAAATTGGTTATTTCAGCTTTTTTGGAATAGCCCGTTATGCTGATTTAGATGCCAAAGCGCATGATCCAATGCTTTAAGGCTGTTTTTTTCGGATGATCCCCCTCGCACAGCCATATGTCACAACGAAATATCCACCATAGATCAGCAGGATAATCCCGGCTGTTGCAAGAATTGATCCAAGCCGTTGCTGCGTGCCCACAGCTTCAAGCATATGCACTGCAAACTTCATTCCAAACACTGCGTGTACACTGGCAACGAGAAGCGGCAGTAGAAAAAACACACCGGTCTGGATCAACAGGGATTTTGAGATTTCGTGTTCCTCTACGCCCAGTTTGCGGAGCGTTTCGTATCTGCCAATGCTGTCTACGCTTTCCGATAATTCCTTCAGCGCAAGGACGGCACCGCAGGTGATGAGGAATACCAGACCGATGTAGAGTCCCATAAAAGTGACAATCGCGCCAAGTCCGATGGCTGCCTCATAGATATCAATCCGGGTATTATTTTCGATCATAAATGTGTCCGTTGCGCCAGATTTGTCAAATGCGTCCATCAGGTCTGCCTGCATTTGCAATACAGTTTCCTCTGTCTGCGCCTTTTCCGCTTTACTGCCGTCCGGATAGTTGCCAATGAGATAATCGGTTCGGATCCCGCTCTCCTGGACAACATCATCAGGAACGACACAGATCCCGGCATTGATATGCTGTGCGGAGATTTCCACAAAGCCATCCTGACACTCATCATATCTGGAATAGAGTGTTTTCCCGAATATCGTAACCTCCATACCGGATTCCAACACATCATCGAGAATGACTTTAGAGGATTGAAAATCACATAAAACAATGAATTCATCTGCACCCATGGAAATCGGATCTTTCCCATAGAGCTGCATCAGATTATTGTAATCACTGTACGATACCAGTTCCATACCACGATCGTAGATCAAAAAAGGATAACTTTCTCGGAATTCATCGAGCTTATCGCCGAGCATGTCAGCAAACGTAAAGTTGTCATCCGCATACATGGGAAAATGCACATAGTCTTCGAACGGTGCTGTAACATCAAAGCCGTACGATGCATAAAATTCCACAATATCGCCGGGTTCTGTTTCATCATACATATCCTCCGCATCGTCAGCATAACGGGTGAAGCTAAGCTGGCAATCTGCCGGACATAGCTCTTGTAGGTTGGCATTGAGCGAATTGCGCATCGAAAAAGAAGCAGCGAGCGCACAGATGATGACGAACAGCATCAGACAGATCACGCTCATGGAAACCACCATGGTGTTAACCTTGCTGCTGATCTGACGGAAGGTAAAGCTGTGGATGCCCTTATAATAGAGTGGCTTTATCGACATGATGATGCGCAGGAGAAGTCCTGAGATCGACCAGAAGATCAGAACAGTAGCCAAAACGCCAGCCGCAATGCATCCTGCCATGCGCTTTTCATCCAGTTCTGCGTAGTTCCACCCGACTTGATAATAGGCAAGCCCGAGGATTGCTGCGGCAATCAGGAATATCAAAACGCATAATACCGGACGCTTGAGCTTGATCTTTTCCGTCTTTTTCTCTGCCTGCAGCAGATCGATGAGCTTTACCTTTCCGATGACAACTATGTTTAGCGCAATTACCACCAGATACATGATTGCAAGACACAAAATTGTCTGCACAATGGCATCGGTGGAAACAGTAAAACGATAGGACGTCATGTCTGCCTCAAATAGGTTGGCGACCAGTGCACTCATCAGCTGGGAAAGCCCGATACCGACAGCAAGCCCGACGATCAATGAACCCGCGCCAATCATCAGCGTTTCATAAAAAAGGATGACAGAGATCCTGGTTTTTCCCATGCCGAGAGTGAGATAAACGGCAAATTCCTTTTTGCGGCGTTTGATGAGAAAGCGGCTGGCATACACCAAAAGCAACCCCAATACGCAGGTGACAAAGACACTGATCCCCGAAAGCATTGTCGAGAGCAGCTCGATCATCTCGCGCTGATTTTGGGAAAATTCCAAATATACCGTCTGATCTTCCAAGGCGTTGAAGACATAGAAGATGGAAACGCCGATAATCAGGGTGAAAAAATATACGGCATAATCTCGCAGGCTCTTGCGGATGTTATGTGCCGATAGCTTCAGCAGCATCATTCGACGTCACCTCCCAGAAGCGTAACAACGTCGATAATCTGATCGAAGAATTCTTTTCGCGTATCCAGACCCCGGCGCAGCTCATGAAAGAGCCTGCCGTCTTTGATGAAGAGCACGCGTGAGGCATAACTTGCTGTATAGCTGTCATGCGTCACCATAAGGATCGTCGCCTGAAACTGCCGGTTTAGAAATTCGAACTGTTCCAACAGCTTTTTCGAAGAGCGGGAATCGAGAGCGCCGGTTGGTTCATCAGCAAGGATCAGTCGGGGATTGGTCACTATGGCTCTGGCACATGCCACACGCTGTTTTTCGCCGCCGGACATCTGATAGGGATATTTCTTCAGGACATGGGCAATACCAAGCTGTTTGGCAATCGATTCGACACGCTCAGTGATCTCTCTCGCCGGCACTTTTTGGATGGACAGTGCGAGGGCGATATTTTCAAAGGCAGTCAAAGTGTCTAAGAGGTTAAAATCCTGAAAGATAAATCCAAGCTTTTCCCGGCGAAAGCGGTTGAGTGCTTTTCCTTTCAGCGCGGTGATATTGGTCTGTTCCAATGTAATGAATCCGGCGCTGACCCGGTCGATGGTAGAAATACAGTTGAGAAGCGTGGTCTTACCGCTTCCTGATGCACCCATGATCGCGACAAATTCTCCGGCATGGACAGAAAATGAAATGTCGTCGATTGCTTTGGTGAGCATCGATTTGTTTCCATAATATTTTTCGATGTGCTGTATTTGTAGTAATTCCATGATAACAGCTCCTTTCTGCCTTCATGATACCAGATTTCTGACAGTTTGTCGCTGTTTTCATCTTACCGTATCTTACAATTTTGTCACATTCCCGCGATCCGGTGTCTGCTGCATCCGATAATAATCATGTTTGCCAAATGTCAGGATCATCTCGGTGTATGCCCCTTGTAAGGACTGTACTTCAATGGCGTGCCCCAGTTTATTACAGAGGCTTTTTACGATATATAACCCCATTCCCGTTGATTTTGTGCCGGCGCGTCCGTTTTCACCGGTAAAGGATTTTTCAAAGACAAGTGGCAAATCCTTTACCGGAATGCCGATACCATTATCCCGGAAATGCAGTACTGTCTGATCTGCAAAATCCTCGGCATAAACATGTATTTCGGGACTGCGCTCCGATGAAATATATTTGACGCTGTTGGAAAGCAGCTGCCCGAAAATATAACAAAGCCACTTTCCGTCGGTCATTACGGTGATATCGAGATGTTCTGTCGACAGAGAAATGCCGCGTTCCAACAGAATTTCTCGGTTTTTCATTGCCGCTTCCCGGAATGCATCTGCCAATGAAACCGGCTGAATGAGATAGTCCTTCTCGGCGTTGCGACTCCGGGCATAGTACAGTACATTTTCTACACAGGCATCCATGCGTCGGATCTGTCCGGCGTATTTGCTGTTGGGGTCATTTCGACACATAAGCTGCATGGTGGCCAGTGGAGGCTTGACTTCATGTACCCATAGTTCGATGTATTCCTGAAAGGCTGATGTTTCCCGGCGGTAATGTGCCACCTGTTCGTACATGGATCTATTCGCCTGACATAGAACATCGTAGAGCAATTTTCCATCGTAAAATGCAGGACGCTCAAGCATTTCGTGGATCAGGTATTTCTGATCCATTTGTTCCAGAGTCTGAATGAGATTGTCGTAATACGCCTTTTTCCGGCAGAAATTCCAGATTTCACAGCCAAGTACCGCAAGAAAGAAAATCGTCAGGATTATGATCACGGGCTGAGACGGGATACGAAAGGCGATGAAAAATATCACACTAAAAAGAAACGCTGCTGCATAGATCGCCATTGCCAGCGCACGGTCTTTGCAATATGTCGTCCATTTCATATTAGTACATACCCCTGTTTCTTCCTGGTTTCGATCGCATCCGGCAGTCCGAGTTCCGCAAGCTTTCCGCGCAGACGGCTGACATTCACGGAAAGGGCATTGTCGCTAATAAATTCGCTGTTGTCCCATAGTGCAGTGATAAGGGCGTCTCGTGTGACGATCTCCCCTTGGTGATCAAGCAGAAGCTGAAAGATCAACATCTCATTTTTGGTGAGGATAATCTCTTTATCTCCCTTGGCAAGTGTGCCTTTTACCATGTTAACCGTGATCCCGTGACAGCTCTGCCGGGACGGCATACTGGCGCTGCGTTTGAGTACTGCCGAAATGCGCAGAAGCAGGATCGTGGGATGATAAGGCTTGGTGATATAGTCATCTGCACCATAGCTCATGGATAACACTTCGTCCAGTTTGCTTGTGCGGCTGGTGAGCACCATTACAGGCGTATCGCTTTGCTTGCGGAACTTTTTCAAGACCATTTCGCCGTTCTCTTCCGGCAGGGTAATGTCGAGTAAAATCAGGTCAGCGGTGATTTGTCTGAGTTGTTCCGGAATGTGGTGAAAGGCTGTCAGACAGATTACGGCATAGCCGGAAGCCTGTAAAAGTGCTTCCAGTTCTTCCCGAAGCGTTTTGTCATCTTCGATAATACAAATTTTGTACATGGGCGTACCTCCTTTTCCGTATGCAGGTATTGAACACATAGGAAAACGCTTTGAGGATATTATAACACGATTTTTGTGTCATTTCAACTTACAGCGGCAACAAGATTGTTGCTGTTTTACAAAAAGGGAGTACAGCACAAATTGTGCGGTACTCCCTTTATAAACAGTGTCTGAATTTTCAAAATTAATTATTCACCGAAATAACGCTTGAGCAACCCTGCGAATGCGCAGCCGTGTCTTGCCTCGTCCTTTGCCATCTCATGAACAGTGTCGTGGATCGCGTCGAGGTTGAGCTGCTTTGCCTTTGCTGCCAGTGCCTTTTTGCCCTCGCATGCGCCATTTTCAGCAGCAACGCGCATTTCAAGATTCTTCTTTGTAGAATCTGTTACAACTTCGCCGAGTAGTTCTGCGAACTTAGCAGCATGTTCTGCTTCTTCATATGCAGCCTTTTCCCAGTACAAACCAATCTCCGGATAGCCTTCGCGGTGTGCCACACGTGCCATTGCCAGATACATGCCGACCTCCGAACATTCGCCGGCAAAGTTCTCACGCAGACCCTGCAGAATCTCTTCATCCACACCCTGTGCTACGCCGACTACGTGCTGATCCGCCCATGTCAGAGCATCGCTTTTCTGCTCTACAAACTTTTCAGCCGGTGCGCCGCAAAGCGGACATACTGCCGGTGCAGTTTCGCCTTCATGTACATAACCGCATACAGAACATACAAACTTTTTCATGTGTGTTTCCTCCGTTTTTTACAATTTTTGAATAATATTAAGCATTGCGACGCATCATAGCCGACGCGTCATAAAACCGCAATGTGAAAACAGAATCACATCCGACCTTATGATTGTATTATAGCATAAATCGATTCTCTTGTCAATATACGTTCTCAATAATTCACAAACTTTTCACAAATAAAAATCACCACATATTCTCATATTGCAATGGTCATTATGTTATGATACTCTCGTAGGAAACTCGTAAGAAAGCATTGGTCGAGTGAAAATCAACTGCATTGGTGCTTGGATGTAATTATCTACGCTTCTCCTGGATATCCTTTTTGATCCTTCTATTGTTTCTTCTCAAAAGTAAATGCTGTTGCCCTGGTGAATGACGCTTTTTGTTGCATTCTGTCGAAAGACATGGTATAATGAAAGCAGTAGATCCATGAAAGGAATGAATCGGACATGACAAAGAAAGAACGCGCATTAAAGGCAGTCGAAACGCTGGAACAAGTTTATCCTCAGGCGACCTGTGCACTGCAATATGAAAAGCCCTATGAACTGCTGATCGCAGTACGGTTGTCGGCACAGTGTACGGATGCGAGGGTCAACCAAGTGACGCCAAAGCTGTTTGCGGCGTATCCAACGCTGGAGGCTTTTGCGGCAGCGGACATTGCGGATTTGGAAGAAATTGTGCGCCCCTGTGGCTTTTATCATATGAAGGCAAAGAGTATCAAGAAGATGTCCATCCAACTGCTTTCCAAATATGATGGCGTGGTGCCGGATACGATGGAGGAGCTTTTGGCACTGTCCGGTGTGGGACGCAAAACGGCAAATTTGATATTGGGCGATATCTATGGGAAGCCTGCGATCGTGGCGGATACCCATTTTATTCGGATCACCGGGAGATTGGGGCTGACGAAGTCGAAAGATCCGGTGCAGGTAGAGCGCGATCTGCGGCCACTGATCCCGCCGGAACGTTCATCTGATTTCTGCCACCGGATTGTCTGGTTCGGCAGAGATACTTGCCGCGCTCGGAAACCACAGTGTGAGGGGTGCCCGATGGCTTCGTTTTGTCCGTCTTGCACGGAATCATGAGGCATGAGAAGTGTACGGAAGATTACGTCGCCGTCTGTGCCGGAGGTATGAGAAATCTTTCTATTGCAATCCTATGGAAAACACGGAGTGAAACATGTGAACAGGTCCAGTAAAAACGGACAATAGAAAAAATAGCCCACCTATGGTATAATGAAATAAAAACCATAGGAGGGAATTTTATGTCCAGAAGCTACCGGCATATTCAAGAATATGAAAAAGAGATATTGAAATTAAGAGAAGA
>CASEUJ010000037.1 GCA_949291125.1 uncultured Ruminococcus sp.
GTCAAAGGGATTGCCATTTGTCCAGCCGTCGGATGCAAAGAAGAGCGGTGTTTCTCCCTGTCGGAAGTCGGCAACGATTGTGGCGTTTGTATTCATCGGTGTGCCGTAGTCCGGAATAGTGGTTGTTGTAGGGGTGTCTGGTGGAAATGCAGTGCTCTCACCGAGTAAAAACGCCTGTAACAGTGCTACATCTGTACCGGTGAGCCTACCATTGTGGTCGATGTCTGCTGCATCGGACGGTGGTGCCGTGTTGTCTTGTATGAGTTGGCGTAACTGTGCAAGATCTGCACCGCTTACAACGCCGTCACCGGTCACATCGCCGGTGGATATTTGCGTCTTTGTGGTCGCCGCTGAAAGGTGCTGTTGTGGCAGCGATGCAATCGTGCTAGCACAACAGATCGTCGCCGTTAGTGCTGCGGCCAGCTTTGAAATGGGAAAGGGTTGTTTCATGATCCTCTCTGCCTCCTGAATCATGGGTGGCATGCCCTATGGAACAGATCAGGCATGCTGGATATTCTATGCGGCGCAGCGGCTCGGAACATGCCGCCGCGCAGACCGGAACAATTCTGCTGAAAACAGCATACCATATCTGCTCCGGGAAATATACCAGATTCTTGACATAAATGGTAATTTGTTAACCTGACTTTTCGGAAACATCGTCCATGACGTGAAGCCACCCCACCGCATGGTAGCGGCTGCGGTATTCGCGCGGGGTGATGCCGATGATCTTTTTGAACTGTTTGATGAAATAGCTCTGTGAGCTGAAGTGGAGATAGCTGCTGATCTCGAGCGCAGTGTAATCCGAAAATTGCAGCATATTCGCGGCAGCTTCGATCTTTTTCTGCATGATGTATTGCCCGATGGGGACGCCGATCTCGTTGTGAAACAGTCGCGAGATATACGGCACAGTGCATGAAACAAAATCGGCGAGATCCTGTGTGCGGATCTTTTCGTGGAGATGGTCGCTGATGTAATCGAGCATCCGCATCACAGTTTTGGAATAGACATGACCGCTGCGGATCTGACGCATGCGCTTGGTAAATTCGATTGCCATGTTATAGTGAACCTGGTTGATCTCATGTGCCGATCCGCATAGGTCGGTTGCCTGAATGAACACATCACTCAGACTATATGCCTCTTCTGGCGTCATTCCGCCATTGATGCAGAAGCGTGTGACCATGGCAATCGAAACGACGAGGTGATATTTGAGATTGCGCAGCGGATCGTGGCTCAGCGTGCCGAAACCATCGCCGCCGAGCGGTGTGAATAGCGTCTTGACCGTTTCTAAGCTGCCGGAACGCACGCTTTCATAAAACGCCATTTCTCGTTCGAACGGCGCATGGGAAAAGCCGTTTTCACGATTCTGAAAAAGATGTTCAGAAAGCGCCTTGCGTGTGTCGAGATGGTAATATTCTTTCTGTGTTTTTGCGATATGCGCCATGTAATCCATTCCTTTTCGTTGAGATGGGATGATTGATCATATTATAACATATTTTTGCACAATTTGCAAGGTAGTTTGATATATACTCTACAAATGATGCGTCGTTATGAACGAGAGTATATCTGTAGTATTCGCGGAGGGTTATGGGTGTATGGGACTTTTCCGTGTATGCGGCGTTCGCCGGAGGCTGTGGAGAAAACCGGGCGCTGATGGATCTGCTTCGGCGGACGATTACGGACGGTTCGTAGCGCTGCAGTGCTTCAGCATGAACGTAAAGGTTTATACAGTATCATCCAATCGGAACTTCACAAATGCAGAAAAATGGTGTATGATACAAATAGAAAGCATTGTACACAACGCAGATAAATGTCATTGCTGATCCGGTGTCTGCTCAGACCCCGGCAAGACACAGGGTCGGTCAATGGATTGTTGTGAGCAGTCGGAAGAGGTATGATTATCCGTGTTGCATTTGCTTTCTTTGGAAGATAGACAGCCTGTCTTATAATCCCACACGACAAATGGCATACGACATCTTCCCATACGGGATCATAAGTTTCCCGATATACTCCAATTCCTCAAACTATTTTACGGGGCAGCACCGCACCTGGATCGTGCGGTGTTGTCTTTTCCGCAAAAGCGTACACAGGTTCTCCTTCCGCTGTGTGCGCTTTTTATTTTCTATATGCCGCTGCTTTCTTCCGATCGCTTGACGGATGGTGCAACTTGCGTTATAATATACCTATTGAAACCAGTTCTGATATTCCCGGAGGTGTATGTTTTCTTGCAGCGTTTCGCCATTTTTCTCACCCAGAACAGTTCGGTGTCCGGCTCTGCCGCAGATTCTGCAACGCCGACCCCGACGATGCCCAATGTCATCGAGGCAGTCAGCAGCGAAGTGGAACAGACCACATCCATTCTCTCTGATCTCTTCCAGCCGCTGATTGGGAAACTGCCGACGATTCTCTTTGCCCTTGTCTTTTTTGCCTTCGGCATGTTTATCATTAAACAGATGATGCGCATTTTAAAACGAGCCTTTGACCGCTCGAAAATGGACGGCATTATGGCAAGCTTTGTGCGCTCAGTTGTAAAGATCATCCTCTATGTCCTGTTGGTGGTGATTGTGTTGTCGCTGGTCGATGTGCCGATGGATTCGATCGTCGCGGTGATTGCCTCTGCCGGTGTTGCGGTTGGCCTTGCGCTCAAGGACAGTCTTTCGAATCTTGCCGGCGGCTTTATCATCCTGTTTTCCAAGCCGCTGAAAGAGGGAGATACCGTCGAGGTCGACGGTACAGTCGGAAAAGTTGAGGCGATCTCAATCCTTTATACGCGTATGGTGACATCGGATAACACCACCGTCTATATCCCGAATGGTGTCGTGGCAGGCGAAAAGATCATCAATTATACCACCAAAGAGCTGCGCCGCGTCGAACTGCAATTTGGCATTGCCAAAGAATCAGATATCGATGCAGCACGCCAGATCATTCTCCATGAGGTCGGACAGGCACCCGAAGCGATTGCCGATCCTGAACCTACCGTTCTTGTGGGGTCACAAGATAAGACTTCTGTGACGCTCATCCTACAGGTCTGGACCAAGACGGAATTATACTGGACGCTCTACTATTCCCTGTCGGAAAACGTGAAAAAGGCGCTCGACCGCGGCAATATTGCGTTCCCACATCCACAGGTGGATATCATCTGGGATAGCGATGACGGCGATCAATCCACTTAAATCTGGGCACTTTTCCGTGATGTTGCACTTGTTTGTACTTGTTATATTTCTGATTTGTAAACTTTCTGAGATTCTATTGACAATTTTCTCTAGGCGGAGTATAATAAAAGCATCCTTTCTTAAAAATTTTTTTCATAAAAATCCCCTTACTAAAGCGCACATCTGATCCCTCAGATGTGCGCTTTATTTATAGTATGTTCTCTGCTAAGCCTGAGGTTCAGATCACCTTAATCGGAGCAGTCGCTTTATGATAAGGATGAATAGGAATACGATATAGAAATAATCAACAAAAAGATTGTTGACGAGGACATTTTCGACGGTGAGGCGTAGCTCTCATATTGTTTTTTCAAGATCGATATGATATTTGTTTTCTGAAGTCCCCCATTTAACGGGTGGTTTTGATTGTCGAAGTTCTGAAAAAAAGTGGATTGCTACGGTTGGTTTCTGCATAAATCACGAAACAGGGATTTGATTTCTGAAATATTTCGCAAAAAGGCTATTGCAATAACCAGAAAAATCCGCTATAATAGAATAGGGTACGCATAAAGTCAGGTATCATGCGTTCCTTTGTATATTGGATATGCCGCGCTTATGGTGCGTCTTCGATGTGCTGCACGGCAAAAACACCTATGAACATGCTTTGTTGAAAAGTAGGAGGAGGATACAATGGCAGGAAAAAAACAAGTGGATGCACAACGCGAAGAACTGAAACAAAAGTTCGTCGATAAGCTCCAGCTCGAATGCAGCGTTTCACCGGATGAGGCATCCGACAAGCAGATCTATCAGGTACTTTCTGCAATGATGGTCGAAAAGCTTAAGCTCAAGCGTCAGCGCTTTGTGAACAAGACCCATTCGGTGGGCGGCAAGAGCGTCTACTATCTTTCCATGGAATTTCTGATGGGACGTTCGCTCAAGACGACGCTCTATAATCTGGAACTGGTGGACGATGTCCGCTCCATTCTGAACGACTATCAGATCAATCTCGACAATATCTTTGAGTGCGAGCCGGATGCTGGTCTCGGAAACGGCGGACTTGGCCGTCTGGCGGCATGCTATCTGGATGCGATGGCAACTCAGGAGATCCCGGCAAAGGGTCACTCGATCTGCTATGAATACGGCATTTTCAAACAGGTTCTCGAAGACGGCTGGCAGACCGAAAAGCCAGATAATTGGCTGCCGGGTGGCAGTGTATGGCTCGATCCGAAGCCGGACGAAGCGATCGAAGTCCACTTTGAAGGCAATGTACAGGAATATTGGCAGGATTCGTATCATTATCTGTCGCATGTCAACTATAACACCGTTGTGGCGATTCCGTACGATATGTATGTTTCCGGCTATGACAGCGAAGGTGTTTCTACCCTGCGACTGTGGAAGGCAGAGGCGCCGAGCTTTGATATGAAACAGTTCAACGAGGGCAACTATGAACAGGCACTGTCGCGTAACTCTATGGCGAATGCTATCTCCAAGGTGCTCTATCCGAATGATAACCACCTCGAGGGTAAGTCGCTGCGTCTGCGTCAGCAGTACTTTTTGTGTGCCGCAGCTGTAGGCGATATCGTCAACCATCACATGAATGTCTATGGTACACTTGATAACCTCCACGAAAAGGTTGCCATTCACATCAACGACACTCACCCGACCCTGGCGATTCCGGAACTGATGCGAGTTCTGCTCGATGACTGCGGCTATACATGGGAGCATGCATGGCACATCGTTACCAACACCTTCGCCTATACCAACCACACGGTAATGGCAGAGGCGCTGGAAAAATGGGATGTGAATCTCATGAAACAGATCGTGCCACGTATTTTCCAGATTATCGTCGAGATCAACAATCGCTATTGTGCAGATCTGATGGAACGCAACGGCGGCGACAGCGCTAAGACCACGCGCATGTCCATTATCAAGGATAATCAGGTGCATATGGCAACGCTTTGTGTCATGGCATCTCACAGCGTCAATGGCGTATCCAAGCTGCACTCAGAGATCATCAAGGAGAGCGTATTCCACGAAGAATACCTCGACACCCCGAATAAGTTCAAGAATGTCACCAATGGCATTGCATACCGCAGATGGCTGTACCAATCTAATCCCGGTCTGACTCAGCTGCTGCGCGATAAGATCGGTAACGGCTTTTTGAAGGACGGCGCAGAGCTGCGCAAGCTTGATGTATTCGCCAATGATAAGGAAGTTCTCGAACAGCTGCGAAAGATCAAGAAGGAGAATAAAGAACGCTTTGCGAAATATGTCAAGAAAAAGAGTGGTATTCTCCTCGATACTGACAGCATCTTTGATGCACAGGTCAAGCGTCTGCATGAATACAAGCGTCAGCATCTGAATGTGATGCACATTCTCGCACAGTATAACGCATTACTCGAAAATCCGGATATGCCATTCGAACCAAAGACCTATATCTTCGCGGCAAAGGCTGCACCGGGCTATTATCTGGCGAAACAGATCATCAAGATGATCTGGGCGCTTTCGGAAGAGATCCGCAAGAATCCGCGCATTTCAGAAAAGCTTTCAGTTTACTTCCTCGAAGACTATCGGGTTACCATGTCTGAGCTTCTGATGCCGGCATGTGATATTTCTGAGCAGATTTCGTTGGCTGGTACAGAGGCATCGGGTACGGGCAACATGAAGCTGATGCTCAACGGCGCGATCACACTCGGGACACTCGATGGTGCAAATATCGAGATCGGCGACGCGGTCGGCGCAGACAATATTCTCATCTTCGGCATGAAGACAGAAGAAGTCAATGCGCTCAAGGCGCGCGGGTATCATCCGGAGGAATATTATAACAGCAACCCGATCATCAAGAGCTGTATCGACCGGATGTATGCCGGCATCAATGGATGTAAGTTCCATGAAGTGGCAGACTCGCTGCGTACATCTGATCCATATATGGTACTGGCGGATTTCGACAGCTATTGCCAGACCCAGGAAAAGAGCTCAGAGATGTATGCCGATAAGGATCAGTGGACGAAGATGTCGCTGCATAATATCGCAGGCGCCGGAATCTTCTCAGCAGATCGCGCAGTCAATGAGTATGCAAAGGAAATCTGGGGCATGTAATTGTGGATTCACACAGAGCGCTTTGCCCCCGGTCTGATGAATCGGCTTATCCTGACGCATGGATGTTATGCGGTCGATTAAACGCCGCAAATGAATTTCATGGATGAGCAACACCTGAAGGGTCAGCTGAACGATTCTGATCACAACGCATTCTCTGACTTCTGAAACTTTTAACTACCAACAGCGGAGCAGTCCACCCCTGCTCCGTTTTCTATGGAATCCAAAAATAGTTTTGTGATATCCGCATAAAATTGAGATAGAAGGGAAGCGATATGCACCTATGTCACATTATTATAACAGCTGGGACACTGATTACAAGTCCCCCTTCGGCGCGCTGCGCCGGGAACAGAGCTGTCAGTTTTCGATCTGTATCCCGGAGGATACGCCGCTTGATTATTCGCCGGTACTGGTGGTATTCCGCACCGGATTTAAGGAACGATTCCTGCCGATGAATCTCACAGGGAAACAGGATGGATTCTGCCGCTATACCGTGACATTCCGTCCGAAATATGCCGGTGTGCACTATTATTACTTCGCCTACACCAGCGGCGGGATTCGCCATTATATCAAGCGCGGCGATGCCTGTCATGGAACGCTCGATATGGGTGAGATGTTCCAGCTGACAGTTTTTGCGAAGCATTATCAGACACCGCAGTTCTTGAAGGGCGGCATTATGTATCAGATCTTTCCGGATCGCTTTTACAATAGCGGCAAGCCGAAAGAGGGCGTACCGAACGATCGTGTCATGCGCCAGTGGGGAGAGCTTCCGTATTATAAGCCCGACCAGAACGGCCATGTGTGGAACAACGACTATTTCGGCGGCGACCTGGAGGGCATCCGCGAAAAGCTGGACTATCTCAGATCGCTTGGCGTAACGTGTATCTACCTCAATCCCGTCTTCGAAGCGCACGAAAACCACCGCTACTGTACGGCGAATTACCGTAAGATCGACCCGCTTCTCGGGACAAACGACGATTTCAAAAAGCTCTGTGAAGATGCAAAATCGCGCGGCATTTCGGTCGTGCTCGACGGCGTTTTTTCCCATACCGGTGCAGACAGCATCTATTTCAATAAATTCGGCAGATATGACACCCCTGGCGCATATCAGTCAGAGCCGAGTCCGTATGATTCGTGGTATCATTTCTGGGGGGATAAACAATACGAGTCTTGGTGGGGAATCGATACACTGCCGAATGTCAATGAAAACGACCCGTCGTATACCAAATATATCTGCGGCGAGGGCGGCGTATTGGAATACTGGCTCTCGCTGGGTGCGGCGGGCTTCCGCCTGGATGTGGCAGATGAGCTGCCGGACGAATTTCTCGACAAGCTTCATACCTGCGTCAAAAATTACGACCCAGAAAAGATCGTCATCGGCGAAGTATGGGAAGATGCCTCGAATAAAGAGGCGTATGGCGTTAAGCGGCGATATCTGTTGGGGGATCAGCTGGACAGCGTCATGAACTATCCTTTCCGGGAGGCGATCATCGCCTATATCAAAGGGGAAGCGGCTCACATTTTCCGGGATCGGATCATGGGCATTCTTGAAAACTATCCCAAGTGTACGGTGGATGTTTTGATGAACTTTGTATCTACCCATGACATCGAGCGCGCCATTAACCGCTTTGGCGGTCAGCCCTGCGACGACAAGAGCAAGGACTGGATGGCAGAAAACGAGCTTTCGCCGGAAGAGTATACACGCGGCAAGACGATGCTCAAGACCGCCATGGTGCTGCAATTTTTCCTGCCGGGTGTGCCGAGCATCTATTACGGCGACGAAGCCGGATTACAGGGCTGGAAAGATCCCTTTAACCGCCGGTGTTTCCCATGGGGAAATGAGGATACCGATCTGATCGACTATACCAGACAGCTCTCTCATATCCGCCGGACGCAGGAAGTATTTGCGGAGGGCAGGATCGAATTTTTGGTGTTGGATCCAGATGTAATGGGATTTGCGCGATATGATGAAGAGAGCGGATATAGCGTGATCATCTTTCTCAACCGCAGCGGCGAAACCAGAAAGCTTTCGCTGAATGACAGCCGCCTTTCAGGGTATGCTTTGAGTAATGTGATCAGTGGGATTTGTAATGAGGATGAAGTGACATTACCGCCGAATAGTTATGCGGTGTTGGGCGCAGTGCGCACGCTGTAAGCCTGTGAAAAATCGTCACAGACAGTCTACCTCCCCAATTTTTACGAACGAGTTTTTGGAATTACGGGTACTCATTTTTGCCCCCTGAAAAAAGGGAGTGTCAGTGATTGCTGAAAGAGGGGGGTATTCTCCCTATCTTCTGACAAAGGAGTTGAATGACAATGCAGCAGTTTCGGCGCGGCATCATGCAGTTGTTACGATCTTGGCGACCGATCTTGATCTTTGAACTGGTCTGGAAGCTGGCTACTGTTGCCGTGATCGCGCCTGCCTGCGGCGGTCTGCTTCAGATCGCCATCAGAGCAGCACATCTTCGATACCTTACCAACTCCAATCTGCTGCAATTTTTGCGATCGCCGTGGACGATTCTCCTGATCCTGGTTGTGCTGACGGTCGCGGCACTCTATACGCTCTTTGAGATCGCGGCGGTCTGTTGTTGTTTCACCCAACCAAAGAAACAAAAGCTGCGTCTGACGCTGCGCAGCATGATCCGTGCCGGTCTTGGCTCATTGCGTGCATTTTTTCGTGGCGGTGGACCGCTTTTGGTGCTGCATCTCTTGGTGCTAATCCCGATCATGCAATTCTCCGTCACCTCCGGTATCTTCACGGCCATGGGCATTCCCGACTTTCTCGCCTACTATATGACAAAAAAAGAATTCCTGATGCCCATCTATCTGGCGGCGATGGCGCTTTGCAGCTTACTCTCCGTGCGGTGGATCTTTGCATCGGTAATCTTTACCCAGCGCAAATGTAGCTTTCGCAGCGCCCGGCGTACCAGCGTTTCTCTGGTGCGCGGCGCATTCTGGAAGACGTTCGGGTCGGTCTGTTTGTGGAATATCTGTTACTTTGTATTGCTGCTTCTGTTTTTGTCCCTCATTACGCTGATGGTTCTGCTGATGATTCGCGGCACACACAGTGGCACGCTGATTACCTCACAGGCATTACGTATTCTGAAACTGCTCATCCAGATTGTGCTGTGGAGCTTTTCATTCTTCTCCACCCCGATCTGTATGGCGCATGTGGTGTCGCTGTTCGAAAAACGGTGTGAATTGCGCCCGGAAATCACCCTTCCCACTGAAAAACGGCGTATGGTACGTGCCACAAAGCCTTTTCATCGGATCGCAGCGATCGTGACGGCGGCATGCTTTGCCGCGGCAGCACTCGGGCTGCATATTTCCTACATTGTCGCGCTTTTCACCGGTAATTCTGCGTTGTCGCTGACATTTTTTCAGGATCCGACGATCATGGCGCACCGCGGACTTTCTTCGAGTGCGCCGGAAAACACGCTGTATGCCTTTTCCGACGCAATCGATGCAGGTGCGGACTTCATCGAACTCGATGTCCAACAGACAAAGGACGGCGTACTGGTCGTGATGCATGACACAAACCTGCGCCGCACCACTGGACTTGACCGCGAGATCTGGGACGTGACTTATGACGAGATCGCCGACCTTGACGCTGGTAGCTGGTTTGATCCGATGTATGCCAATGCGCGCATTCCTACGCTTGAAGATACGCTTGCGTTTATTGATGGGCGTGTGTCGCTTAATATCGAGATTAAGCCCACCAGCCATGGCTCAGACACGCTCGAACAAGATGTGGCAGAGCTGATCACGGCGTATGACTGCGCAGACAATTGTTGGGTGACGTCCTTTTCTTATGGCTCGCTGCGCAAGATCAAGGAGGCTAATCCCGAGATTCGCACAGGTTATATTATGAGTGTGGCATATGGACAGTTCTATAACCTGAAATATGCCGATGCATTCAGCCTCAATAAGGTCTTTGTCACAAGTCAGGTTGTCAATTATGCACATCAGTACGGCAAACAGGTCTTTGCGTGGACGGTGAACAGCGTCTCTGAGGTGCGAAGCCTTTGTAATCTGCATGTGGACAGCATTATCACAGATGATCCGGTCATGGTACAGGAAGTCGTTTCTCGTGACAGTACAAGTGAAACATTACGGACAGTAATGGATTATTTGATCAATTGAGAGCCCATACCGCACAAAGATCGCCTGACGGCTTTGTACGGTATGGTCGGATGGTGGTGCCGGCGATCGCTGCCAGAGAGATCCTGCTCTCTTGCTGATTCATAATAGATCGTCCCGGTTTTTGGTAAACTTTGTCTAGGGACGTGACCGATGGTCTTTTCGGCTGCTGTCATAGCAGAATGGCAAGGAACGCACGAAATTTTTCGCCTATCTCTTGACATTTTTGGTGAAAGGGACTATAATAAAAAGAACAAGTAATTGAATTTGTTCTTGCGTGAAAGGAGCTTATCTCTATGAAAATATGGAAAGCGATGCTGCCGTTGGCGGCTGCCGCTATTGTGACGACCGGTGCGCTGTCCTCAAGTGTGTCTACATTCCAGACGACTCTGACTGCAACCGCTGTCGACGATAATAACGACGACTGGCTGCATGCCGAAGGCAGCCGTCTGTATGATTCCGAGGGGCATGAAGTGTGGCTGACGGGTGCGAACTGGTTCGGCTTTAACTGTTCGGAGAACTGTGCCCATTACCTATGGAGCGCCGACATCGACGATATGCTGGAAAGCATTGCCAACCACGGCATCAATGTCATCCGCTTCCCCATTTCCACTGAGCTATTGATCTCCTGGATGAACGGTACGCCAAATCCGGTCTCCAGCGTTTCCGCCAACAACGACCCCTATTACGCCATCAACGTCGACTTCTGCAATGCGGACGGTTCAATCAAGAACAGCATGGAGATCTTCGACATCATCATCCAAAAGTGCAAGGAGTATGGCCTGAAGGCTTTTATCGATATCCACAGCCCCCACGCCGACAATTCCGGACATAACTACAACCTGTGGTACGGCAAGGAGACCGCCGACGGTACCATGGTCACAACCGACCTTTGGATCGAATCTCTGGTGTGGCTGGCGGATAAGTACAAAAACGACGACACCCTCCTTGCCTACGACCTGAAAAACGAGCCTCACGGCAAGGGGCAAGAGGGCTCTGCCGCTGCAAAATGGGATGACTCTACTGATGAAAACAACTGGGCATACGCTGCAACCAGATGTGCCAATGCAATTCTGGAGGTAAACCCCAATGCGCTGATTCTAGTGGAAGGCGTCGAGCAGTCTATGAGCGGCGCCATGGCGGGCGACTATTGGGGGATGCCCGATCGGCGGGATAATTCGCCCTATATTCCTGCATGGTGGGGCGGCAATCTGAGAGGGGTAAAGGACAACCCGATCGTTCCCGACAGCGGCACCTCCCAGATCGTCTACTCGCCTCACGACTACGGTCCGTCGGTTTACGCCCAGACCTGGTTTGATAAGGACTTTACCACCCAGACGCTGCTGGACGACTATTGGTACGACACCTGGGCCTACATCAATGACCAGGATATCGCACCGCTTTTGATCGGCGAATGGGGCGGCCATATGGACGGCGGCGACAATGAAAAGTGGATGACCCTGCTGCGGGATTATATGATCGATAACCACATCAACCACACCTTCTGGTGTCTGAATACCAACTCCGGCGACACGGGCGGACTCTGGACCGGCTTCCAGTATTCTCCGGATACAGGCACGGAGATTTCCTGGGATGCGGAGAAGTATGCCCTGTTTGAAGAGTCGCTCTGGCAGACGCTCGAAACCGGTAAGTATATCAGCCTGGATCACCAGCGCGCCCTGGGCACCGAAGGCAACAGCGTCTCGCTGACTGAATTCTATGACTCCTATGCCTCCACTGAAGGCAGCAACTTAGACGGCGGCACGATCTGGGACGGCGATTCCGGCAGCACCAAGCCGGTTGAAACCGGCGAAACCCAGGCGACAACATCGACGACGACATCGGTTGATGTGACCGGTGATATCACCGGCGATGGCGCGGTCACCAATGCAGATCTCGTACAGCTTTTGAAATATCTCATCGGCGAAAATACCGATAGCGGCCTTGACTTCTCCGCAGGCGATGTGGACGGCGACGGGACGATTACCGGCTTTGATCTGACGCGTTACCGGCAATATCTCATGGGTCAGATTGATTCCCTCTGATAGACATTAGGTGGTTATGATGAAACGAATGGATTATCTCTCATGGGATGAGTACTTTATGGGGATCGCCCTGCTCTCCGCCCAGCGCAGCAAGGATTCTAACACGCAGGTCGGCGCATGCATCGTCAATGAAGAACGTAAGATCGTTTCTGTCGGCTATAACGGCATGCCGACCGGCTGCAATGACGATGATATGCCGTGGGAACGCGATGGCGATTTTCTCGATACCAAATATCCCTTTGTCTGCCATGCAGAACTGAATGCGATCCTGAATCGCAGTGCCGGCGATCTGCGTGGATGCAGCCTTTATGTCACGCTGTTCCCCTGTAATGAATGCGCGAAGGCGATCATTCAGAGCGGTATTCGCGAGATCATCTATTATGATAATAAATACGCCGATTCGGATGCGTCGCGTGCCTCCCGGCGGATGTTTCTCATGACGGGGATTACCTGCCGACCGTATCACCACACCGAACGTCAGTTGACGCTGACACTGTAGTTGCACTTGTGCAGACCATACAAATCAAATCCAAAAAATACGCTCCTGTTTTGGCAGGGGCGTTTTTTTGTCCAAAAATAAATCCTTCTTTTTGTCTAATTTTCCATTTTTCGCTTTTTTTCAAATTCCCTTTGTGTTTTTCAGCAAAATATGTTATAATAGAAAAGAAGCTGTCATTTACAGCAAGTACGACTGAAAATCATGAAAGGATGAATTGGATCCATGCGAATCCGCTGTAAACCGTGGGCAAAGCCGGAACTGGAGGCATGCCCGTTTTATATTCCTGATCCGACTGCATATCAGGGCAGATGGGACACATGCTTTCCGAAAAAACAACCGCTTCGATTGGAACTCGGCTGCGGAAAGGGCGGTTTTATTGCACAGGAAGCGCCGGCAAATCCGGACAAAAACTATGTTGCGATTGACATAAAAAATGAAATGCTGGTGCTCGCCAAGCGCAAACTGGAACAGGCATATGCAGAGAAAAACATGCCGCTTGATAACGTGCGGATCTGCATCAGCAATATCATGTATCTTTTGAACAACTTTTCTGAGACTGACCGCATTGACCGTATCTATATCAACTTTTGCAATCCGTGGTCTCATAATAAGCATAAAAAGCGCCGCCTGACGCATCCGCGCCAGTTGGTGCAATACCGTATGCTGCTTGACGGTGACCTTTGGTTCAAAACGGATGATGACGGTCTGTTTGAAGAATCTCTCGGCTATTTTCATCAGGCGGGATTCCGTATCCGGACGATGACGCGTGATCTCCACAGCCAGCCGGAACTATGTTATTTTGAAACAGAGCATGAGAAAATGTTTGACGAAATGGGGAAGACAATTAAATTTCTGATCGCAGAGCCCGATCCCGCTGTTCCGGCAGAAACACTGATGGGGCTTCTGAAACTATCCAGAAAGGAATGCTGCACATGAAGTTTTCGATCAAAAATCATAATGTGAATCAATATATTTCCAACCTCATTGAACGCACCGCCGCCGCACCCATGGAGATCATTGTCGACGGCACACAGACCAATGAAAATCCTGCCGCTTGTTATCGGGGCTTTGGCTGTGTATCCGCGAATAATTCCTCGCGGCTTCTGCTGGATTATAAGGCGGAACACCCGCAGGCGTATGAGGAGATCATGCGGCTGTTGTTTGAAAAAAACTATGGCGTCGGCATCCACCATATCAAGCTTGAACTCGGTGCGGACATCAACTCCTCTTCCGGCACAGAGCCGTGTACCAAGCGCTCTGCCAATGAATCGGCAGATGTAACGCGCGGCGCCGGATTTCAGTTTGCCGCAGATGCAAAGGCGATCAATCCGGACATTACGATCGATATGCTGCGCTGGGGAGAGCCGGGATGGGTCACCCATGCCTTTTCCCTCAGCCAGGAACACGGACTGAATGCGCGCTATCGCTGGTATAAAGAAACACTCGATGCCGCATATGAAGTATACGGCTTGAAATTCGATTACATCAGTGCCGATCAGAATGAAACCGATACGCCAGACGAAGCGTGGATTCTCTATCTGCGCTATCGCCTGGATCATGAAACCAATACGCCCTATGACTATGGCAAGATCAAGATCATCGCATCCGATGAAGTTGGCACACGCAATATTGCGGAACAGATGGTTGATAATAGTGCACTGCGCAATGCCATTGACGTCATCGGACTGCACTATACGACATACGGCGACTCGTATACCAATTTGCTCAATGAAGCATACGGGAAAGAGATCTGGTATAGCGAGGGTATTGCGCCGTGTAATGTGCCGGAGCTTACCGTACAGGCAGATGAATCGGGACTGATCGGACGAAATGGCCCTATCGATGTTGCAAACCGCATTATCAACAGCTATTACAACGGAAAAATGGTCATGTATGAGTTCCAGCCGGCAGTGGCATCGTATTACGATGGCTCGTGTTATGCGCCGAAACAGCTGATCCGTGCATGGGAGCCATGGTCGGGTCATTTTGTCATGGATATCGGCTTCTGGATGGCGCTGCATTTCAGCCGCTTTACCCAGAAGGGATGGATGTTTGTCAATGGCGCATGCTATGGCGACGGCGAAGAAGACCACGCGATCACGAATACCAGCCACAACTTTATGACGCTGACCTCGCCGGAACGCACTGATCTTTCCATGATCTTTACCAACGAAAGTGAAGAAGTGCGTTCCTATGCGGTTGAAGTCAAAGATATGGCGTTTGAGCCGACCAGTTTTTCAACCGTCATCACCAAAGGTCCGAATGGCCGCCAGCCGTATGATGCGAACTGGTTCCAGCGAGGCAAAAACATTCGTGCAAATCGCAATCACATCTTTCTCATCAAAGTGCCGCCGCGCAGCATCATGACGGTCACAACGCTCGACACCAGCTGGGTAGGCGGCGTGAACACCTTTCCGGCAGTTCAGCCGCCGCGTGCAAAGCGTCTGGCATTGCCATACCACGATGACCTGCGGTATACAGAAAATGAGATTCGTATTCGCGGCTGTGCACCGCGCTATATGACCGATCAGGGTGGTGCGTTCGAACTCGTGGAAACCAGCGAAGGGGACTATGCAATCTGTCAGAAGATTATGCCGCAGAATATGCCGACCAACTGGCGTTTTCGCGGAACACCCCAGCCGATCACCTGTTTCGGCGATGACCGGTGGCGGTGTTACAGTATGGAGGCAGAAGTCCGCCTTGCAAATACCGATAAACACAACTTTGCCGGCATTGGGATTCGTTATAATTCTGCTGTCACCTGTGAATACACTTCGCTGTGCGGTTATTCTGGCAGGATCTATGGCGACGGCAGCTGGAAGCTGATGGATATGGAGAGCGTTGCCGCAGAAGGGATCACGTCTGGACTTGACCCAAAGGCGTGGAATAAGCTGAAACTAATCGTATTGGGTAACGCGATTTTCTTTTTTATTGGCGGCAATCTTCTAACGAAATATACGCCACAGTGCATGATCAACAGTGGCCGTGTTTCGCTGTGTAGTGAATTTGCGCAGAATCTATTCCGAGGCATCCATGTCGATCCGATCGGCGTACAGCCGCTCTATGTCCGCCGGATCGACTGTTTCGGCGATGGCATCTTTTACAATGAAAATTGGGAGATTCACGCGATGGAACATTATCAGTTCTATCACCGCACCTCGATGGAGGCAAAGCCCGGCGCAGAGTTCTCCTGTGATTTTGAGGGGACAGGTGTTGCCATTATCGGTACGGCAGAAAATGCACAGTTTACGGTTTTGGTGGATGGACATACCGTCTATGAAAATTTCTTTGTAGCAAGCTGCCTGCCGCGTCAGGCGTGTCTGACGATCGATTCCCTGCCGGAGGGTAGACATAATCTGCGCGTCTTTGTCATTCGCGGCAGTTTCCGTCTGGATGTGCTCGAAGTGCCGGAATCGTATCCACAGATGCCCGATACATTGTGTATTCCGCCTGATCTGCGTACAGCAATCACCGCACAGCGCCAGCAGAAACACGCTGCACCGACCGATGACTTTATGGACGCGGAGGCAATGCTCTGGCATATTGCCCATCCTTTCACACAGCCGCCGAAACCGGAGCCGGTACAAGAATCGCCGGATTCGCCGGCAGAAAAGACGGCAGAACGCAATGAACAACCGGCGACAGAACCGGATGCAGTAACAATTACACAACCGCAGACAGATCCTGTGGCAGAGCCGACCATAGAACCGCAGAAAGATTCGGTGGCAGAATCGATTGCACAACTCACCACAGAACCGAATGAAGAATTGACAACAGAATCCGCCGCAGAGCCGGCAGAAGAAATATCGACAAAAGACGTATTGGTAGAAGAAACTGCGATAGATTCGAAATCGGGATTGGGATCGGATCGTACACCACAGGCTTCGGATGCGCCGACATCGCATAGCACGCCGGAAGAACTCTACGCGGCGTTTGGCGAGAAGTTCCCGGCGGCGGATACAGATGCGGCACACACCGACGATAATGTCCACCAGATGGATATGTCGATCGATGAGTTGATCGCATTGCTCGGAGAAGATCCAGAAAAGCCCGAATTTAAAAATGTTAACGATCCTGCTGCATCCGACAAGTCCTGAGCCACTCTATCGTCAGCTCTGTACTGGCATTGTCGCTGAGATTGCTGCTGGAACATTGACACCGCATGAAAAGCTGCCGTCCCGGCGTGCACTTGCGGCACATTTGCAGGTGAGCATGATTACGGTGCAGACTGCCTATGAACAGTTGGCTGCCGAAGGATATCTCTATGCGAAACCGCGTATCGGCTACTTCGTTGATCCAGATGCGGTGCTTCTTGCATGTGTCCCATCTGCTGCGTTTCAGCCAGAGTCATCTCCGTCTGCCCAGCCCTGTCAGCCCGCAGATCATATCCATTTTTCTACAAGCGGCGTGGATTCCGGACAATTTCCCTTTGCAACATGGGCAAAGCTTTCGCGCCAGGTGCTGCGTACAGAACAGCAAACGCTCTTGTATGCGACGCCGTCATTGGGGCTTTATCCGCTGCGTCAGGCGATTGCGGCGCATCTGCGTGCATTCCGGAATATTCATGCGGCGCCGGAACAGATTCTCGTCGGAGCCGGGACGGAATATCTGCTTGGGCTGCTTGTCCAGCTTATCGGCGCATCCCGCCGATTTGCCGTCGAGGACCCGGGGTTTCATAAGGGAAAACAAATTCTGCGCAGCAATGGCGCATCGGTCATTGCAATCCCCATGGATGAAGACGGCCTTGACCCGACTTACTTACAGCACTCCGGCGCATCGGTTGCATATGTCACGCCGTCGCATCAATTTCCAACCGGGATCGTTATGCCGATCCGGCGGCGGCTCCGGCTGATCCAATGGGCAGAAAATCAGCCGGATCGCTATCTGATCGAGGATGACTATGACAGCGAGCTGCGTTTTCAAGGCAATCCCCTGCCATCGCTTTACAGTCTTGACCGTGGCGATCATGTGATCTATATGAATACCTTTGCGCGTACTCTTACGCCGTCGCTGCGTATCGGCTATATGATTCTGCCACCGAAGCTTGCGATGCGGTTTGAACAGGATTTTTCGTTTTATTCCTGTACGGTATCAGGATTGGAACAGGCAACCCTTCTGCGGTTTCTCGAGGGTGGCTATCTGGAACGCCACCTCAACCGCATCAAAAAGACCTATCGTCAACGGCGTGCGTTGCTGTTATCCCAATTGCACATGCACCCCGTGGGCAGATATCTTGAAGTCTGCGGTGCACAGGCAGGATTGCATCTGTTGCTGCGCGTTCATCTGAACTGTACGGAATCCCAGCTTGTGGAGGCGGCACACGTGGCGCATGTGACCGTTTGCGGATTGTCGGATTACCATGAATCCCCTCCGCCGGCAGGACAGGATTTCCCCGGCATTGTGCTGGGGTTTGCCTGCCTTTCGCCAGAGGAGATCCAGAGCGGCATCAAGCGGCTTTTAGACGCGTGGTCACAATTTTTGCCATAAGGCAACGCAAGGATTCGCTCCTTTTTTCTAACGAAAAAATGACGGCGCATCCGATACATGATCTTTGTGCGGTATTGCCTACCATAACTCCAAAAAACGGGCGCATGCACCCCGATCGGTGCAGCGCCCATTTTTTATATTCGCATCAACAGCAAGTCAAGTTGTGCGTTTCTCAGCAGCCACAGCCGCAGCCGTTGTTGCCGCAGCTATTGCCACAGCCGTTACCGCAGCAGCAGAACAGAATTACGAGCAGAATAATGATCCAGCAGCATCCACCATTTCCATCAAAACACATAATACTCAAGCTCCTTCATGTCAGATTTTTTTGAAACAGATTTGTTTTTGTCTGTTTCATAGTACATTGTATGCCAGAGCCGAAAAAGTGTGACGCAAACTTTTTTCCCTTCGACAAATATTGCAGGGAGAATATGGCATACTTGTCTATGTGGTCGGATACATGACAGTAAAATAACAGGAGGATCAGAAATATGCGTTATACAAAGGGGTTTACCGGAAAGGCGATTCTTGCGATGAAGGAGGCGATCCAGGCGGCAGAGGAATTCGGGCACACCTATATCGGGAGCGAACATCTGCTGCTTGGTCTTGCGGAAGAGGGAGGCAATGCGGCGGCAAGTGCACTTGCGGCACAACAGGTGGATGCCGACCGGCTGCGCCATGCGATCGTGGAATTGGTGGGCCGCGGCATTCCGGCTAGAGTACAGGATGATTGTCTGACGCCATCTCTTGTGGCAATTTTAGAAGATGCCAGAGAACGTGCCAAAGATGCCGGAAAAGCACTCGCCGGAACGGAACATCTGCTTTTGGCGATCGTCCATTCGCCGTGCTGTAGCGCGCTTTCCATTTTAAAAAAACTCGGCGTAAGCCTCAATCAGTTATGCATGCTGTGCAGCAGCGAAAACGGGTATGGTGTACGTATGGAGCGCTGTCAGGTCGATACGCTTTCGAAAAAAACATGTCCGACGCTTTTTCAATATGGCAGACTGATGACCGATCCTTCCCGACAGGATCACTATGATCCGCTTGTCGGGCGCGATACAGAGCTTGACCAGATCATCCGCATCCTCTCGCGCCGTATGAAGAACAATCCTTGTTTGATTGGCGAGGCCGGCGTCGGGAAAACGGCGATCGTCGAGGGTGTGGCGCAAAAGATCCTACAGGGCGATGTTCCAGAGTCGATGCAGCATATGCAGCTGTTTGCCCTTGATCTTCCGTCGCTTCTGTCCGGCGCAAAATATCGCGGTGACTTTGAAGAACGTCTCAAAAATTGCCTTGCAGAGGCGGCTGATCATGGGAATATCGTGTTGTTTATAGATGAACTACACACCATCGTGGGTGCGGGCGCGGCGGAAGGTGCGATCGATGCAGCAAATATGCTGAAGCCTCAGCTCGCCAGAGGAGAGATCCGTCTGATCGGTGCGACAACGCCGGAAGAATTCCGGACAAGCATCGCCAAGGACAGTGCCTTAGAGCGGCGGTTTCAACCTGTCTATGTGGCAGAGCCGGATCCTCAGCAGTGTTATGCCATGCTGCAGGGGCTCCGCCAGACCTATGCAAAATTTCATCATGTGGAGATCTCGGACGATGTGTTGCATCGTACCATTTCCTATGCTGATCGTTATTTACAGGATCGGTTTTTGCCGGATAAAGCCATTGATCTTCTCGACGAAGCATGTTCCCGTGCAAGGATCCGCTGGGAATCCTCGCATGATACTGCGCGCATTGCCGCGGTTACGGAAGAAGATGTTGCCACGATCGTTGCAACACGCACCGGCATTCCTACGGAAAAGATCACCGAGGCACAGCGCAAAAAGCTTCTGACTCTTCCGGATGTCCTGCGCCGGAAGATCGTCGGGCATGACAAAAATATCGAAATACTCACGGCGGCGCTCTGTCGTGCGGGAACAGGATTATCCGATGCCAAACGTCCAATCGGCAGTTTTCTTTTTGCCGGCCCGACGGGTGTCGGTAAGACGGCAATGGCACGCATTCTGGCAGAGCATCTATTCGATGATAAGGACAGCCTGATCCGCATTGACATGTCAGAGCTGATGGAACAACACGCCGTTTCCAAACTCATCGGTGCCCCTCCCGGATATGTGGGTTTTGAGGACGGCGGCATGTTATGCGAGCGGATCCGGCGGCGTCCATATAGCGTGATCCTCTTTGATGAGATCGAAAAGGCACACCCAGATGTATGCAATCTTCTTCTTCAGATCATGGATGATGGATTTCTCACCGACTCCTGTGGCAGAAAGGCAAGCTTTCGTCATGCGCTGTTGATCCTGACGTCCAACATCGGTGGTGAAGCCATCCGCACCGGTGAACAGCTTGGTTTCACCGGCGCTGCGACGCCAGGGACAAATGCTGCTGCGCAGGATGCGCTTCGGAATTATTTTTCTCCGGAGTTTCTGGGAAGACTCGATGGCGTGCTGTGGTTCGAGCCGCTCGAACAAGAGAGCCTTGAGGCAATTGCACATCAACTCTTACAGGGTTTGCAGAAGCGGCTCGATCAGCTTGAGATCCACATGGAATTTACTCAAGAGGCCGTACAGCTTCTTGCCGGTGCACCGCGGACGACACAATATGGCGCAAGACCGATGCGCAGCTATCTTGAACATGAAGTGGAGACGCCGCTTGCGGACAAAATGCTGCGCCGTGAGTTGGCGTCGGGTGACCTGATCCGCATTACTGCTGCGGAAGGCGCATTTCTCCTGCTCGATAAAACGGCTGCAATGCATAGCTGAATTACCAAAAAACAGCCGGATGTCTGCATGCATCCGGCTGTTTGATGGTGTATAGATGATAATGTTCTTAGCTCAGACCAAATTGTTCATTAAGATAGTGAATCCCAGTTTCAGTTCGAAAAATCTTGTCGCGGAACGCCTTGATGTTGCGTGTTGGCAGCCCTTCTTCATAGGCGTTGACCAAAAAATCTGCCTCGACCAAGATCTGTAAATCAATATCATCGATCTCGCGGTAGGTGTGGTGGTGTGCAATCATATCGCACACATGGTTGATCAGTGCCGGTTGAAACTCCAGCGCCATCAGCATTGCCCGTGCAATCGGCGGACCCTCTATTTCCTGATATTCTCCTGCATCGGAATTATATTTTTTTTCTGCGGCATGAATGCCGATGTCGTGTACAAGCGCCGCGACTTCAATTGCCTCGCGGTGTTTGGTGCCCACCTGTTCTTCTTCTGCGATCATTCTTGCATAGGCGTAAACCTTCATAAAATGCTGAATCCGTTTCGGATCGTTGCTATAAAGGGTGATCATCGCCATTGTCAGTTGACTCATGGATGCCATTGCTGCCACTCCTCCCGTCATATTCCATTATAATTGGTCTGCGATATCATAAATCAGTCGTTCTGACTTCTCCCATCCAAGGCATGGATCAGTGATCGACTTGCCGTAAACGCCCTCGCCGATCTTCTGCGCACCGTCCTCTAAGTAGCTCTCGACCATAAATCCCTTGACGATTGCCGCGATTTCTTTGCTGTGTCGGCAGCTGTGGAGCACTTCGTTGCAGATGCGGATCTGTTCGAGATATTGTTTGCCAGAGTTTGCATGGTTTGCGTCCACGATCACCGCCGGGTTCTGTAAGTTCTTCTTTTCATAAAGTTCTGCCAGAAGGATCAGATCCTCATAGTGATAGTTCGGGATCGTGCGCCCCAGGGGATCGACTGCACCGCGCAGAATCGCATGGGCATAAGGGTTGCCGGACGAACGGACTTCCCAGCCGCGATACAAGAAGACATGTGATGCCTGTGCCGCCACCAGTGAATTCATCATGACAGACAAGTCGCCGCCGGTGGGGTTTTTCATGCCGACCGGGATATCGAGTCCACTTGCCGTCAGACGGTGCTGCTGGTTTTCTACTGAACGTGCGCCGATTGCCACATAGCCGAGAAGGTCGGATAGATAACGATAGTTTTCCGGATAGAGCATTTCGTCCGCACAGGTCAGTCCTGTCTGTTCAATGGCACGGGTGTGCAGCTCGCGGATCGCAATCAGACCCTGTAGCATGTCTTCTTTCTTCTTCGGGTCGGGCTGATGCACCATACCCTTATAGCCTTCGCCGGTGGTACGCGGCTTGTTGGTATAGATCCGCGGGATGAGGATCAGTTTGTCCTTGACCTTTTCCTGTACTTCTGCCAGACGCGATGTATATTCGAGCACCGCATCTTCGCGGTCTGCGCTGCACGGTCCGATAATCAGCAGTTTTTTATCCGATTCACCAGTGAAAACTTTCTTGATTTCTGCGTCGCGCTTTTCACGCACCTGCACCAGCTTTTCCGGCAGAGTAAAACGTTCTTTGAGTTCCTTCGGGATCGGAAGCTTTCGAATAAATTCCATATTCATGATGGTTTTTCCTCTTTCTTTTTGATTTTACATCTCATTCTTGTGCCGATGTCATGGTCGTTAGCGGTGTTGCGATCGGCGGCGAATCATTTCCCGCGGGTTGTTCTGGCTGTGACCGTGGCGAAGTCGGTGTTGTTGCCGGTTCTGTTTCGGTTTCGGTTCCCGCTTTCACCGGTTTTACCAGTGAAAGCGTAAGCGCACTCTGTGCGGAATATGACGCCAGAAGTACACGGCTGTCGGACAGCAAAAGTGCCTGTGCCACATCTGCTGCATGAAGGTTCAGATCATCCCAATGATACAACAGCTGCGGCTCTGCATTTTTATCCGCGATCCGATAGATCCCAATCTCGTTCCAGAAGCCGAACCAGCCCGTTTCCTGCGTGTCCTCTGCCGCCACTGTATCGAAGGTCAGATGTTGCGGTGTATCTACCTGTGTTTTCCAGAGCGCATCGTCCGTCACCACGATATGGTATAGCGCCATTTCATCTGTTTCCGCATCGCGTTCTAACAGCAACATGCCCTCGTCTGCACAGCGCAGCCATTGATAGCCGGACTCCAGCGCTAGCATTTTCGAGCTGCTGCCTTGGATCATGCACAGATTTTCATTGTCATCGAGAGCCATTAGATATTCCTGATCATCAATGGTTGCCGTCAGATAGATCTGGCCGGATGTATCACAGCGCACACCCGTAAACGCCATAGTCTGTCGAGCCGTCTGATCGAGTTCAAGCAGAGTTGATAGCCACAGGCTTTGTGTTACGCATCCGCTTTCGTTATACCAAACCAGACGATACTGTGTTGCATAGTTTTCGTAATAGGCATCCCAATCAAAGGTTTCCGGATCAAATTCCGGATCATCATAGGGGATCGTGTTGGTGTTTTCACAGATCAGGCCGCAGATCGTACCATCAGACAGCACATCAAAATCTGTGAGTCCTACAAAGTCCGCCTCGTTTGCACTAGGATAGAGTAGCGCGAACGTCGGCTCGTCTGTGGCAGATGCATAATAAAGCTGTCCTGTCAGCTGTTGCGTGTCATCCTGTTGGATGCCAAGCAGATAGACTACATCTTCTCGTGTACGAACAGCCTTTAACGAACCAAGTGTTTCAGGAAGCTCCCATGACACCAATTCGGACTGGAATAACGGCTCTTCCAGTACGGGTTCAGTCGTTTCTGCGGCTGTTTCTTCAATGGAAAGCTGAGTTTGAGAAGCAGTTGTGACCAACGGCGGAAGTTCTGTGATACCGGCAGTATCTGTCGGCTCAGTTTGGGTCGACGAAGAACACCCTGCCATACAAAGCAGCGTGCCGGATAACAGTACCGACACGCAGCGTTTTTGATTGCTACGCATTTGCTGTGCCTCCATTCCCTACCAAAGTCAGCATTTGCTTACGTGTACACACAAGGTCTTGGTGACAGCGATTGTGTTTGTACAGCCGTTGTACAGGCGTCCCATCACACAAGCCCGGCGGTTCTGTATGATTTGTTGTATGGTTTTTATTATAGTACGTTTCTGATATAAAGTCAAGCTTATGGACAAGTTCAAATTGCCACATACATTGCATCAGTATTATACCATATTACATGAAAGATTGCAAGGAAAAGACACGGAAAACCGCGAAAAACGATGTGCAAAATCTCATTGGTTTTTTGATGGATTTCTGTGAAAATTGACGCAAAGTCGTGACAATTGGTACAAATTTGCAGGATTTTATGGTGTTGGGCAGATTTTTTGTTTTTTGATTTAGTATTTGGCATCTGACCGGCTTATCGTGTTCTCCCATATATTAGAGTGGTAAAGGCAGGCATTGACAAGCGTTTCAAAAAGGAATTGGATAATGAAACAACATCCGTGCGTTTGAACATGGCAACAACCGCAAAAGCAACAATACCCCAGATGGTATCCACTTCATTAAAAGAGCTCCCCATTGTGTCAGACATCTACAATGATTTGTCTGATTAAAGGGGAGCTTTTGGCTTTATAATGGCGTCCAGGGGAGAGGATACTCATTATTTTGTTTTGATCTTCCGGTAAATCTTTTTGAATGTGCGAACCGGATGAAATTTTCTCTTGGGATTTGGCGTACCTTTCTGGGTGTTTTCCGATACGTCTCTTGTTTTTTCGCGCATGATCGTGTAAATGATCGACATTATCGGAACGCCGATAATCATGCCGCCGACCCCGAATAGTCCGCCGCCGACTGTGATTGCAAAGAGCACCCAGATCGCCGGAAGTCCGATCGACGAGCCGACTACACGCGGATAGATGAGGTTGCTATCCACCTGTTGTGCAATGATGACGATGATCACAAACGCGATCGCATGCCATGGATTGACCATCAGAAGGATCAGCGCGCAGGGGATTGTACCGAGCCATGGTCCGACATAGGGGATCATGTTTGTGATGCCGATAATGACCGCGATCATCATCGGATATTCGAGTCCGCCGATACTCATGACAAAAAAGATCAAAACGCCTAAGATAAATGCATCCGTCAGCTGACCGCTGACAAAATTGGAAAAAGTAGAGAATGTCAGTCTGCCATAGTGTGACAGCCGCCGGTAATGTTTTAGCGGCAGATAGTGGCGCAGGATCTGTTTTCCCTGGGATTTCAGCTTGTGCCGTCCAGCAAGCACATAGATCGAAAAGATCAGCCCGATAAAAAAGTCGATCACGCCGCCGATCAGGCTGCTTGCCCAGGTGCTCAGCGTTTCTACCGCATCCGGAATATAGTCAGTAAAGCTCATCAGTCGTTCCCGCAACGTTGCCGGATCAAAGCCGTTTTCATTGAGGATCCGCAGGATTTGTTCGCCGCGGTCACTGTTGAGAAAGTGCATTACATTATTATAATAGATTAGGATATTGTCCGTAAAGTCTCGGATGCTCGCGAGGAACTGCGGTACGATGATCCAGATGATGATCGCAAGGAGCAAAAGCAGCATGAGATAGGATAACAGTACCGATGCACCTGCCACTGGAAAGCGCGGGAGTTTTTTTTGGATTTTGCTGCAAAAGCGTTCGAACTGACAGGTCGGGCGATAGAGGATGAATGCGATGACCAGTCCGATCGTGATCGGGCGCAAGACGCCGAGCAGATAGGATAAAAGTCCGGTGAAGAGCTCGTGCCGATTGAACAGAAACAACACCAGCAGAAGGATCACGCCGCTGAAAATGATCGTGGCCGCCCATTCCTTGTTGACCAGATCAAACTTGTTGTTCTTCTCCTCCGGTGCAGATGCGGATGTTTCAGGCTTGTCGGATTCGGTGTGCGGATTTTCATGGGTGTTCGGATCGGATGGCATAGAAAAAGCTCCTTTCCGCGCAAATGCGCGTCGCGTCCATGTTGCTGCTATGATTCTCCGCCGGATCAATCGTCAGCTTTTTGAAGCCTTGAGAATACCGGAAACGGCTTCGCTGATCTTGCGCGCAACATAGGCGTTGTTCATGATGTACAGGTGAATGCCGTCTACGCCGTCGGTGACAAGATCGACGATCTGATCGATGGCATAGGCGATCCCGGCATCACGTAGCGCCTCGGGATTATCCTCAAAACGCTGGACAAGCTTTGTGAACTTGCGCGGCAGGCTTGCACCGCACATGGTCACCATGCGCTCGATCTGTTTGCGGTTGGTCACCGGCATAATGCCTGCTTCGATCGGCACATGGATGCCGGCACGCGAGACGCGATAGCGGAAATCATAAAAAGTATCGTTGTCAAAAAATAATTGTGTGATTAGATGGCTTGCACCGGCGTCTACCTTTTCTTTCAAATAGCGGATGTCGGTGTCGAGATTCGGCGCCTGTGGGTGACATTCCGGATAACATGCCGCCGCAATGTCAAAGTCGCCCTGTGTTCGGATGTAGGCGATCAGATCAGACGCATGGCAAAAATCCTCTGCCGGAGTGCGTCCTTCAACGCGGTCGCCGCGCAACGCTAATATATTTTCAATGCCGTTTTCGCGCAGCTGTGCGAGAATCCCGTCGATCTCCTGCCGCGTATAGTGAATGCACGGCAGGTGGACAAGCGGCGTTACGCCGTGGTGTTCCTTCAGACGGCGTGCAATGGCAAGCGTATGACCGCCGTTACCGCTGCCGCCGGCACCCAAAGTAATGCTGATAAAGTCTGGATGCAGATCCTGAAGGTCTTCCAGTGTATCATAGATTGTTTCAATGGGCGATGTCTTTTTGGGCGGGAAGATCTCAAAGGAAAAAACGGTGCGATCTTGGAATAGTTCAGCGATTTTCATAGATGACGCTTCCTTTCAACAAAATGTTTACCGCTATTATAGCACATTTTGCCGGCTCCGGGTAGACGTCAATTTTTTATCAATTGCCATAACTAAAAGTTATGGAAATGTATCGCTAGTAATTGCTATGCAAGCTATTATGTGATGCTCCAGTCGATCTCCGGTAACCCGTGCTCACGTAGGAAGGCATTTGTTTTAGAAAAGTGTTTACATCCAAAAAAGCCATGATATGCCGAAAGCGGACTTGGGTGTGCTGCCGTCAGGATCAGATGCTGAGGATGTTGGATTAGTGCAGCCTTGGATTTTGCATTGTTGCCCCAGAGCAGGAATACCACCGGTTCTTCCCGTGCATCTAACAGTCGGATGACATCGTCTGTAAACAGCTCCCAGCCTTTGCCGCGATGGGAATTTGCCTGTCCGGCACGTACCGTGAGCACAGTGTTCAAAAGCAGTACCCCATGCTTTGCCCAGTTGGTCAGCTCGCCATGCTTGCCGGTGTTATCGATGCCGACATCGTCCTTAATTTCCTTGAAGATATTCACAAGCGACGGCGGCGGTGCAACACCTTTTCGCACGGAGAAGCAAAGCCCGTGTGCCTGGTTCGGCCCGTGATAGGGATCCTGTCCTAAGATCACCGCACGGACATTGGCATAGGGCGTATACTTAAATGCATTGTAAATGTCATACATCCCAGGATAGATTGTCTGTGTTCGATATTCGGTGAGCAGAAACCGGCGCAGGTTTTGATAATACTCCTTTGCAAATTCCCCTTCTAAAATGGTGTCCCAATCGTTACCAAAGTGTACCATATCGCTGTGTTTCCTTTCGCAAAGAGATTCTGATTGATATTATACCATAAAAAACATAGAATTGCAACGACATTTTCAAAAGTTTTCCTGCCGGCAATTGGAGAAGTCGCATAAATTTATGCTTGTAAATCGGTAAAGTTGTACAAGTTTTCAGTTTCCTATTGACTAATTTCGAAATTTGGCATATAATAATAGGTAATTGTCGGTCGTGCATGCTGCCGCCGACACAGTATAACTTGCGGCGCTGGGATCCAGCTGACCGCAGCACAGGAGGCTAAATCGTGAGAAAAGTGAAAAAACCTGTTTTCTTCATCGTATTTGCCGTCATTGCACTGTTTACACTCTCCACCATATTTGGTCTTCACTACCAGTATGGTGACATCGTCACCACCTATATCCATGGTGTGGATGATATCCGTCTTGGTATTGATATTCAGGGCGGCGTAGACGTGACATTTGAACCGGCAGACGGTGCAGAAGCAACACAGGAACAGATGGACGCGGCACATGAAACCATCAAGCTCCGTCTGGCGAACCAGAACATCAGCGACAGCGAAACCTACCTCGACTATAAAGGCAACCGCATCATTGTCCGGTTCCCGTGGCAGGCAGGAGAAACCAACTTCGATCCGGAAGAAGCGGTCAAAGAGCTTGGCGAAACTGCAGAGCTGACCTTCCGCAACGGCACCGAAACGACTGTCGATGAAGAGGGCAACACAGTCCCAGCGGGCGAGATTATCCTGACCGGCGCCGATGTCGCAGAGGCCGGTACCGGCGCGACACAGGATCAGACAATGGGTGAATATACCTGGATGGTTACGCTCGATCTGAACGATGAGGGTACCGAAAAGTTCTATCAGGCAACTTCTGAGCTGTATTCGACGGGCGGCACGATCTCAATCTGGATGGACAACAATATGATCTCTGCACCGACCGTCAGTGCAGTTATTTCAGACGGTCAGGCGACGATTACCGGTAACTTTACATATGAAACTGCCAAAGAATTGGCGGATCGCATCAATTCCGGCGCACTGCCGTTCTCGCTTGAAACCACAAGCTTTAAGACGATCTCGCCGACCATGGGTGAGGGTGCACTGGATGCCATGATTCTCGCCGGCTTGATCACATTGGCATGCATCATCGTCTTTATGATTGTGCTCTATCGTCTGCTTGGCGTTGTGGCATCGATTACGTTGATCGGACAGGTTGCCGGCATGCTGGCGGCGGTTTCCGGGTGGTTCGGATTTATGCCGAGTACAACGCTGACGATTCCGGGTATTGCCGGTATTATCCTCTCGGTCGGCATGGGCGTTGACGCAAACATCATCACCGGTGAGCGCATCAAGGAAGAGTTGCGCAAGGGCAAAACGCTCGATTCTGCGCTTCAGGCAGGCTATCACAGGGCCTTCAGTGCCATCTTCGACGGAAACCTGACCGGTATCATTGTGGCGATCGTCCTGATGGGTGCATTCGGCGTACCGGACAGCATCTGGGCAAAGATCTTTAATGCAACGATCTTCCGTTTCTTCGGCGCAACAACAGAGGGTGTCATCTATTCCTTCGGCTTTACGCTGATGACCGGTCTGATCATGAACTTTATCATGGGTGTACTTGCCGCAAGACTAATGACGATGTCGCTTGCACGGTTCAAGTGCTTCCAGAACAAGAAACTCTATGGAGGTGGGATCAATGTCAAAAAAGCCGACAAATAATGCAAAGCACTATGATGTCGATGTGAAGGTACACAATTTCTGCGGCAAGTCAAAGCTGTTCTTTCTGCTTTCTCTTGTGCTGATCGCCATCTCTCTGCTTTCGACATTTACCGGTGTGGATATCGCGCTTGAATTCAAAGGCGGTACGATCATCACATACAGCTATGTCGGAGATATTGATGCGGCATCGGTGGAAGATGCTGTGTCTGAACTGATTGGCTCGTCCGTAAGAGTACAACAGGGGGATAGCCTGGACAGCAATACCAAGACGTTGTCGCTGTCCTTTAGCTCCAATGAGGGATTGACCGCAGAGCGCCAGGCAGAGGTAACAGATACGATCGCGGCGCTCTATCCAGACAGCGAGCTTGAAGTACTCGATTCCAACGATGTTGATGCAACTTCCGGTACGGAGTTTTTCACAAAGTGTATTGTTGCTGCCATCTTTGCCGCACTGATTCTGATTGTTTATATCGCGCTGCGATTCAAGCAGATCAGCGGCTGGTCTGCCGGCGTTTGCGCCGTGTTAGGGCTGGTTTCTACGCTGATCGTTACCTACGGCAGCGTGGTGCTGATGGGCTTTGAGATCGACTCCAGCTTCATGGCAGTGATCCTGACCTTGCTTGGCTATGCAGTCAATGATACTATTGTTATTTACGACCGGATCCGTGAGAACCAGACGCTGATGCCGGGGATGGCAATCGAAGAGCTGGTCAATATCAGTTCGTCCCAGTCTTTGACGCGTACCCTGCGTACTTCGATCACGACATTTGCATCCATGCTGGTTGTGACGATTGTGGCGCTAGTGATGGGTCTGGATTCGATCCTGAGCTTTTCCATGCCGATGATGGTAGGTATCGCAATGGGTACTTACAACTCGATCTGCTTCGTTCCGAGCTTTTGGGTATGGTGGCAGAAAAAGCGCGGCATTGACACCTTAAAGTCTGTGAAGAAGAGCACGAAAGTCAAGGCGTAAGGCTATCGGATCAGAATCTGATCCCGATCATATGGATTATACAGGCAAAACCGGAGCTGGAGAAGAACCAGACTCCGGTTTTTTGTTCGATAATACCATCCCACTGTAACAATGAGTCTGTTTTCGTTCAAAAGAGCCATATGACACAGACATGCGGATATATTGTTCTGATTATGCCAATGAGATGTGCGCTTCTCTTGCAATGGTAAATTCAGATGATGTTTTCTGACAGTCGGTAAAGAGAGCGACAAAAAAGGACACCACCGTTTCCAGCCGGTGATGCCCTCTTTTTCAAATTGATTTTACGTTATATTTGTGTCGATTCACGAATGATTTCGTGCCGCATTAATACATACCGCCCATGCCGCCTGCTGCCGGAGCTGGAGCCGGTTCTTCCTTCGGAATGTTTGCGACTGCACTTTCGGTGGTCAGTACCATGGAGGCGATGGATGCTGCATTCTGTAATGCGCTGCGCGTAACCTTTGTCGGGTCAACAATACCGCTCGACATCATGTCGCAATAGGTTTCCTTGTATGCATCAAAACCATAGCCAACCTTGCGGCTGCGACGGATCTTATCCACAATGATGCTGCCTTCCAGACCTGCGTTTGCAGCGATCTGACGAAGCGGTGCTTCGAGTGCGCGGAGCACGATCTTAGCGCCGGTCTTTTCATCGCCATCGAGCGACGGCAGAATCTTTTCAACTGCCGGGATCGCATTGATGAGCGCTGTGCCGCCGCCGGCAACGATGCCTTCTTCTACGGCAGCCTTGGTTGCGGAGAGCGCATCCTCGATCCGCAGCTTCTTTTCCTTCATTTCAACTTCGGTTGCGGCGCCAACCTTGATGACAGCAACGCCGCCGGACAGCTTGCCGATGCGTTCCTGCATCTTTTCCTTGTCGAATTCCGAAGTGGATGCTTCAATCTGATTCTTGATCTCAGCGATGCGTTCCTGAATAGCCTCGGAAGTACCGCCGCCGCCAACGAGGATGGTGTTTTCCTTGTCGATGACAACCTGACCGACCTGACCGAGCATGTCAACATTCGCGTCTGCCAGTTCCATGCCCAGATCACTAGACAGCACAGTACCGCCGGTCAGGATCGCGATATCCTGGAGCATTTCCTTTCTTCTGTCGCCAAAGCCCGGAGCCTTGACTGCTGCGCACTTAAAGGTGCCGCGCAGATTATTCAGGATGATCGTGGTGAGTGCCTCACCCTCGATATCCTCTGCGATGATGAGCAGCTTCTTGCCCATCTTCACGATCTGTTCCAGCATCGGCAGAATATCCTGGATATTGCCGATGGTCTTATCAGTGATGAATACGAGCGCATCGTCATAAACGACCTTCATCTTTTCACGGTCAGTGATCATATACGGCGAGAGATAGCCGCGGTCAAACTGCATGCCCTCTACGACTTCGCTGTATGTCTCAGCGGTCTTGCCCTCTTCAATGGTGATGACGCCGTCTGTCGAAACCTTTTCCATTGCCTCTGCGATCAGCTTGCCGACTGCCTCATCTGCGGAAGAGATTGTCGCAACTCTTGCAATATCCTCAGAACCGTCCAGATCTTTGGAATTTGCCTTGATGTTTTCTACGGCTGCGTCCACTGCCTTTGCGATGCCCTTGCGCAGGATCATCGGGTTTGCACCAGCAGCAATGTTCTTCGTGCCTTCGTGGATAATTGCCTGTGCCAGAACGGTCGCAGTGGTCGTGCCGTCGCCGGCAGCATCGTTGGTCTTGGTCGCAACTTCACGAACGAGCTGTGCGCCCATGTTTTCAAACGGATCTTCGAGCTCAATGTCCTTTGCGATCGTTACGCCGTCGTTCGTTACCAGGGGCGCACCAAATTCACGATCCAGAACAACGTTTCTACCCTTCGGACCCAATGTGATCTTGACGGTATTTGCCAGCTTGTCGATGCCGGCAACCAGACCGTCCCTTGCGTCTACGCTGTATTTAATGTCTTTTGCCATAATCAAAACTCCCTTTCTCTACGAAAAATGTAACTTATTCTGCAATGCCTAGGATCTCGCTCTCATAAACGAGAACATATTCTTCGCCGTCCAGTTTTACCTTCTGACCGGCACCCTGGCTGATCAGAACGGTGTCGCCGGTTTTGACCTGCATCGGAATACGTGTGCCGCTGGGCGAATACTTTCCTTCGCCGCATGCTACAACGGTGCCCTTTGCCGGAACACCTGCCGGAGTCTTGGTCGCCAATACCAGACCGCCGGAGGTCATCTCTTCCTGCTCTTTTTCCACCTTTATCAGTACTCTGTCTGCCAACGGTTTCATTGTCATAATAAACTCCTCCTGCATACAAATTATCACTTGATCTGTGAATCTATTAGCACTCAATATTCCCGAGTGCTAATATCTATTTTACCAACTTTTCAAAAAAAATCAAGTCCTTTTGTCTGTATTTTTTTAATTTCAGAGCATTGCACAAATGAAGATGAAAAAAATATGAAAAATAGGGCATTTTCACCAATCAAAGAAATGGATTCCAGTAACCTTGTATGCTATTCTTTATAAGATGTAAAAATTTCATTCAATTTGTACATCAGCTACCCAATCCGTTTTCTTATATTTTTTACATTTTACACTTAGGACATAAATAGAACAAAATTTGTACACCTATGATGAAGCAAATTATTGTATAATAGAACAAAGCGCATTTTAAGGAACTGTTTCCATTTCAAGGCGTAAAGTGTAGTAGTGGCACTTTTTGCAGTGGAAATGTCTGAGCGCCGTATACAATTGTATTTATTGAAGTGCATAGTTCGGTGTACGTCGGTGCAGTGAATGGGAGTTTGAGAGAGAGATTGAGATGCGTCCCGACGGTATGCAGCTGTGGAAATGTATGAGCGGAAGAGAGTATGAGAGGGCAAAACCACACATATTCACTTTTATTATATGGAAAGGCGTGGAACGTTATGGCATTAGAAAAAATATTGGTAGTCGATGATGATCCGAATATCTGCGACATGCTGCGGATGTGTTTGGAAAATGAGGGTTACAGCGTTATTTTATCGTACGATGGAGAAGAGGCAATGGTGAAATTCAACGCACTCAAGCCGGATATCATCCTGCTTGACGTCATGCTGCCGACACAGGATGGCTGGCAGGTTTGCCGTGATGTGCGTAAGAAGTCCAATGTTCCGATCATTATGATCACAGCAAAGGGAGATACCTTTGATAAGGTACTCGGGCTTGAACTCGGCGCAGATGACTATATTGTCAAGCCGTTTGACACCAAGGAAGTCGTTGCCCGGATCAAGGCGATCGCAAGAAGAGTCAGCACCGCACCAGAAGAGAATGAGATTAAAGAAGTTCGCTATGATAAGCTGTCGGTCAATATGACGCGTTATGAACTGCGTGTAGACGGTAAGGTTGTAGATACACCGCCGAAGGAACTCGAGCTGCTGTTTTATCTGGCGTCGAATCCGAATCGGGTTTATACTCGCGACCAACTGCTTGACGAGGTCTGGGGCTTTGAGTATTACGGAGACTCGCGTACCATTGATGTGCATATCAAGCGCCTGCGTGAGAAGCTTGAGGGCGTTTCTGACAAATGGTCGCTTAAAACCGTCTGGGGCGTTGGATATAAATTCGAATCTGAAGAGGCGGAATGATCTGCCATGGCTGTTCCTGAATCGTTGCTGTTGGTTCTGCGGCAATATGCAGCGCAGGACTACCGCACGCCGTTGGATCTGACAGTTTATGCCGGGACAGAATACGAAGAGCTTGCGGCATTGGTGCTGACGATCGCCAAACATGCATCGGCGGCACAACAGGAAGAACAGACGTTTGTTTCCAATGTGGCACATGAGCTGCGGACTCCAGTGACGATTCTCCGCGGGTTTGCGGACGGCCTTTCTGAGGGGACGATCCCGAAGGCAGAACGTGCCGCTACGCTTGCCATTCTCTCACAGGAAACGCGGCGGCTTGAGGCGATGATTACCTCGATGCTTCAGCTTACGCGTCTGGAAAAGGGCACATTGCAATTACAATGCGACTGGTTTGTCCTGAACGATCTGGTGTTTCATACACTGTTCATGTTCCAGAACCGGTTGGAAAAGCGTAGGATCACGATAGAAGGGCTGGATGGAGTGCCGATGCGCATCTATGCTGATCGAGATCTGATGGGACAGGTGGTCTTTAATCTGATCGAGAATGCCGTAAAGTTTGTCGATACCGGCGGCACGATTACGTTTGGATTTTCGGTTTTGCCGGAAACATGGGTTTTTTCCATCCGCAATACCGGTGCAGGCATTTCAGAGGAAGGACGGCGGCGGCTGTTTGAGCGCTTCTACCAATTTGACGCATCACAGTCCAAAGACAGATCTGGGCTTGGCATCGGACTTGATCTGGTGCGGCGTCTGGTGGCGCTGCATCATGGGACAATTACAGTGCAAAGCGAGGTCGATGTTTACACGGCATTCGAAATCCGTCTGCCGCGTCAAGCAGATCTTCCGAACGCTTGTACTTCTGGCGAATCTCAAAAGGAATGATACATCAAAAAGCGGATCATACCAGATAGAATGCTGGGTGTCCGCTTTTTCCGAATCGCGGCACATTTGCCGCATGATCAGAAAGGAGCATCCGCATTATGCAGGAACAGGATTTTACTTTCCGGTCGCATACGGATCACACAACATCAGAGCCGATATCGGCTTCTACCCCGGAAACAGGGCTGCCGGAATCAAAGCCGGTGGAGAATATGACACCGCCGGAACCGATGTATATTCCGCCGCAGAATCGGTGGAAAACACCATTGGGTGTGCCGACGCCGCAGCCTGCATCACAGACAACATGGCAGTCGCAACAGCCGGATGTGCCACCAATGGCATCATCGCATGAAACGGGTGAAAACGGCGCCGTACCGCCGCATACGCCGTTTTCCGATTTGCATTCCGGCTATGGTGTACCACCACAGGTAAACTGGTATCAGCAGCCACCGCAGTATGGTCATATGCCGATGCCGCCGCAGATGCCGCCAAATACATCTCAGCCGCTTAGTCCTGAAAAAAAGGATCGACGTGCGGCGTTCTGGCTGAAAATTGCATCCGTACTGGTAGCGCTGCTCTTGCTCTACTGCATCGGCAGTGATATCTATGCCTATCGCCATGGCATCTCCAACGCGGCATCCGTGCCGACAGCTTCTGATCCAACTGTGGAAGGTGACGCATCGGAATATGTCGGCGCAGAGGTTGTGATTGAACAGCAGGATAAGCCGCAGCTCGATCCGGATGCTGAAAATGTGGATGAAACCGGCAGATATACGGTCGAAGGTGTTGCGGCAGCAGTGCGTCCGTCGATCGTAGAGATCTATACCTATGGCGACAAGGATGCAACGTATTTAAGCGGTACTGGTTCGGGGATCATCCTTTCCGAGGATGGCTATATCATCACCAATGCCCATGTCCTAACGGATGGGGAATCTTTTATGGTCATCACAGACGATGAAACGGAATACTCCGCCGAAGTAGTCGGCAGCGATGCAAAGACGGATATCGCCGTCATTAAGATCAATGCCACCGGACTTCCGGCGGCGACCATGGGAAATTCTGACGATGTGGTGTTGGGTGAAGCTGTGGTTGCCATCGGAAATCCGGCAGGTCTTACGGGATCGATCACCAATGGCATTGTGTCCGGGCTCAATCGTCTGATCCGCTCAGACGCCACAGGATTTGATATGAACTGTATCCAGACAAACGCCGCCATCAGTCCAGGAAATTCTGGCGGTGCATTGGTGAATATGTATGGTCAGGTGATTGGCATTACTTCGTCGAAATATGTCAGCTCGAGCTATGAAGGCTTAGGCTTTGCAATTACCATCAATGAAGTATTGCCGATTGTGGAGGATATTATCGAAAACGGTTATGTCTCCGGACGTGTGCGCGTCGGCATTACGTTCGTATCGCTCGAATACAACGAAACAAAGGTTTCGTTCTGTGAGGAGATCGGTGCAGTGTTACAGCCGGAGGATTTACGCGGCGTGTGGGTCACGGAGATTGCCGAAGATTGTGATATTGCAAATACCAAGCTTGCGATTAACGATGTGATCATCGCGGTCGAAGGAGAGCCGGTTAACAACTATGATGAATTGTCTGCTGCAATTGAAGACAAACAGGCGGATGATACTGTTAAGGCACTCTGCCGGCGATATGACAGAGATGGTACTTATGATGAATTTGAGATTTCCTTCAAGTTGATGGCAGATACCTCGGGAAATTACTGATCCGGTTATTTCTGTAGTTCACGCACATTTGTACGTCCTAGAATATAATCAACAGAGACGTCATAAAAGTCCGCTAAAATGAGCAGATGTTCCACCGGTATCGTCTGATAACCGCGCTCATAGCGCGAATAGACGGTTTGGCTGGTGTGTAAAAGCGCTGCAATTTTGGTCTGATTCAGATCCCGATCTTCTCGTAAATCACGCAGTCTGTGAAAATACATAAAATTACAACTCCTGTTTTGTTATAAATTCCGAATTTGGAAATAGTACTGTTCGGTACTATTGACTTTATCACAAAAAAGGTGTATAATGTAAAATGTAGTACAAATAAGTACTATTTCAGAGCCGACAGAAGGCTTGTGTCGAATCAGGGTAAATAGGGGATTGAATGAAAAACAGACGATGTCTGGGGGTTCATTTCGATGGATCATGGAATAGTGCGATTACTGCCCTGGTTTTCGGCACATCTGTGTCACCTTTGGATCAAGATCGCTGCTGATCCGCTGTATCTCCCTCGATGCGGCTGGAAGCGTAGCATAGGACAAAGGCAACACATAACAGAAAAATACGGTCTTGCGCTCCGGGGTGGAAGCTTGATGCAAGACCGTATTTTTATGATCTCAACGCAGCAATGCGCAGATCATACATTGGACAGTCTGTTATCTGTCGCAGCCGCAATTGTCGCGGTCATCACGGTCATCGTGCTGCTGATTCAGATTCTGTGCCTGCTGCTGCTTTTTCTGCTGGCTCTGCTGATTTGCACGGTTCTGCGACGAATTCTGTTGCTGCTGCTTGTTCTGATTGGACATACCTGTCTCCTTCTCCGCACCTGTGCTGTCTGGATTTACACCAATTTCACTGTGTGCGGTACGGCAAAGTGGATCGCATCTCCGGACAGCGGCGGCAAATGCATGTTTGATTTTTCCTGCCGCCGGAGTTAGTATGCCCGGTAATTTCTCAAATACACATAAAAACGGGAATCCTGCTTGAAATTTTGCAGGATTCCCGTTTTTTGTTATGAGATGGGGTGTTGCTTTTGTCCGGACTTATGCGTTTTCCACTGCGCCGGTGTAAAGCTGGTAATAGCGTCCCTTTTCTTCCATAAGCTTTTCATGATTGCCGCGTTCAATGATGCGACCGTGATCAAGTACCATGATGACATCGGAATTCTGGATGGTAGAGAGTCGGTGTGCAATGACGAATACGGTTCTGCCGCTCATAAGCGCATCCATACCGGCTTGGACAATGCGCTCGGTGCGGGTGTCAATTGAAGATGTTGCTTCGTCGAGGATCATAACCGGCGGATCTGCAACTGCTGCACGTGCAATGGACAATAGCTGACGCTGGCCCTGAGAAAGTCCCGAACCGTCGCCGGAGAGTACGGTATCATAGCCGTCCGGCAATAGCGTAATAAAGTGGTGGGCATTGGCACGCTTTGCTGCCGCGATGCATTCTTCGTCGGTAGCGTCCAGCCGACCATAGCGGATGTTGTCCATTACCGTGCCGGTAAAGAGGTTGACATCCTGCAATACAATGCCGAGAGAACGGCGCAGATCCGGCTTTTTGATCTTGTTGATGTTGATACCGTCATAGCGAATCTTACCATCTGCCAAGTCGTAAAAGCGGTTGATCAAGTTTGTGATCGTAGTCTTGCCGGCACCGGTTGCGCCCACAAATGCCACCTTTTCACCCGGTTTTGCGTACAGGCTGACGTTGTGGAGGACGATCTTCTCCGGTACATAGCCAAAGTCCACATCGAAAAAGCGGACATCGCCCTGCATCCGGGTATAGGTGATCGTGCCGTCGCCGTGAGGATGCTTCCATGCCCAGATCCCGGTGCGGTGATCGGCTTCTACAAGTTCGCCATTCTTTTCCTCCGCATTGACTAGGGTTACATAGCCCTCATCCTGTTCCGGCTCTTCATCTAACAAATCGAAGATTCGTCCTGCACCAGCCAGTGCCATGATGATCGCACTTGCCTGCTGTGAGATCTGGCTGATCGGCTGGGTAAAGCTGCGGCTGAGCTGTAAAAATGCGGCGATCGCGCCCAATGTCAGACCGCCCACGCCGTTGAATGCCAGCGTGCCACCGAGGATCGCAAGAAGTACATATAATACATAGCCCAAGTTATTCATGATCGGCATGAGGATATTGGCAAAGGCGTTTGCACGGGATGCATTCATGCAAAGTTCTTCATTGCGTTTGTCGAATTCTTCTTTGGTTGCCTCCTCGTGGCAGAAGACCTTGATGACCTTCTGACCATGGATCATCTCTTCAATATAGCCATTGACATCACCCAGCGAGGACTGTTGCTTGACGAAATACCGCCCGCTTCTGCCGCCGATGAACTTTGTCACAAACAGCATCAGTACCACAAATACCACGACAAACAGCGTCAGCCACACGCTCAGATTCAGCATCGCACAGAATACCGCAATAACCGTAACGATCGAAGAGAAAATCTGCGGAATACTCTGTGCCAGCATCTGGCGCAGGGTGTCAGTGTCGTTAGTATAAAGACTCATGATATCACCGCTGGAATTGGTATCGAAATAGCGGATCGGCAGCGTCTGCATGTGGGAGAACATATCGTCACGGATCGTTTTCAGGATGCCTTGTGCCACTGTGACCATAATCCGGTTATAGAATAGTGATCCCAGAATGCCAGCGGCATAGAGAATGCCCATTCGCAAAAGTGCCATCGCAAGGCCTGAAAAATCGGTGCTGCCATTGATCAGCATCGGTGTGATATAGTCATCGATCAATGTTTCAAGAAACATCGATCCCATAACGCCCGCTACTGCACTGATGAGAATACAGACCAGAACCAGGATCATTTGCAGCCAATAACGCTTCATATAGGACATTAGCCGTAACAGCGTCTTACCGGCGCCTTTGGTCGCACCCGGCATAATGACGCCGCGTGGCGGTCTTTGATGTTGACTCATTGCGGAACACTTCCTTTCTGCTGAGATTCATAGACTTCGCGGTAAATTTCATTGGTTTGGAGTAGTTCCTCGTGGGTGCCGATGCCATCTACCTTGCCTTCGTTGAGGACTAAGATGAAGTCGGCATCCATCAGCGAGGTGACACGTTGGGCAATGATGATTTTGGTGGTGTCTGGGATCTCCTCCCGGAACGCCTTGCGGATGCTGGCGTCCGTCCGGGTGTCTACGGCGCTAGTGGAGTCGTCGAGGATCAGAATCTTCGGCTTTTTCAAAAGCGCACGTGCAATACACAGACGCTGTTTCTGACCGCCGGAGACATTTGCACCGCCCTGTTCGATATAGGTATCGTATTTATCGGGGAACGTCTGGATGAATTCATCTGCCTGTGCCAGGCGGCAGACACGCTCCATCTCTTCGTCGCTGGCATTCGGGTTACCCCATCGTAGATTCTCTTTGATCGTGCCGGAGAACAGAACGTTTTTCTGTAGCACCATCGCCACTTCTTCTCGCAGCATTTCGATGTCATAATTGCGGACATCAATGCCGCCGACCTTGACGGTACCGATCGTTGCATCATACAGACGGGGGATCAGTTGTACCAGCGAGCTTTTTGCGCTGCCTGTTCCGCCGAGAATGCCAACCGTTGCACCGGCAGGGATATGCAGTGTCACATCTGACAGACAGCATTTATCTTCACGTTTGCTATAGCTGAAGCTGACATGGTCAAAGTCGATGCTTCCATCGGGTATAGTGGTCACAGCATTTTCCGGGCTTTGGATATCTGGCTCTTCATCGAGGATCTCCTCAATACGTTCTGCCGAGGCGCGTGACATCGTGATCATGACAAAGACCATAGAGAGCATCATCAGGCTTGTTAGGATCTGGATCGCATAGGTCATCATGCTCATCAGCGAGCCGGTGGTCAGACTGCCGCCGACGATCAATCTCGCGCCAAACCAACATGCTAAGATCATGCATCCATACATGCAGAACTGCATAAGCGGCATATTAAAGGCGAGCCGTTTTTCTGCCTTGGAAAAGTCGCGATAGATCTCTTCCGATATATTGGAGAATTTTTCAATCTCGTGTTCTTCGCGCACGAACGATTTTACCACGCGGATTCCATGGAGATTTTCCTGTGTGATGTTGTTGAGTTTGTCGTATGTCCTGAATACACGCTCAAAGATGGGGTGTACCCGCGACATGATTAGATAAAGCCCGATTCCTAGGATCGGGATCGCCGCCAGAAAAATCAGCGACAGCCGTGTGCTGAACTGGAACGCCATGATCATGGAAAAGATCAGCATTACTGGCGAACGCAGCGCCACGCGGATAATCATCTGATAGGCGTTCTGGACGTTGGTGACGTCGGTTGTCAGACGCGTGACGATACTTGCCACCGAGAATTTATCGATGTTAGAAAATGAATAAGTCTGCACCTTGTAAAACATATCGTGGCGCAGGTTTTTTGCGAAACCGGCGGATGCGAACGCCGCAAAGTTTCCGGCGAGTGCGCCGAACACCAACGACAAAATACAGCAAACCAGCAGAATGCCGCCGAATTGCAGGATCGCCTGCATGCCGCCGTCGCCGTCGATCCCTTCGTCGATCAGTTTCGCCATCAGAAACGGGATAATGACCTCCATGATTACTTCGAGCACCACAAACAGCGGTGACAGCAGCGAAGCGGTCTTGTATTCCCGGATCGATTGCATCAGCTTTCGGATCATAGATCCAATTCCTCCTTTGTCATTTGAATTCTTCTAAGTTTTCCCGCATTTTCCGTATCACACGTAAAAACACCATGCGCTCTTCCTCCGTAATTCCCTTTGTGAGGCGTGTTTCAAACTCCTCGATCTCCCGTTCGATCTGCAAGTGCAGATCTTTGGCCTTTGGCGTCAGGCAGATCCGCTTGAGCCTTGCGTCCTCATCGACGCCCTCGCGCATGACCAGACCGTTTTTCTCCATTGCCTGTAGCGATGACGTGACCGCCGAACGGCTCAGCGAGAATTTTTTTTCAATGTCGCGCTGATAGACATTGTGCGATTCGTTTTCAAAGAGATAGCGCAAGAGATAGCTATGCCGTTTGGTAAGCTGTTCTGCCGTCTTGCTGGCAGAGGATGTCAAGTGGCTGCGCGTGATCAGACGCATCAGCCGGTGCATCTCAAATCCTAAATGGTCGGATGATTCTGCCGTTTCTGTATGTTCGGTACACATATGCCAACCTCCTTTTTTTGTTCGGTTTCAAACAGTTTTTATTCGAACTGTTTCGAGTGAAACTATTTTATCACATTTCCATACGCCTGTCAAGACTTTTTCTCTGAAATCTATGAGAATATTGCCTTATGTTTTCCACAATTTTTGTGCATGCTGCTAGAATTCATTGTAGAGTGCATGAAAACGAGGTCAGGAGAGAACCCCTTAGTTATGCCCAAGCCGAGAGCTGGATTTCTTATCAGGAGAATGATAGAGCGGCAATGGCAAATTGATTTTCCTGGGGAAAGGATCTGAAAGTGTCGAGTTGTCCGCCACATGCGCACAAGCGTGTTGTCCAAATATACAGTCGAAAAAGAGAAAAAATTGTATCATTTTCCCATTGATTTTTTTTGAAAAATTGCATATACTAATATATGTGTGTACCTGACGGCAGTTTTGCCGATTTGGGTGTGAACCAACCGATAAAGGAGGGACGGGGAATTAAACCCCAAGAAGCAATTATGGGAATTAAAGTAGTGAAATTCGGCGGAAGCAGTCTTGCCGACGCAACACAGATCCAGAAGGCGGCTGCGATTATCCGTGCGGATGAAACACGGCGGTATGTGGTACCGTCTGCACCGGGAAAGCGGTTTTCTGCTGATACCAAAGTGACGGATATGTTATATGGTTGTTATGCGCTTGCAGAACAAGGGCTCGCGTTCCAGACCGAGCTGGATGCAATCCAGGCGCGTTATGACGATATTATCGCCGGCTTAGGGTTGGATCTTTCGCTTGCGGATGAATTTGCGGTGATCGCCGACAATTTCCGCAAGCGTGCCGGTAAGGATTATGCGGCGAGTCGCGGTGAATATCTAAACGGTAAGGTCATTGCGGCATATTTAGGTTTTGCGTTTGTCGATGCGGCAGAGGTGATCTTTTTCGCGCCCGATGGCAATTATGATGCAGAAAAAACATCGGCTTCACTGCGCGCACGTCTGTCAGAACTCGACCACGCCGTGATTCCGGGTTTTTACGGCTGCGGTGCAGATGGCTATGTAAAGACCTTCTCCCGGGGTGGCAGCGATGTCACCGGTTCGATCGTAGCAGATGCGGTGAAGGCAGAGCTCTATGAGAACTGGACGGATGTTTCGGGCTTTTTGGTCGCGGATCCGCGGATTGTGGAAAATCCTGCGGTCATCCGCACCATCACCTATACAGAATTGCGTGAGTTGTCGTATATGGGCGCATCGGTACTCCACGAGGCGGCGATCTTCCCGGTGCGTAGCGCCGGCATTCCGATCAATATCCGAAATACCAATGCTCCGGATCACCCGGGCACGATGATCGTGCCGGATAGCACTGATGAAGAGCTGTCGGCATACACCATCACCGGCATTGCCGGCAAGAAAGACTTTACGTCCATCAACATCCACAAAGACATGATGAATAGCCAGATCGGCTTCTGCCGCGATGTGCTGTCGGTATTGGCAGATCACCAGATTCCGATTGAACACATGCCGTCGAGCATCGACTCCATGACGGTGATTGTAGATTCAAGCTATCTCAAGGGTGTGGAGCAAGAGGTGCGTACCGAGATCATCAAGGCGGTTCAGCCGGATACCATCGACAGTGAGGACGACATTGCCCTGATTGCCGTGGTAGGTCGTGGCATGCGTCGGACACGGGGCGTTGCGGCACGGATCTTTGCTGCACTGGCTCATGCACGGATCAATGTCCGAATGATCGACCAGGGTTCCAGCGAGTTGAATGTCATTGTCGCCGTCAAGGGCGTAGACTTTGAACAGGCGATTCGTTGTATTTATGATATGTTCGTAACTTCCGTGGAGGAGTAAGTATCGCGTATGAAATTCGCAGTCCTGCCGAACCGTGCACAAAATGTCGGGCAGGACTGCGATTTTTATGGTAGACTAAGATCACACCAGAGAGGGAGGTTGTGAGCAGATGCAAAGTTGGACAGAGGGTATACAGCGTGCCATAAAGTACCTGGAGGACAACCTGACAGGAAACTTAGACATTGCGGACATCGCCGCCCGAGCCTATGTTTCACCATTCTACTTCCAAAAGATCTTTCATGTGCTGTGCGGCATCACGGTGGGAGAATATATTCGCAGCCGACGACTGACCTTGGCGGCAGAGGAACTGTCCCACACTGATCGAAAGGTGATCGATGTCGCCGTCAAGTACGGCTATGACTCTCCTGACAGCTTCGCCCGGGCATTCCAGAAGTTCCATGGCATCTCTCCCTCTGGTGCAAAAAAGCCCGGCGCGACCCTCAAAAGTTTTGCGCCGGTGCGGATCAAACTGACATTGGAGGGCGGTACAATGATGGAGTATCGAATCGAAGAAAAAGCGGCGTTTACGATCATGGGAAAATGTAGACGGTTCTGCATGGACACCTCCTATACGGAGATCCCGAAGTTTTGGCAGGAACACTTTCAGACCGGCGGAGGCGAGATCATCAAGGGAATGTTTGGCGCATGTGTAGACGGAAACGGTCGGGAATTTGATTATTTTCTGGCAGATCTCTATGTTCCGTGGAAGGATATTCCTCCGGACTGCAAGACCCACACCTTTCCTAGCGGCACATGGGCAGTATTCCCCTATTACGGCGAATGCCCCAAGGCGCTGCAAGAAGTCAACACCAGAATCTGGAGCGAGTGGCTGCCTAATTGCAAAGAGTATACACTACTGGGCAACTACAATCTGGAGTTTTATCTCAGCGAGACCAATGGGGAGATCTGGGTTCCGGTGAAGAAAAAATAGAAGGAACGGGCAATATCATCTGTAAGGACATTGAAATGCCATTGTGCACAATCGCATGATGGGGTAATATCATACAACAAGAGGGACTGCTGCACACGACCTGAGTGCAACTGCCCCTCTTGTTTTTCGTTTTTTACATCAGAAACATAAGAACGTGTACTTAAAAACAGCCACACAATGCGTGCGGGGTTAGTCCCAACTTGGCGTATTGCCGACCGCGCTTGTCGCATAATAGATCAGGATCTTAAATGCGTCTGTGATGGTAATGGCGCCATCTTCATCCACATCTGCGGCATCCAGCTGAATGTCCAGAAGTTCCGGCTTTAGCCCGGCAGATGATCTGGCGTATGCTGTCAGCGCCTGAAACGCATCCTGAATGGTGATGCTGCCGTCGCCATCAACATCTCCTTTATCCAGAGGAGCCTGTGCATCGAGGTCGTTTGGATCCGTCGCATACAGGGTCATCTCGACTGTATCACCTTTTTCCTGGGTAACATACCATTTGACAAGCCCATCCGAAGTGACAATCGGCTGACAATCAGAAAGGCGATATAGCGCCGAAACCATATCGGAAGTTTCTGCGCCGGAACCATTGACTGTGACCATTTTTGTGGTGATTCTGCCGGTGTCGTTGTGGTATTCTTCCCACAGGATCAGAAATTGGTTGCCATTGATTTTGACGATCTGTGGTGTATAGGGAGTAATGGCATCTTCCTCCGTGTAATCTGTTAGCCAGATGGTGTCAGACTGTAACAGGTTCTGGTCTGTGACAGATAGAAAAATGTTGCGCTGACTTGCGGCGTCATATTCCAATGTGCTTGTCTGATCCACAGAATTCCCGACAATCAGACAATTCTCTTCCGAAATCGCAAAGCCGCCGACCGAAACGCCGGTTTCATTGTCCCCGGTTATGCCGCCAATGGGGAAGACTTGAGAGAATGCAACATTGGTGATATCATCGCCTGCGGCAAATTTGGTAATTGTAACAGCACGCGGATAGGCATCGCCGTGATCTACGCGATAGACGTATTTTCCATCCGTGTCAATGAACTGATTGAACGAATGGCTTGCGTAACCAACAGAAATGTTGTGAACGGCACACATTGCATCGGTTTGGGTCATCGTTTCCTCGTCAATGGCGATCGTCATGTTGGATTGGTGGCGAAGACCATCAGATGTGGCATACATGGTGTGACAGGTATGGAGATATAAGATGCCGTCCGCTTCTGTCATGCGCAGCGATCCGGCGGTAAAGGGAAGATATGTATTGATTCCATAAACGGAACAGCTGTCCACACGTGTCCAATTTCTGTTATATTTTACCACACGCAGGACTTCTGAGGTGTCGCTTTCCGTCAGGTTCTCCTGTCCGAACACCAGATAATGATAGGTGCTTCCTTGATAATAGCCGGCAAACTGCGGCAGTTCATAGGGGACTGTATGCGATCCAGTGGTGATATACGATGTTTTCCCCACTGTATCCGGCACATTGTAGCTTTCGATCAGAATGCCGTCTTCTTTGCCGCGCGCTTCAATACGCGAAAGATTGCCCGCGCTGTTTTCGATCAGATATGAATGCACCAAAGTGCCGTATGTCGTATAATTATTGGCAGAAATGTTGCCGCCCGTTCCGGATGCCGCGCTTGCGGTCAGACCGGAACAAGCCGCAGCGATACAGATGACACCAGTGGTGAGAACCAACCAAATCTGATTCCACAATTTCATGCTTCTATTTCCTCCCATATTTGTCTGAATCAGTGTTTCCCTTATGTTTTCTTAGGAATTCATATTAATTGATATACTATTCTATTTATTATACCGTATCATACACGGAAATACAACAATAATTTTTGTATGAATTTCTATATATTACTATCAAATTGGAATTTTATAACATTTTATTACTGATAAAATATTGCAGTACAGCTCAAATGTTTTTGCAGTGTGCTTTGTATATTCCGGCTGATACCGGGCATACTCCGAATGTACCGCGAAAGAGATATATTGATCTCTATCACAGCGCCGCCGTTTCAATCGGAATGGCAGATGTGCGCTGTGTCTGCGGTATGGTGTCGTTTTGTGATTCGACTAATGTCTGCTTTGCCATTTTGCAAAGGATTGGAGTGACTATTATGGAAAACAAGAAGAAAAATACCAACATCAAATGTTCCGTGACCCAGTGCAAGCACAATATGGTGACGGAAAATTATTGTGGTCTTGACTGCATCTGTGTCGGCACACATGAATTGAATCCGACTGTGCCGGAATGCACCAACTGCGATTCGTTCGTCAAGCGCAGCGCTGCACAGGGCTGATCTCGCCCGATCGGGATTTGGCACAGACAAAGCGTCTGTGTCCCCGATACATAGCGCAGTTCGTTGCCGGATACACAAGGGCTCTGGTAAAGTTATATCGAAAGAAGTAGTAAAATCAGGAAATTTCATCGGCATAGTGCACAAATTTCAGAGCAGATAAAATTGCAAAACGGCAAAAAACAAAAGAATCCCTTGTACATTATATCGATTTCGGGTATAATAGGAACGTAGCCAATCCAAAGGAGGTTGAATTCTGATGTATGATAAGACGATGACGTTTTCCGTCAACGATGAAAAAGAGATCGAGATGAAGAAAACGTTGATGCTCGTATATGATGCATTGACCAAAAAGGGATACAATCCGGTAAATCAGATCGTAGGCTATATTCTCTCTGAGGATCCGACCTACATAACCACATACAACAATGCGCGCAGCATGATCCGCCATATTGACCGCGATGAACTGCTGCAGGTATTGGTGAAGTCTTATCTGGACAGCTGAGAACACAGGCTCCGGCGTACAGAAACCGGGATCGGACATCCAATATGCTGTGGACAAAGCGAAACGATGCGCTGAAAATCCCGGGCTTTCGTGAACATATCTGCCGCGTACAAGCGGTGGATGTTGAAAGCGACAAAACTTTTACACCGCTTTCGTAGATCTGCCTCTGGAAAAGTGCGATCTCTCGATTATAAGCCGTCCGGCTTCCGTCTTCTGTGTTCGGAAACCGGGCGGCATTTTTTTGCTGTTTGTATCTGTGGCAAGGATTACACCGCATCATCCCTGGTGTCCTGCGCATACTATCTGTGGCAGCTTTTATGCAGCCAAAAGGAGGCGAAATGCCGATGAACCGATGGATTTATGCCGCAGGAAGTGTCGGGATGCTTGCCGCCGCAGTTTCGATGCCAGTCTGTGCTGTCAGCAGTGCTGTGATCGGCTATGGACAGGGTACCGCCGTTAACGACGAAAATTGTCCGATCGATGCGCTCTCGTTTGATGCGCAGTATGCCGGATACGACGCCTATGCCACAACGCCGGATAAGAACAGGATTATCCTGACTTTTGATCAGGGCTATGAAAATGGCTATACTGCCCAGATTCTGGATACGCTCAAAGAAAAGGATGTGTCCGCGCTCTTTTTCCTGACCGGCGATTATGCCAAAAAGGAATCTGCATTGGTACAGCGGATGATCGAGGAAGGCCACATGCTTGGCAATCATGGTATGACGCATGCCAGTCTGCCGACGCTTACAAAATCGGAGGCAGAACGGGAGATCATGGATCTGCACCAGTATGTGTTGGACACGTATGACTATGAGATGCAATATTTCCGCTGCCCATGCGGTGAATATTCCGAAACAGCACTCGAAACGATCCAGTCCTGTGGTTATCGCACCATTTTCTGGAGTGATGCCTATGTTGACTGGAATGTAGATGATCAGCCTGACCCGTCGCAGGCACTGACGCGTTTGATCGATCATGCACATGGCGGTGAGATCTTGCTGCTCCACTCAGTTTCTGCGACAAATGCAGAGATCTTAGGGGCGCTGATCGATGCCCTGCGTGAAAAAGGATTTACGTTGTAAAAAAAAGCGGTTTCTCCTCCCCGGCGGATCTGCCGGGGATACATATCCCGGCGGCGGCACGTTTTTTGCCGCCCATTTGACAGAATGTTTGAAACAGTGTATACTAATATGGCAGCATGGGCGGCCGCCATAGGTTTTTGTGCGGCGGTTGTTCTTTATAATCCGTAAAGGAGGTCTTCGATTTGACCGCATATCGATATTATCTCCCACCATATAGCAAGATTCCTTATATTGCCGCAGCATTGTCATGTTTGCTCTGCGTCAATACAGCGTATCTCCTGATCAGTATGCCATCCTATACGCAATATTTTGACTATTGGCTGACGCTTGCTGCCAGTGGTTTGCTTACTGTTACCTGCCTGGTTTTGGTACGGCGTCACACCCGGTTTGTGTTGATCCCGACCGGCCTATTTGCGCTGCTTGGATGTATGACGCCAAGTGTGGTACACTGGGCGGAAGTTGCCTTGTTTATCTTGTTGTTGCTGCTGCTTCTGGTGCGGCTTCCGGCATGGATGCGTCCGGTTGTCTGCATTGCCGGCGTCGTAGCCACGGTGATTGGTTCAATTGCTGTGATTGTACCGGTACTGGAACGCATTGGGCGTCTGGCGGAAACCGGTCGCGCAACGCCAGAATTTGTGATTCCCTATATTATCCGCACCCTTGCGGGCGACGTACTGTGCCTGCTTTTGATGCTGCTCCTGGTTTTTTCCCTGCGGCCGCACCGTGCGCCGGGCTGGATGGACGATGAAGATACCTATGATCGCATCTGGGAATGACCTGATCTCACAAAAACTCATCAAACTGGCTGATCTGTATTCCGGATCAGCTTTTTTTTGCTTCATGCAAAGAAGTGAGATGGACATCTGGCTTTGAGAAAATAAGCCATATTTTTTTGTGCGTTTCATATAAATTTATTTCCACATGTGTATTGACATTGTTGATGTATAATGATATAATAAAATCATTGTGGATACACTGTGAAAACAGCGGTACGAAACTATGGCGCTGTGTCGATCGCTTGCGGGACGCCGGACGCCATACAATTGAAAGATCATGAGGTGATTTCAAGATGAAGAACAGACTTCTGGCGTGGCTTTCGGCGGCTGCGCTGTGTGTCTCATCGGCAGGGACGCTTGCCGTTATGCAGACCGAACCGGTTGCGGCGGCAGTCGGGAACTATTATGTGGAGTATTTGGATCGAAGCATCACGGCAGTGCAGAGCGGAAACGGAATGCTTGTCAGCTGGCGCTATCTGGCAAGCGATCCGGAAGCGACGGTATTTCAGCTCTATCGTAACAACACATTGATTTATACCAGCAATGCCGGCGATGCCACATGTTTTTGGGACGAGGGCGGTTCTGTATCCTCGACCTATCGGGTGGATACGGTCGTTGGCGGCACCGTGACTTCGAGCGATACTTGTACGCTGATCTCCGGGTCAAATTATTTTGACATTCCCCTGGATCCGCCGACGGGAAGCGGCTGTACCTATTCGCCGAACGACTGTTCCGTCGGGGATGTAGACGGCGATGGTGTGTATGAGATTTTTCTAAAATGGGATCCTTCCAACTCCAAGGACAATTCCCAGAAGGGGAAAACCGGCAATGTCTACATCGACTGTTATCGCTTAGACGGCACACGCCTGTGGCGAATCGACCTCGGTCAGAACATCCGTGCCGGCGCCCATTACACCCAGTTCTTTGTCGCCGACTTTGACCTTGACGGCGTTGCGGAGATGACCTGTAAAACGGCGGACGGCACCGTAGACGGCGTAGGCAATGTGATTGGCGATGCATCGGCAGATTACCGCAATTCGAGCGGTTATGTGCTGTCTGGACCGGAGTATTATACATTATTTGACGGAAAGACTGGTGCAGCACTGGATACGGTCGACTATGAGCCCCAGCGTGGTACGGTCAAGAATTGGGGCGACAGTTATGGTAACCGTGTGGATCGATTCTGGGGCACAGTGGCATACTTAGATGGTCAGAAGCCAAGCGTTGTCACTGGTCGTGGGTATTATACCCGCATGACGGCGACGGCGTATGACGTTGTGGACAAAAAGCTGGTCAAGCGCTGGAACTTTGACACCGGCAATTCCTCCTCGTCGGCCGGCTATGGCGACGGCAACCACAATAGCATGGCGGCGGATGTCGACGGCGACGGCAAGCAAGAGATCGTCACTGGTGCCACGTGTATTGACGACGATGGCACGGTTTTGTGGTGTCTAAATACCGGCCATGGAGATGCCATGCATCTGGGCGACTTTTTACCAGATCGTAGCGGATTAGAGCTTTGGATCTGTCACGAGGATAAGCCCTATGGGGTATCTCTGGTAGATGCCGCGACTGGCACAATCATCTTCCACAAAGACGGCACCGGCGACACCGGACGATGCTGCGCAGATAATGTCTGGGCAGGTAACGATGGCGCAGAATTCTGGGGACTTGGCAACGACGTATTTGATGGCAGCGGCAATACGCTGAGCTGCCGGCGGCCGGCGATCAACTTCCTGTCCTACTGGGACGGCGACTTAGAACGTGAGATCTTAGACGGCCATACCGATTCTCCGGCGACAATCTCGAAGATGGAAGATGACGGAAAGCTCACCACGATCTTGTCCACCGACGGCTATTATACCTGTAATACCACCAAGGGGACCCCCTGCCTGTCGGCAGATATTTTCGGCGACTGGCGTGAAGAGTTGATCGTCCGTGCTGCCGACAGTAAGTCCATCCGTATCTACACCACCAACTATGACACCGACTATCGGATTCAGACGCTGATGCACGACCCTCAGTATCGGGTGCAGGTATCGGCACAGCAGACGGCATATAACCAGCCGCCGCATGCGAGCTTTTACCTCGGCTCGGATGAGAGTTTGCCGAGCTACGTATCTGTTACACCTCTGGAAAAGGGCAACAATCCGGTGGTAATTCCTTCAAAGCCAACGGCGGCAACCCTGACCGAAGGGGCAGTTTATATGCTGAAAAATGTGAACAGCGGACTGTACATGGAAGTGGCGAACGGTGCGGCGGAAAATGGCGCAAATGTTCAGCAATGGGGCGCGGATCGTGCAAGCGCCCATAACACCTGGCGTGTGGTTTCGGCTGGGGGTGGTTATTACTATCTCTACAGTCAGCTGGGCGATAAGTTGACCTATTTATTGGATGTTACTGCCGGACGCGCAGACAACGGCACCAATATTGAGATCTGGAGCAAGAGCAGCCGGGAGGCGGCGCAGCAGTTCCTCTTCTCCCTGAATGATGATGGCTCTTACACCATTTATACTAAGGCATCGGAGCTGGAGTCGTGTGTGGAGATTGTCAATGCTGAAACCGGCAGCGGCGCCAATATCCAGCAATGGGAATCCAACGGTCACGCCTGTCAGCATTGGATCTTGGAACAGGTCACCGATACCGGCACTGTCATGGACACCAGCCAGATCTATCAGATCCAGAATGTCAACAGCCAGCTCTACCTAGATGTTGCCGGAGGCGTTCAGGCGGACGGCACCAATGTCCAGCAGTGGGGTTCCGATAATCCTGGCAATCACAATAGCTGGACGCTGCAGGATGCCGGAAATGGCTATTATTATATCACTTCTCAGCTTGGCGATGGTGATACATGGTATCTCAACATTGATGAGGGTAAGAGCGCGAGCGGTACCAATGTTTCCATTTGGTCAAACGACGGCACCAGTGCACAGCTGTTCAAGTTCGTCAAGAATCCGGATGGCACTTATCAGATCCTCTCAAAGGCGTCAAAGGATCGCTGTGGTCTGAGCGTAGCAGACGCCTCCACCGGAAATGGCGGCAATGTACTACAAGAAAGCGTTTCAGGATCGGGTGCGCAAAAGTGGAATCTGATCTCAGTCGGTGCAATCTCAGTACCGGAAACGACAACCGAACCGGCAGCGACAACAACTGCTCCGGTAACGACGGTAAAGCCCACAGATACGACAGTCGCTCCGACAACGACGGTAAAGCCCACAGATACGACAGTCGCTCCGACAACGACGGTGAAGCCCGTAGATACGACAGTCGCTCCAGCAACGACGGTGAAGCCTGCAGATACGACAGCTGCCCCGGAAACGACGGCATCCTCTGATACTGTGGCAACTACTTCTCCGGTAACGTCTACCGGATCGACAGACACTGCCAGACCTGTAACGACCGCGGCTTCGATGCCCACTACCAGCGCCATATCCACCAAGCCAGCGTCAGAAACGACAACCGCATCTGGGACTGTAGATACCGCCGCGACCACCGCACTAACTACCGGAACACAGCCGCAGGAAACCGATGTTTCATCGACAACAGAACCTTCTGTAATGGCAAGCCTGATCGGTGACATCAACCTAGATCATGTGATCAACATGTCCGATGTGATTCTGCTGAGTAAAGCGAGCGTCAACATCGTCGACCTGACGCCGCAGCAAAGGGCGAATGGAGATTGCTATCAGGACGGCACTGTGGATGGCAATGATGCAATGACGCTCCTGCGATTTAGCGTTCAGTTGATTGAAACCATTCCGGTTTCCCCGGCATAATGCTGTCATATGATTTGATATTTGAAACAGGAACATAGGAATCCACAACACTGAACAAAAGACGCTTTCGAGTTCGATTTTTTGAACTCGAAAGCGTCTTTTGGTTGTTAAGCGCATGCCATAGTTGTTTGCTTGCCATTTCAGAAATGACGAAAAAAGTGGACTGCTGCACCTGTATGAAATAGTGCAGCAGCCCTTCTATGATTCAATCTGTTTTATGTTTGCGTGATCACACCTGATCAAGTGCTTGCTGGAGATCTTCGAGGATATCGTCGATATTCTCCAGACCAATGGAGATCCGGATCATGCCGCCGTCGATGCCGGCAGCCTCGAGTTGTTCATCTGTCAGCTGACGGTGTGTCGCCGAAGCCGGGTGGAGCACACAGGTGCGGATATCTGCCACATGCACCTCGATGGAAGCGAGCTTGAGTGCATCCATAAAGCGCACTGCTGCGGCTCTGCCACCCTTGATGGAGATCGAGATGACGCCGCTTGTACCATTTGGCAGATACTTTTCGGCGAGTGCGTGGTATGGGTCGTCTTCCAGACCCGGATAGGTTACGGATGCGATCTTGTCCGATGCCTTCAGGAGCTTTGCCGCCTCCATGGCATTGGCACAGTATTGCTTCATGCGCACCGGCAGTGTTTCAAGTCCTAAGTTGAGCAAGAATGCGGAATGTGCCGCCGGATAACAGCCAAAGTCACGCATCAGCTGCATTCTTGCCTTAATGATATACGCCATGTTGCCGAAGTCGCGGGTATAAACGACGCCATGATAGCTCTCATCCGGTTCGGTGAATTCCGGGAACTTGCCGCTTTTCACCCAGTCGAAGTTGCCGCTGTCGACAATGACGCCGCCGCCCTGTACGGCATGACCGTCCATGTACTTGGTGGTGGAGTGTACCACGATATCTGCGCCGAACTCAAACGGACGGCAAAGGATCGGGGTGGCAAATGTGTTGTCGACGATCAGTGGAATGTTCTTGTTGTGTGCCGCCGCCGCAAACTTTTCGATGTCGAATACCGTCAGCGCAGGATTTGCGATCGTTTCTCCAAATACGAGCTTGGTATTCGGCTGAATCGCTGCTTCGATCTCTTCCTGGCTTGCGTTCGGGTCAACCCAGATGACATCAATGCCAAAGCGCTTGAGCGTCACGCTGAACAAATTTACTGTTCCGCCATAGATGGTAGAGGCGGAAACAAAGCTGTCGCCGGCGTTACAGAGATTGAGCACCGACAAAAGCGAAGCCGCCTGACCGCTGGAAGTGAGCATAGCGCCGACACCGCCCTCTAATGCAGCGATTTTCTGTTCCACTGCATCACAAGTCGGATTGGCAAAGCGGGAATACATCGGCTCGGTCGGCATGTCAAAGAGCTCAGCGACATGTTCGGTGGAGTCAAAGCGATAGGTCGTGCTCTGGACGATCGGCATCACGCCGGGACCGCCGTTTGCTGGCGTATAGCCGGCATGAAGACATTTGGTTTCAATTTTTGCGTTGGGATTACATGGCTGCATAGGTTCTGTTCCTCCTGTATCAAAATTGGGTTTGTGGTCTTATTATAGCATTTTTTGTATGGAATTGCAAGGGGAAGGAATTGACTTTATGAAAAAAATATGGTATGCTTATCATAGAGAAATCCGGGAAGATGTATTGAGAGCAGATCAAAAAAGAGATGTAGTTCAGCGGACAGGCAGATGGAAGCTGTATCACAAGGCTGCGATGAAAAATGATGAGCCGCGCCGTGTTTTCCCGGAATAGGCTTTTATCAGTGTGCATTTTGCTGTTCTGCATGTGGATGTAATTGTCTGGGAGGGATTGAAGCATGAAAATCGGGAAGTTGATTGCCGTGATTGTATCTGCGGCGGCATGCCTGGGGATCGATTATGCGGACACTTTTGCCGCGGCGGCAGAATCGCCGGCGCTGCCGGCACCATATGATAATTTAACGTTTAATGCAAGAACGCGCTCATTTTTAGAAACTACCGACAATGGATATATGCGTGTATACGTACCGGAAGAGGAGGAGGACAACTTTATCCGGGTTGAATATTATGACAAAAATTTTGCGCTGACAGATACAATGGCTATCCCGCGCGAGCTTGAATACTGGGGAGGCTTCTATGCTGGTGAGGAATATTACTTCACCGTCGAAGGACAGCGCAATACCGATGAGATCGATAGCAATGAAGTGATCCGTGTCAATCAATATGACAAGAATTGGAATAAGCTTGGGACTGCGAACATTACCGGAAACAGCGAGATGTTTGGCGGAGAGGTGCGCTATCCATTTGATTATGGAAGTTGTGAAATGACCGAATGCAATGGTACGCTCTACATTGCCACGGGACATCAGGGGTATGTGGATCCGGCTTATAATCAAGGGCATCAGGGGCTGCTGCTTCTGATGGTAGATGAAGCCACGATGACAGGACAGGTAGCAGACTGTGATCTCTGGCATTCTTTTGCGCAATATATTGACACAGACGGAGAAAATCTCTATCTGTTTGAAAATAGTGAAGGAAACGGTCAGTCACAGCTGACGATGTATACCCCTGCGGTTTTGCCGGCGGATTATTTTGACAGTCAGCAAATGGCCATGATTCTGGAATATGGCGGAGAGCGGACGTCTGCATGGGCGATTGCAACGTATGCGGAATGTTATGGGATCTCTCTTTCCGGGGAAAATGTATTAACGCTCGGGACTTCTATTGATCAGGAGAAGTATGGAGAGGATACGACGTATAACATCTATCTGGGCATCACGCCAAAGGACAATATCAGCACAGAGGCTACGACAGTGAAATGGCTGACAAGTCTGAGCGATGACGGAGATGGCTACTATAGCGGCGTTGACAGTGTCGCACTGACAAAAATCAACGATGATCGTTTTCTAATCTCGTGGAATCAGTACAACGATACGCTATCGCTGACGGATGATAATGATCCGCTTTCAGAATATACCCTGCACTATTTGTTTGTGGATGGGGAAGGGAACGAGCTCAGTGAAGAATTTACGGCAGATGCTTCGTTTTCGGATTGTCATCCGATCTATGACGGTGAAAGGATCGTGTTTTATGCCTCTGGTAACAGTGCGCTTGCGTTTTATGCCATTGACCCCATGTCCGGGGAATTGGAAAAAACGGTATACAGGGCGATCGGTGAGAACGTCAGCTGGTATTATGAAGATGGTGTTCTGACGGTAAGCGGCACTGGCGAAATGAGTTTGCCGGAAGTGGATTGGTTTTCTGACTCCGCATGGCCATCGGAACTACGCAACAAGGTAACGAGCCTTGTTATAGAAACAGGTGTGACCAATATTTCTGACTCGGCTTTTGCATATTTTGACAGCTTAGAAACCGTTGTAATTGAAGACGGCGTGGAAAGCATCGGGGCAGAAGCGTTTTACGACTGCGATAATTTAGAGAAAGTCATCATCCCTGCGAGCGTGACAAGCATAGGCGAAGATATCGTCTGGACAGGTTCGTATTGGGTGCATGACAATAGTCACGTATATCAAGCGACGATTTATACGAAGAAAGGTTCTGTAGCAGATCAGTATGCAGAAAAATATGGGATAAGTTGTTCTTATGCTACCTATATCGCTCCTTATGACACCGGCGACGTAGACGGCGACAGCATGATTACGATTCAGGATTCCTTCGCCGCCCTACTGGCGTATGCTAGGGAATCGGCTGGAAATTCCAGTGGCCTGACGGAAAAGCAACGATCTGCGGCGGACGTAGATGGCGATGGCAGACTTACCATTCAGGATGCCTTCAAAATTCTCGTATACTATGCTCAGGAATCAGCGGGACTATCGCCCAGCTGGGACTAAATCCATATCCGGTATTTGTCCTTTATTTTTGTCTGCTGGGATCATGTCTACGATTATAAACACATACCAATCACTAAAGAGGTACATTTATGAAAACGGTCGGAATTATTGGTGCAATGCCATCGGAACTTGTGGATATCCGCGCTGCATTGCCGGATTCGGAAATTGTGAAAAAAGCTGGCTTTGACTATTGTGTCAATATGGTCGGGCAAACACGTGTGATACATGTGTGCAGTGGTATTGCAAAAGTCAACGCTGCCGTCTGCACGCAGGCACTCATCGACGAATTCAATCCGGATGCTGTCATCAACGCCGGAATCGCCGGCGGCATGCATCCAGATGTGCATGTCTGTGATATCGTTGCAGCCACGGGAGTACTGCCGCACGATCTCGATCTCCATTTTCTACAAGATTATCCGCCCTACTGTGGGATCTATCCGTGTGATGCGTCGCTCATTCAGCTTGCGCTTGATACCTGTGCGCAGTTTGGCGTGACTTCACATACCGGTAGGATCGTTTCCGGCGAGGCGTTTATCTCTGACAATGCCGTCAAATTCGATATCCGGCGCCGTCTTGATCCATATGCGGTCGATATGGAGAGCTCTGCTGTGGGTCACTGTGCATACTTAAACCAAGTGCCGTTTCTCAGCTTGCGTTGTATTTCCGACAATGCCGACGATGAGGGCGCCATGTCATTCGACCAGTTTGAGAAGATTGCCGCAAAACGTGTGGCAGATATCGTACTTCATATGGTGAAACAGATCTGAGCGGATAGTGAAATCGGATCGGTGATCATACAAAAAGCGCTGTGATGCGTACCCATTTTATTGGGACGTCACAGCGCTTTTATTCAATCAAAATGATCCAGCAGAACTTTAGCTGAGGATTCCTGTCGAAAAAATTGTATCAGGATTTTCCGCGCCTTCCGCCTCAGATGTGGATGCTGGCTCTTCCGCCGGTGCATCTTCTGCACCCTGCGACCTCGAAAGCATCGTTTCATACAGACGGATCAGCGCCTGGTTGGTTTTTTCCCTCGCCTCTGCAACTTGATAAATAGCCGCGATCTTATCCTGACATACTGCCGCATCTCCGACATCCGTCGGTACTTTTTCAAGCTTTTCCATAGCAAGCGTAATATGAGAAGTGTCCTCGCGGATCTTTTGCAGTTCGCGGAAGATCTCTGCCGTATCGATTGGTGCCGGTGATGCGGCACATGTAGAATGTTCATATTGCATCATATGTGTTTCCTCCTGTTCTCCAGGCGGACACGTTAGGCAGACGATATCTTCACCGATCCATCGTGCCCGCCCTTTTTTGACAAGGCCTTTTGCACGTTTGGGGTACGTCGGCTCATATGCATTTCCATAGATATCCGTGACAAGAATTTGCTTCATGACATGGATCCCTCCGTTTGGATCAATGTTTTTTGTAATGGGTGTCATCCCCGGATCCGATTTTATTATAGCATGATCCGATAGCGGTGTCAAGAGGAAATCTACATTGGTTACAAGGTGAAATTATCGCTCAGCCACGTTCTTCGAGAGGTACATACTTCTGTTCTTCGCCCACCGACAGATATGCGGGACGGATGATCTTGCGGCAGTTGATCAGCTCTTCGATCCGGTGTGCCGACCAGCCGGCAATTCTTGCAATGGCAAAGATCGGCGTATACAGATCGGTTGGCAGACCGAGCATGCGATAGACAAAACCGCTGTAGAAGTCGACATTCGCACAGACCCCCTTATAGATGCGGCGGTTCTTCGTAATAATCTCCTTTGCCAGACGTTCTACTGTGGCATAGAGCAGGTATTCATCATGGCAGCCCTTTTCGGTGGAAAGCTGTTCCACAAAGGATTTCAGAATCACTGCGCGTGGATCAGAAATGGAATAGACTGCATGGCCCATGCCATAGATCAGCCCGGTATGGTCAAATCCTTCGCCGCGCAATAGTCCCTCTAAATATGCCCGGATGGCATCTTCGTCCTTCCAGTCTGGACAGTGCTGCTTGAGATCCTCGAACATTTCCATGACCTTGATGTTGGCGCCACCGTGTTTCGGACCTTTGAGCGAACCGAGTGCTGCGGCGATGGTGGCATACGTGTCCGTTCCAGAGGAGGATACCACATGTACTGTAAAGGCGGAGTTATTGCCGCCGCCGTGTTCGGCATGCAGCACCAGACACAGGTCGAGAAGCTTTGCCTCAAGTCGGCTGTATTTGCCGTCCGGACGCATCATATAGAGCAGATTCTCCGCGATTGTCAGATTGGGATTTGGCTTCTGGATGAACATGCTCTTATCGTTGCGGAAATACATCGATGCCTGATAGCCGAACACCGCAAGCGTCGGGAACTGCGCCACAAGCTGTAAACATTGACGCATCACGTTCGGGATCGAGGTGTCGTCCGGCTTCGGATCATAGGCGTGAAGCGCCAAGACACACTTTGCCATGGTGTTCATGATATTATCGCTCGGCATCTTCATAATGACGCCGCTGTTGAAATGATTTGGCAAAAGGCGATAATCCATCAGGAGCTCATGGAACTGCTTCATCTCTTCCTGCTTCGGGAGTTGCCCCATGATTAGCAGATAGACGATCTCTTCAAAGCCAAAACGGTCGTGCTTCACAAATCCTTCCACGAGATCTTCGATCGGGATACCGCGATATAATAATTTCCCGGGCGCAGGCACTTCCACACCGTCTTTATTTTCGGTTGCAGAGATCTTACTGATCGTTGTCAGCCCGGCACGCACACCTTTACCATCAAGATCACGCAGACCACGTTTGACCTCATGCTTGACATAAAGGTCCTGTTCGATCTGGTAAAATGGCTCTGCTTTGGCGGCGAGCACATCCACCTGATGCATATCCTTTTTGTACTGTGCGATCATCTTCTGAATCTTTTCAGAGTGCAGCAATGTTTCTTTTCTCATATCGTCAGTCCTTTCCGGTGCAGCACGCTGCGTTTTTTATTGAGATGACTCCTCTTTTTATCACCTATTCATAGTTTTCCACAAATTCATAGGGAAAAGGTTTATTTTTTTATTATACCTCATTTTTCCGATTTTGTCAAGCATGTCAAAAGTTGGACTTTTTAACTAAAAAATGTAGGGAAATCACATGATATGTATTAAAATATGCTAAGTTCTGCTGCGCGGGGGAGCCGGGTGTTGTGATGCATTTGCAAATTGACAATTCCTGTGAATCTATGTTATAATACAAAAAGAAGGCGCGAGCTATGGTCATATAGACCGCAATGTGCGCCTGTTCTTTTGCAGTGTAACGATCGGAAGGATCTATCCGTGTGTGAACACGATAGATCGTATAGGAAAGGCGGATAAGTATGGAACATCTTACCGACACTTCTGTGATTCTCGTGTGTGCTGGCAGCGCCACACGGATGCGGGGGATCCATAAAATCTTAATGCCGCTCGGCGACACGACGGTCATCGGACAGACCATGCGCGCGTTTGAGGCAAGCGCACGCGTCGCAGAGCTGATTGTCGTAGCGCGTCCGGCGGATCATGATGCGATCCGGGAAACAGCACAGGCGTGTGGCATTTCGAAACTGCGTGCCACTGTCGAGGGTGGCGAAACGCGGCAGAAAAGCGTGATATGCGGTCTGCGCGCGATTTCGGACGAAACGAAGATGATCGCGATTCATGACGGCGCACGTCCGCTGGTACAGACTCGGCATATTGACCGCGTCATTCAGGATGCCGCAGTGTTCGGTGGTGCAACGCTTGGCGTACCGGTCAAGGATACCATTAAAGTGGTGAACGATCACCTGATTGTAGACACGCCCTATCGACCGCATTTGTTTCTCACCCAGACGCCGCAGGTGTTTCAACGGAAGCTCTATTTTAAGGCGGTGACTTTCGCCAGTGCGCATGGACTCGATTTTACCGATGATTGTCAGCTGGTAGAGGCACTAAACTGTAAAGTGTATATGACCGAAGGGGATTATTCGAATATCAAGATCACAACGCCGGAGGATGCCGCGATTGCACAGATCCTTCTGGCACAGCAAAAGGAGGCGGCACAATGAATCAGATACAGCCCATGCGGATTGGCCATGGCTATGATGTTCATCGTCTGGTGGAACAACGCAGGCTCATACTCGGCGGCGTAGAGATCCCGTATGAAAAAGGGTTGTTGGGCCATTCCGACGCGGACGTTCTTTTGCACGCCGTTTCAGATGCACTTCTGGGTGCTGTGGCACTCGGTGATATCGGGAAGCATTTTCCAGACACCGATCCGGCGTATGCCGGTGCAGACAGTCTCCATCTGTTGTGTCTGGTCGCGGAAAAGGTGCATCAGGCGGGCTATGCCGTCGGAAATATTGATGCCACGATTCTCTGTCAGCGTCCGAAACTTGCGCCGTATATCCAGCAGATGCGCCAAAATATCGCCCATGCCTGTGGTGTGGATGTGTCGCAGATCAGCGTGAAGGCGACAACAGAAGAAAAACTCGGATTTACTGGAGACGGCTCTGGCATCGCCGCACACAGCGTTTGTCTTGTGACGGCAATCTGACCTCACCGCATACACTCTCATCGCATATATTGAAATGAGAAGGCAGCTTCAGAGCATGCTTTTCTCAATTAATCTAATGCAAAGGGGTGAGAGAGATGTCGCAATGCAAGGCGGCAATGATCTCGTATACCAGTGCCAGCCAGGCACGCCGGATTTTACAGCAATACGGCGTTTCCAGCGAGATTCGCAGAACGGAACATTTCGGACCGCAGGGCTGTGGATTCGTGCTTGTGGTGCAGGGAGATTGCGGCCGCGTTTCGGATATTTTCAGACGTGAAGGCATAGCGTTTCAACCGCTGCAGGAGGGACGTGATGCCTAGTGATCGTTAATTTTGATAATGCCGCCACGACCTATCCGAAGCCGCCGGAAGTGCGAAAGGCAGTTGCAGAGGCGGTCGCAAAGTTCGGTAACGCCGGCAGAGGCGGTCATGTGATCGCACAGCGCACGTCCGAAATGGTCTATCAGGCAAGAGAGCATGTCGCGGATTTTTTTGACGCTAAAGTGGAAAATACGATCTTCACGCTCAATTGTACCCATGCGTTGAATATGGCGATTCAGGGGATCGTGACGGACGGAGATCATGTGATTATCAGCGACCTCGAACACAATTCGGTCTACCGGCCCGTCGCGGCGCTGGCAAAGCAGAAAAAGGTCACCTACAGCATCGCACAGGTGTCATCGGATGACGGCGAAACGGTGCGGAATTTTCATGCGCTGATCCGCCCGAATACGCGTGCGGTCATCTGCACGATCGCAAGCAATGTAACGGGACAGATCTTGCCGTATCGTGAGATTGCACAGCTCTGCCGGATGCATGGCATTTGTTTTATCGCGGACGGCGCACAGGCGTGCGGAATCTTGCCACTGTCTCTCGAGCGCGATGGGATGCACATTCTCTGTACGGCGGGGCATAAGGGGCTTTACGGCATTACTGGTACGGGCGTATTGATGACCGATTGTGCCTTTCCAATTCGGCCACTGATGCAGGGCGGCACAGGAAGCGCCTCACGCAGCCCGGAACAGCCGAAGTTTCTGCCTGACCGGCTTGAATGCGGCACGCTTAATGTGATTGGTGCGGCATCCTTGGATGCCGGGATCGGTTTTCTCCGGCGACGTACGGTTGCCGGGGTTTTTGCGCACGAGGCACATTTGTGTGAGGAGCTTTGTCGGTTGCTTGCCGATATACCGGAGATCCGCATTTATCGCGAGCCGGGCGTATCGTATGTGCCGATTGTGTCGTTTACGGTGGACGGTGCTGCACCGGAAACGGCGGCACAGTGGCTCAGCGAACAGGGATTTTGTTTGCGTGCAGGACTCCATTGCGCACCGCTGGCACACGAAAAGCTCGGCACGCCGGATGGCACAGTACGCTTTGCACCGTCTGTATTCAGCCGGGAAAATGACGTGCAAAGACTGGCGGCAGTGCTAAAAAATTATGTCAATATTCTGAAAAATCAAGAAAACCTATTGAAAAAATCGTGCAGTGTGTTACAATGATAAGAGAGGCTGTCGCTACGCAAAACCGTCAAAGGCATCTGATGCGTAGACGCCGGTGGATCACGAGAGCAGCAATGCTCTCGTTACATAGTGCAAAATTGATAACGTGAAACAACATCCGCAGTGCGGCGGATGGGATTACAGATGGATACAGACAGTTTAAAATCGCAGTCAGAAAGGAAGGGATGGACATGTCATTTTCGCTGCGGGATATTCTCGATATGATCTTCAGTGTCATCAAGACGGCTGAACCGGTGGATATCCTCGATATCCTTGTGCTTTCCTATGTGGTGTATGTGGCGCTGAAACTGGTGCGCGAAACACGCGCCGGACAGCTGATCAAAGGAATCTTGATGATCGTCCTCGTCTTTATTCTGGCAAACTGGCTGAATATGAAGGCGATCTCGTATCTCTTGTCCGAAACACTCAATATCGGACTGATTGCGATCATCATCCTGTTTCAGCCGGAACTGCGTCGAACACTCGAAAAGGCAGGATATACGAAGCTAATCCCATGGTTTTCCGTCTCTAACGCAAGCGAGGATGTCTGGAAAAAGGCGATTGACGCGATCTGTGACGCATGCGTTGAGCTGTCTGCGACGTCGACCGGTGCACTGATCGTGGTCGAACGTCAGACCCGGCTTGGCGAACAGATCGACAATGGTACAATTTTAGATGCGATCCCTAGCAAAGAACTTTTCGGAAACATCTTTTATAATAAGACACCGCTGCATGACGGCGCTGTCATCATCCGCGATGGAAAGATCCTTGCGGCGGCATGTTTTCTGCCAAAGCCGCAGAAAGAAGAACTGATTAATAAGCGCCTTGGCTCGCGCCATCGCGCCGCGATCGGCATGAGTGAAAATTCGGATGCAATCGTCATTGTGGTGTCCGAAGAAACTGGCTCGATCTCTGTTGCGGAAAATGGCGTATTGCGCAGTGGTTTTACGCGTGAGAATCTGCACCAGTTGCTCACAGAGCGTCTGATTGCTGTGAATGCCGAAACAACGATCGATCGCGTAGCGAAGAAGATCCCGTTCATCAAGTCGTACAAGCGTAAAAAGCAGAGGGAGGAGCAAGAGCATGGCGAACATCATCAGCAAGTGGAAACACAGCCGCAGCGAGAAACGCCAGAAGAAGGATCGGATGAAACCTAATGGCTCGCTGTTTCAGCGCATGTATGAAAGCCGCCCGGCAATGATGGCGACTTCCCTTGTGACGGCGGTCGTGTTGTGGTTTGTGATCTCGATCGCGGTCTATCCGACAACGCCGCGGACGATCTATCATGTTCCGCTTGCAGTCGAGATTGCCGGGACGTCGGCAGAGGAAAACGGGCTGAGTGTTATTGACTATAATGTCGAAGAGGTCAGTGTCCAGATCGAAGGCAACCGCAGACAGGTCGGCAACATTGAGGCGGATGATCTCAAGGCCACAGCGGTGATCGAAAATGTCACTACTGCCGGCACGAAAACGCTTTCGATTCAAGTTAGCGGCAACGATAGTACTGCTTTTGAAGTACGTTCGATTACGCCGCCACAGGTCAATGTGACATTTGACCATATTGATACATATACCTTTGAGATTCGCCCGTCTGCGCCGAATATTTCGTTTGCACAGGGATGTGTACTCGATGAAGAGAATTTTGTCAGTACGCCGGCGACGATTGATGTTACCGGTCCACAGCAAGAGCTCGAACAGGTGGCCTATTGCGTCGCAGAAACGCAGCAAAAAGATACCCTCAGCGCATCCAAGATTCTGACGACAGATACGCTTTTGTTCTACAATGAGTCCGGCACGCAGGTGGATGATTCGAACTTTACTTATGATGTGGCGCGCTTCTCGCTGGAGATCCCGGTGTTATATCAAAAAACGATGGATATCACCTATCAGATTACCAATGCGCCATTGAATTTTGATCTTGATTGTCTTGATCTGACGCTTTCGGAACAGGAGATCACGCTTGCGGCGCCGGGCGCCTCGATCGATGAGATGAGTGAATTCAACATCGGATCTGTAGCATTGCGCGATATCGACCTGGATTATTCACAGGATTTCGTAGTTGCAGTTCCAGATGGCTATACCAATCAGTCCGGCTTCTCGACCGTGACGCTGACGCTCAATGCAGAGGGACTCTCCAAGAGGGACTTTGTCCTGACGGATATCGGCATTGTCAATGCCCCGGGCAGCTATGATTTTGAAGTATTGACACAACAACTTACCGTCAGCGTTATCGGTCCAGATGAAGTGCTCAAGGATCTTGATGCCAGTGATATTACTGTCAATGTCGACTTGTTGGGCTATTCGGCACAGGCGGACGGCAGCGAAACGACCTTTAACTATACGCCGACGATTTCGTGTAGCAAATATGATAACGTCTGGGCGGTTGGTGATTACCGCGTTGCGATACAGGGCGTGCGTTCCAATACGACTACTGCGGATGAAGACGATGCGGAAACGACAACAACAGCTGAAAATTGATATTCGGTTTGAACCGGGTTCGGAAAAGTCTGTCCCTTGTGGACAGGCTTTTTTGTGGGGTGTTGTATTGTAAAATCCGTACAAACTATTTGTGATTTTTCTTAGACATTCGCAAACTTTTGTTTAATTTGCACAAAGTCGGTACTGTAAATTTTTACACAAAACTGTATTGTTAATAATTTATACATTTACTTTTTCCTCCTTTGATGCTATAATAAAGTAAGAATTGTGAATCTCTGCCACTGTTGCCAAATTGTACAGCGGCACTTTATTGAGCAAAAGACGATTCACAATTCAGATTCAATCTGTATAATGAGTAAATAAGAAAAGGAGCGAGAGAGCATGCAAAAGAAAACCTTAACGCGGATCAAAGCGCTGGCAGTCGGAGCGGTGATGGCTGCCACATCTTTGAGTGCTGCATCTGTTGCAAATTTATTTGCGACGGCTGCGGGAGACGGGTTGCCAAAAACATTGGCAACGTCCATTTCTGGGGATGACCCCGATACATCCATCAATGAAGAAGAGAGTACTTATAAGTGCTTGGCGGCGACCAGTCAGTGGGACTCGTGGACTGATACAGCTGGTACGGGCCCAGAGACATTGCTTGGTACAAGTAATGTGACCTCGCTGAAATTTCATTTTGAAGTTCCCGATGAATATCAGGACGAATATGTGGTTTCACAGTTCACCTATTACTTTGGTTGTGCAGCGTCTAAGAAAAATGGTTACTGGTGGGATATCAAGAAGGTTGCTGGTGACTCGATCGAGTGTCATCCGTACAGCAATGCGTTTGATGTGGTTTTGCAAATTCCGAGCAGCGCACAGGCGGACTTTACAGATGAGAGCGGTAAGTTCCAGATCCAGAACTGTTATACCCAGCTGATCAGTACTGTAGACAAAAAGACCATCGTGGAGAAAACCGAGATTGTTCTTACCGAAGTGACGGCAAATGCACCGATGTCGGAAGACACCAGCGAAGCATCCGATGAGGTCAAGGCGGAATATGCAACGACGACCGATGGCCCGCGTGCGGCACAAAATACCGGTGGTCTTTGGTATTCCTCGATCCTCTATACGGATTATGATGGTGCGAATGGCGAATACTATGACTTTGTGGATAACGGAGATGGCACCGCAACAATCAAAACCCTTAATGCTCTAAAAATTGACGATGTCGATCTGGAATTGACGCCGGGCGATAACTGCAGCGAAGAGTATTACATGAATTTAGATCCGGAAAAGTATACGGGTGAAGATACGATTCGTGCAGACGGTCAGCCGATCAACAGTCATAAGTTTACCTTTGGCGATTTCGGCTTGAATGCCGGCGTAAATTCCGGTACAACCACAACGATTAAGTCGCTGAGCGTGACGCTTTCTTCTAATGATGTCAGCGTCAACCGCATCATGTACGGCGGCGGCATCAATGTCAAATACATGTCTCCGGCGGATACGGAATATGCAAAATATCTGGTTGGCTTGAAGGAAGGCGCAAATGTCGGCTATTGGTATAATGATATTGGTTCGGATGTATACCAGCAGGTACTTGCAAAAGAAGAAGAGAGCGGCGAACCGGTATTCTCGATCGCAACAGAGGGCGGTTCCGATCTCGCAAAACAGGAGATGGGCAGCTATTTCACTGTTACATGGGATGTTCCGAAAGATGTACAGCCGTATGTCAATACTGCAAACACTGACTCGATCTCGTTCCAGCTGTGGTATGTAGAACCGAGCAATGAGATCACATCGCTCAATATCGAGAGCGCTGTTCTGACATATGAAGAATCGATTACCGTGCCGTATACTGCAACTGCGGAAACTTCTGTCAGCGGTACACATAAAATCGGCGAGTCGGTAGAAATTCCGTATGCAGATTTTGGTATGGAATATGAAGACACAGCGGACGTCTATGCTGTTAAGTTTGATATCACCACGAACACGGATGTCAACTTGCTTCAGGTTGGCGGCGGTACAAATGTGCTTGATATCCTGAACATTCCGGATAACTGGTATCAGTTTGAAGACCAGTTCGGCAACGGTAAGGTTGCTTTGGTAAATTATGAAGAAACAACTGTTGAAAACCGTCCGGATCCGTCGGATTCCTCGGCTGAAATTGCACCGTATCAGGATGCAAATGGACGTAGGACCTATACCTTTGTATGGCTGATGCAGACCGGAATTCAGGGAAGGGTTAGTACCGAACAAGTGGGCGATCATCTTTCGATCGGCGCATATTACGGTAATCTCGGCGAGACAGAGGCCTCTACCTATACCATTGATAACGTAACTGTTTATTATAAGGCAGACGATGAAAACAATTCGTATAAGACCGTTGTCAGAGAAGGCGATTTGGTGGTATCTCCGGAGTCGATGCTTGTGATCGAAGGTACTTCGAGCCAGCCAGAACTGGATGCAGATGGCAATGCAACTTATGACGAGGATTATAATGTCGTTGTCGGCGAAGACGCAGTCATCACCGTCAATGTCGAGGGCTGCACGGCATCGTCCTCGATGGCAGCTGTACAGATCGAGCAGAATGCAGACGGTAATTTTGTGGTATCAGCAAAGGGAAATAGCGCCGGCGTAAGCGCTGTAATCACGATCACAACGCCGGGTGGTCAGACTGCAACTGTTGATGTCGCTGTTGTCAGCGAAGTAGATCCGGATAAGCCGGAAGAAACCGAACCGGCGGACACAACAACAACGCCGCAGACCACTACAACCGAAGCATCGACCACCACAACAGCTGCAACCACAACAGCACCGGCCACTACGACCACAGAACCGACTACCACAACAGAAGGCGAAGTATTGCCGACGCTTTATGGCGATGTAACGCTGGATGGTGACGTTAATATGGCAGACGTCATTCTGCTGAATAAGTATACAGTTAGCGTCGTAGACCTTGTACCGGTTGCACTGGCAAATGCAGATGTATACTATGATTCCTATGTGGATGGTAATGACGCAATGATGCTTCTGCGTTTCCAAGTACAGCTCGTTTCGGCGATCGGTCCGGGCGCAGATCTCTGATCGTATTTTGCATAAAGTTCTGAGATACGAATCAAAACAGATCCCGATGGGCAGAAAAATGCCCGTCGGGATCTTTGCTTTGTACTGATTTGACAAAACCGGAGAAATATGTTATATTGAGCAACAGATGACAGAGCCGTAGAAAGGAACGTGAGAACGATGAAGACCCTATATCTCGTGATCCCCTGTTATAATGAAGAAGCCGTATTACCGGAAACGGCGCGGCAGCTTTTGCAGAAAATGACGGGACTTATGGAACAGGGAAAGATCGCGCATCAAAGCCGGATCGTCTTTGTGGACGATGGATCGAAAGATCGCACATGGGAAATCATTGATCGGTTGCATGCACAGAATCATATCTATCAGGGAATAAGGCTATCGCGCAATAAGGGGCACCAGAATGCGATCCTTGCCGGACTGATGACGGTAAAGGATCGCTGCGATGCTGCTATTTCACTCGATGCGGATTTGCAGGATGATATCGACGCGATTGATGAAATGATTGAGAAATATGACGCCGGTAACGATGTGGTGTATGGTGTGCGCAATGCGAGAGATACGGATACTTTTTTCAAGAAGGCTACGGCAGAGGGGTATTATAAGGTCATGAAACACCTTGGCGCAGACGTGGTCTTTAACCACGCGGATTATCGCTTGATGAGTCGGCGCGCATTAGAGGGTCTTGCGTCCTTTCCGGAGACAAACCTGTTTCTGCGCGGCATTGTCCCCATGATTGGCTATCAAAGCGACATCGTCTATTATGCACGAAAAGAGCGCTTTGCCGGAGAGTCGAAATATCCGCTGAAAAAGATGATCGCCTTTGCATGGGAGGGGGTCACGGCCCTTTCGATCAAGCCGATCAGTCTGATCACACGTCTGGGTCTGTTCATCTTTCTGGTGAGCATCGGAATGTTGATCTATTCGCTAGTACGTCATTTTATGGGTGCGACGATTACCGGCTGGACATCGCTTGCGGTATCGATCTGGGCGATCGGCGGCTTACAACTTTTTGCCATCGGCATGATCGGACAGTATATCGGCAAGGTCTATTTAGAAACCAAGCGCCGCCCGAAGTTTCTGATCGAAACTTATCTGTCCGATTCTACAGAAGAAATCTATCAGGATTGATTTAGGCGACATTGCACAAAGATTGTGCGGTGTTGCCTATACAAAGAGGACTGTCCGCAAATGGCGTGCAGTCCTCTTGATTTTTATGGAAGTATTGGGGTCAGGTGCTGGTATGTGTTGCCGGACGTTCGGCGGCTTCGAGTTTGGCGCGTAGCTTGCGGATGATCTTTTTTTCCAGCCGCGAGATATAGGATTGGGATATGCCGATCGCTTCGGCGACTTCCTTTTGTGTGCGTTCACGCTCACCGGAAAGACCAAAGCGCATCTGCATAATCTCCTGTTCGCGTGCGCCGAGTTCGGAAACGGCGGTGCGCAGCATTTCGCGTTCCGCTTCTGATTCGATATCCTTACACACAATATCCTCATCTGTGCCAAGGATATCAGAGAGAAATAGCTCGTTGCCGTCCCAGTCGGCGCTGAGTGGCTCATCGATTGAGATTTCGCCCTTTGACTGTGCCTGTTTGCGCAATACCATTAGAATCTCGTTTTCGATACAGCGCGAGGCATAGGTCGCAAGCTTGATTTTTTTTGCCGGGCGAAATGTTTCCACAGCTTTGATCAGCCCGATCGTCCCGATTGAGATCAGATCTTCTAGACCCAGTCCGGACGATTCAAATTTTTTGGCGATATAGACCACAAGGCGCAGATTGTGAACGATCAGGGTTTCGCGTGCGCTGCTGTCGCCCTGTTCGAGCGCAGCAAATACGGCCGCTTCTTCCTCTTTCGATAGCGGTGGCGGCAGCGTGTCCGCACCGTTGATATAGTCGATGCGGCAGGGCGGAAAGATCCGAATTTGCAGTTCGTGGATCAGTTGTTGGAGTTTTTCAAAGAGAATCTGCATGAGAATGATCTCCTTTCGCAGTGGACATCATCAGAATGTACGGCCGCATCCGATGATGTCAGGATGAAAAATGGCAGAGTTTTGCGTGCCGCCGATGCCGATCATGGCGTCTGTACGCCGGTGCGTCCCATCGGGCAGGCGGCGGATCACGACTTCGTCCGGACGAAATAGCGGCATAAGTCCCTGTGCTGTGACGGTTGCACAAGGGATCAGGCGATAGCCGCAAAGCGATTCCACCGGCGTTTCCCCCAATAATGCGGACAGCGCATCAGCGGAACAGACGATTACCGGATCGCCGGAAAACGGATCACACAGGCGGTTTCCGGTATCGGCGAGGCCGGGGAAAATGGCTGTCTTTTCCTTGAGGCGCACAATGACTTCATAACGATCGCCGCCGCTATGTCGATTGCGGAGGATCCGCCATAGGTGTAGCGTAAAATAGGCAATGGCAGTGAATAGAACCAGTTGGAACAGGGAAAGATGCAGATAGCAATAGCTGTTGCCCCATGCCGAAAACCCGGAGCCGGTAAGCTCTGAAACGGCAAGCATCAATCCGGCAAGCAGAAAGCTGGCGCAGAAAAAACAACCGCACTGGCGTAGAAACTGGTGTCTTTGCCAGCCGAATGCCGCAAGTACGGTAATGGCGGCGGCGGCACATTTGCATAAGAGCTGGATCAGAATGGGAAGCGGTGGCAGGAAGATCATTAGAGAGAATAGACTTCCGCCGGCGGCAGCGATCAGACAGCGCAGCATGCGCAGAGGTGTGTGGGTCAGTTTTGCGGCGGCACGCAGCAAAACATAGTTGATATAAAGGCTTTCAATCAGGAGGACATCGAGATAGATCGTCTGCATGGCATCACCTCTGATCGTGATTATACCACAATCGAAATGCAGTTTCTGTCAGAATGGTGGGGATGAGAATACGCATATGATCATTGTTGCTCTTTGTGAAATTTATGTAATTTTCAGGCAGATTCGTTGACGATGTCGTTTCGGATATGGTATAATACTGATACATAGAGAAGTTCCCGGTGAAAGCCGCGGCTTCTCATGTCCGGGTGTTTCTGGGAACGAAATATCCCGAAGGACAATGGTGCTGCGGGCGGGGGCCACTGCACATCTTTGTCGCATACGTGTCACGACCGATTCAGAACAGGAGCGAAATGTTATGACGAAACAGAATCAGAACAACAGCCCGCTCGTAGACGGAGTGCCGGCACTGGAACAGAAGCTGGCACAAGTCCGGCGGGCGCAAGCGCAGTTTGCCGCCTATACACAAAAACAGGTAGACTGCATCTTTCGGGCGGCTGCACTTGCGGCAAATCATGCACGCCTTCCGCTTGCAAAAATGGCGGTGGAAGAAACCGGAATGGGCGTCGTCGAGGACAAAGTGATCAAAAACAGCTTTGCCTCGGAATATATCTACAACGCCTACAAACATACGAAGACCTGTGGCGTGATCGAACGCGATGATGCCTATGGTACCATGCGTATTGCAGAGCCGGTCGGTGTTGTGGCGGCAGTAATCCCGACGACGAATCCGACCTCGACGGCGATCTTTAAGGCGCTGATCTGCCTGAAAACACGCAATGCCATCCTCATTTCACCGCATCCGCGTGCAAAAAAATCGACCATTGCGGCGGCAAAGATCGTGCTCGATGCAGCGGTGAAGGCAGGTGCACCTGAGGATATCATTGGTTGGATCGATGTGCCATCGCTTGAGATGACCAATCTCCTGATGCAACAGGCAGACCTGATCCTTGCCACTGGCGGCCCGGGTATGGTTCGCGCGGCATATTCAAGCGGGAAACCGGCGCTCGGCGTCGGTGCCGGAAATACGCCGGCAGTGATCGATGGCTCCGCAGATATTGCGATGGCAGTCAATTCGATTGTACACTCCAAAACCTTTGATAATGGCATGATTTGTGCCTCAGAACAATCTGTCATTGTCGACAGTACGATCTATGACCGCGTGCGTGCAGAATTTCAACGCCGTGGCTGTTATTTTCTCTCGCCCGATGAAACAGAGAAGGTACGCAAGACCATTCTCATCAATGGTGCACTCAACAGCAAGATCGTCGGTCAGCGCGCCTCGAAAATTGCGGCGCTTTCCGGCTTCCATGTTCCAGAGGAAACGCGCGTTTTGATCGGCGAAGTGACGTCGGTCGATCCCAGCGAAGAATTTGCGCATGAAAAACTCTCGCCGGTGCTGGCGATGTATCGTGCCGACAGCTTTGAACAGGCACTCGACGATGCCGACCAGCTCATCCGTGACGGCGGCTATGGGCATACGGCGTCGCTCTATGTCGATGAGGTGCGCTGCCGCGAAAAGATCGATGCCTTTGCCGCAAAGATGAAGGCCTGCCGGATTGTGATCAATACGCCGTCCTCTCATGGCGGTATCGGTGACCTTTATAACTTTAACCTTGCGCCTTCCCTGACGCTCGGCTGCGGCTCGTGGGGCGGAAACTCGGTGTCGGAAAATGTCGGGGTCAAGCACCTACTCAACATCAAGACCGTCGCGGAGAGGAGAGAGAATATGCTGTGGTTCCGCACGCCGCAGAAGGTGTATTTCAAAAAAGGCTGCCTGCCGGTGGCGATGCGCGAGATCGGCGAAGTGTTCCAAAGCAAACGCGCATTTTTGGTGACGGATACGTTTCTATTCAAAAGCGGCATGGCAGCGTGCATCACCGATCGTTTGCAGGAGATGCAGATCCCATACCAAGTTTTTTCCGACGTCCAGCCCGACCCGACCCTTGCCTGCGCAAAAGCGGGTGCGGAGATGATGCGCGGCTTTGAGCCGGATGTGATCATTGCGCTCGGCGGTGGTTCGGCGATGGATGCCGCAAAGATCATGTGGGTGCTCTATGAACACCCGGAGGCGGATTTTGCGGATATGGCGCTGCGCTTTGTCGATATCCGCAAGCGTGTGTATCCCTTCCCAGAGATGGGACAGAAGGCGCGGTTTGTCGCTGTGCCGACCTCTTCGGGAACGGGTTCGGAAGTGACACCCTTTGCTGTCATTACAGACGAATCGACTGGAACCAAGTATCCGCTGGCCGATTATCAGCTGCTGCCGCACATGGCGATCATTGACACGGATTTGATGATGCACCAGCCAAAGAGCCTGACGGCGGCATCGGGCATTGATGCAATGACGCATGCACTTGAGGCATATGCTTCTGTTATGGCGACGGATTACACCGATGGACTAGCGCTTCAGGCGCTCAGGAATATTTTCACCTATCTACCGCTGTGCTATGAAGACGGCGAACACGAGCCCTATGCACGCGAAAAGATGGCGAATGCCTCCACAATGGCAGGTATGGCGTTTGCCAATGCCTTTTTAGGTGTGTGCCACTCGATGGCGCATAAGCTGGGCGCGTATCACCATCTGTCGCACGGCGTGGCAAATGCCGTATTGATTACGCATGTGATGCGCTATAACATTGCCGAAGCGCCGCAGAAGATGGGAACGTTCTCGCAATATCCTTACCCGAATGCGCTCAAACGCTATTGTGAATGTGCACGATTTGTGGGGATTACCGGGGACAGCGATGAAGAAGTCTTTGAGAATCTGATCGCGGCAATCGATGCGCTCAAAGCAAAGGTGGGAATCCGCAGCTGTATCCGGGACTATGGCATTTCGGAAGAAGACTTTATGGCAACGCTCGATCAGATGTGCGAAGATGCATTTGACGATCAGTGCACCGGCGCAAATCCGCGTTACCCACTGATTTCTGAGATCCGGGCGCTGTATCTGCGTGCTTATTATGGCACAGAACATGAGGGGGCGTAACGCATATGAGCATGGAACTGATTGCACAGGGACAGGATAAAACGAGCTATCGCGACGGCAACCGGCGCATCAAGGTGTTCGGGGAACGTTATAAAAAGTCGGATATCCTGAATGAAGCGCTTAATCAGGCGCGTGTGGAAGAAACGGGACTGCGGATTCCGAAACTGCTTGAAGTCGGCATGACCGACGGCAAGTGGCACATCGTCACAGAATATATCGAAGGCGAAACGCTCGAATCCCGGATGGCGGCACATCCGGAACAGATCAACAGCTATATGGAACAGTTTGTGTTGCTCCAGAAGGAGATCCAGAGCAAGCGTTCGCCGCTTCTGACCAACCTCAAGGACAAGATGAATCGCAAGATTGCCCAGTCGGGACTCGATGCGACAACGCGATATGATCTGCACACAAGGCTCAATGCCATGCACGACCACATCAAGGTGTGTCACGGCGATTATCAGCCGAGCAATGTTATTGTGGATCAGGACGGGAGGCTGTTCGTGATCGACTGGTCACATGCGACCCAAGGCAACGGTAGTGCGGATGCGGCGCGGACGTATCTGACATTCCGCTTGCGCGGCAAGGACGATCTGGCGGAGCTATATCTGAAGATGTTCTGCGACATTCATGATGTGGCACGGCAGTATGTGAGCCAGTGGATGCCGATCGTGGCGGCGTCCCAGCTTGTGAAGGGAAATCCCGAAGAGCGTGAATTTCTCCTGCAATGGGTCGATGTGATGGAATTTCAATAATATCAGATGATGCGTGCGAATGTCCGGTGTTGGGAAAGTCCAGCGTGTCTGACATCATCACAAATATAGAAAAGACGGATGCTTTTCCTTCGCGGGCGGCATCCGTCTTTTTTTGGCTATAAAAATTTCCTTGGAAATGAGATATTTTGCTTGGCTAGATTGTTATATGGGTGAAGCGCTTCAAACTAGATGGAAAGAGGAGGTGTGCTCAGTGGAAGAAGCAGAATTCCTGCGAAAACTGAAACAGTATAAGGATACGGTTTACCGAGTTGCATATACGTATTTGCGAAATAAGGCGGATGCAGAGGATGTCGCACAAGATACATTTTTGAAATTCTATTTGCGCCAAGACCCATTTCCCAATGACGGCGTGGAGAAGGCGTGGCTGATTCGTGTTACAATAAATGCTTGTCATAATCTGCGCCGTTCTGTATGGTTCAGAAACCGCACGGAGTTACCAGAAGAACCTGCGGTAGAGTTTTCTTATCCGGCGGAAAATGCACTCTATGCGGCGGTTTTCTCTCTGCCGGATAAATATCGCGTTTTGGTTCTGTTATACTACTATGAAGAATAGGTTCTTTGTCAAATGTGGGGGGGGGAGAAAGAACGACGTATTTTCTAGGATAAAAATTGAGTTACAATCAAATGAGTAGAAAATATGTTGAACAAACAAAGCAGTCCATCTGTTTTGCAATGAGTATAGTCTTCTTATGCTCTTTGCAAAATGGATGGACTTTTTTCGACCTATGGAACTGAGTTCCATAGGTCGAAAAGAAAATATCGTCACACCCACACTCGCGGGAACCGAGTTCCCAAAAGTTAAAAATGAATAATATCCCATTTATTGGATATTAAATATAACGTCCACCGGAACGAAATCCGGTCCACAACGGGACAGTGCAATATCCCGAAAAAACTAAAGGAGTTTACTACTATGAGCAAATGTAAAGTAATCGCAATGTGCAATCAAAAAGGCGGTGTCGGTAAAACAACCGTGACAATGAATTTAGGTATCGGTTTGGCACGCGCTGGAAAGCGTGTTCTTCTGGTAGATAGTGATCCTCAGGGAAATCTCACCACAGCGCTTGGCTGGCAGGATACAGACAAGCTATCAGAAACGTTAGCGGATGTTTATGATGCACTGATTGATGGAAATATACTGGAAGATCATTATGCCGCTCTACATAACGAGGAAGGCGTTGATTTGATTCCTGGTAACATTCTATTATCCAGTGTGGATATGAAACTAATCAGCACTATGTGTAGAGAATCTCACTTAAAACGTTTCATTGACATGCAACGTAACAATTACGATTTCATTCTAATTGACTGTCTGCCGACGCTTGGCGTTCTGGTGCAGAACGCTCTGACTGCCGCAGACAGTATCATCATTCCGACACAAGCACAGTATATGTCTGCTGTCGGTCTGACACAACTGCTCGGTACAATCGAACAGGTTCGCCGTGGTCTGAATCCGAATTTGCGAATAGATGGTATTCTCTTTACCATGGTGGAGAGCAGAGTCGTCGGAAATCAGGAAATTATTACAATGTTTCGTCAGCTACATAACATTCATGTGCTCAATACTGTTATTCCGAAAACAGTTCGGTTTCAAGACGCATCTAAAAACGGACAGAGTATTTTTTTAGAGGACAAAAACGGAAAAGGTGCGCATGCAATGGAAGCACTTATTCAAGAAATTATGAAGATAGAAGCATAAATGGAAAGGAAGGTTTTTCATGGCGAATGGAATAGAAAGACTGAATCAGCTGTTTGCATCAGCTGAAAATCCTGCCGACAATCTGAATATCAGCAAGGTTGTCACAACACAAGAAGAAAGAGACGAAGCGTCTCTTCCCCAAAGAAAGCTGGTGTACCAACGCCAGCTTTTAGAGTTTCCGCAGCATCCATTCCCAGTGCAAGACGATGAAGATATGCAAAAGCTGACGGAATCCATTCTAAAAAATGGAATTCGTACACCAATCGAAGTAATCCCTACCGGAAATCAAAATGAATATGGAGAAGAAACCTACTATATCATAGCCGGTCACCGCAGGCGGCATGTTGCGGAATTGATTTATGATCCGGAAAAGCGTCTGGAGATTCGAATTCAAAATCTAACTTTCGATGAAGCGACGATTGCCATGACAGAAAGTAATCTGTTGAGCAGAGAGAAAATACCGCCGTGTGTGCGAGGAAGGGCATTGCGAATGCAGATAGAAGCAATGGGACGGATTAATGGAAGTCATAAAAATGAAGCTGTAGGAACAACGAGAGATATCATTGCGAAAGATCAAAATTTGTCTGGAAGACAGGTGGCAAAATACATTCGCCTATCTTACTTAATCGATGATTTACAGAATTTGGTTGACAGTGGAAGTATCGGAATCACTACTGCCGTCGAATTATCTTTTCTTACAAAAAGCGAGCAAACACTTCTGTATGAAGAAATGGATCTAAACGATTTCCAGCACTATCCCAGTACCTCACAGGCAAAACAACTGCGGAAGTATTCGAAAGAAGGAAGTCTGGATATAGATGTGGTGCAGGAGATCATGGCAGAGAAAAAACCGAATCAACAGGAACATGTCAAGTATTCTATTTCAAAGGAAAAGCTGGAAGATTTAATGCCGGACTTTCTGCATACAGAAAAATGGAATACTGTAAACTACAACGATTTCATCTACGAAGCAATCATGGAAAAAATTCAGAGAATGGAGGCAGAACATGAATCTCAAGTCAAAATGGACGAAGCGGAAAAAAGTTTTCGAATGAAATCAACGCCGTCTCTGGGATTTTAAGTCGGCAACATACACCAAATCGAAAAGCATGAGAAAAAGCATTAAAGAAAAAGGAGTATCCTATGAACGTAATTTTATCAGAAAAGAAACCTTTTTGGGTTGTAACACATAAATTTGCAGTAGACTACTTTACAGAAATCGCAAAGAGACTAAAACACGCCTGGATTCCGTTCCCGGAGCCACTGATGTATTCTCCGGTTTACCGAGATATTACGCTTGGCGCAAAGGTCTTATACAGTTTTATGCTGAATCGGACATTGGATTGGACCGAGAATCCGTTTCACACGAACAAGCAGTTTTACAATACCAACGATGAGGTTTATGTCACATTTCCGCTTGACGAAGCGGTAGATCTTTTACAGTACAGCACCGCAAAAACGAAAAAATGCTATGAGGAATTGCTCAGATTACACATGATTGATAGAAAAAACAAAAATGAATATTTCGTCTTATGTAATGAAGATATGCTCAAATACAAAATTGATTCATAAGAAAGGTGAGGTAGAAAGCCGTATGGAACTGGAGTATATTACAGAAAAAAACACCCCAACAAAGGAAGAGATCATGCAGTATATGAAACTACCACTTGTTTTGTTTCAAGACGCAGAATACAAAGAAACTCTCTCGCTGCCAGCAAAAGTTCTGTACTGCTTTTTACTGGATCGAAGTGGTTTATCAATAATGAATGCTGAAAGCTTTACCGATTCTTCTGGTAGAGCTTTTGTTTTTTTCTCCTGGGACGAAGCAATGGACATGTTGCAATGTGGGCGTCAGAAAGTTAGTAAGGTTTTCAAAGAGCTGGAGAAATCTGGGCTGATAGAAAGAAAATCTCGCGGACTTGGAAAATCTCCCAAAATCTTTGTAAAGAAATTCAAAAATGAAATTTATGCCAAAGAAGAGATCTGTGAAAGTGTTACTGCTATGGAATCATCTGACAAGTATGAAAATCATACCCACGAGTACGAAAATCATACTTGCTATATAGAATCAGATTTACCAGAACAAGACTTACCCTGTTTGAATCTTTCTTCTGAGAAGATTGATGAATGCAACACGGACGAAACAAGCTATGAAGCATGTCTGAATCGAGCAGAACAGCAGATTGCAGAAAAAAAGAATCTGGAAGCAGATTACAGCGCACTCATCATGGACATAGACGATTCTGTTTCGGAATCGAAACAGAAATTACAGCAAGACAGGCAGGAACTTGCAGCAGTCATGGCATGGGCATACGCTACACAAAAACCGGCATTGAAAATCGGCGGCATAAATGTTTCTATCAAAACCGTGCGTAAAAAATTAAGCTGCATTACTGCAAATCATGCATCCAAAATTTTACATAATCTTGGTAAATGTCAATCACGAATTCGTAACCGTAGAAATTATTTGCTTACCTGTCTATTCCATGAAGCAGACAATCCGGATATTTTCAGATCAAAAACAAGAAATGCCAGCGTGTATGAATCGTTCGTGTATAACCTGAATTGAAACTCACGCTTTCCGATGTTTCTCTGTACGGACAGTTTTTCTCCTTGAAAACTCAAAGTCTTGCCAGTGTGCTTTTACCTCTCACGCTGTCTTTCAAAAGCATTTAAGCATTTTTCTGTTTTCTGTCCGTACAGAGAAACATCGGAATTTCAAAAATACCGGTGCTTTTTTCTGTGTACAGCTGTAATTCCTTTCGTTCCTTATTGCACATTTGGGAAAGTCTTGCTCATAGTCGCAGCTGCACACAGAGAAATGCACCGGTGCATCAAGAATGGAGATTGATAATAATGCGTAATTACATGGACTTATTTCAGACGCCGGAAGAATACATCCTGCATCGTGTTGAAACGGATCTGGGAACCCAGAATTGTATCAGCAGGCTTAAACTATTAAAGCTGGCAAAAATGCACGGAATTGCAATTGCTCCGGATGCCCATAAAAGCGAAATTGCTCGACTTGTCATGGAGAAAATTGGTGCGGAAGCATTCGCTGCAAAGTGTGAACACTTAGGCGTGAGCAACTACGGCATGCAGCAGAAATTCGGCATTTCTCATGCAGATCTCAGAAGACTGACAAGGATCGGATTTCTACAAGTGACCGGGAAAGAACGCTTTGGAAAACCCGGTGCATATCAATACGCTGATTTGTACAGTGTGTTCCAATATTTTCAGCTGACAAAAGAAGATGTGCAGATGTTTTTGGAGGAAATGCAGGAGATATGAATCAGAACTGCATCTATTGTCGAAATTTCACAATGAAAATCATTTTCAAAGGAAATTATCGATATCATGTTTTCTGTGTTTCCTGTGGGAAAAGCTTTGATTTTTATGCAGAAACGCGGCAAGAAGCACAGAAGATTTTCTGTAATCTTTCCAAATAGAATTCTGTGAAACTTAGAATTGTAGGTTGAAAGAATACGCTGTTTCAGCTACCACCTATGGAACCGAGTTCCATAGGTGGAAAGGAGGTAATAACTATGTCAAAAAATCCACCATCCCACATTCCTCAAAGAGAAGTGGATCGTGCCAATTCTGTAGATTTGCTGACCTATCTGGAGCAATGTGAACCCGATAATCTAAAGAAAATATGTACCGGTGTGTACACCACATTGGAGCACGATAGCCTGCAAATTTCTAACGGGAAATGGTATTGGCACAGTAAAGGAATCGGCGGACACACTGCTGTACAATTTCTGATGAAAGTCAGAGAAATGCGCTATCCAGACGCTATCCGACAAGTGCTTCGTTACACACCAACAAGCTATTTGCCTATCGAAAATACATCTGAACCGGTGGAAAAAGTCTTCCAACCACCGAAACGAAATTTTAATCATAATCGTGTGATCGCCTATCTGGAAAAGCGTGGCATCAGTCGTAATGTCATTTTCTATTGCATCAAGCAACAGATTCTATACGAGTCCAAGGATTATCACAGTGCTGTGTTTATCGGGAAAGACGCACAAGGCGTCCCGAAATACGGTAATATTCGCTCGACAAACGGCAGTTTCAAGGGAGAATGCAAAGGATCAGACAAGCGGTATGCGTTTTCTCTACATCCGCCTACATTCAAAAGCAATACGCTTCATGTGTTTGAAGCGTCAATTGATGCATTAAGTTTTGCAACGTATGCACAGCTAAAAGGCACGCCGTGGCAAAATTTCAATTTATTGGCGTTGGGTGGGATATCTGGGAACAGTCAGAAAGTTCCGACAGCGCTGCAACAATTTCTTTCCGATCATCCGGAGATAAAAGCATTGCACTTGCATTTGGATAATGACATGCCAGGAAGAGAAGCTGCAAAGCACATCACAAAGCTGCTTAGCGAAAAATATACTGTAAAAGATGCGCCGCCTGCCACTGGGAAGGATGTAAATGATTTTTTGCTGGCGTTTCGCGGAATGTCTTCTGTGGAAAATGTGCCGCATCAAAATGGAGTTTCGCTTTGACAATTGATTTTCGGAAAATTTTTGCGCAGAGCGCAAAACCGTTAAAAAATCTGCCAGCGGCAGGTTTTTTAACGGCAAGCAACGTCAAAGGGTGTCCACCCGTTTGACAGCTTGTTAAGGGCAAAGCCCCTAAGACCCCATTTGTTTTCGGAAAGGAGGAAGCGCTGTGCGCAAGCGAACAGAACGAATCTGGATTCGATTAACCCAAGAAGAAAAAACAGAATTGGACAAAAAAGTCAAACAATCCGGGTTATCCCGAGAAGCGTTTCTCCGACGGATATATCGGGACGGTTACGTCAAAGAAGCACCACCGGCGGAGTATCCGAAATTGATTTTAGCACTTAGTAGAATCGGCACGAATATAAACCAGATTGCGGCTACCGCCAACAGTGTGAAATATATTGATGCGTATTACCTGAATGAAGTTCTGGAGGAACACCGACGGATACTGCGAGAACTGCAAAAGTCATGGGGTATTCCATCGAAAGAGGAAACCATCTGGGCAACGTTTGTAGGGAATCTCAAAACGCGTATCGAAAAGCGGCTAAAAGCACAGGGAAATTCTTATGCCATGCAGGACATCATGGATTGGCTGTCTGACGCTATAGAACAAAAAGTCAAAAGCGAAAAGAAACATTAGTGTTTCTCTTGTGCATCTATCATTCTGATTGATATCAAAATTCCGGTATTTTATCTTGCGGGCAGTTCATATTTTTTCTTGCTTGTTTCCAAAATTGTCATGACTCTCCACTGCCCGTAAGATAAAGTACCGGATATCAAATGTCTGAAAGGAGTCTTACCATGAAACAAAGCAAGTTAGATGATATTCTCAATTCTGATGAGACTGACAGTTGGCGCAGGCATTGTCGGGTATGGAGTACATTGGCTGATAAAAGGAGGTAAGGAATCGTGAATGGTCTTAAAAATCCGAAGCCACTCTTGACGTTTTCCAAAATATCTGATATAATGGAAAAAATAAAATGAGTATGAGAATGGAGCAAATTAAAGAACTTACCAGTTTTCAGCCGAATCATTTGGTACTACTGGAAACTCCACACAACGCAGATTTGACAAAAATCTGTGATCTTGCTCTATTGGACATAGAGAGAAGAAAGCGCGTTTGAAAGAAATCGTGAAAAGGAGGAGCTACTATGAAACTGAAAAAATATAAACTGATCGTGGTGCTAATGATGATGGTCGGCATTGTATGCATATTTTCCAGCTGTGAGAACGGCTCTGCAGAAGAAATCGGCAGTACAGAAACAATAACTGCTACGGCTGTAACAGAACTGGAAACAGAACCCGCTGTAACAACAGCGACTACGAAAAGAACGACAGGCACAACCGAAAGCACCACAGCGAGAACCACAACCAAAACGACGACCACAACAAAAGCCACCGCACCTACGAAGAGCACCGATGCACCGCAGCAAGCGGATATAAAGCAAACCGCGAAGCCGACCATTGAAGCCACCGCAGCGCCGAAAGTCACCACCGCAAAACCGGCGGCACAGAAGCCGGCAACTCCAACTACTACCGCCGCACCGAAAGGACACTATGAAACCATACACCATGAAGCGGTAACAGAGCAAGTTTGGGTGGTAGATACACCGGCAGGTGAAGTAGAAGTATTGGCATGTTATTGTGGACAGGAATTTTATGGGTTAAATGCGTATGAAGAATGGTCAGCGCATGATACTGCAGCATATTTAAATGGTGACAATTCCCATAATGGCTATAGAATTTGGTATGAGAAAACAGAAGAAATAGGTCACTATGAAACCAGAGTAATCCAAGAAGCCTATGACGAACAAGTCTGGGTCTGGGATTAAAAACCAGTCATACAACAAAACCGCATACAAAAAGCCCGGTACTCCCACAAAAAGTAACCGGGCTTTTTGTATAGATTGGCAATCCAAACCGCTTGCATGACATAGAGATTCAAAAGGCATATGAATTTGACATGCAAAAGAGAAAATGATAAAATAGAGGTGTGAGAATTGGAAAAGTATGCATTCAAAATTTTTGGAGATAAAAAAATGAAGCCCAGAATATTTTTAAGTTCTACATTTTATGATTTGAAGTATATCCGAGAAGATTTATCTCGTTTTATCATGGGAAAGAATTATGAACCAATCTTATCGGAACGGGGAAACATCGGATATACGCCAGGAAAGCCACTAGACTTATCTTGCTATGAAGCAATCCACCAATCCGATATGACGATTTTGCTGATAGGCGGTCGATATGGTTCCGCAGCATCCGGTGAAACGATTGAGGATTGCTTTTCTAATTATCTTTCCGTAACACGCAAAGAATTCCGAACTGCAGTTGAGAATGGAATTCCATTATTCGCTTTTATTGACAAAAATGTTTATACCGAATTTGAATTATATGAGAAAAATGAGAACTTATTTGCTGAAAAAGCCGAAAACCAAACTGCGTTTTCCTTTGAATTCATTTATACAGAACATAGAAACGTTTTTCGGTTTATCCATGAATTAAAAACCAGCGTTGGATTACCCATCTTTTGTTTTTCTTCGGTAAATGATATCAAAAAAATTTTGGACGAACAATGGGCGGACATGATGAAAAAGTATTTGACCGCATTGAGAGAAAAGAAAACTATAGATTCTCTCAATACAACCGTACAGGAAATCAATCATGTCATGCAAAAGTTGGAAAGTCAGGTATCTGTCATGGGCAGTAAAATCTATGACAGTAAAAGTGAATTTGAAGAAAAAACGTCCATCATGCAGGCATACCATGCGATCAAGCAAAGCGTCCATCTATTCAATCCGGTTCATAATGCACAGCGTAAAATCTATGACGCAGACATTCGTCATTGTATCGACGCTTTTACCAAAAGCATCAATGTGATCCGGCAGCGGCAAGCTGTTGAAGATGACTTTGACTTTCAAGAGTGTAGTAAAATCATAATAGCTTGTTTGAATGAGTATGCATTGAAGCTATCTTCTCTGACATCAACCTTTCTACAAAATCTGGATGTGCTTTTTGATGTGCTGAACCGGGAGGAATCCAAAGAAAAGGTTGTTGCAATGTTCCTTCAAAAGCCGGAAGATCTAATCACCTTATAGGTGTAATCTTCATAACATGCATACTGCCGAACCAAAAAACAGTATCGACAATTAAATAGCATACAAAAGCCCGAAAACTTCTGCGAAAAGTTTAATGGGCTTTTTGTATAGATTGACATAGTATTTAAGTACAATAAAAATGCCCAAAAGCTGTTTGGAAACTTTTGGGCTTAATGATATTAAAAATGAATATAAATGCCTATGATGTAAATAGCCCACATAAGCAAAACTGCGTATATAGCGATGATACCAAAGGTAAACGTAACTTCGGTAAATCCCACCTCTATCATTTTACGCTTTAGCAATCTCAAAAGCGGTGATAATAAAAAGAAAACAATAGCACCTATCATAAAAACAACAAGGCATTTACAAAAATATGTGAGAATTTCGTAGCCGTTATCCAAAACCAAAATAGCTTTGAGGTCGAATAAATTTGTTTTCAGTGAATCAAAATAATTTCCGCTAGTACAAGTGAATGCAAATAGTACAGCAAGAACCAAAGGTATCGCATAGAAAAGAATTTTTGTGATTGATCTGATCGATTTTGAATTTAAATTTATTGTATTAGAGTCTACATTAATTAAATTGATTTGAAACATTTGAACCTCCTAAAAATCTTTGATTTTGTCAATTGTGATAGATTGGTTGGTACTTATTATGATATCACATAATTGATTATAAATCAATATATGATCATACAATTGTGTTAAAATGTTTTTTTCAATAGAAAGGAGATGTGAGTTATGTATAAAACTGTCAATGTTGTTTGTAAAATCAAAGAAGAGGCAAAGAGAAAAGGATATAAAATCTCAGAAATTTTATCTGCATGCGGTCTCAGTACAAACACATTATCATCTATGAGTACCCGTGGCTCATGGATACAGGCTAATAGCCTTGCCAAAATTGCCGATTACCTTGATTGTTCCGTTGACTATCTCCTCGGAAGAACAAGTAATCCTGAATTTCATAAGAATGCTCTTCCGTATGAAAAAAAGAACACAGTAGACAAGCTACAAACAATGATCGTTCAATTAGAGGAACTAAAAAACAGTATCGACAATTAAATAGCATACAAAAGCCCGAAAACTTTCGCAGAAGTTTATCGGGCTTTTTGTATAGATTGGCATAACTGAATACGATAGTATTTAGTTATGCCAATGGTGATGAGAGTTATCGTTTTACGAAAAACATAACAGCATTGCACATATGCACCAGAACGCAAAAAGTCGCAATGCAAGCTCTATCAACGTACATGCTGATTTAGGCACGCTAAATTGAACGCTTCCCCTTTGTACACCAGTAATGTACTGCCATAACGGATATAATAAGCAAATGACAATTGCTGTATATCCAAAAATTATGGATGCGTTCCACATGCCTTCCTTTAAAATATGTAAAATTGAAGCTGAATATTTTCCCGAAAAGAAAATATCAGAAATAATCGGCAATTTTCATCACCTCCTTTTCAATGGAGGATATTTTCAGTATAACCATTCGACAAAATCTTGTCAAATCTGTGCTTTCTGAAAATATCCGCATACATACAAAAGCCCGGTACTCCCACCAAAAGTAACCGGGCTTTATATATATATATA
>CASEUJ010000038.1 GCA_949291125.1 uncultured Ruminococcus sp.
AGAAAAACGCTCATTCACAAGAAACTTTTCTACCAAATTAGTCAGAAAATAAGAAAAGAATGCCGTAAAATCGACATTCTTTCATTGGTGCCGCTGACCGGACTTGAACCGGTACGGATTTTACTCCGAGGGATTTTAAGTCCCTTGTGTCTGCCTATTCCACCACAGCGGCGCATGAAATTCTTACGAACTAAAGTAGAGTATACCACATTTTTCGCATCCTGTCAAGTGTTATTTTCGAAAAAAACTCATCTGTGATGTACAATTGACAAATCAATTGCGAAATGCTATAGTCAGATGTGCAAAATATGATTTTTTGCATGGGATTGTTCCATATAATCGAAAAAAGAGGTGTTTTGCCATGAAAAAAATTCCCATGCTTCTGCTTGTCTTCTGCCCGTATCTCTATCTGGCTACTGTGATCCTGATCTGTGCGATGGAAAACGGATTGTCCAATGATATACTTTGTACGAATATGTACCTTTTCATTGGGCTTGTCTGCGCTATCTATCTTCCGAATGCAGTCTATGCGTTTTTGCTTCCGAAACTAGGATATCAAAGCCGCCAGATTCTGTTCTGGAATATGCTACTGAAACTGATGCATATTCCGATTTATCTGGTCATATTTTTATTTGGTACCCTGATGCTGCTGATGATTGTTGGCATTATGATGATCCCATTTTTGGTGATTTTTGATTACCTGCTGCTTCTAGCTTCTTCGATTTACGGGATAAGCGGTGCGGCGGCTGCCGTAAAAGAAGGGAAACTGAAAAAATCAAGCGCAGTTGTGTTCTGCCTGCTGCAATTCTTTTTCACACTCGATGTGATTAGCGCGATCTGTCTTTATGTCAGTGTGCGAAATCGGGAAAAGGCATAACGCTTTCGCATGGCGGATTTTCTCGCGCCAGACAAAACGCATCATATGCAGCTCATAAATGCGACGGCTTTTCCGATGATCCGGATGTATTCAAGCTCTTCGCCTACATAGACAAGAGGCGCAAATGCGGGGTTTTCTGCCACAAGCTGCAGCCGCTTGTTCGCTCTGTCAAAATAGACACGCTTCAGCGTTGCTTCATCATCGATAATGACTGCCGCAATCTCGCCGTTGTCCACCACCGGCTGGCTACGGATAAAGACAACATCTCCGTCATAGATCCGGGCTCCGATCATGCTGTCGCCATGGGCGATCAGACAAAAATCTGCATGAATGCCGGCATCGGCGATGACAAATTCGCCGTGATCTTCCTGCGCCAGAATGGGCTTGCCGCAGGCGATCTCCCCGAGGATCGGAAACCGCTTGCGCTCGATCGGCTTCAGATTCGGATAATCCTCGAGCTGAAACGACGGCGAATTCGCTTCATCTTTGTCCGCTTCATATCCCATCAGCCATGCTGCACTGACGTGAAGCGCCTTTGCGATCGGGATTAATTTTTCCTTTTTGGGATGAAATGCGCCGGAACAATATTGACTCATCGTCGAACGCGAGATGCCGGTTTTCGCGCAAAGTTCTGCCTGTGTGATCTGTTGCTTTTGCATGGCTTGCACCATGCGTGCGGAAAAAGAACTGATCGAACTCATGTTTTGCCCTCCTGTTCATCGGATACCACTTTCATGCATATTATACCATGAAGCTTTCCAAAAGGCAAGTGATAATTTCAAGGCGGCAGTCAACGCAGATTACGGCAGAATTTCAGAATTTAGAAAAAGAACGATTTGGACATAAACGCTTTTGATATCACAAATTTCGGAAAATGGCTTGTGTTATCTGAGAAAACCTGTTATGATAGTAGACTGGAACGGATCGTATATCTATAAGTGGGAACAATTTTATATGCCCGGCGTTCATATAAAATTTGCGAATGCGGCTTGCAAAATAAGACGAAATATGTTATAATTAAGAAGATGGTATATCGTATCAGGATTCCGGGATGACAACCGCGCATCTGCACCGGGACGGTATGTCTTTTGCCGGTGTTTGTGTGTCCGGACAGGACAGACACACTGTGCAGGGCATGGCGGATACCCAGATGTCGCCAGTGTCCGGCAGGATCGCAGCATACAACGCAAGGCTACGGACAAGCAGCTTTGGTGCAATTTGCCGGACACGAAGCTGAAATTTTATCAAAATAGGAGAGATGAACATGGAGTATCGCATTGAGCATGACTCAATGGGCGAAGTCAAGGTGCCTGCTGACAAGTATTGGGCGGCGCAGACAGAGCGCAGTCATGAGAACTTTCCGATTGGCGTCGGGATCGAGACGATGCCGCGGGAGATCACACACGCATTCGGCATTCTGAAAAAAGCGGCTGCCATTGCCAATCATAAGCTGCGTCCGGAGAAAATGACGGATCAGAAGCTGGCTGCTATTTCTGGTGCCTGTGATGAGGTGATCTCTGGATCCCTCAACGAGCATTTTCCGCTTGTCGTATGGCAGACGGGAAGTGGCACACAGTCGAACATGAACGCAAACGAAGTTATCGCCAATCGCGGCAATGAGATCGCCGGAGAAAAGCTTTTGCATCCAAACGATGATGTCAACATGAGCCAGTCATCGAACGATACGTTCCCGACGGCAATGCACATCTCCGCAGTTCTGGCGATTGAAGACCGCGTTCTGCCAGCGATCGATACGCTGACGGCAACGCTGTCTCGACTGGAAGAAGAACATGAGGGGATCGTTAAGAGCGGCAGAACCCATCTTCAGGATGCAACGCCCATTAAGTTCTCCCAGGAGATCAGTGGCTGGCGCACATCGCTGGAACGTGATCGCGAGATGCTGGTTTCGGCACTGCCATATCTGAAAACACTTGCACTCGGCGGTACGGCAGTCGGCACAGGCCTGAACGCACCGAAAGGCTTTGACGTAGAGGTGGCAAAGGCTGTTTCTGAACTGACTGGGAAGGAATTCATTACGGCAGAAAACAAGTTCCATGCGTTGACGAGCAAGGATGAAATCGTCTTTGCGCACGGCGCACTCAAGGCGCTTGCGGCAGACATGATGAAGATTGCCAATGATGTTCGCTGGCTGGCAAGCGGTCCGCGTGATGGTCTCGGCGAGATCACCATTCCGGAAAATGAGCCGGGTTCGTCGATTATGCCGGGCAAAGTGAATCCGACTCAGTGCGAACAGGTGACAATGGTCGCAGTTCAGGTGATGGGCAACGATGTGGCAGTCGGCATGGCGGCTTCGCAGGGCAACTTCGAGCTGAATGTATTTATGCCGGTTTGCGCCTATAATTTCCTCCAGTCCGCGCGTCTGCTGGCAGAGTCCATTCTCTCCTTTAATAATAATTGTGCAGTTGGCATCCGTGCAAACCGTGAAAAGATGCATCACAACCTGCACAATTCGCTGATGCTGGTAACAGCGCTCAATCCGTATATTGGTTATGAGAACGCGGCAAAGACGGCGAAAAAGGCGTTCCGCGAGAATATCTCTCTGAAGGAAGCATGCGTATCGCTGGGCTTTTTGACGGAAGAACGTTTTGATGAAGTGTTTCATCCGGAAGAGATGGTATAAGGCGCGATCACTGGTTTTCAGCATGTGGTGCGTTTTTAGAAATTGCTTGATATATGCTATATAAATGTATGGCGTGTTTCAATATGACAGCGTGCATCGTCTGTGTGGCGATGCAGACGTTGTCAAAAATAGAAGGAAAGGTAGTTTTGCTATGACATACAGTTATTTCCCTGGCTGTACGCTCAAGACAAAGGCAAAGGATCTTGATCGCTATGCGCGGATCTCTGCTGAAGCGCTTGGGTTTACGCTGGAAGAGATTCCTCAGTGGCAGTGCTGCGGCGGTGTGTACCCAATGGCAAAGGATGAGATTGCAACCAAGCTTTCGTCCATCCGGACATTGGCAAAGGCAAGAGATATGGGTATGCCCCTTGTGACCTTGTGCTCTGCCTGTCATAACGTGGTCAAGCAGGTCAACCATGACATGCAGACCGATGAGAATATTGTGCTGAAAGCGAACAATTACTTGAAGCTTGACACACCGTATCAGGGCGAAACGGAAGTGCTGCACTATTTAGAAGTGCTGCGCGACAAGGTTGGCTTTGATGAACTGAAGAAAAAAGTGGTAAATCCTCTGACAGGCAAAAAGATTGCGGCGTATTACGGTTGTCTTTTGCTCCGTCCGGGCAAGACCATGCAGATGGATAATCCGGAAAATCCGAAAATCCTCGAAGATTTTATCCGCGCCATTGGTGCGACGCCGGTGCTCTATCCAATGCGCAATGAGTGCTGTGGCGGCTATCTGACGCTCGATGAAAAATCGGTGGCACAGTCTCGCAGTAACAAGGTCATGACAAGCGCAAAGGAAAACGGCGCAGATCTTGTGATTACGGCATGTCCACTTTGTCTGTATAACCTCCAGAAGAATTCTGGCGTGTCGGATCTGCCGGTCGTGTACTTTACCGAGCTGCTGGCACAGGCGCTCGGTCTGGAATAAGGAGGCGCAAAAATGGCAGATTACAAAGAACTCGTTTTGCGGGCAAGCGGCGTCAATCCGCTGAAGTGTATGCGCTGCGGAAAGTGCAGCGGTACCTGTCCGTCCTATGATGCAATGGAGTATCATCCGCATCAGTTTGTCTATATGGTGGAAAAAGGTGACATTGAAAAGCTTATGGCATCGAAATCCATTTACACCTGCCTCTCCTGCTTTGCCTGTGTGGAACGCTGCCCGCGTGATGTAGAACCGGCAAAACTTGTAGAAGCAGTCAGACTCGCTGTGATTCGTCAGCAGGGATGTAATCACCTCAAGTCGGAGCAAATTCCGGAAGCAGTCGCCATCGACGAAGATTTGCCGCAGCAGGCAATTGTCAGTGCGTTCCGGAAATACAGCAAATAAGGAGGCATAAAAATGCGGAGAATAGGTGTTTTTGTATGCCACTGCGGTACGAACATTGCGGCGACTGTAGATGTCAAGACGGTTGCGGAAACTCTTGGAAAAGAACCGGCAGTTGTCTTCTCGACAGATTACCCTTACATGTGCTCAGAGGCAGGCCAAAACATAATTAAAGATGCAATTAAGGAACAAAAGCTCGATGGTGTTGTCGTATGCTCCTGCTCGCCTCGTATGCATGAGACAACGTTCCGTAAGGCGGTTTCAGCGGCTGGGCTGAACCCTTATATGCTCGAAGTTGCAAACATCCGTGAGCAGTGTTCATGGATTCATAAAGATATCGAAGAGGCAACGGCAAAGGCAATCGTCCTCGGTCGCGCGGCTATCGCAAAAGTACAGCTCAATGCACCGCTGATCGCCGGCGAAAGCCCGGTTACGAAGCGTGCACTGGTCATCGGCGGCGGTATTGCTGGCATCCAGACTGCGCTCGATATTGCAGAAGCCGGTTTCCCGGTCGATATCGTGGAAAAAGAACCCACCATTGGCGGCAAGATGACCCAGATCGATAAGACGTTCCCGACGCTCGACTGCTCGTCCTGTATCCTGACCCCGAAAATGGTAGAGTGCGCACAGAACGAAAATATCACGATCTACTCCTACAGTGAGATCGAAGCTGTGACTGGTTTTGTCGGAAACTTTACCGTCAAGATTCGCCGCAAAGCACGTTATGTGGATGAGGATAAATGTACCGGGTGCGGTCTGTGTACGGAAAAATGCCCGGTCAAGAATGTGCCGGATGCCTATAACTTAGGGCTCAGCAATCGCCATGCGGCGTACATTCCGTTTGCACAGGCAATTCCGAATGTGGCTGTTCTCGACGCGGAACACTGCATCAAGCTGACCAAGGGCAAGTGCGGTCTTTGCTCGAAGGTATGTTCTGCTGGTGCGATTGACTATGAGCAGAAAGAACGCGTCATCGAAGAAAAGTATGGCGCAATTGTTGCGGCTACTGGTTATAACCCGATCAATATCGACGGCTATGACGAATTTGCATACTTGCAGAGCAAGGATGTTCTGACTTCGCTCGAATTTGAACGCATTCTTAAGGCAGACGGCCCGACCGAAGGTCATCTCCAACGTCTGTCTGATGGCAAACAGCCAAAGACGATTGTTTTTGTACAGTGTGTCGGCAGCCGCGAATCCGGCTCGACTCATGGCTGCGGTAAGGAATATTGCTCGAAGATCTGCTGTATGTATACCGCAAAGCACGCAATGCTTTGTCGCGAAAAATATCCGGATACCGATGTCTATGTCTTCTACATCGATGTTCGTACACCGGGTAAAAACTATGACGAATTCTATCGTCGTGCCGTAGAGCAGTACGGCGTACATTATATTAAAGGTATGGTCGGCAAGGTTTCGCCGCAGGCAGATGGTACACTCGATGTACAGGCGTCCGACCTGCTCTCCAATGAACAGCTCCATGTCAAGGCAGATATGGTCGTTTTGGCGGCTGCGATCGAGGCAGATAAGTCGGCGCGTCCGCTTGCAACCATGCTCACAGCAAGTATGGATACCAATGATTTCTTCACCGAAGCACACGCAAAGTTGCGTCCGGTAGAATCGCCGACGGCCGGCGTATTCCTCTCTGGCGTCTGCCAGGGTCCAAAGGATATCCCGGAAACAGTTGCACAGGCTGGCGCGGCTGCGTCGAAGGTCATTGGTCTGCTCGCAAAGAATAAGCTGACCGGTAACCCATGTGTGGCACACTCCGATGAACTGAAGTGTAACGGATGTTCGTCTTGTGCAAATGTCTGCCCGTATGGCGCGATCACATACGAAGAAAAGGACTTCAGCCGCAGAAGAGACGGCACTCTCTTGCGCCGTGTGGCGTCTGTCAATGAGGCAGTCTGCCAGGGCTGCGGTGCATGTACCGTTGCTTGCCCGTCCGGTGCAATGGATCTGAAGGGCTTCGCAACAAGTCAGATTATGGCGGAGGTAGATGCAATATGCAAGTAAATGGAAATTACAGACCGAAAGTTGTCGCATTCTGCTGTAACTGGTGTTCGTATGCAGGTGCCGATTTGGCGGGAACAAACCGCTCGAACTATCCGGCAGATGTCAAGATCATTCGTGTTCCTTGCTCTTGCCGCGTCAATCCGCTCTTTATTCTGCGTGCGTTTCAGCGCGGTGCAGACGGCGTAATCCTCTGTGGATGTCACCCGGGCGACTGCCACTACAGCACCGGTAACTATTATGCACGCCGCAGAATGACGCTGCTCTTTTCGATGCTCGATTATCTGGGCATTGAGAAGGAACGTACCCGTGTGGAATGGGTATCCGCCGCTGAGGGTGCGAAGTTTGCAGAAACCATGAATGAATTCGTGGCAACGGTGGCTTCCCTTGGCGAGAATAAGAGACTGGAGGATCTGAGATGCAAGACACAATGAGGAAAAGAGCCTCTGAGCTGTTGGCAGACGGTACCGTTGTACGTGTGCTGGGCTGGAAAAATGGTGAGTTTGTCTACGATCCGACACCGGCTGTCTTCGACTCAGCCGAGGCTCTCGAAAAGGATTTTGTATATCACGATTTTTGTGGAAGCAATCTTTCCAAATATCTGATCAAGATTTCAAGGCTGGAGGGTAAGACGCTCGTCTTCTTAAAGCCCTGTGATTCTTATAGCTTTAACCAGCTTCTGACCGAACACCGTATCCGTCGCGAAAATGTCTATATCGTCGGCATCCCGTGTGATGGAAAGCTCGATCCGGATACCGTTCGTGCATCCGGTGCAGAGGGCATTCTCGGTGTCAAGACAGAAGGCGACAACATCGTGGTAGACACCATGTATGGCGATGTAACGCTCAATCGCGAAGACTGCCTATTGGAACGTTGTAAAAACTGCAAGAGCAAAAAGGTCGTTGTCTTCGACGAAATGCTCGGAGAAAACGGTGAAGTATGCGAAGACTGCAAGCGCTTTGATGAAGTGGAAAAGCTCGAGGCGATGACACCGGATGAACGTTTTGCATTCTGGCGCGGTGAGTTGTCGCGCTGCATCCGCTGTAATGCATGCCGCAATGTATGCCCGGCGTGCAGCTGTGAACAGTGCGTTTTCGATAACCCGGCTTCTGGCGTATCCCAGAAGGCTGCGGCGGATTCTTTCGAAGAAAACATGTTCCATATCATCCGCGCATTCCACGTTGCAGGACGTTGTACCGACTGTGGGGAATGTTCACGCGTATGTCCGCAACACATTCCGCTTCATCTGCTCAACCGCAAGTTCATCAAAGATATCAATACGTTCTATGGCGAATATCAGGCAGGCGCAGAAGAGGGAAGCCGTGCACCACTGGTGAACTTTACGCAGGAAGACTGCGAACCGAGCATTGTATATAAAGGAGGCAGCAAGTGATGAAAAAGATTTCTCGTTCTGAATTGGACGCGCTGTTCGCTGCCATTGCCGAAGGAAAAAAGCTCTATCTGCCGGTGGTGGACGGAGGCGATGAAAAGCGTGGCGCAAAGTATGCGGCATGGGAGCCGGGTACGCAGTATTGCGGCACTGTCAACACCGTGCGTAGTGCCAAAGACTTCTTCTTCCCGCAGGTGGAACGTCTGGTGAACTTCAAGATGGAGGGCAAGACCATCGAGATCGACGACATCCGCGAAGAATGCGAAGATTTCGTGCTGTTCGGCGTGCGTGCATGCGATGCGGCAAGCTTTCAGATTCTCGACACCGTTTACCTCGTTGAACCGGTAGACAGCTATTATCAGAATCGCCGCGAACATGGCGTTGTCATGACCATGGCGTGTGGCAGACCATCGGAAACCTGTTTCTGCTCCGTATTTGGAATTGATGCTGCAGAGCCGGCAGGGGACGTTAGCTGTTGGATGACCGAGGACGAAGTTCTTATGCAGGCAAACACCGAAAAGGGTGAAGCACTCTTGGCGTCTCTGCCGATGCTGGAAGATGCTGCGGATGATGCCGCAGACGACGCAAAGGCTTCGATCCGCAAGGTGCTCAATAAGCTGCCGCTTAAGGATCTTTCGACCGACTCGTTCGGCGGCGACAAGCTTATGGAGCTGTTTCAGTCGGATAAGTGGCCGGGTCTGGCAGAGGCTTGTCTGGGCTGCGGCACATGTACCTTTGTATGCCCGACCTGTCAGTGCTATGATATCCGTGATTTCGACACCGGACATGGCATCCAGCGTTTCCGCTGCTGGGATAGCTGTATGTATTCCGACTTTACCAAGACAGCAGGCGGCCAGCCGCGTCCGACCCAGGTAGAGCGGTTCCGCCAGCGTTTTATGCATAAGCTGGTATATTATCCGGCGAATAACGACGGCAATTTCGGATGCGTGGGCTGCGGTCGATGCCTGAAGAGCTGTCCGATCTCAATGAACATTGTAAAAGTAATGAAGACATTGGAGGGGGATCACGAATGAGACAGGAAATGTTAATTCCGAAGATCGGCGTTGTCACAGACATTCGGATCGATACTCCGGACGTCAAGACCTTCCGCGTAGTCGGACTTGACGGAAAGAAAGTCTTTGAACATATGCCCGGTCAGTGTGCGATGCTCTCGATCCCGGGCGTCGGAGAAGGTATGTTCTCCATTACCTCGTCGCCAACCAATACCGAATTCATGGAATTCAGCATCAAAAAGTGCGGCTGTCTGACAAGCTGGCTGCACATGATGGAAGTAGGACAGCAGGTGACGATTCGCGGACCGTATGGCAAGAATTTCCCGGTAGAAACTGATCTGAAGGGAAAGGATCTGCTCTTTATTGCCGGCGGTATCGGTCTGGCGCCACTTCGTTCGGTAATCAACTATTGCCGCGATAAGAAGGAAAACTATGGTTCGCTACATATCATCTATGGTTCTCGTTCGAAGGACGACTTGGTGGACTATAAAGAAATCCTCGATGAGTGGATGGCAGACGACAATGTCCGCGTGGATCTGACGATCGACCGGCCGCAGGAGGGCTGGGACGGACACGTTGGCTTTATCCCGAGCTTTGTGGAAGAGTTACAGCCCGATCTGAACCGCACTGTCCTGATGTGCGGACCTCCGATCATGATCAAGTTCACCCTCGATGGCCTGAAAAAGCTGGGATTCCAGGAAAATCAGGTCTATACGACAATGGAACTGCGTATGAAGTGCGGGATCGGCAAGTGTGGACGCTGTAACATCGGCGATAAATATGTCTGCAAAGACGGTCCGGTATTCCGCTTTGATGAACTGTCCGAACTGCCGGATGAATATTAATGGTAAAGGAGAATTCACATGGAACAGATGGTTAATGTGTTCGTGATGGGCAAGAAGTACGAGGTACCTGCCAGCCTGACCATCATGAAGGCTTTGGAATATGCTGGATATAAGCTGGTTCGCGGCTGCGGCTGCCGCAATGGATTTTGCGGTGCTTGTGCAACGATCTATCGCGTGAAGGGCGACAGAGAGCTGCATACCTGTCTGGCTTGCTCGACCCAGGTCGTAGACGGCATGTATATCACACAGCTGCCGTTCTTCCCGCTGATCAAGGAGATCTATGACATCAACGAAGTGCGCCCGGATGAAACGGTGATGATGAAGACCTATCCGGAGATCTATGCATGTATCGGCTGTAATGCCTGCACCAATGCCTGCACGCAGGAGCTGAATGTGATGCAGTATATTGCATACGCTCAGCGTGGGGAATATGAAAAGTGTGCAGAAGAGTCGTTTGACTGCGTTATGTGCGGCGTATGTTCGTCCCGCTGTCCGGCTGGCATCTCGCATCCACAGGTTGCGATGCTTGCACGCCGTCTCAACGGTAAGTATATCGCACCAAAGTGTCAGCACCTTGCGGACCGCGTAGAAGAGATTGCAAGCGGAAAATGCGAAGAGGCGATTCGTGCAACAATGGCACTCGATGATGCGGCGATCCGTGAAATGTATAACACACGTGAAATCGAAAAGTAAGGGAGGATCTGCAGAATGTATACAGAAGAAATGCTGGAGTCCATTAAGCTGGTAGAAGCAGCGCGTGAAGAAAACGCTGCAATGGAACCGAGAAGAATGACTGCGGAAGAAAAGGACACCTTGCTCAAGACCTATCATCCGGACTATCGTACTGATCAGTTCGATACCATTACCGTAGGTCCGAACAAGGGAGAACTTGCACCGAAAGAACTCGTTCGTCTGTTACAGGCGCACAGCCGTCTGAAGGACAACCTGCCGGATCTCTCTTGCCCGGACTATGAAACTGATGTTCTGATCATCGGTGGCGGCGGTGCTGGCGCATCGGCTGCGATCGAGGCAGATGAAGCTGGTCAGAGAGTCATGATCGTGACAAAGCTGCGTATTGGCGATGCAAATACCATGATGGCAGAAGGCGGCATTCAGGCTGCAGATAAACCCAATGATTCGCCGGCACAACACTTCCTCGATGCTTACGGCGGCGGTCACTTTGCAGCAGACAAGGAACTCGTATACAAGCTCGTTACCGAGGCGCCGGACTGCATTCAGTGGCTCAATGAGCTTGGCGTAGAGTTCGATAAGGACGAAGAGGGCAATATGATTACCACCCATGGCGGCGGGACTTCTCGCAAGAGAATGCATGCGGCGAAGGACTATTCCGGTGCGGAGATCATGCGTACCCTACGCGATGAAGTGCTTAACCGCGAGATCCCGGTGGTAGATTTTACCTCGGCAATCGAGTTGATCATGGATGACAAGGGACACTGTGCAGGTGCTGTGCTCCAGAACATGGAAACTGGCGAGATCCTGATCGCAAAGGCAAAGGTTGTCATCATTGCGACCGGCGGCGCCGGCAGAATGCATTATCAGGGCTTCCCAACCTCGAACCACTATGGTGCGACCGCAGATGGTCTGGTACTCGCATATCGTGTGGGTGCACCGCTGCTGTATCAGGACACCCTGCAATACCACCCGACCGGCGCAGCATTCCCGGAACAGATCTTCGGTGCGCTGGTTACCGAAAAGGTACGTTCGCTGGGTGCAAAGCTGGTAAACGTCAATGGCGAAGTCTTTATGCATCCGTTGGAAACTCGTGACGTAGCTGCGGCTTCGATCATTCGTGAGTGCAAGCGCGGCAATCAAGTTAAGACACCGGAGGGTCAGGGCGTATGGCTCGATACACCGATGATCGAACTGAAAAATGGTGAAGGTACGATCGAAAAGCGCATCCCGGCAATGCTGCGTATGTTCGGCAAGTATGGCATCGATATCCGGAAACAGCCGATCATCGTTTACCCGACACTTCATTATCAGAATGGCGGCGTAAAGGTCGGCACAGACAGCCAGACCTGTGTGGAAAATCTGTTTGTTGCTGGTGAGGCTGCCGGCGGTGTACACGGCAGAAATCGCTTGATGGGCAACTCGCTGCTTGATGTTATCGTATTCGGACGCAATGCCGGTAAGTATGCTGCGGCAAAGGCAAAGGATGTTGTCGTTGGTGAGCTCAATCTCGACCACGTTGGCAAGTTTGAGGCAATGCTTGACGATGCCGGTGTTCAGACCGATGCGGTTTCGCCGATGCTGCTCCCGGACTATGCACGCAAGGTGAACGGCTAAGTTTCAAAAAAATTGCAAAACAGACTTGACAAACCCGGAAAAACTGGGTATAATAAATGAAGTAAAAGAGAGTAGCTGGCAGGAGCATTCCTGTTTATGCGGCGTCAATACGGTTGTGTGATCATAACCCGCTTCATATCTAAACGGCGAGACTTTTACGGAACATGGTAGATAGGCTAACACTATTTGGAGTTCCGTAGGAGACTCGCCGTTTTCCTGTCTGCTCAGAACCTGCTGCATGACGCAGCATCAAAACGAAAGGAATGTTGTGTATGGACGAATTTTATCGTCAAAGTCCGGAAGAAGTCTTTGAGGCGCTGGGAACGGGTGCGGATGGACTTTCCGCAGAGGCAGCCGCCAGAAATGCGGAAAAGTATGGCAAAAACGAGATTGCAGAGGGGAAGAAAAAACCCGGCTGGGTCATCTTTCTCGAACAATTCAAGGATTTTCTCGTCATCATCCTGATCATTGCTGCGCTGATCTCGGCGTTCACTGGCGATATCGAGAGCTTTTTGGTCATCATCGCCGTTATCACCATGAATGCAATTCTTGGCACCGTCCAGACGCTCAAGGCAGAAAAGTCGCTTTCGAACCTCAAAAAGCTTTCATCTCCGACCGCAAAGGTCATTCGTGGTGGTGAAAAGCTTGTACTGCCGGCATCGGAGATCACCGTCGGCGATGTGGTTTTGTTGGAAGCAGGAGATCAGATTCCGGCGGATGGGCGGCTGATCGAATGCGCTTCGTTGCAAACGAATGAAAGTGCGCTGACCGGGGAGAGTACGAATGTCGAAAAGAGCATGGATCCGATCACCAGTGAAGTACCGCTTGCAGACCGGAAAAATATGGTCTACTCCGGTGGCTTTGTCACCTATGGCAGAGGTACAATCGTTGTAACCGCGATCGGCATGCAGACCGAAGTCGGCAAGATCGCGTCCCTGATCCAGAATGCACAGGCGAGAAAGACACCGCTCCAGCGGACGCTCGATCAGTTTGGCAAACGTCTTTCGATCGCCATTCTCGTCATCTGTGCGCTGGTCTTTGTGCTGAGTCTGATCCGTGAGGATGTGATCGATTTCAGCGCAGTTATGGATTCGCTGATGTTTGCGATCGCGCTGGCAGTCGCTGCGATCCCGGAGGCACTCAGCTCGATCGTCACCATCGTGCTCTCCTTCGGTACACAGAAAATGTCCCGCGAAAACGCCATTATGCGCAAGCTTCAGGCGGTAGAAGGATTGGGTTCGGTGTCGGTCATCTGTTCGGATAAGACCGGTACGCTGACGCAGAATAAAATGACCGTTCGCAAGATCGTCGCACAGCGCCACATTATTGCAGCGGAAGACGTCAATCCGGACAATGCGGCAGAACGAGAATTGATCTTAGCATCCGTTCTCTGCAGCGATGCCACATGTAAAGACGGCACGGAAATCGGCGATCCCACAGAAACAGCGTTTATTCGCTTTGCACAGGATCGCGGCCTGTCCGATGAAACCATGCGTCAGCAGCACGCACGCATCAGCGAGATTCCCTTTGATTCCGACCGCAAGCTGATGTCCACGCTCAATGACTTCGGCACAACCCGCAAAATGTATACAAAAGGTGCGGCAGATGTGCTGGTGGATCGCATGACATGTCCCGAAGATGTAAAAAAAGAGATCGCCGAACAGGTGCACCAGCTCTCGCAACAGGGTCTACGCGTTCTCTGTTTTGCGACAAAGGAATTTTCCGGTGATACACTTTCGATCGAAGACGAAAATGATCTTGAATACCTTGGTTTGATCGCTGAAATGGATCCGCCTCGTCCGGAATCCAAACAGGCGGTTGCTGAATGCAAGTCCGCCGGCATCAAGCCGGTGATGATCACCGGTGATCACATTGTGACAGCTTCTGCCATTGCGAAAGAGATCGGTATCCTCGAAAAGCCCGAAGAAGCGGTCGAGGGTGCAGTGCTCGACAATTACACTGACGAAGAGCTGGTGGACTTTGTGGCGGATAAATCGGTCTATGCCCGCGTAACGCCGGAGCACAAGATCCGCATTGTCCGCGCATGGCAGAGCCGCGATAAGATCGTTGCTATGACTGGTGACGGCGTCAATGATGCACCGGCGCTCAAACAAGCCGATGTCGGCGTGGCGATGGGCATTACCGGTACGGAAGTATCCAAGGATGCCGCGGCTATGATCCTGACCGATGATAACTTTGCGACCATCGTGAAGGCAGTCAAGAATGGACGAAATATTTATGAAAACATCAAAAAGGCGATCCTGTTTCTGCTGTCGGGCAATCTGGCAGGGATCATCTCAGTTCTGTTCAACTCCCTGACCGGACTTCCCGTTCCGTTTGCACCGATTCACTTACTTTTTATCAATCTTCTGACAGACTCACTCCCGGCGATCGCATTGGGGCTCGAGCCGCATTCTGATTCCGTCATGAAGCAGAAGCCGCGACCGGCAGGGGAGTCGATCCTCACCAAAAAGTTCTTAATGCAGGTCGGCTATTCTGGCATCGTCATCAGCATCGCTACGATCGGCGCATTCCTGATGGGATATTACTATCAGGGGGCACACAATGCAGGGGCAGGAATGACTATGGCATTTGCAACGCTTTGTATGTCGCGTCTGTTCCACGGTTTTAGCTGTAAACGCGAAAAGCCGGTCATCTTCTCAAAGCGCCTTTGGAACAACAAGTTTGCGATCCTGGCATTCCTGCTCGGCATGCTGCTGATCAATGCGGTACTCTGGATTCCGGCGCTCCACGGTCTGTTTAAGATCGAAAACGATCTGCCCGGCGTTCTGATCGGCTGTATCTATGCATTCAGCTTCGGCTCGATGATCGTGATCCAGATCGTCAAGGCGATCGTTGCGGCGATCCGACGCGCCAAATAACGCATTTTCGACACAAAGCTCAAAATAGAACATGCATTTCCGAACAGTTGTATGCCGCCGCGCTACAGCTGTTCTTTTTTGTGCGCCGAATCCGGTTGATTTTTGTAGGCAGGTCTATAAAAGGTGTGGACAAAACGACTTTTTTGTGATATAATACATATCATACAAAGAAGAGATCAAAATGGGGTTGTATCCCACAGACACAGGAGTAAGCTATGAAGAAATGGTTGATTCATCAGCCGCCGGAAGATGCGGTGAACAAGATCCGATCGGGAAGTGACTTATCCATGCTGTGTGCACAGGTTCTGGCATCGCGCGGCATGCAGAGTGTACAGGATGTGGCGGCTTTTTTACAGTGTGATGGGCTGTCTGATCCCTTCCTGACGGCAGATATGCAAGAGGCAGCAGACCGAATCAATCAGGCACTCGAGAACGGCACACGCATCTGTGTCTATGGCGACTATGACTGCGACGGCGTAACGGCGACGGTGATTCTCTATTCCTATCTCTCTGAGATGGGCGCGGACGTTACCTATCGCATTCCAGAGCGGGAAGAGGGCTATGGTCTGAATGAAACTGCCATTCGGGAAATGCACGAAGACGGCGTGGAACTAATTGTGACAGTCGATAACGGCATTACGGCGATCGAAGAGGCAAAACGAATTCAGGAGCTCGGTATGACGCTGATCATTACTGACCATCACCAGCCGCTCGATACCTTGCCTCAGGCGGCGGCAATTGTGGATATGCATCGACCGGACGATACCTCGCCCTATCACAAACTCTGCGGCGCAGGGCTTGCACTTAAGCTTGTGGCGGCGCTCGATGGCGGCGATGATACCATGGCGCTTGAACAATTCGGCGAACTCGCCGCGATTGCGACCGTTGCGGATGTGGTGGAGCTTTCCGGCGAAAACCGCTATCTGGTACAGCTTGGATTGCGGCTTCTGGCGAACACCGAGCGTCCGGGACTTCTGGCGCTGTTGGAACAGGCTGGACTTTCCGGAAAGACATTTACTTCGACTTCCATTGCGTTTGGCATTGCGCCGCGTCTGAATGCCGCAGGACGTTTTGGCTCACCAGATACGGCGGTGCGGCTATTGCTCAGTGAGGACATGGATGAGGCGCAGTCGCTCGCGGCAGAGCTCGAACGCCGCAATACGGCACGCAAGGAAGAAGAGGCAAGAATCCTCGAACAGATTGAGGCACAGGCACGGGAAAATCCTACGCTGCTCAAAGCACGCGTGTTGATCTTTGCCGGAGAGAACTGGCATCATGGCGTGATCGGGATCGCGGCATCCCGTCTGGAAGAGCGCTTTGGAAAACCTACGATTCTCATCACAATTGAGGGCGAAACAGCACGCGGTTCGATGCGGTCGTTCGGGAACTTTTCGGCGTTTCGGTGCCTCGATGCCTGCCGGGATCTCTTGACGCGCTATGGCGGTCATCCCGGCGCCGGCGGCTTTTCTCTGGCGTCGGATCAAATCGGGGCATTTTGTGCGGCAGTGGAAGCCTATGCGGCACAGATGCACCCGGAAATGCCGGTGTTGACATTAGATGCCGACCGGATGCTCTTGCCACAGGATTTTTCACTCGAAGCATTTGCGAGCCTGTCGGTGCTTGCGCCGTTCGGCGAGGGCAATCCGACGCCCGTCTTTGCGATTTCACATGCGGTTTTGCAGGAGATTGTGCCGCTTTCTAAGGGCGCGCACACCAAACTTCGGGTGACATATGGCACGATGGCGCTCGATCTTTTGCTCTTTCGCACCAAACCCGAAGAAGTCTGGCTCAGGCGCGGCGCGGTGTGTGATTTTTTGGTCATGGCAGAGGTCGGACAGTTTCAAGGCAGACCTCAGCTTTCGCTGATCGTACAGGACTATCGCAAGAGCGGACTGAAACAGGCGAAGTATTTCGCAGCGCGCCATACATACGAACAGTTTTGTCGGAATGAACCGCTTTCTGCGGCATTTTATCGCGCCATTACGCCGTCACGTGATGCCTTCGCACAGATTTATAAACGCATCCCGACGACAGACACGGCGTTCGATACACTGTTCGGATCATTGCAGGAGCTTCCGGAGATGAACTACTGCAAAATGCGCATTGCGCTTGATATTTTCGAAGAGCTCGGGCTTGTCGGGCAGAATCTCTGGACTGAACAGGTTCGGCGTATCCCGACACAACAGAAAGTGGATTTACAGGCATCTGAATTACTACAGGGGTTACAGGAAAAAGGAGCGGATTGAATATGGATGAGGAGAAAAAATTGGCGGAGCAAAAACAGGATGTACCCGCCTATCAAGTACAGCAGAAAGCACCCATACACGAACCGACCATTTCAGATCTGTCCAAAAAGATCTTGGCGACTGATAAACAGTATGACCTGAGCAAGATCTTGTCCGCCTATCAGTTTGCGGAAAAAGCACACGCCGGTCAGACGCGCTCTTCCGGCGAACCATATATCATTCATCCGCTTGCCGTGGCAGATATCCTGCTCGACTTGGGGATGGATACCGACACGATTTGTGTGGGACTATTGCATGATGTGGTGGAGGATACCGAGTATACGCTTGATGATATCCGAAAAAAGTTCGGACAGGACGTTGCGATCTTAGTGGATGGCGTTACGAAACTCAATCGCATCCCGATTTTCGACAAGGAACAACAGCAGGCGAATAACGTCCGAAAGATCCTGCTTGCGATGTCGCATGATATCCGCGTGATGATCATCAAGCTTGCCGACCGCATTCACAATATGCGCACGCTGCACTTTTTGCCGCCGGATAAACAGCGCCGGATCGCACTCGAAACGATGAATGTCTATGCGCCGATTGCACACCGGCTCGGGATTCGAACTGTGAAGGACGAACTCGAAGACCTTTCGTTTTATTACCTCGATTCGTTTGCCTATTCGGAGATCGAACACATCATGGAGATCAAAAAGGGCGAACGCGAGGCATTCATCGAATCGATCAAAGAACGCATCCGCACGCGTCTGGAACAGGAACACTTCGCAAAAGAACCGATCATTGAAGGGCGCGTCAAGAGCGTCTACGGCATCTATAAAAAGGTTTATGTCAACCACAAGAGTATCGATGAGATCTATGATAAATATGCCGTGCGCGTGATTGTGTCGACCGTGGCGGAGTGTTATACGGTGCTGGGAATCGTCCACGATATGTTCCGCCCGCTGCCGAACCGGTTTAAGGATTATATCGCAAACCCGAAGTCTAATATGTATCAGTCGCTGCATACGACTGTCCTCGGACGCGAGAGCATTCCCTTTGAGATTCAGATCCGCACATGGGATATGCATGTTTCTGCCGAATACGGCATTGCGGCGCACTGGAAGTATAAAGAGGGCATTCAGGGAAAGGACAAGATGGAAGAACGTCTGGCGTGGGTCAGAAAGGTCATCGAATCTCAGCAGACTTCTGACGATGTGGAAGAAATTGTCCGCGCCATCAAGAGCGACCTTTCGCCGGAAGATATCGTGGTTATGACGCCGCGAGGTGATTCGATCACACTGCCCATCGGCTCGACGGTGATCGACTTTGCCTATCGCATCCACACGGAGATCGGTCACAGAACCATTGGCGGTAAAGTGGACGGCAAGATGGTGCCGCTCGATTATGCACTCAAAACCGGTGAGATCTGTGAAGTTCTCACGAGCAAAGATCCGAACAAAGGCCCGAATCGCGCGTGGCTCGGGATCGTGAAGACCAATGAGGCGAAATCGAAGATCCGCTCGTGGTTCAAGAAGGAATGCCGCGAGGAGAACATCGAAACCGGCAGATCCAGCTTGGAACAGGAGTTTAAGCGCGCCCATATTCGTCTTCCGGAATCGGAATGGGAAACCTTCCTTGCAGATGACCTCAAACGACACAATTGCGCCACACTCGATGATTTCTTTGCCTCCATCGGCTATGGCGGCATTATGCTTTCTAAAATTATGCCGCGCCTCAAAGACCGTTACGTCAAAGAATATGGCAGCGACGATGAAGCGGAAAAGCCCGTTGCACCCGTTGCGCCCCAGCGTCAGGAAAATGGCAAAGGATGTATTATCCTCGATAAGATCGATGACTGTGTCTTTAAGTTTTCCCAGTGCTGTAATCCGCTGCCCGGAGACGACATTGTGGGCTTTATCACACGCGGCCACGGCATCTCTGTCCACACCACAAGCTGTGTCAACTATCAGTCGGCGCTTTCGCGCGGCAACGAGGAAGAACTGGCGCGATGGCTTCCAGTACAGTGGACGAACAGCACATCGACCCTCATCCCGACGACCATTGAAGTGATCGCGGTCGATCGCGTTGGACTTGTTTTTGATATCACAAAGATTTTGTCCGAATCGCATATTCAGATCGTGCATTCCGCATCTCGGAATCTGCGAAACGGCAACGCGATCTTTGAAGCAAGCGTCCAGATCGCGGGGACAGATCAGCTCAAATCGATCCTCGATAAGCTAAGGAAGATTCGCGGCGTCATTTCCGTGGATCGTGCCAAAAAGTAACAGAGGGGAGGAAACACGATGGAGGTAAAAACACTTGTACTCGGTGCGTTGGCATCGAATTGTTATCTGGTGACACTTGCCGACGGCGGCTGTGTTGCCGTGGATATTGGTGATGGTGCGGCGACAGTATTGCGCTATCTGAAACAGTATGAAAAGACACTCCGTGCGATTTTGCTCACCCATGGGCATTATGACCACATTGCCGGGGTCGAAGCCGTGCGAAAGGCATGTGATGTGCCAGTGTATATCCACACGCTCGATGCTCCGATGTTGACCGACAGTGCGGCAAATCTTGCCACATGGCTTTCGGATACGCCGTTTGAATCGGTGCAGCAGTTTCAGACCGTGGAGGACGGCGACACGATCACCATCGGCGGCACAGAATTTACTGTGCTCCACACACCGGGACACACGCCGGGGAGCGTCTGCTGGATCTGTGGCGATGTGATGCTGACCGGCGATACGCTTTTTCACTTATCCCGCGGCAGAACCGACTTTCCCGGCGGCAGCGATGCCGAGATGCTCCGGTCATTTCGCAGACTTGCGTCGATCGAAGGGGACTATCGGGTGTTGCCGGGGCACAACGAAGAAACGACGCTTTCCTTTGAAAAAGCACACAATCCCACCATGCGAGGACTTTGATTCATGACCAATCACAAAAGCCAACCCACCCGGATATTTCCCATTGCGCTATGCGGACATGCGCTGAAATATGAGATCGAATGCATCTGTAAAATCTTTCTGCCCGTGACGAAGTTTCAGTTTTTCTTTGACGCCGCCACACTTCCTGACGGCGAAACAGACGGCGCAGTCCTGACACTGGAACAATTGCCGGATGCACAGACACGTTTTTTCGTCCGCGTGACTTATCGCGGACAGACACAGCAGGACACGCAACTATTTCCGAAGTGCGATCCGGTTGTCGATAAGGCGCTTTGCGAATACCGGTTTAGCGCCATGTTATACCGCCTGTTCGAACGGCTGACCGATCTGCACCCGGCATGGGGACTTCTGACGGGCATTCGCCCAGTAAAAAAAGTCCAGCCGCTTTTGGCGCAAGGCATGACCAAGCAGGAAGTCTGTCAGAACCTCTGCGACACCTTCTGGGTGTCTCCGGAAAAGGCAGCGTTGACATATGACACTGCAATGACGCAGAAACCGCTCCTTGACCAGACGCCACAGCGATCGGTGAGTCTTTATGTTTCGATCCCGTTCTGTCCGACCCGGTGCAGCTATTGCTCGTTTGTATCCCATTCGGTGGAACAGGCGTATCAGCTCATCCCGGATTATCTGCAAAAGCTCTGTGCAGAACTGGAAATCTGGGGCGAAATGGTGCGCCAGCTCGGGTTATGCATCGACACCGTCTATTTCGGCGGCGGCACACCAACCGCATTGACCGCAGACCAGCTCGATCTGGTGCTGGAGTCAGTGGAGGCGCATTTTGACCTGACCCACCTCCGGGAATATTGTGTCGAAGCCGGCAGACCCGATACCATTACCGCCGAAAAGCTTGATGTCATGCGTCGGCGCGGCGTATCGCGCATTTCCGTCAATCCCCAGACCATGCATGACAGCGTCCTCGAAACCATCGGACGCCGGCATACTACAAGCCAGACAGTCGATGCTTTTCATCTGGCGCGGCAGGCAGGGTTTGATAACATCAACATGGATCTGATCGCCGGATTGCCGGGGGATACACCAGAGGGCTTTCACGATACGCTGGAACAGATCTTTGCGCTGGATCCTGATAGCATCACCGTCCATGCACTGACGCTGAAACGCGCCGCTAATCTCTTTGCAGACGGTGTTTCCCAGGTACATAATCCCGTACAACAGATGGTGGAAGAAAGCATCCGCCGCCTGCCGGAACATGGCTATGCGCCATATTACATGTACCGCCAGAAGAATACGATCGACAATCAGGAAAATGTCGGCTATGCTCGTCCAGGAAAAGAGTCGCTCTATAATATCCTGATCATGGACGAGACTCAGTCCATTTTTGGCGCCGGTTGCGGCGCATCGACCAAAATTGTTGAGCCGCAGGGGCGAATTACGCGCATTCACAACTATAAGTTCCCATATGAATATATCCGGCAGTTTGATCAGCTGATGGAGAAGAAACAGCAGGTCAGAGAGATTTTTGAGCGAATGGAGCGTGAGGAATCGTGATCTTTTTTGACAAGCCAGATCAAGACTTTACCTTGAAAATAAGAAGATAGCATAGGGTTTTTGTTTTCTTTTCGTAAAATCAAAAATATGACTTGCAAAATACAACGAAATCGGTTATACTAAAAGGTGACCAACCGGAACCGGCTGTCTGGATCCCGGACAGGATATCTTGCGAAAAAGGAGGAGTTTTTTTATGGTATCGATGACACAGGCACGGCAGAAACTGATGGCAGGAGAGCTTGATGACGTATTGTTACAGCTTTGCTGTGACGAGGAAAGACTTACGGTATATCGCACGCGCCTGCTCGAAATGCTCGATGCATTCGCCCGCCAGTTCGGCGCAGACCGGGAGATCGCGATTCTTTCTGCACCAGGCAGAACAGAGCTCGGCGGCAACCACACCGATCACCAGCGCGGCCATGTCCTGGCGGCAAGCGTGAACTTAGATATTCTTGCGGTTGTGGCAAAGCGCGACGATCGTACCATTCAGGTACAATCCGAAGGGTATCCGCTTGATGTGATCTCGCTTGATGAACTCGACCCCATCCCGGAAAGTCAGGAGGCGCATGCGGCGGAACTCATTCGCGGCGTTGTCGCACGCTTCGGTCAGCTCGGCTGTCCGCTTCCGACGGGATTTGATGCGTATACCACATCTGAGGTGCTCAAAGGCTCGGGTCTTTCGTCTTCGGCGGCGTTTGAAGTATTGATCGGGCAGATCTGTAATGCGCTCTATGCCGATGATCAGTTTGATGCGATTACACTCGCAGAGATCGGGCAGTATGCCGAAAATACCTATTATCACAAGCCCTGCGGTCTGATGGATCAGATGGCGTCTGCCGTTGGCGGCGTAGTGGCGATCGATTTTTCCGATGCGGCAAAGCCGGCGGTTGAATCCATCGGCTTTGATTTTTCGAAGACCGGGTTTGCCCTTTGTATCGTGGACACTGGCGGCAGCCATGCCGACCTGACGGCGGAATATGCCGCGATCCCGGCAGAAATGCGTCAGGTTGCGGCGCATTTCGGGAAGGAAACGCTCTCGGAGATCACAGAGGGTATGGTGATCGATTCGATTGGCGAGCTGCGCGCGTCCTGTGGCGACCGGGCAGTGTTGCGTGCGCTCCACTTTTTCCACGAGGATCTGCGGGCGCAGAGCGAGGCAGATGCCCTCCGACGCGGCGATTTTGATTCGTATCTGCAATTGGTGAGATATTCCGGTGAATCCTCGATCTGTCTGCTTCAGAATGTCTTTGCATCTTCTTCGCCGATGCACCAGCCGGCATCCATTGCGCTTGCAGTCGGCGGCATGGTGCTTGGCAGGCGCGGCGCGATCCGCATTCACGGCGGCGGCTTTGGCGGAACAATTCAGGCATATGTCCCGACAGTACTGCTCATGCCGTTCTGTGAGGAGATGGAACAGGTGTTGGGAAAGGGATGCTGCCATGCACTGCAAATTCGGCAGGTCGGCGCAATGACAGTTTTGATATGACATGTATCCGGAAAGCGGCGGATTGATCCCGTCCGCCAGCCCGGCGGCAGAGATGACCGGGAACTTTCCGAGAAAGGATGAATGATTTCATGGGTAAGATTTTAATCACGGGTGGAACAGGTTTTATCGGCAGCCATACATGTGTGGCGCTGATCAATGCCGGATTTCAGGTGGTCATTATGGACAATTTGTCCAATTCCAAGATCGAGGCAAATGCCCGAATCGAAATGATCACCGGCAAACATGTGCGCTTTTATCGCGCGGATCTGCGCGATAAGGAGGAGATGCGCCAGATCTTTTTGGATAACAAGATCGACGCGGTGGTGCATTTTGCCGGACTTAAGGCCGTGGGAGAATCGGTGGAAAAGCCATTGGAATATTATGACAACAATATCGGCGGCACAATCCAGCTGCTTGAAGTGATGGCAGAATTCGGCTGTCGTACCATGGTATTCTCATCGAGCGCAACGGTCTATGGCTATGACAATCCGGTGCCGTATGTTGAGGATATGCCGACTTCGGCGACGAATCCGTATGGCTACACCAAAGTGATGATCGAACAGATCCTGCGTGATGTCTGTGTGGCGGATCCGCAATTTTCTGCAGTGGCGCTGCGCTATTTCAATCCGATTGGCGCACACGAAAGCGGTCTGATCGGCGAAGATCCAAACGGCATCCCGAATAATCTCGTGCCCTATGTGGCACAGGTCGCGATCGGGAAGCTCCATGAGCTTAGCGTCTATGGCGATGACTATGACACGCCGGACGGCACAGGGGTGCGCGATTATATTCACGTCATGGATCTGGCAGATGGCCATGCAGCAGCTTTGAGCTATGGCCTTGCACACACGGGGTTTGAGGCGATCAACCTCGGAACCGGTAAGGGCAGCAGTGTCCTTGAAGTTGTACACGCCTATGAAAAGGCATGCGGCAAGTCGATCCCATATCAGATTACCGAGCGCCGACCCGGAGATATTGCGACATCTTATGCCGATCCGTCCAGAGCGAAGGAGCTACTTGGATGGGAGGCAACCGCCGATCTCGAAAAGATGTGCGAAGACAGCTGGCGCTTTACCCAACAAAATCCAAACGGACTATGATCGGATCGCATCGCAACATCTGCGGTGATCCGGAAAAGGAGGACTCATGTCAGATCGATTCGGAGATGCCATTGACAATTTTCTGATCATTATGGTCGCAGTCGCGATTGTTCTGCTGCTTGTGGTGATGCTTGGCTCACGCCAGAGCCCATTCCGGCATAAGCTGAGCCGCATCCTGACGCAGAATCCGCGCAATGTCAGGCGCACGCCGCTTGAATTTAACCGCGAATATTATATCACAGGAGAAAAACGTATGCGCAGGCCAAACCGAGGAAAAAGCCCATCCCGTAGTGTAATCGCGGTGTTGGTGCAGAAAGTGGACGAACGCCGCCGGACAATGGATCCGAGCGGAACGATGAAGCTCTATAACGAATACTATGAGCTGATTTTTAAGACGCGCAAGGGCGAGATCTTACATATCGTGACCAGTAAGCGTGCCTATACCGAAACGCCGTTTCATCAGCAGGGTCAGCTGACGTTTCAGGGTGACCAGCTGATCCGGTTTCAGTATAACGGCGGCGAGGTCATCGAAGACCCGAACGCCTTTCCGGCGGCATCGCTGAATACCGGCATGGTCGGCAAACGATGATGGTGGAAGACGGCGCTCTATGATGTTTTCGCATGTATGCATGCGGTCGGCGATCGTCTGCGGGCTGGCGGCGGCGTGCGGTCCGGTGTTCTGGCTCTGTGGCATTCGTGCCGGGGTGAGCCGGTGGATCAGTATCGCGCTGACGCTGGTGATGATGATCGCGGCGCTTTCCGGGTTTCTGTCGATGCTCTTTGCCCGGCTAAAATTTCGTCGCCGTCCGCAGATGGTGCGTGCCGGGCGGCTGATCGTGGCTGGGCTATGGCTGGCGGCGGCGATCGCGTGGCTGCCGTTTGATTCGGTATGGCTTCGTGCGATCGGCGGCTTGTGGTTCGGGATCGGCTGGTATGGCGGCTGTCGGCTTTCGGCAGTGTCGCTCGACCGGCTGTCCCATCCCTATATCCTGACCGGCATATGCCTGTTCGATACGGCGTCCGGCATATTGTGCCACGCCTTTGAGCCGAATGCTTCGCTTGTGCCGGTGCTTTGTATCCTTGCGGCAAATCTCTTGTGTGATATTGCCGCGCGCAATGTGCTGGCAATGGAGCGGTTTCTTTCCAATGGCGGAGAATCGACGCAGGGTGTCCCGAATGGCGTGCGGCGACATAATTTGCGGCTGTTGCTGGGATTTTGTGCGGCGAGCGTCACCGTGATGCTGTTTGTGGTGCCGCTTTCGAAGTTTCTTGGCTGGGTTGGCAGGTGGATCGCCGCCGGTGCGTGGTATGTCCTGCGCGATCTCTTGCGGTCAGATGGCGAAACCGCCGAACCGACGCCGCCCGAACCTGTTGCAAGACAGGTGACGCAGGTCGAACAGAACACCGCCGCAGACTGGGTTTGGATCGGGTTTTTTGTAGTGATCGTCGGCGGACTTGTCATAGTTTTGATCCGCAATCGCCGGGATATCTCAGAGATGCTTCTGTCGCTCTGGGATCGATTTCGCCGGTGGGCGGCGGCGCGGCGCAGGCATCGTCCGCTTATGGCGTCGGATGAGCCGCAGTTCTATGCCGAATTTGTCGAAGACCTTTTGACCGACCAGAAGATGCCGCCGGAACAACCCCTTCGGATGACGCGGCGGCGCTGGAACCGGGCGTATCGCCAGTATCGACGCATGCCCTATGATGCGACAAGATTCCGGCTGGGATTTTCTCTGATGCTTGCGCGGTTTCCGGTGGATTGTGCCAAGGCGACCGACAGCACGGGCGAGATTCTGCAAAACCTCGTACAGACGGGGCAAGCGCCGCCGCACTGGGACACATTGACTCGGGATTATGATGCTGTGCGCTATGGCGAAAAGCCGCCGACAGCCGATGCATTCGCCGCGCTCGATGCCGCGCTTGAAACGAAAACTTAAGGCAACCCTATAAAACCGCTATCACAAAGCCTTTGGGAACTGTTCTGTTCCTGAGGGCTTTTTTTTGTGGTGCATCAGGTGCGCCGGGTATAAGTGAGGTAGGTATAGGGGATCGGCGCCGGTACCGTCGCGATCACTTCGCGCAGGAAGTCGCGTTCTTCAAATACGGGGAAGAACGTATCGCCGGGAAAGTCGGCATGGATCTCGGTCAGAAAGAGCTTTTGCGCAAGCGAAAGCCCCTCCGCATAGACCGCGCCGCCCCCGGCAAGAAAGACATCGGACGTTGTCACAAGGTCGAGCGCCGCGGAAAGGGACGATGCCGTCTGGCATCCCGGCGGCGAAAATGATGGATCGTGCGAGAGGACGATCGTAATGCGGTCAGGAAGCGGCCGCCCGATCTCGGCATAGGTGCGTCTTCCCATGATGACGGTCTGACCGGTAGTCAGCATGCGAAAGCGGCTTTGTTCGCCGGGGATGTGCCACGGGATTTTGCCCTGAAACCCGATGACGCGGCGTTCGGCATAGGCGGCGATGAGTGCAAGCATAATGGAATCTCTCCTTCAGATGACACAGGATCGTTTCTGCGTGGGTTTGGATTATCCATAGTATACCACACCCTTCGGCATTGTGCAAGCGCCCGGACGGATGTTTTAGCGATGCTCCGATACTGGCATGCGGTAATTTTTCTTCGGATCGCGCGAGATTCGGAAGAAATAGCCGCCACAGCGTTCGCGGATGCGTCCGGCAAGCGCCGGATCGAGTGAGATCAGATTATGCAGGTCGAGTTCGCTCGAGAGAATCGTTGTGCGCGATGCGGCATAGCGTGCATTGATCAGCGCAAACGCTGCCGAAAGCTCTGCGCGGTCTGTGGGAAGGCGATCCTGACCGAGTGGTTTCAAAAAGTCGTCGATGTAGAGCACTTGTGCACATTCGAGTGCAGAAAAGCGTGCCTGACGCGTCTGGAACTGGCTCAGATCACGCACGACTGATTGCCATACCTCATATTGCACCTGAATTCCCTGACGCAGCAGAGCGCCGCACACGGCGGTACAGAGATGGGTCTTTCCGGCGCCGGTCTGTCCGCCGAGATAGAGCCACTGTGGGCGCGGCTTTTCGGCATAGCGCATGACGTTTTCTTTGAGATGCTGCTGCCATGTTTCGGGACAGCGATAGCTCTCGAAGGTCTTTGTCCGAAGTGCCTCACCGAGTCCGGATGCGGCGATATTCTGGCGGCTGCGCCGGATCTCCATACAGTCACAGATCCGGTGGACTTCCGCGCCGTTTCTGAGAAAGGCGACCGCACCCTTATTGCGGCATTTCGGACAGTCATAGCCCTTTAGTTTTCCTTCGCTTTGGTTATACCAGTCGCAGTGCATCTGTGCCCATGCCTCTTCGGTTTCCGGCACATGTACCTGTGACCAGTCAAAAGGAAGTTTCCCATCGGCTTGCGTCATAATCTGCCGGAGCATTGCTTCCGCCGCTTGCTTGTTGAATCCCATGATTTTGCTCCTTTCCCTGATACTTGCCCTCAAGAATCTTGACAAAATTGCTTTCGCACATCATCCAGTCAAAGTCTGCCGTCCAGCCGCGGCTGTTGGCGCCCTGTAGAAATGCGCTCTGTTCGGCATAGGTAAAGACCCGACGGAATTCTGCAAGCGGATGTTCGCGGATCCGTGCCGTCACTGCACGCCGTCGTTTCCCGGACATCCCACGCAGTTTCGGGAAGCTGACGCAGATCGCATGATACAGCGCGGCGATCTGTTCCGGAGAAGTCGGTGATGCTGCTGCCGCCTTTGCAGAAGGCGTGTGTGGCGTCTGCTCTTTCTGTTTCTCTCTCTCTTTCTCTATCTCTATCTCTGTGTAACAAGTTGGAACATCATCGGGAACATTGTTACACTCGCCTTGAACATTGTTACACCCACCCTGAACATTGTTACATTCATTCGGAACATTGTCGGGAACAATGTTACACTCACTTTGAACATTGTTACATTCATTCGAAACATCGCCTTGAACATTGTGGCGTTCGATTTGCATATCCTCGCGAATCGCATCACGAGTTTCGGCATCCTGTTTTGCTGTGGTGTCGGTTTTGGGAACATCGCGCTTTGCACGTGTATGCCGCATCCGTTGTGCGGCTGTGGATTCTGTCCCTACCGCCGCATGTGCCTCTTCCAGATAAAACGTTTCCGCGTTTTCCTCTTCGAGCCTGCCATACCTTTTTAATAGGGCAAGGACATGTTCGACATCGTCCTCACGTTCATTGAGATCCATGGCAAGCTCTGCGCAGAAGGTATCTTCGATCCCCTCGAAATAGAGCCGCCCTTCATGTGCAATGCTCGCCAGCATCATTTCCAGATAGATGAGAACATAGCGATCGCCGTGTTCGAGCCGTCGCAGTTTCTTCACCATTTTGTCCCGGAAAAAGTCCTCTTTGAGCTTGAGCCAATAGTACCGCTTTGCCTGTGCCGCCATTCGAAACCACTCCTTTTTTTGACAACAGATTTCATTCATAAATATTCCAGAGATTGGATTCTGCAAACAACCCCTCTCACTAATACCGACGAAATGGGCAAAAGTTGAACGCTAGCGTTCAACTATGAATAAAAATTTACATCATGTATTATGAAAATTTACAAGTAGAGATAAAATTGCAGGAAAATGGGAATTGGTAGAGAGTGGAAACTCTGGAGAGAGGGGAGGAGGGTGACAAGTTCACGCGTCCCTCCGTCGGCGCATATATTAACCATAGAAAGGGGGTGATCCATCCATGAAAACGCTTACAACCGCAGGCATCGACGTTTCAAAATATCAGGGCGATGTGGACTTTGCTGCGGTCAAGCGTGCGGGCTATGATTTTGTGATCATTCGTGCCGGATATGGCAGATACGCCAGCCAGAAAGACCCGCTTTTTGAATCGCACTATGCGAAGGCGAAAAAAGCGGGGCTTGGCATCGGGACGTATTGGTATAGCTATGCCACTTCCGCCAAAGAGGCAGCCGAAGAGGCAAAGGCGTGTTTGGAGGTCATCCGGGATAAACAGTTTGACTATCCAGTCTTCTTTGATCTCGAAACACCGGCGGCGTTTGCAATGGGAAAGACGGTTTGCAGCGATATGGTCAAGTCGTTCTGTAATGCACTCGAAAGCGCCGGCTACTTTGCCGGGCTCTATATCTCGCGCAGTCCGCTCGAAACGTATATTACGGCGGATGTGGCAAAGCGCTATGCACTCTGGATCGCAGAATATGCCGATGCATGCAGCTATGACGGTGCGTATGGTATGTGGCAGAGATCGAGTACCGGTAATGTTGACGGGGTGAATGGCGATGTCGACCTCAACGCATGTTATGTGGATTATCCGGCGATCATCCGCGGCGGCGGATTCAATGGCTATCCGCGATCTTCCCAAACAAGTGCGCCATCATCGCCCGAGCCGTCCTTGCGCTTTTCAGCAGGGGAGAAGATCGTATTGCGCGATGCCGTGTTGTATGCATCTGCGACGGCAGTTCGCGGAAGCAAAAAATCCGGCACATTCTATCTCTATGATGATGCTGTCGTACGCGGCAGAATGCGCATCACCAATGCGAAGGAACATGTCGGAAAAACACCCATCGGGGTTTATGTCACCGGCTGGGTCAGACAGATCGATATGCTGCCTGGATAGGGAATAAAACGAAAAAGTTGCTTCTGACGCAGCGCATGCATGCAGAAGCAACTTTTTTCAGGATGTGTGCCATCGGATCAATTGTGGGGTGATTCCTCCGGCGTATAGGTCGGTGCATTCTTCGGGCTCTTGCCCTTGATCACCGTATGGAAATAGGCGTATGTCATCGGGAAAGCGTCGGGATTTGTGACATCACAGTCAATCACTTCTCCGAGCAGGATCATATGCGAACCTGCATCCATCTTGTCCACGACCTTGCAGACGATCCATGCCATGGCCTCGTCCGGCACCGGCATATCGTGGCGGGGCGTTACGGATATGTCCGCAAACTTGTCTGCATCGCGACTCGAACGATAGCCAAAGCCGCCGATCAGTGCCGGATTGACGTCGGTGGACAAAATCGAAATGGCAAATACGCCGCTTTGTAAAACGGCATCATGTGTGGCGTTGTCGTGGTTGAGACTGACGGCAATGCGCGGCGGGCTTGATGTGATCTGCATGGCGCTGTTTGCCACACAGCCATATTGTTTCCCGTCGGATACCGTGGTGATCAGATAGACACCATAGGAGATTTTTTGGAGTGCATTTGTATTCATCTGTCCTTCCTTTCTTTCTGTGGATACAGCGTTACTGCTGGGGTCCGAGATGCGATACAAGCTGTACATTGAATTGCAGCAGCAGCATCGCATCGTTGCCGTCCACCATTCCGTCTACATTGCAGTCCGCGTTTTTCTCGCTCTGTGGTTCGAGAGAAACAATGTTGACCGCACGCTTGTTGAGCAGAATGGTGTCGGAGAGATCAACATCACGGTCGAGGTTGACATCCCCGAGAATGGTGGAAACGCCGGACGGGATCACCGCTGTTGTCTCCGTAGAGGTGGATGCATCCGTTTCGCTTGAGGATACTGGCGGCTCTGTCGCATCTGTTACAGTGGTGGTTTCCGTAGACGCAGAAACTTCTGTTGTCGTCTGTGGATCGGATGATGTATCGGTCGCTATCGTAGTGGTATCTTCAACAGTGGTGACCTCTTCGGTTGTGGTGGTCAGTTCTTCCGTTGTGGTAGTGGTTTCTTCTGTGGTCGAGGTGGTTTCCTCAGTTGTGGTCGAGGTGGTATCCTCGGTCGTCGTAGTCTGCGGTTGCGTTGTCGTCATTACCGGCGGCACTTCACCGTTTGCCACAGCCACTTCCGACGGATATACCGTCACGTCGTCGCCGATCTCTGCAACCACTGAGCCGGTGCCGAAATAGTCATAGAGTGCAGTCGCCGCGCCGACAAGTCCCACCTGATAGTCAAGGGCAACTTCGTTGGAGGTAGCATCTCTTGCGTCATCGTTGTAGGTGGTAAAGTCTGAGCTTGTGGGGCCGCCGCAGAGTGCGCCATAGAGCGTATAGCCATCGGTGGCAGAATATTTGCCGTTCCAGTTGTTGTATTCGCTCCAGTCCGGGCTGATTGTCAGTCTGGATGCAGCGCGGTGGTGCGGAGAAGTGGCGGAAACATCGTTATAGCCAACAACAAGGCAGACATTGGCGTTGTTGTCACCGAGGATATAGTTCATCTGGTTTTTGCACCAATCGGCATAGTTTTTGCCGGATTCTGCCTCATGCTTGGTGCAGACCATGGCACAGATCTGCATAAGGGTATTATGCCGCGCACTGCCCCAGCTATTCATGACATAGAACTGGTTCTGGTTGGCATTGACTTTGGAATCGATATAGCTTGTGGCTCTTGACCAGTCGCCGGTGATTTCTGCGTTGACGATCGCCGCACCGAGCCAGACGCCGCCATAGAAGTAGTCATAAGTCCAGTTGTTTTGATAAGAAGTATACTTATTGCTCTCTGTCAGATATGCATCTTCCTGTGTTGCTAAGTACAGCCAACCCGCTGCCCACGAAATGACATCTTGGAGATCTTGCGCATTGTTGGCGGTATACTGGGCGTTGTCATAGGTGACTGTGCGATATTTGGTCGCAAAGTTATAAAGCGCGGTGGCATACTCAAGGTCTTCCGGATCGCCGAAGTTGAGATAACTCAGTGCCAGTGCCGCCGCGTATTGTGCCGCAACATCGCTTGCACCGCTTGAGGTGCTGTAGGTTTCGCTTGCATCGCGGTCATACATGACTTCCGGTGCACACCATTTGTTGTGGTCATTTCCGGTGTTGCCGACCTGATATACCAGCGATGTCACTTCACTACCGGAGAGCGTGGTAGATTCTTTCATAAAGTCCACAAAATAATCGTTGATGACTCTGAAATGCTCGTCTGTACCCGTCTGCTGATAGGCATCGGCATATTCATAGTACATCCAGCCGAGCGTCGATGCCGTAAAGCCGGTCGGCAGACCGCACTTGATGGTGTCGCCGGCATCGTGGAAACCGCCGGCGCAGACATCGCCCGTGTGGCAGTCGTCTCGCCATGCAAACGCCGAATCCTCGCCAACCTCGCTGCCGCACATGTTTGCGTCAAAGAAGTACAACGAGTACTGCATGAGCTTTGCGTAGTTGTCCAGCCCGAGATCCGCCGCCGATACGGTAGAGCCGGACAATGCCGAAACTGTCCCGGTCACGGCGATCGCACAGGCAGAGACGACCGCACAGATCCGGTGTTTCCATTTTTGAAAATACTTCATATGTGTTTCACTCCCATTTTGATGAGATCCGTCGCGTCGCAAGATCGATCCGGTGTTTTCCGCATAAAATGAATCGCCGCTGGATCTGATTGATGGTTTTATCATACCATGATTTTTTTACTTTGTCAAGATAAAATAGAAAAATTGCACATATCCCCGGGCATTTTTTGTGTATGATTTCTCAAAAAAAGTCCACCCATGCGAGCCGGTGTGCCCGTCTGGGTGGACTTTGCCGTATCCATGCCGGAGGCGTTCCGGCGGCGGCATCTATTTTCAAGCAGTCGATCTAACGGCGCCGCTGCTACTGTTATTGTATGCAGCAAACGCAAAAATGCGACAGGAAATGTCTGGCATCTGTGTCGGATCATGCAAAGTGTTTTGCATTTCGGAAGCCAAGTGTGCCGGCGAATGCATCAAAGGCGATATCGGCGTTGTCAGATGTGGTGATGCAATATTGATTCTTGTAGAAGATCGGGACAAACCACGCGTCGTCGAGGATGGCGTTTTCGAGTGTCTTACATTGTTCCAAAAGCTGTTGTGCCGTCGGGCAAGTCCGCAGCCGGTCGATTTGTGCATCGATATCGTCTTTTGCATACCCGAATGCATTGACGTCTGAGCGGAACTGTTCGAGGACTGCCGCCGGATCATCAGCCGTCCCCGTTACGCCATAGACGGCAATGGTATAGTCGCCTTCGGAAAGCCGCTGCCAGTATTCCGCTTCGGTTACTTCATCGATCCCGATATAAAACCCGAAAACTTCCTGCCATGTTTGGATGATATCATGCAAAAATTCACAATCCATCAGCGTCTGACAGACGAGGATTTTGGTGGTGTCGATCGATTGGATCTCAAGCTGCTGCATGCCGGTCTGGAAGGTCTGCTGTGCCGCCGCTGTATCGGGCGTAGGATCCGGTTCGGGCACAAGGTCGCGGTAAAAGGCACTGTCCTGATGTACCGCCGGTGGAATGATTGCAGCAGCCGGCGCTAGATCTGAGCCGGACTGTGCGCCGATGCTGGTGCGGTCAATTGCCATGGAAAGCCCCTTGCGGATATTTTCGTTGGCAAAGACTTCATTTTCCGGCTGAAAGACCAGCCCGAGCGTTGTAGCGCGCACAGATGTCACGCAATAGCGGTCGTTTTCCATATAGTGCGCGTCATAGACCGGGGTTACCAGCAGATCGGAATTATCGCCTGCAAAATCCTGTGTCGTTTCCTGTAGAGTGTCCCGGATGTGGAATGTCAGGTTTGCCGGGTCGATGCTGCGCACGGTGTTGTTGGCAGAATTGCGCCGCATGTAGATGAGGTTGTCGCTGCCATACGGGTCATAAAACCACAGGCGCAGGTAAAACGCCCCGCACGAGGCGACGGATTCCTGATCCAGTCCATAGCGTCCCTTGGTCTGTTCAAAAAAGCTTTCATTGCATGGCATGGCAGCCGTAGAAGCAAGCAGGGATAAAAACCGCACATTCGGGGTCGCAAGCGTAAATTCGAGCTGGGTATCGCTCAGGGCATTTACGCCGATCTCTGTATGCGAAAGCTGTCCTGCCTCGATCTCTGCGGCATTTTGCAGACAGGAAAAGGTTTGGACATAGGGCGAGCGAGTGGCGGGGTCAAAAATGCGCTGAAACGCATAGACATAATCGGACGCTGTTACTTGCCACGATTCACCCTCATCGATGACATCGTTGCCATTTGCGTCGTAATACCAGTATTGTTCCGGCGAAAGCGTGAAGGTATAGGTCAGCCCGTCCGGAGAAATGGTATAGCTCTGTGCGCCGGCAGTCTGGAGCGTGCCGTTTTCGTCATATGCAAGCAGCCCCTCATAGAGGTTGCGGATAATCGTCATGGAAGAAGCGTCCGTTGCGGACTGTGGATCTAAGCTCTCCGGATTCCCGATGAGACTTGCCGTAAAGAGATAGCCCGAGCCGTCGCTCTGCTGTTTCTGAAAGGGGAGATCACAGCCGGAAAGCGGGAACATCAGGCAAAGGGCGGTGGAAACGGACAGGATTCTGCGGAGAAAGTTGTGGTGTAGCATAAGCGGCGTGTCCTTTCTGTATTTCGAACGTGTTCTCATAAAGAATGTGTGCGTATACACAATATATGTGAACATGCTCTACAATATCTATTGCATGCGGCTGCGTTTCTGTAGTGCCGCAGTTGTATTTGAATCAGGAAAGCTCGAAATTGGTCTTTCTTTGTCTGTTATTATACCACGCTTGTGTGGCTTGTGCAATAACCATTCGTGAATTTTGTTGTTCCTTTTTCGTATTCGCCCAAAAAACCGGCACATGTCCCATAAGGACAATGCACCGGTATTATGTATGGTTCGGATGCGGTTACCAGATTCCCAGAACATGCTGCATCGTCAGGCTGACTGCCGCAATGCAGATCCAACAAATTAGACCTTGGAAAATGGGCTTTGCGCCGGTCTTGACGAGCTTGACGATATCGGTGTTATAGCCGATCGCCGCCATTGCCAGCACGATGAGGAACTTACTTGCCTCTTTGAGCCAGGAAAACAGGGTGTTTGCACCATCGAGCGCCGCACCGGAAAGTGCCATGTTCACAAGCGTCGTTACGACCGATGCCAGCACGAAATACAAAATGAACATCGGGAAGATTTGCCGGAGACTGACTTTTGTCCCGGAAGAAGCGCCGGCGACTTTCTCTTTACGCAGACGGACAAATGCGAGCACGAGTGTAATCGGGATAATGGCGAGCGTCCGAGTGAGCTTGACGATCGTTGCGCCGGAAAGAACTGCGCCGTTTGTACCATGGAGCGAATCCCATGTGGACGCCGCAGCCGTCACGGAAGATGTATCGTTGACCGCAGTTCCGGCAAACAGGGCAAAGCCGTCGTTAGAAAGCCCGATCATGCCGCCAAGCGTCGGGAAGATTAGGGCTGCGATCACATTAAACAGGAAAATCACCGAGATCGACTGTGCTACTTCAGAATCATCTGCATCGATGACCGGTGCGGTCGCCGCGATTGCCGAACCGCCACAGATTGACGATCCGACGCCGACAAGCGTTGCGGTCTTTGCCGGGATCTTCAATAGCTTGTAGAGTATAAACGAAACGATCAGTGATGTGGCAATGGTCGAGAGAATGATCGGAAGCGAGGTCACCCCGACTTTTGCAATGGTCGACAGGTTCAGCCCGAATCCTAACAGCACAACAGCGCACTGTAAGATCTGTTTGGCACAAAATCCGATCCCGGCCTGTGCCTTTGGCTTGCTGCGCCAGAAGATCGTCACGATCATACCGGTTAAAATGGCAATGACAGGTGCGCCGATAATCTCAAGCGCCGGGATGAGCTTTACAAGAATCCACGCCGGGATCGCAATCAGCAGGCATGCACCAATGCCGTACATACGCGCAGAAATGGTCTGAAATTTCATACAATTCCTCCTTTTTGTCCGTTGGAAAATACCGCAAAGTTTCTGTGGATTCTCCAAATTTTTCATTATTGTATCATATTTCGCATCAGAATGCAATTGGTTTTGCAAAATTTGTGAAAAGTGAAATTCCGGTATTCGCGATCATATCAGAATAAGGATAAGCCGCCGCACCACCATGCATTCCAGTGATCGTGGAATTGACAAATGGGGGTGTATGTGATACAATAAAATCGAAAAATGTGTGCCGGAAATGGCGCTTTCACATGTGGGGAAAAGCGCATTTCCGGGAAAGAGAGGGGTTTGTAACATGTATCAGCTTGCCATTTTTGATCTGGACGGAACATTGATCGATTCCATTGCCGATTTAGCAGGCGCGGTGAACGATTCGCTGCGGCGCATGGGCTATCCCACGCATCCTGTGGCATCATTTCTGCATTTTGTCGGAGATGGCGTTGTGAAATTATGTGAACGAGCACTGCCGCCAGGAACGCCGCCGGAACAGGTCGATCGGCTTCTTGCGTTGTTTCAGACATACTATACGGCACACTGTATGGATCTGACCCGACCGTATGACGGGATCGGTGAGACGCTCGACTGCCTCAGAAACGCCGGCATCCGGCTTGCGGTGGCGTCCAATAAGCCACAGGAATTTGCCGAACAGATCGTCACCCACTTTTTCGGAACGGATCGTTTTGCCATGATCCTCGGCGGAAATCCTACAAGACCCAAAAAGCCTTCGCCCGAGATTCTGCTTGCCATCCTCGATACGCTTGATGTCTCTGCGGACGATGCCGTCATGATCGGCGATTCCGATGTAGACATCCTGACTGCAAAACACGCGGGCATGGCGTCGGTTGGATGCATTTGGGGATTCCGCGGCAAAGAAGAATTGGAACAGGCAGGGGCAGATGATTTGGCGGATTCACCAAAAGCACTGTTGCATATCCTTTTGGAATCGTGAGATTTGCAGAAAAAAGTAAAATTGCTTGACAAATCGCCGCATGTCTTGTATAATATTACATAGACTGTTTGCATTCACGCAAACTCCCATTCAATTTTGCAAAAGCATGCAGTTTAGCATATTGCTTTCCGAGAAAGTTGCATACTGTTTTCTCTGAAAATGCATATGCGGTTTTGTTGCAACTGGTTTTGGATCAATACCTTCTGCAATCAGTATTTTTACAAAACCAGATGTCTCTAATATCTTTTTTCCCTGCTTTCTCAATGGAGGCGGGGTTTTTCTTTTTTCTCCATTTCCTGAGGAAATCTTTTTATTTTTAAATTTCTTCGTCAAAGTATTTGTTTTTTTAGATTTGCAATAGAAAGACTTTCGATTTTTTGGGTTTTTTGATTTTCAAAGAAAGAAAATAATGAAATCTTCCATTTTTTTATTGAAAAGGACAAAAAATTGGTGTATAATAAATACTGTTTGAAGACGGCATACAGATGTACGGAAAATACAGACATGCTGAGATTCAGATGGAAGAAACAGAGAGTCGGGCAGAATATTCTGTGACGCACGATTTGTGACATTTTTTATTCAGGAGGAGATTCCCATGGCATTTTCATTCAAAAGTGCATATCTTCAGAAGGTGTATGACAGCGTTGTCAAGCGCAATGGCAATGAGCCGGAGTTCTTGCAGGCAGTCGGCGAGGTACTGATGTCCCTCGAGCCGGTTGTGGCAAAGGATCCGTCTTATGAGACCAATGGCATCATCGACCGCATTGTTGAGCCGGAGCGTCTGATCCAGTTCCGTGTATCGTGGGTGGATGACAACGGCAACGTACAGGTAAACCGCGGTTTCCGTTGCCAGTTCAACTCGGCAATCGGTCCGTATAAGGGTGGTCTGCGTCTGCACCCGTCGGTATGCGCATCGGTAATCAAGTTCCTCGGCTTTGAGCAGATCTTCAAGAATGCGCTCACTACGCTCCCGATGGGCGGCGGCAAGGGTGGTTCGGACTTTGACCCGAAGGGTAAGTCTGATGGCGAGATCATGCGTTTCTGCCAGAGCTTTATGACAGAGCTCTCTAAGCATATCGGTGCAGACACTGACGTTCCGGCTGGTGACATCGGTACTGGTGCACGCGAGATCGGTTACATGTTTGGTCAGTACAAGAGACTGCGTAACGAATTCACTGGTGTCCTGACCGGTAAGGCACTGTCTTATGGCGGTTCTCTGGTTCGTACTGAGGCAACGGGTTATGGCCTTTTGTACTTCACTGAAGAAATGATGAGCTGCATGAAGAACGACAGCATCAAGGGCAAGACTGTTGTCATCTCCGGTTCCGGTAACGTTGCAATCTATGCAACCGAAAAGGCACAGCAGATGGGCGCAAAGGTTGTGGCGCTGTCTGACTCGAATGGCTACATCCATGATCCGAACGGCATCAAGCTCGATGTTGTAAAGCAGATCAAGGAAGTAGAGCGCGGACGCATCAAGGAATATGTGAATCGCGTAGAGGGCGCAACCTATACCGAAGGCTGCAATGGCATCTGGACGATTCCGTGTGATGTTGCTCTCCCGTGCGCAACCCAGAACGAGATCGACGGCGCTTCCGCAGACATTCTGATCCAGAACGGCGTAAAGGTTGTTGCAGAAGGTGCTAACATGCCGTCTACACCGGAAGCAATCGACAAGTTCTTGGCTGCTGGCATTCTCTTCGGACCGGCAAAGGCTGCAAACGCAGGCGGCGTTGCAACATCTGGTCTGGAAATGTCTCAGAATAGCGAGCGTCTGTCCTGGACATTCGAAGAAGTTGATGCAAAGCTCAAGAACATCATGATCGACATCTTCCACAATGCATATGACAGATCGAAGGAATATGACGCAGAGGGCAACCTGGTAGTCGGCGCAAACATCGCAGGCTTTTTGAAGGTTGCAGATGCAATGAAGTGGCAGGGCGTTGCATACTAATCTGAATTGTAACTGAAAACGATATAAAAAGAACCAGCAGTTCCGGCGGAGTTCCGCAGAGCTGCTGGTTTTTTGTTGATGTCCGGAAAGTAGTGCTTATTTCATTAGGTCTTTTCCGGCGTTCCATGCCTTCCCGACCTGTTCTCCGATGGTGTAATAACCCGACTGGAACTGATCGAAGATGAGGGCATTGAGCTTTTTCGGATCAATTTTGCCGTTTTCGGATAACACGGATTCATCCGCGCTGACGTTCACGATCTTTCCGACAATCGCATGAAGATTTTCAGTCTCGACAATTTCAGCGAGTTCACATTCAAGCGTTACCGGGAACTCTGTGATGATCGGTGCATTGACAAAAGCACTTTTCTCTGCGTGATAGCCACTGCGTGCGAATTTATCGGACATCTTGTTGCCGGTTGCAATGCCGAAGAAGTCCGCCACATCCATGTGTGCCGCATCTGCGATTGACACCGTAAACGCCTTTGTCTGGCGAATATTTTTTGTTGTTTTATGGTCTTCATCAATAAAGAGCGCGATTTTGTCCATATCACTGATCATTGCCCATGCTGCGTTCATCGGGTTGACAACACCAGCTTCATCATATGCCGCAACAATGGTGACAGGCATCGGGAATAATGCCGGAATTATGCCTAAATTTTTTCTCATGTGTATCAGTTCCTTTCAATTAAAATATTGTGCCGCCTGTTCTGTCAGACAGCTGCAAGCGCTGTTTCAATCGGCGTGTCACCGCTCTTGCACTTGATGACCTTGCGATAGGTATTTTCCTTGTCAAGGACGCTGCAAAGTACCGCAGCCACATCCGGGATCGGGTTTGCGCCGTCCGATGCCGGATCGATTTCAATTTTTCCCGTTGCCGGTTCTTCTTTGAGGATGCTCGGCTGGATAATTGTGTAGTTGAGCGAAGTGCTGTGGATCAGATAGTGATCCGCGAAGAATTTGGAAATGTTATAGTTGGTGATTTTTTGCAGTGACGGCGACACTGCCCATTTTTCCGGCTCAAGGGCATAGAGCGAACTGAGCATGATATAGCGCGAAATGCCGGCCGCCTCTGCCGCCCACATGAGCTTGACTGCGCCGAATGCGTCGGTCTGAAGCAGATCCTTACCTCTCGATCCTGCGAGGAAGTATACAGCATCGCAGCCATTGATCAGTTCCTGGATTTTGCTGACGTCGTCATGTAGATCCAACAGCACTGGCTTACAGCGTTCCGATTCTGTCAGAAGCTCCGGATGCCTAGAACCGCATACCAGCGTGTGTCCCTTTGCAAGCAGTCCTTCTACGACAAATTTTGCGACTCTCCCGGTTGCACCAGCAATAAAAATTTTCATAAAAATGACCTCCTGAGAAAAATCGATTTGCGGCAGTGCGGATTATTTTGACACATGCCTTGACTTTTTTGCAAGCTTGCACTATAATTATAACATACATCCAAACAATGTCAAGTACGCACTTTTATGTGATATACTTACGGAAAGGAAAGTGTCAAGATCATGTCGGGAAAATGCATTCAAGGGGCAAAGCTCGAGGATACGGGCTTTAACTATACCATGTCGCTGATCCAGGGAAAGTATAAAATGTACATTCTTTATACGCTGCTCTGTTATCACACCGTCCGTTTCAATGAGATGAAGCGCTATATCGGCGAGATCTCCTATAAAACGCTCAGCAGTACGCTCAAAGAGCTGGAGGCAGATGGCCTTGTCCACCGTGAGGAGTATCCCCAGATCCCGCCGAAGGTGGAATACAGCCTGACCGATCGGGGAAAGTCGCTGATGCCGATCCTTGACCAGATGTGTCAATGGGGGACGGATCACAGAAACGATCTACGGGAACCGATTGATCAGAGTATACCGCAATTGCAAGAACGCATTTCATAAACGCGTTTGATAAATGGAAAATGACCGGATGCGTCCATGAAAGGGAAACAGCAGCCGGTCATTTTGATTCTAATATTGAATTCCTATGTTGTTTACGATGCAATAAATGCACAGAATGCACGATAGGTCATATAGACATCGAGCTTTGCAACGACTTCCATCGGTGCGTGCATCGAGAGCACCGGTACGCCAACGTCAATGGTGTCAATGTCTAAATTTGCGATATACGCCGCAACTGTTCCGCCGCCGCCGGCATCGACCTTGCCGAGTTCGCCCGTCTGCCAAACGACATTCTGGTCATCGAGTAATTTGCGGATCGTTCCGACAAATTCTGCCGATGCATCTGATGTGCCGGACTTGCCCCTTGCACCGGTGTATTTAGTGACACAGACGCCATGGTTAAGGTATGCGCAGTTTTTCAGTTCCATGACATCTGGGAAGGTCGGATCGAACGCCGCATTGACGTCTGCCGACAGACACTGGGAATGGTGCATCACATGGCGCCCTTTTGCGCCAAAAGCATCGGCTAAGTCTTCGAGGAAGTATGCCAGATAGGACGAGCAAAGCCCGGTGTTGCCGTCGCTCCCGGTTTCTTCTTTGTCCGTCAGAATGGTAACTGCCGTATGGGTCGGCGATTGACAGTCAAGGATTGCCCGGAGTGCCGGATATGCGCAGACGCGGTCGTCGTGGCCATAGCCTGCGATCATGCTGCGGTCAAATCCAAGCTCTCTGACCGGAAATGCCGGAACCGCTTCGAGTTCTGCCGAGAGGAAATCAGCTTCGTTGATGCCGTATTTTTCATGAAGGATGTGGAGGATGTGGAGCTTAACCTGTTCGCTCTCTTCATCTTTGTTAAAGGGCATCGATCCGACTAAGAGATTGAGTTCTTCACCCCGAATGAGTTCGCCGGCTGGGCGCTTCATCTGCTGTGGTGCTAGATGCGGCAGAAGGTCGGTGACACAGAAGATCGGATCGCCTGCATCCTCGCCGATCTGAACTTCGACCTTCGTACCGCCCGCCAGTACGACAACGCCATGCAGTGACAGCGGGATCGTCGTCCACTGGTATTTCTTGATGCCGCCATAATAGTGGGTCTTGAACAGCGCAAGCTCGTGGTCTTCATACAGTGGATTCTGCTTGAGGTCGAGCCGCGGGGAATCGATGTGTGCCGCACAAAGCCGCACACCCTCTTCGATCGGTGCGGTGCCGATGACGGCGGCGATGATTGCCTTGCCGCGGTTGTTAACATAGACCTTATCGCCGGCATGAAGTGCCATGCCCGGCGTAAAGAGCCGGAATCCCGCTTCCTCGAGAAGGGCTGCCGCATTTCTGGCTGCTTCACGTTCTGTTTTGGAAGTGTTCAAAAACTGCATATAGTCCTTTGCAAATGCATCACTTTCTGCCTGCTGTGCATCATCGATGCGCATTGCTGCGTGTTTTGTCTGCATAAATAGCTGCTCTTTGCGTGTTTTTGCTTCACTTTTTGCTTCTGACATTTTCTCATTACCTCCATCCGGCGCTTATACCATTGCGCCATATTTTGCTTCATAATAATGGATCAGCTTTGCCGAAAGCTCCTGTGCGGCGCTTGATAGATCTTCTAGGCTGGTGTTATTTTCCAGCACAATATCGGAATGTTCCCGGAAGAATTCTTCGGTAAGCTGTATATGCATGCGTCTTTGTGCTGCTTCTTCTGAAATACCGTCGCGTTGGATGATGCGCTTTTTGCGCGTCTGTGCATCCGCGACAACAGAGATGATCAGATCGCAGAAGTCATCCGCTCTGCTTTCGAACAGGGTCGGGGCATCGAGTAAGATCAGTTTGTGGTTTTGCTGGGAATGGCGGTGGATCATGCGCAGAATCTCGCCCATAATGTAGGGATACATGATCGTATTGAGCATCTCTAATTTGCGGCGATCTGAAAATGCAATTGATGCAAGCATCCGCCGATCCAGCTCACCGTTTGGACACAGGATTGTATCAGAAAAGCATTCACGGAGATCTGCCAGACAGTGCGAGCCGCGCTTGACCACAAGCCGCGCAATCGCATCTGCGTCGATCAGATGAAAGCCGTTTCTGACGAAAATGCCAGAAACCGTACTTTTCCCGGCGCCGGTCTGACCTGTTAGACCGATCACCATGACTCCATCCAAGCTGTTCATATCTGTATCACCTCAAATCCTGCCGCACGAATCAGGCGGTTATAGACTGCGAGTCCGACACCCTCTCGGCTTGGCGCATGGACATAGACATGTGCCGCCCCGAGGTCATCGAGGTCGCGCAGTCTTGCAAAAATCTGCTGTGCCTGTTCCGATCCGGAATTTCCGTATGTCAAACACGGTACACCTGGGATCCGACCGGCTTCATCAAAGACCAGCGCGAAAACGCCGGGGCGGGCATGCTGTCGTACAAAGTTTTCAAACGCGATCTGCGTCCCTTCGACAAGCGTGACGTTTGCACGGGGGGCATAGTGTTGATACTTCATACCGGGCGAACGCACGATTTGCCCCTGTTCCACACCGTGTAAAATTGCCGGGTCGAGAATAACCGTTTTGGCATATGATTCAAGCATTTGCTTTGTCACATAGCCCGGACGCAGAATGCGCACAGTATCGTCATTTTCAAACGCAATGACGGTAGATTCCACGCCGACGTCACATTTACCGCCATCGAGCACAGCTGCGATTTTGCCCTCCATATCGCGCATGACATGCTCTGCTGTCGTTGGGCTCGGATAGCCTGAACGGTTTGCCGATGGTGCTGCAAGCGGTGTGCCGGAGAGCAGGATCAGTGCACGTGCCACCGGGTGTGCAGGCATGCGGATCCCGACGGTGTCCAGACCGCCGGAAGTCACATCTGGGATCGCCGTTTGCTTCGGAAGGATCATCGTCAGTGGTCCCGGCCAGAAATGATCTGCCAGTTTTTGGGCAAGCGCCGGTACAGTTTTCGCAACGGTTTCCAGCTGACAGAGCTGCGCAATATGTACGATCAGCGGGTTATCCGCCGGACGTCCTTTTGCCGCAAAGATCTGCCGAACGGCCTGTTCATTGCGCGCATCTGCCGCAAGACCATAGACAGTTTCGGTGGGAATCCCCACGACCTGTCCGCTTTGCAACAGCTGTGCCGCTTCGATCAGATCTGCCGCACAATCTGTGAGTAATTTTGTTTCCACAATGTTCACGCCTCTTCCTGTTGTCCTGCAAGCAGCCTTGCCATTTCGTCTGCTGTGGCGAGTGCATCCAATACTTCATCCAGATTTCCGTTCATAATGTCATCGAGCCGGTACAGCGTCAGCCCAATGCGGTGATCGGTCATGCGCCCCTGTGGGAAGTTATAGGTGCGGATACGCTCTGAGCGATCTCCTGTTCCGACCTGCATCTTTCGTTCGGATGCAATTTTGTCGTTCTGTTCCCGGAGCATCTGTTCATAGAGCCGTGAGCGCAGGATCTTCATCGCTTTGTCCTTGTTTTTATATTGGCTGCGCTCATCCTGACATTCGACGACGACGCCGGTTGGCAGGTGAGTAATGCGTACGGCGGACTCTGTCTTATTGATATGCTGTCCGCCTGCACCGCTTGCACGGAATACGTCAATGCGCAGATCCGCCGGATTGATCTCGACTGAAACTTCATCTGCTTCTACGAGTACAGCCACGGTAACTGTGGAGGTGTGGATGCGTCCCTGTGATTCCGTTTCCGGAACACGCTGGACACGATGCACGCCGCTTTCATATTTGAGTCGGGAATATGCTCCTTCTCCTATGATCGAAAAGCTGATCTCCTTGAATCCGCCGAGCTCTGTTTCATTTGCGCTGAGCACTTCCTGTTTCCACCCCTGGGATTCGGCATACATCGTATACATCCGATAGAGCGACCCCGCAAACAGCGAAGCTTCCTCGCCGCCGGCACCGCCGCGGATCTCAATGATGACATTGCGGTCGTCATCCGGGTCCTTTGGCAGCAGCATACGCCGCAGCTGATGTTCGAGCGTTTCCATCTTCTCCTTGCTGTCTGTATATTCTGCCTGTGCCATTTCTTTGAGTTCTTTATCGGATTCTTCCGAAGACAGAAGCTGTTTTGCTTCCGAAAAGTCTTGTGCGGCATGTTGGTAGGCATGATATGTTTCCATGATCGGTTCCAAGTGCTTGTATTCGCGCATTAGTTCGGCATACTGCCGGTTGTCCGCGATCACTTCGGGATCCGTCATCTTTTCCTGCATGGTCAGGAAATTTTCTTCCATTTGCCGCAATTTTTCGAGCATTTCCGTTTTCCGCCTTTCTTTGGAATCCTCTCATGAAGACCCCAGCACGACAGATCACCGGCAAAACATGCGGCGACAGATCGATCGGGGTCAGGTCTGGTGATGTGGATTCTCTGTTTCAGAAATATTTCGTGTGATCTGTTTGATATACCGTTCAATTTTATTGCGCGGCACCATAAATTCTCTGCCGCATCCGGTACACCGGAGTTTGAAATCCATCCCGGCGCGGATCACATACATGGTTCTTGCGCCACATGGATGCGGCTTTTTCATTGTCAGTATATCTGCCGGCCGGACATCCATTTTCCCGCCGCCTCCTTTTTGACACAAATATCCGGCAAGCCGGAGCGTGTTGTCACATAGAATTACAATTACTGTTTATTATACTCCATTTTCGGGGAAAAGGCAATATTTTCGCAGAAGTTTTTTTCTGTTTGTGTAAATATAATAAATTTGAACCTTCTGAATTGGCGAAGATTCATAAATATCCGAGCCGAGTCGCCGCGCATAATCCCATCACAAGCGGCATACAATAAAGCATCAGAAACGATTGCGGCAAAGATTCAGTTGCCTTGAAAATTCAGATCGGAGGTCTAAAATGAATCAATTTTTACCGGAAGGCATGCGGATGCATACCGCCGAAAACCAAGCGGCATTACATAGTGTGGATGCCATGCGCGAGGCAATGGCGGATGGTACAATCTTAGAGGCACGCGCTGTTCTGTGTGATCATGCGCACAACTTAATGGTACAGCTGCCTTGTATGCGCGGCTGGATCCCGCGGGAAGAAGGCGCACTCGGCATCACGGAGGGAACAACGCGGGATATTGCTCTGATTGCACGCGCTGGGAAACCGGTGTGTTTTCAGATCCAGCGGATCGAAACTGATGCATCTGGAGAACCGGTTGCCATTCTTTCCCGGCGTGCCGTCCAACAGGCTTGCTGGAATCATTATTTGTCCCTATGTCGTCCCGGCGATATTATCCCGGCTGTTGTGACGCATCTCGAACGCTTTGGTGCATTTGTTGATATCGGCTGTGGCATTCCATCGCTTTTGCCGATCGATATGATTTCTGTTTCGCGTATTGCCCATCCTAGAGATCGGTTTCATGTCGGGATGCAGATCCGCGTAATTGTACGCCAGATCGAACCGGGACGTCTTTATTTGACCCATCGGGAACTTCTTGGCACATGGGAAGAGAATGCAGCGTTGTTTTCTGTCGGTCAGACAGTCGCAGGCATGGTGCGTTCTATCGAACCATACGGAATCTTTGTCGAGCTGACGCCGAATTTAGCCGGACTTGCCGAACCATGTGAGGATGTACGTGCTGGTCAGTGTGCAAGTGTGTATATCAAGGCGATCCTGCCGGAGAAGATGAAGATCAAGCTGAGCCTGATCGATGCGTTCCAGACCGACGACCCGCCCGCACCCATGCATTATTTTATCCAAGACACCCATATCGATCGCTGGCGTTATACCCCATCAGTATCTTCCCGTGTGATCGAAACGGTCTTTTCTCCGGAGCATTCGATCTCGTAACCATTGTGAATCTAAAAGAACGATCTTGCCATTGTCGGACAGGGTCGTTCTTTTGCTTTGGCATAAAGATTCGTCTTTATTCTTCCGCCGCAGGTGTCGTCTCGAGTTTTGATGCCGGAATGCCGGTCTTTTCCGCGATCTTTTTCTTGTGTTGATCGCTTGTTTTTTTGATGTGTTCGCCGATGATCTCGGAGATATCCGAAACGGTGATAAATGCGCTTCCGTCATATTGATCCACAATACGCCGTAGTTCCATCAGTTCCAGACGCGTCATGACGCAATACATCATGTCTTTTTTTCCACTGATCAGACCGCGTGCATCCAAAATCGTCATGGTTCTGCCAAGCCGTGCATAGATCTCTGCAGCGATCCGTTTCCCGTCGTTGCAAATGATGATCGTTTGTTTGGCTTCGTTAAAGCCGGCTTCTACCTGATCAATCAGCTTGGATGCGATGATATAGGTCAGAAGTGACAACAGTGCGCGGTCGATGCCAAACATAAACGCTGCCACAGAAAAGATGAGCAGATTGATGATCAGGATCACTTGTCCCACAGAAATTGGCAGCTTTTTGTTCACCAGCATTGCAAGGAGTTCAGTGCCGTCCATACATGCGCCTCCCTTGATCACCATTCCGACGCCGATGCCGAGCAAAATACCACCGAACACAATCGATAACAATTCATCGTCTGTTGCCGGTTCTGCATGATGCAAAAGCATGGTGCAGACGGACAACAGCACCATGGCGTATAAGTACGAACCGGCAAAGCGCAGCCCCAGCATTTTCCAGCTCATCAGGACAAAGGGCATGTTGAGGACAAACGTGAGGATACCCAGCATAATGCCGGTCTGGTAGTTGATCATCAGCGCGATCCCGGTGATGCCGCCATCTAACACCAGATTTGGCATCAGGAACATTTCAAGTGCCACGCTATAGATGATCACGCCGATGGTGATCATCAAATAATGTGATCCATATTCGAGTATACTGGGTTTCTTCATTGTTATCACACCTTGTAAATGAATTTTTATGCAATTCCCAAGACGTCTAAATCCGCTTTTCGTATTTGAATTATTTTGTCAAAGTAAGCTGAAATTTGTTTTCAGAAGGAACTACATTCTTATTATACCTTATTTCCGGGAAAATTGCAATCACACCTTTTCGGATTTCGCTGCATAAATTAAAATGAGAAGCAAAACGCTTCTGAATCTTTGCATTGAAAAGAGGCTGATACTATGCCAAAGGTTTTTTTAAGCCCATCTACGCAGGAATGGAATCCCTATGTCGGCGGTGGTAATGAAGAACTTTATATGAACCGAATCGCCGATCGGATGGAGCCGTATCTGCGATCCAGCGGCATCACATATGTCCGTAATGATCCGGAGCGCAATGTAACTGGTGCGATCGCAGATTCGAATGCGGGTGCTTTTGATGTTCATTTAGCACTTCACAGTAACGCTGCTCCGGAAAATCTTTCGGGAAAGCTACGAGGAATTGATATCTACTATTCGCCCTATGACAAATACAGCCAGATGCTGGCGACGATTATTGCAAATAATTTTATGAGCATTTATCCGCTCCCAGATAAATGCACCGCACGACCGACGACGACTCTTGCAGAAGTGACCCAGACAAAAGCACCAGCAGTGCTCTGCGAGATCGGTTATCATGACAATGAACAGGATGCCGATTGGATTCGCGGCAATTTAACGACAATTGCCGTCAATTTAGTTCAGTCGCTATGTGATTATTTCGGCATTCCGCTTGTCGAAGCAGGGCCGGTTTACCGCGGAACGGTCATGACAGACGGTACGACGCTAAACATCCGCCGCTTCCCATCCATGCAGGGCGAGATCATTGGATCAATTCCAAATGGTGCAGCTGTAACGGTATACAGCCGCATTGGGAACTGGGATGTGGTATCGTACCAGGGGATCACCGGCTATGCCAGCAGCGATTTCATTGTAATATGAAAGCAAGACTTTTTAGAAATACTTGCATTTCCAGTTCTCTTCGGGTATAATAAAAAAGATGAAAACGCTTCAGGCGGAATAAAGGAAACACCGCACAAAGATCGCCTGACGGCTTTGCACGTCATCTGCTTGTATATTTTCGCAAGAGTATTCATCTGACGAAAAATTGACGTTCGCAGAGTACATTTGGCGCACAATCTTTGTGCGGTGTCGCCTAAAAAACAAAGGAGTGTAGAACCATTGAAAGACGGATTTATCAAAATCGCTTGTATTACACCGCCGCTTCGTGTGGCGGATTGTACCTATAACGCAGATCAGATCATCACATACGCGAATGAGGCAGCGGAAAACGGTGCAAAGCTCATTGTATTTCCGGAGTTATGCATCACCGGCTATACCTGCGGAGACCTGTTTCTGCAACAAACGTTGTTGCGTGGTGCACTTGATGCACTTTATTGGATCTTGACGGAAACCAAAGCGCTGGAATCTGTGGTGGTGGTGGGACTGCCTCTTGCGACGGGCGGCGTACTGTATAATTGTGCTGCGGTGTGTTATGAAGGGGTATTGCTCGGAATTGTGCCGAAACAGCATATTCCCAATTACAGTGAATTCTATGAGATGCGGCACTTTACACCGGGTCCGGATGCAGACGGAAACTGCGTCACGATCACGCTTGCACAAGAGCTTGTGTGTGTACCCTTTGGCGCAAAACAGATTTTTTCCTGTCTGGATGTGCCTGATTTTACCTTTGGTGTAGAGATTTGTGAAGACGTCTGGGTCGGCGATACGCCTTCAGTGCAGATGGCAAAAATGGGGGCTTCAATTATTGTGAATCTTTCCTGCAGCGATGAGATCATCGGGAAAGAGGATTATCGCCGCACGATCCTGAAAGCAAAGTCCGGCAGTTTGCTGTGTGCCTATGCCTATGCCGATGCCGGGTTCGGAGAATCGACGCAGGACATGGTATTTGCAGGGCATAATCTGATCGTCGAAAACGGCACGATTCTTGCTGAATCTGCGCTGTTCCGAAGCGGCGTGCTATATGCCGATGTGGATGTCGCACGTCTGTGCGGGGAACGCCGCCGCAGCAATACGTTTGAAACAATTCCGCCGGTATGCGAAGTTTCATTCCGCATGACGCCCACGCCGACAAAGCTTTCGCGCAAGATCGATCCTTATCCATTCGTCCCGTCCGGCGATCGCGCATTGGCACAGCGCTGCGAAAAGATCCTGACATTACAGGCGATGGGTCTTGCAACGCGCCTGAAACACATCGGCTGCCGCACGGCGGTGGTCGGGCTGTCCGGCGGATTGGATTCGACGCTGGCTTTGATCGTCATGGCGCATGCGTTCCGGATCTGCGAACTGGATCCGTCCGGTATGCTTGCGGTGACGATGCCATGCTTTGGCACAACAGATCGCACCTATCAGAATGCTTGCCGTCTGGCAGAGGCATATGGTGCAACGCTGCGGGAAATTCCGATCCAGAAAAGTGTACGCCAGCACTTTGCAGATATCGGTCATGCGGAATCTGTTCATGATGTCACCTATGAAAATGCACAGGCTCGTGAACGTACGCAGGTGTTGATGGATCTGGCGAACCAGGTAGGTGGCATTGTCATTGGCACAGGGGATCTTTCGGAGCTCGCGCTCGGGTGGGCAACATATAACGGCGATCATATGAGCATGTATGCGGTGAATGCCTCCATTCCGAAGACGCTGGTGCGCTACCTGGTATCCTATGAGGCGTCCCGTGCGGAGGATGCACTGGCGTTGGTGCTGCGCGATGTATTGGACACGCCGGTTAGTCCCGAGCTTTTGCCGCCCGAAGAAGACGGCACGATCGCACAGAAGACGGAGGATATCGTCGGGCCATACACGCTCCATGACTTCTATTTATATTATGTACTTCGTCTGGGGTTTTCTCCGCGCAAGATTTATCGTCTGGCGCAGCGTGCCTTTGCGGGCATGTATGACGATGCTGTGATCTTGAAATGGCTCAAAACGTTTTATTGGCGCTTTTTCTCTCAGCAGTTTAAGCGCAGTTGTCTGCCCGATGGCCCGAAGGTCGGCAGCGTTACGCTGTCACCGCGTGGAGATTGGCGGATGCCGAGCGATGCTTGCGTCACATTGTGGCAAAAAGAACTGGATGATCTTGGGTGATCCGCTGGATCTGTCGCATTGTCTTGCTTTTTCAGGATACTTGTCTGAAAATACTGGACAAATGGGATACTGTGTGCTATAATAGGAAACAGGATCGGATGGAGCCTAGGCGCTCGATCCGACAGGAGAGCAGGAGGCTGAATTGATGAAATATCTGGTAGTATTGTGTGACGGAATGGCAGATTATCCAGTCGAGGCGCTTGGTGGGAAAACACCGCTTGCGGCGGCGGATACGCCAAATATGGATCGGCTGGCAAAAAAAGCGACGGTTGGTCTGGTAAAGACTGTTCAGGATGGGATGAAACCCGGCAGCGATGTGGCGAATCTGTCGGTGCTTGGATATGATCCAATGCAGTATTACACCGGACGTTCGCCGCTTGAGGCGGGCAGCATTGGCATTGATATGAAGCCGACGGATGTTTCGCTGCGCTGTAATTTGGTCACACTCAGCGATGAACCGGTTTATGAAGACCGCACTCTTTTGGATTATTGTGCGGACGACATCTCAACGGAAGAAGCACGGATCCTGATGCAGGCGGTACAGGATGCACTTGGCACGGATACATTCCGGTTCTATACTGGCGTGGCGTATCGCCATTGTCTGATCTGGGATCACGGTACGACTGATCTTGGCGGCCTGACACCGCCGCATGATATCACGGGTCAGCCGGTGAAGCAGTATCTGCCGCTTTGTCACAGTGAAAATGCAGCACCGCTGTATGATCTGATGGTACGTTCGTATGACGTGCTCAAAGATCACCCGGTGAATCTGGAACGTATCCGCTGCGGTAAGCGTCCGGCAAACAGTATCTGGCTCTGGGGCGAAGGCGTGCGTGCAAATTTAGACCCATTCTTAAAAAAATACGGGCTGCATGCCTCGATGATCTCGGCCGTTGATCTGTTAAAGGGGATCGGTAAATTTTCCGGCATGCATATTGTGGAAGTAGACGGCGCGACGGGCTATATCGACACTAATTTTGAGGGAAAGGCTGCGGCGGCGATCGAAGAATTCCGCAATGGGCAGGACTTTGTTTATATCCACGTGGAAGCACCGGATGAATGCGGACACCGCGGCGAAGCGGAAAATAAGCGCGACGCCATTTCGCTGATCGACAAAAAGATTTTAGGACCTGTGACAGCTGCGCTGGAACAGATGGGTGATTATAAAGTGCTTGTCATGCCAGACCATGCAACGCCACTTTCGCTGAAAACACACACCAATGATCCGATTCCGTTTTTAATCTATGACAGCACCGATCCGAAACAGGGGCCGGATGCGTTTGATGAAGCAGCTGCGAAAGCGACCGGGCTCTATCTTGACGAAGGATTTCGGATGATGCAGGATTTTGCTGCTGCACCCCGGAGGTGACAAAACGCAACAACAATGAAACAGAATTCTAAAATCTATCGATGGGTGCTCATTTCTCTTGCTGCGGCGATCGTGGTGCTCGCGATCGCGGCAAGCTATACAGTCGGCATTGTCAGCAAGAACAATGTCGTTGCTCGAATCGACAGTAATATCGGGGCAATGGAATCCTATCTTCAAAAAAACAAGGACGCCGCAGAACTGATGACCGATGAACTCAAGGAAGATTATGCGGCAAAGACCCGGACAGTGGCAATGATTTTGTCGCAAGATGCCGGATTTATGACCGATGATCAGATACTCGAGGAAATGCGCGTGACCGTCAATGCAGAACGGATCAGCGTGTTTGATCCTACGGGCGATATTGTCGCGAGCACAGATCTCTCCGCAGAGGGAACACAGGTGCGTGAGGACTTTCGCGGGCATCTGTCAGAAAATGTGTATACCAATGTCTTGTTCCTGCTGGAGTCTGATTCGCCGACGATTGTTGCGGCATCTTCTCTCGATAGCGGGAACGGTATGGTGCAGATTACATTCCCGACAGACAATGTGATTTCGTTGTTACAGGAAGCGGATTTGTCGAATGCGGCATCCGATGTACCGCTTTACACATCTGGTACAACCGCGATCTTAGATGCTGACACACTCGAATACATCAGCTGCACCGACTCCTCTGAGATCGGCAAGACAGTCGGATATGGTGCATCGCTTTTTAAAAAGAGCAAGGGCAGATTTGATGTGATCGATCCGGATGGTGAGAAGGCCATGCTGCGCTATCAGAAAAGCGGCGACTATCTGATCATGGCAGTTGTGGCATACGAAGATATCTATGATTCGCGTGACTTGCTCGTTGGATGGGTGGTGGTCGGCGGCGCATTGCTGCTGGCGGTCACGGCGCTGGCGTTGCGAATGGGAATGATGCCGTCGAAAGATCCCAACGAAGACGCATAAGAGAACAATAAAACAAGCGACTTGTAAGAGATTTGTCTTCACAAGTCGCTTTTAGCGTTGTTTCAAAGGTTTGTAAGGGGATCACGCCGCGGCAGATCACATCACAGCCGCGTTTCCGAGAAGTTTGAATTCCTGACAGCTTTTACAGAGATCATTCAAAAATGCTGCAATATCCCGACTGCGCAAATTTCCCTTGAAGTCAATATGAAATATGACATCAAAGCTGCCATCGCGGATCGGGCGGCTTTCGAGCTTTGTCATATCTAGACCGTACAAGAAAAATTTGTTCAGAATCCTGCTAAGGCTGCCCGGCTCATTGGATAATGTCAACATCACGGAAATAATCGAGGCATCCTGTGCTACCTGCATATCCTTAGTGATACAGATAAATTGGGTATAATTTGGCACAACATTAGAAATATGCGGTGCTAAAACAGTCAGCTTGTTCTGTTTTGCGCATTCTTCCGAACAGATCGCCGCAATGGTCGGATCGCCCGAATTTGCCACCATGTTTGCTGCAGTTGCCGTATTGCTGTATTCCCTGCGCGGCAGTTGATATGCATTGAGAAAATCGCTGCACTGCGATAGTGCCTGTGGGTGAGAGTATACCACAGAAATGTTTTCAAGCCGTGCATTCGGCAGAGCCGCAAGACAGTGGGTGACTTCCACCTGATTCATGGCGGTAATGAAGAAGTTATACTTGCGCATGAGGTCTACCGTCTGAGTGACAGTGCCGGATGTACTATTATAAATAGGCAGGACGCCATATTCCAGCGCACCGGATTCTACTGCTTCAAATACTTGTTCAAAGGTAGGGAAAAACCGGATTTCGCGTCCCGGAAAAAAGGCCTGTGCTGCTGCTTCGGAGTTCGCGCCCACTGTGCCCTGACAGCCCACTTTTACGGCATGATCCATCTGCGGAAAAGGGATTTCCGGGGCTTCTTCTGCGGCAGTCAGCATCTTCTGCTGAAGCTGAGAGCTGATGCTCATCATATTGGCGAAAAATGTACGGGATGCCGGCGCGAGTCCGTCTGTGGCACGGCGCTCTACTTGCTGCAATACCTGTTCTTCGCGGCTCGCCTGAAAGACAGGCATGTGGTGTGCCTGTTTATATCTTGCCACATCTTGACAAAGCAGCATGCGTTGTTCAAAGAGTGTCTGGATCTCGCGGTCAAGCGCGTCGATTTTTTCACGAATTTCATTGAGTTCCATCGTGGATTCCTTTCTGTTTCTGCATCATTGCATAGAGTCTGATATTATTATACAAAAAATGCGTACAAAAATCAAGTTCCAAGCAGCAATGCTGCAAAGATTTTGCACGGATATAAGGGCTTTAGCACGAAAAAAGCGTATTTTTCAATTTTTATTGACCAAATGAATAAAAATTCGGGATTGTTAGATGAAAAATTATGCAATTTTCCAAATGCCTTTCTTTTTGAAAGGGAAGTATTGAAAATGCAGGTAGTTTTATGATATAATAATCTATATGTGCAAAATTCAGAATGTACAAGGGTGGTGGTAGGATTTGCGGATATTAGGGATCGATCCGGGCTATGCGATTGTGGGATTTGGTGCGATTGCCTATGAGGGTATGGACTTTGTGCCGCTCGGATATGGTGCGATCACAACTGAGGCTGGCACGCAGTTTGCATTGCGTCTGGTGTCCATCTATGATGATCTCGGCGAATTGATCCGACACTATAAGCCGGACTGCATTGCCATTGAACGGCTCTATTTTACCTCGAACCAGAAAACAGTGATCGATGTTGCTCAGGCACGCGGCGTGATTGTCCTCTGTGCCCAACAGCATGGCGTTTCGATGTATGAATATACGCCCCTTCAGGTGAAGCAGGCGGTGGTGGGATACGGCAAGGCGGAAAAACGTCAGGTAATGGACATGACACGCCGCATTCTGCACCTCAAACAGATTCCGAAGCCCGATGATGCTGCCGATGCCCTTGCCCTTGCGATCTGTCACGGACATTGTGCCACTGGCATACAATGGATGGAACGCAAAGTCAGAACAGGAGATACGATATGATCTACAGCGTACATGGAACATTGATTGCCAAAGCGCCATCTCTGGCAGTCGTCGAATGCGGCGGTGTCGGCTATGCCTGCCGTACAACATTTACCACACTCGGCCAGCTCGGGAACATCGGTGAAACTGTGATGTTATACACGCACCTTTCCGTCCGGGAAGATGCGGTAGAATTATTCGGCTTTTTTACCCGGCAGGAGTTGCAATGCTTTGAGCTTCTGATCTCGGTTTCCGGCGTCGGACCGAAGGCCGCGCTTGCGATTTTATCGGATCTGACCCCCGATCAATTCCTGCTGACTGTGGCGTCTGGTGACAGCAAGACGTTGACACGTGCCAAAGGCGTAGGTGCAAAATCGGCACAGCGCATTGTCATGGAGCTGAAAGACAAGATCGCAGGCGAATCGATTGGGCTGCTTTCCGGCACACAGACGGAAACTGTGGCTGGAGCATCGTGTTCCGGCGGTAATGTGGGTGAAGCGATCGAAGCACTTGTGACACTTGGCTATACGCAGAGCGAAGTTGCACCGATCGTGGCTGGACTCGATCCGGATCTGTCGTCCTCGGAACTGATTCGTAGGACATTGCAGGAGATCGGGAAGGGTAATAGGTAATTTTTATAAAATCATAGAAACTGAAAGGGTGTGAACCAGCATGATCGAAACCGGCGATATGGAGTTTGAAGGCCGTATGGTGACGCCGCAGCAGGTGGAAGAAGACCACGAAATTGAAGTAACGCTGCGCCCACAGACGCTGGTGGAATATATCGGGCAGGATAAAGTTAAGGAAAATCTGGCGATTTATATTGAAGCGGCAAAACGCCGCAGCGATCCATTAGATCATGTACTGTTATATGGTCCGCCGGGTCTCGGGAAAACCACGCTTTCTGCGATCATTGCCCACGAAATGGGCGTGAATCTGCGTGTGACAACAGGGCCTGCCATTGAAAAGGCAGGGGACTTAGCGGCAATCCTGACCAATCTCCAGCCGAACGATGTCTTATTTATCGATGAAATCCACCGATTGAATCGACAGGTGGAGGAGATTTTATATCCGGCGCTCGAAGACCACGCCATTGATATCATTATGGGGAAGGGACCTTCTGCGCGTTCGCTGCGCGTGGAACTTAATCCTTTTACGCTTGTGGGTGCAACGACGCGTGCTGGTCAGCTTTCGAGTCCGCTGCGCGATCGGTTCGGCGTGATTCTGCGATTGGAATTATATACGACCGAACAGTTGACAGATATTGTACGCCGTAGCGCTATGCTGCTGCAAATTCCTTGTACTATCGATGGCGCTACCGAAATTGCCAGCAGAGCCAGGGGCACACCGCGTATTGCCAACCGGTTGTTAAAGCGTGTACGCGACTTTGCGGATGTGATCGGAAACGGTGAGATCACGCAGGAGATTGCACAAATCGCACTCAATCGCCTGGAAATCGATGCACTCGGGCTGGACAGTAATGACAGACGTATGCTGGAAATGATCATCAAAGGTTATGGCGGCGGCCCGGTGGGACTGGAAACACTGGCTTCTGCACTGGGGGAAGAAACTGTGACACTCGAAGATGTCTGCGAGCCGTATCTGATGCAGCTCGGATTTCTGGCACGAACGCCGCGAGGGCGCTGTGCAACGGCACTGGCGTATCAACATCTTGGAATTCGACCGCCGGAATCAGAAACAGGTGGTAAAAATGGTATAGAAGGGCAAATGTCCCTTCCGGAATCAGAGCTGTAATACGCGATAGATAAAATGAGTTGGAACGAAAGGAAACTTTGAACCATGGGTAGATTATTTGGAACGGATGGCGCAAGAGGTGTTGCCATTACGGAGTTGACATGTGAACTTGCCATGCAGATCGGACGTGCGGCGGCACTCGTGCTGACGAAAGAAACCAAGCATCGGGCGAAAATTTTCATCGGGAAGGATACGCGGATGTCTTCCGATATCCTTGAGGCTGCACTATGCGCCGGAATTTGTTCGGTCGGTGCACAGGCAGTAAAGCTCGGCGTAGTTCCGACACCGGCAGTGGCATACTTAGTGCGCACAAAGGGCGCAGATGCAGGTGTGATGATTTCCGCTTCGCATAACAGTGTGGAGTTCAACGGCATCAAGCTCTTTGCCTCTACTGGCTATAAACTGCCAGATGTAGTAGAGGAGGAGATTGAAGCGCTGATCCTCGACCATCCGGAACAGATCGAACTGCAATCTCATACCAATGTGGGAACAATTGCTGAATATACAAATGCAAAAGAAGACTATATCGCCTATCTTGCAGATTGTGTACACACAGATTGTACCGGCATGCGTATGGCGCTCGACTGTGCAAACGGCAGCGCTTCTGCAACGGCACAGTCGCTATTCACACGGCTCGGAGCACAGGTGCATATGCTCAGTGCCCAGCCGGACGGCACGAATATCAATTTGAATTGCGGCTCCACGCACATGGAACAGTTAATGGAATATGTCAAGACTCATGACTGCGATCTGGGACTTGCCTTTGATGGCGATGCAGATCGCTGTCTGGCGGTGGATGAGAATGGTGTACTTGTTGACGGTGATAAGATCATTGCCATTTGTGCGCAGGCGATGCAGAAAGCAGGATCACTCAAGGGCGATACTGCCGTTGTTACAGTCATGACGAATCTCGGCTTTTTTCATTTTGCCAAGGCAAACCACATTGCGACAAAGGCAACCAAAGTCGGCGACCGGTATGTCCTTGAAGAAATGCTCTCTGGTGGCTATAACATCGGCGGTGAACAGAGCGGACATATCATTTTCCTCGATGAAGCAACCACTGGCGACGGCGAACTCTCTGGTATTAAGCTGATGGAGATTTTGAAGCGTTCGGGCAAAAAAATGAGCGAGCTTGCCGGCCTGATGGAAACATTTCCGCAGGTACTATATAATGTCACGATTCCGGCGGAGAAGAAAGGTCATTGGCAGGAGGACACTGCCATTGCGGCACTGATCGACCAGTACACGCAGGAATTGGGCGATAATGGCAGAATCTTGGTGCGCGAAAGCGGTACAGAGCCATTGGTGCGCGTGATGGTTGAGGGTAAGGATGCCCAGCAAATTGAAACAGCAGCGCAGGCAATTACAGCACAGGTCAAGGTGTTTGCAGGGGCGTAAACCAAAACAAGTAGAGGTACAAAGCATGCAGGGTGAAATATACCAGGCATTTGCGACGTTTGTATCTATGCCATCCTGCGGCAGGATTTTTTGCAACCGGCAGAATAAATCATCAGAATAGATAGGAGCAATCCAAATTGAGAACCGCAAACCATTGGAAACAATACCAAATTTTAGATACCTCCGAACTGGAAAAATTAGAGTCCTGGAACGGTGTAACGCTGGTACGCCCGGATCCTCAGATCATTTGGAAGACGCCGAAACAACATCCGGCATGGAGAAAGTCAGACGGTCACTATAGCCGTTCTTCCTCCGGTGGTGGCAGCTGGACATTTGCCAGGAAGCTGCCGACCTGTTGGGAGATGGAGTATGAATCCCTTGGACTGACATTCAAGATCCAGCCTACTGGATTCAAGCACACAGGTCTGTTTCCGGAACAGGCGGTGAACTGGGACTGGATGACCAGTCAAATCCAGAATGCTGGCAGACCGATCTCAGTGCTCAACCTCTTCGCCTATACCGGCGGTGCAACGCTGGCTTGTGCGGCAGCAGGAGCGACGGTTTGTCATGTAGATGCCTCAAAGGGCATGGTGCAGTGGGCGAGAGAAAACGCTGGACTTTCGGGATTGACAGAAAAGCCGGTACGCTGGATCGTGGACGATTGTGAAAAATTTGTTGCAAGAGAGATCCGCCGGGGCAGACGCTATGATGCGATCATTATGGATCCGCCCAGCTACGGCAGAGGGCCTGGTGGCGAGGTCTGGAAATTAGAAGAAAACATTTTCGACCTGGTTCAGCTCTGTGCCGGGGTGCTGTCCGATGATCCATTGTTTTTCCTGCTCAATAGCTATACCACCGGGCTTTCTCCGGCGGTAATGGGGTATTTGCTGGGCAGTGTCTTAAAGCCAAAGTTTGGCGGCGATGTCACAGCGGATGAGATCGGCCTGCCGGTAGAACAGAGCGGTATGGTGTTGCCCTGCGGCTCTACCGCCATCTGGCAAAAGAGATAAACACGACCATAGAAAAGGAGCATGTCCATGGAAATCGATATTCATGCAGACCACTTGTCGTTTCAATATACAGATGATGAGGGTGAGCCAACATCACCGATGATTTTACAGGATCTGTCTTTGACCTTTGCGCCTGGATCATTCGTAGCTGTGTTAGGACACAATGGCTGCGGCAAATCGACGCTGGCAAAGCTGACAAACGGCATCCTGCTGCCTACCGGCGGTCATATGTATGTTGCTGGGCTGGATACCCTTGACGAGGATAAACTCTATGAGATCCGCCAGCGTGTCGGCATGGTCTTTCAGAATCCAGACAACCAGATTGTGGCAACAATCGTGGAAGAAGATGTGGCGTTCGGGCCGGAAAATCTCGGCATGCCACCGGAAAAGATTCGCCAACGCGTGGATGATGCCTTAAAAGCAGTGGGAATGTATGACTATCGCCTGCATGCACCAAATCAGCTTTCCGGCGGTCAAAAACAACGTGTTGCCATTGCCGGCATCATTGCCATGCGTCCGTCCTGTATCGTGCTTGACGAGCCGACTGCAATGCTTGACCCGAAGGGTAGGCGTGAAGTGATGAAGACGATCCGCATGCTTAACCAGACGTATGGCATCACCATTGTTTTGATCACACATTATATGGACGAAGCAGCACAGGCGGATCGGGTGATCGTTATGGATGATGGGGCTGTTGTTCTGGATGATACGCCGCAGGAAGTCTTTTCCCATGTGGACGAGCTGAAAACGCTTGGGTTAGATGTGCCGCAGGTCACAGAACTTGTCTATGAACTCAATCAATGCGGCTTTCATTTGGATCCGCATATTATCACGGAAGAGGCGTGCGTGGATGCACTCCTGCGCCAGTTTTCCTGAAAAGAGGTGTGGGTATTTGGCGGTAATACAAACAAAAGGGCTAACGTATCGCTATGGGATCGGGACGCCATTTGAAAAGACGGCTGTCGACCATATCGACTTAGAAATCCCATCTGGCGCATTCATTGGGCTGATTGGACACACCGGTTCTGGGAAATCCACCTTGATCCAGCATCTCAATGGTCTGCTGCGCCCGACAGAAGGCACTGTAACACTCGACGGCGTCGATATCTGGACAGAAAAATCCAGCTTGCGGCAGGTACGCTTTCGGGTTGGGCTGGTGTTCCAATATCCGGAGTATCAGATCTTTGAAGAAACTGTATATCGAGATATTGCCTTCGGGCCGAAAAACATGGGGCTTTCGGAAACCGAGGTGCAAAAGCGCGTGGAAGAAGCCGCATCGATCGTTGGCCTGACGGAGGATATGCTTGAGCAGTCGCCGTTTTTACTCTCCGGCGGTCAGAAACGTCGTGTGGCGATCGCCGGCGTTATGGCAATGCGTCCGGAGGTGCTCATTCTGGATGAACCTGCTGCGGGACTTGATCCCAAGGGCAGGGAAGAGGTCTTACAGGAGATCTGTACTTATTGGGAAAAGACCAGCAGTACAGTCATTTTGGTTTCCCATAGTATGGAGGATATTGCACGCTTTGCCCAGCGGATTATCGTGATGAATGCCGGAAAGGTATTTTGTTACGATACCGTACAAAATGTTTTTCGCCAGGCACAACAGCTGCAAGCCATCGGTCTTGCAGTTCCCCAGATTACACGGGTATGTGCGGCACTGCATGCACAGGGTCTGGATATTGAAGAAGATATTTTCACCGTGGAAGAGGCAAAACGCCAGATCTTATCTGCCTATCGGAAGAAAGGGGGAAAACCGGCATGCTGAAAGACATTACCATCGGGCAATATTTCCCTGGAAACAGCGTGGTGCACCGAATGGATCCCCGATTCAAGATCGTGATGACACTCATGTTTATCGTGATGCTCTTTCTGGGCAATCAGTTGTATTCCCTAAGCTTTGGCGTTGTCTTTTGTTTGTTGGCACTGGCACTTTCCAAGATTCCGCTGCGACTGATCTGGCAAAGCATGCGCATTCTGATCCCCATCTTAATGATCACAGCCGTGCTGGATCTGTTTCTGATTGATACCGGTGACACATATTTTAAGTGGCGGTTTCTCGAAATCACATCCGGCGGTGTCCGGACGGCGATCCTGATGATCGTGCGCATTCTGGTGCTGCTCGCCGGATCTTCTCTTCTGACTTACACTACTTCGCCCATCGCATTAACTGACGCCATTGAGCGTCTGCTTTCACCACTTAAGCGTATCCACGTTCCGGTGCATGCCTTTGCGATGATGATGACCATTGCGCTGCGTTTTATTCCGACGCTACTGGAAGAAACAGACAAGATTGTGACTGCGCAAAAGGCACGCGGTGCAAATTTTAGTGAAGGAAAGCTGATTGAACGAGCCAAAGCGCTGATTCCGGTATTTATACCGCTGTTTGTGTCGGCGTTTCGCCGCGCGGAAGAGCTTGCAACGGCAATGGAATGCCGGTGTTATCGTGGGGATGAGGGGCGCACAAAAATGCGTCAGCTGCATGCATCCAGACGGGATTATGCTGCAATGACCGTAACGTGTCTTTTATTTGTATCGGCAGTTGCCGTAGCGATCATCTGGTGAGAGGAGCAATTACACATGAGAATCGCAAAGTCGACAGAGATCATCGCAAACAACAGTAGAGCCGGACGGATGAAAGGATATCTGCTGATCTCATTTCTGGTTCCATTTTTCCTGTTGGGTGCTGCTTTTGTATTACAGGGTATTCACCCATTCGGCGAGAAACAAGTTCTGGTGACAGATCTCTGGCACCAATATTATCCGTTCTTGCGGCTTCTTCACGAAAAGCTGCAAAGCGGCGGATCGCTGCTTTATAGCTGGGAATCCGGCATGGGCACAAACTTTCTGTCCATGATTGCATATTATGCCGCAAGTCCACTGAATCTGTTGACTGTGCTTGTCCCGGAACAGTTTCTGCGTGAAGCGACCGCTTTGTTGATCTTGATTAAAGTCGGGTTTGCCGGGTTGTTTTTTGCGTGCTTTTTGAAGGGTACATTTCAGCGCAATGATTTTTCCCTGTGCATTTTTTCCGTAATGTATGCGCTTTGTAGCTATATTTTAGGGTATTACTGGAATATTATCTGGCTCGATACTGTAGCGCTTTTGCCGCTTGTGGTATTGGGATTGGTTTACCTGGTGCGCGACGGGAAATACCGGCTCTATGTGATCGCGCTTGGGCTTTCTCTCTTTACCAATTATTACATCGGGTTATTCACCTGCATTTTTGCGGTGATCGCCTACGTGTGCCTTTGTGTGTTCTATTTGCGCCCGCGTGATCTGCCGGGACGATGTGCCGCGATGCTGTTTAGTTCTTTGGGCGGCGGTGCATTGGCGGCGGTGCTGCTTCTTCCGGCGTATTATGCGTTGCAGCTGACATATAATGTCCAGAATGTATTTCCAACGACGTTGGAATTTTATGAAAATTGGCGTGTATTGTTTTCCAATCTGTTTAGTTTTCATGCGCCGACAGCCAAAGAAGGGCTGCCGAATCTCGCGTGTGGGATGCTGCCGCTTGTCATGATCGGGCCGTTTTTACGTTCGGTGCAGATCCGCATCCGTGAAAAAGTGGCGGCAATTCTAGTGCTGGCGTTTCTCTTTGTCAGCTGTAACTGTAATATTCTTGATTATATCTGGCATGGGTTTCATTTCCCGAATATGCTGCCGTTCCGGTTTTCATTTCTGTTTTCGTTTGTGCTGCTGACACTCGGGTATCGTGCATTTTTGTTGGTGTTGCAGGAAAAGCTGCATATGATTGATATTTTTGCGATGCTGGCAGTTGCAGTGATCCTCTATCTACTTTCATCTGGCGTTCAGGAAAAACGGGTTGCCTATTTTTCGATCGCAGTAGCAGTGTTGTATATTCTGATCTTGCTGCTGCATTTTCGCGGGCTGCTTGGAAGACGCCTTTTGTATCTTGCGCTTTCTATTGTACTGGGATTTGAGATGTTTGAAAACACCCAGCTTGGTGTGCAGGAGGTTTCGACTTCGGATTATGCCAGCTATCCCACCATGGCAGAAGCGGTTGCGGTTCTGAATGAGGATATTGCAAATGATTCAGATGATCTGTTTTACCGCACCGAGATGTCTTCGCAATATTCGCTGAACGATCCAGCGCTGTATGGATACCATGGGTTGTCGCAATTTTCGTCTACGGTCAATGTCAATATCACCCGATGGATGCGCGCAATGGGATTGACAGCGTCTGAGGCAGGCAACCGCTATTACTACAATGGCTCGACGCCGATTACCAATCTCTTTTCTGATATCCATTATCTGATCAGCCGTTCCGGTGCCGTTAAAGACACGTTTCAGTGGGAACAGATCGCAGATGCATCCGGCAGCTTTGCCTATCGTAATCGTTATGCACTGCCGCTGGGATTCTGTGTCCAGTCTTCGTTTGCGTCTTATGAGAGCGAACCAAATGGCAATCCGTTTGAAAACCAGAATACAATGTTCCGCCTTGCCACCGGGATCGAAACGCCGCTGTTTACCGCTGTTGAAGCAGAAGATACCACATGTATTGGTGCATCGGCTTCCTCCAATGGTAGCTATGGCAGCTATTCCTATACCGTTGACTCTAGTAGCGATGATCATACGCTTCAATTTACGTATTCTTCTGATACTGATACTGTTTTGTATGGCTATGTACAGGCGGCGGAATCCACAAGTGTGCTCGTTCATAACGATGGCGCTTATGTAACGTCTTACAGCATCTCCGATATTCCTTATGTTTTTTCGATCGGTACATGTTCTGCTGATGCTCCTGCATCACTGACAGTAGAACTCAAACAGGATGCCGTGGGTGGTACGGTGACACTCTATGTTTATCAGATGAATCTGGATGTGTTCGAAGAAGGATATGCAATGCTTGCAGCGGGTGGCGTTACTTTGACTGATTTTTCTGACACCAGTCTGTCCGGAACATTTGAGACAAATACAGATGGATTATGCTATTTTTCCATTCCATATGAAGCAGGGTGGCACGCACAGCTTGACGGCGAAGATATTGAGATCATCGCCATTAGTGATGCCATGATCGCAGTACCGGTGACGGCAGGAACCCATACGATTCACCTTTCTTATATTCCAGAGGGCTTTATTCCCGGCATTTGTTTGACAACAGGAAGTATCCTGCTTCTTGCGGCTCTATATGTCATTGAGAAAAAACGTGGAAAGCCGTTTTTACTGCCTGTTGCGCCGCGCACCACCTCCCATGACGATAAACCGTCGACAGAACAGTTGCCAGAGCTTATCGGTGCGCCAGATGATCTCACTTTGCCGACAGAGAAAACAGATCTGGATCATAGCGGCGACAAATCACTCAAAGAACCACCATTTGAGGAGGCGGCAGACAGATGAGAAATCTCAAAGTCATGATGGCGTTTCGAGGAACACATTATCATGGATTTCAGCGCCAGCCAAATGCGGTGACTGTACAGGAAACAGTGGAAACGGCGCTTTCCAAGCTTCTGAATGAATCGGTTACGATACAGGGATGTTCCCGGACAGATACTGGTGTTCATGCCCGACAATTCTGCTTTTCCATGCAGACGGGAAATCCAATCCCGGCACGTAATTTTATCCGGGGTGCATGTGGTTATTTACCGGAAGACATTTCGATCTTGTCTGTGGAGGATGTGCCGCCAGAGTTTCATGCGCGCTTTAGCTGTAAAGCAAAGCAGTATATGTACCGCATTCACAATAGTGAGAGCAAAAATCCGTTTACAACCGATCTGGAGCTGCATTATCGGCGCAGGCTGGATGTGTCGCTGATCCGGGAAGCAGCCTCACATTTTCTTGGTACCCATGATTTTGCTGCATTTTGTACTGGAGCATCCAAGCAAAAAAACACCGTTCGCACGATTTATGATATCCGCATCGAACAGCAGGAGCATTCAGTTGTGATCTTCATAAAAGGGAATGGGTTTTTATATAATATGGTGCGTATTTTAGTCGGAACCCTGCTCAGTGTCAATGAAGGCAGGATCGCACTGGATGAGCTTGATCTGTTGCTGCGATCGCGTGACCGGCTTCGTGCCGGCATCACGGCGCAGCCACATGGATTATCACTTTACCGACTGTTTTATGAGGATATTGAGTGTCCGGAACAAATTCATCTCTAAAACGGAAAGGAGCGTTGGAATCAGAATATGGCACGTGATACAGATGATATGATCGAAAGAAGAAAACGCCGCCATCGCATGAGAACCTTTCGAAATTTTGTGATATTTTTGCTGCTGGTCGGGTTCTGCGGCTATTTGTATGTTGAGCGCGATGCATGGATCCCGCGGTTGGAGGGGATCGGCGGACGCTATGCTACTGTAACGCAAAATGATGGAACGCTGGCGGAAGGTAATTTTCCTCTGACAATTTCTGGGAATACCGGATATCAGGCAGAGTTTGTCAATGATACCTTGTTTATTCTCCATGATGCATATCTGGATCTTTATTCAATTCATGGAGATGCACAGGATAGCCGCCAGCATGCGTTTCAGAATGCCGCCATCTCGACAGCAGGAAAATATGCGCTTGTCTATGAACGTGATGGGAAATCATTCCGGGTGGATACAAAGAGTAAAAATGTTTACAGCAAGACGATCGATGAAAACATTATTTCCGGAACGATCAGTGAAACGGGGAATGTTGCGCTGATTACGGAATCAAGCGCCTATACCTGTTCGATCGTCGTATACGACGACACAGGAAAGCGGATTTATCAGCGCAATTGTATTGAACGTGTGATTGATGTTGCTTTCCATAACGATGGAGAGGGTTGCTGTTTTACATCAATCGATGTGGAAAATGGAGTCATGCAGAGCACTGTCACCAGCATTTTGTTTTATCAGATGGATACCCAATGGACTTCTCTGCCGCTCGATACACTTGTCGTAGAAGCCGGATTCTCGTCGGAAGACACATTCTGTGTAATCGGCAATACGCTTTGCGCATATTATAGCAAATCGGGAGAAGTCCTCGGCACCTATGCCTATAATGGGACACTTGTGCATGCATCTCTTGAAAATGGGCGGGCTGCACTGATCGTACAAGATGATCAGAAACGTCAAACATCGCTGGTGCTGCTTGACCGCAATGCGGATCAGCCAGAGATCGTACCCATTGAAGCGGATGCTTCCTATGTATCCGTCGTGGATGGAGATGCGATCGTGATGGAAGATGGCTTGGTGACATCGTATGACTTTTCGGGTACGCCAATCGCAACTGTTACGCTCGATGGCTCTTATACGGCGTTTATACGCCGGGATGGCTATGTATTTTTATTGGGATATGATCAAATTGATCGTGTTGATTTTAAGGAGTAGTACGTGGAAACTTGGATGAATCAAAGTTGGTGGCTTTATGATCTGACGGTGATCGCGATTCTCGTGCTTTGTATCTGGGGTGGCTGGCATCGCGGTGCTTTTCGGAGTGCCGTCGGACTGATCTGTTATCTGGTCGCGGCATTTTCAGCAAATCTTCTGGCACAACCCATGGCAGAAACGATTTACGATCGGTTTTTGTCGTCTTATTGCACTGAGTATCTGAGCGAAAGGATTGAGGCACATCATCTGCCGCAGATACTACAGAGCGTGTTTGATCAATATGGCATTCAATTGACAACACAGCAGCTGCAACAGCTTGCTCAAGATTCGGATGTCGCAATGGATACGCTGATCTCTGCCACTGGCATGTCGGAAGAAACACTTGAAGATGGACTGCTTCAGACGATCGATACTTCGACGGCAGCGGGCTTTATGGGTCTTCCGGCATGGATGACGCAAGCATTGTTGCCCTCTGTTTCGGTGGTCGATCGTGCAGACCAACTGATCGAAACAGCGGCTCTGATGCTTTCCGATGATACCGAAAAAGCAGCGGAACAGTTGACAGAAAATTATATTCGTCCTATGATCGTTTCATTTGTAAAAATTATTCTGTTTTTCATGCTTTTTCTCTTGATTTCTGCCGTGCTAAGGGTTATAATAAAAGGGCTATCTCGTATGCTGGTATCTGATCGCTTGTTGCCATTGGATCATGTGATCGGCATTGCTGCGGGATGCATGCAGGCGGCATTGTTCTTATATCTGATGAAAGTGATGACAAACTGGCTTGTACAGACCGGTGCGGATCAGGCAGCATTTTTTCAGGAAGCTGTGATCCGTCAGACAGTATTGTTTCAATATATCTATTACTTGTGATGAAGCAAAAATATGGCGTTGGCAGGATTCTGATTTGTTTACAGTGTCCTGTCGGCCAGAAACGGAAAGGTGAGAGAGTATACGATGATGTTATGTAGTCGATGTAAAAAAAGACCTGCAGTAGTATTGATCACTGCTGTGCAGGGAAATCAGAAAAAAAACGATGGACTGTGTCTGGTATGTGCAAAAGAACTCAACATTCCGCAAGTCAATGAATATATGAATAAAATGGGTATTACAGATGATGAGCTGGAACAAATCTCGAATCAGATGATGGATCTGATGGATGGCGAAAGCTTTGAAATGGGCGGATCAGGTGTTATTCCTCAATTTTTGCAGAATATGGTTAAGGATGTACAGCAAAATGAAGAGGGTGAGGCCGGGGATCATTCGATGATGCCAGCGGAAGACGATGTATCGAAGCCGTTTTCCGGCGCACCAGAATCAACACGACGCGAACGCCGCCGTCGGAAGAAGGAACTCAAGTTCCTCACAAATTACTGCACGAACCTCAGTCAACGTGCGGCAGACGGCGAGCTGGATGCTATTATCGGTAGAGATAAAGAGATCTCCCGTATCATTCAGATCCTTTCCCGCCGCACGAAGAATAATCCCTGTCTGATCGGTGAGCCGGGTGTCGGAAAAACTGCGATCGCTGAGGGGATTGCCCAGCGTATTCACGCAGGAACAGTGCCACTGCATCTGAAAGACAAACAGATCTACTTATTGGACCTGACGGCGCTTGTTGCCGGAACACAGTTCCGCGGGCAATTCGAGAGTCGCGTAAAAGGTCTGATTTCTGAAGTCAAGCAAGAGGGTAATATTATTCTCTTCATCGATGAAGTGCATAATCTGGTGGGTGCGGGCAGTGCAGACGGATCGACCATGAACGCAGCGAACTTATTGAAACCGGCATTGTCTCGCGGTGAAATCCAGGTGATTGGTGCGACCACATATGAGGAGTATCGTAAGCATATCGAAAAAGATTCTGCATTAGAGCGTCGTTTTCAGCCAGTTAAAGTCAATGAGCCAACGATTGAGGAAACTGTAGAAGTCCTGAAAGGGATCGCAAAATATTATGAGGCATATCACCGCGTGCATATTTCGCCTGCAATGTTGCGGCTGTGTGCAGTGTTGTCAGAACGATATATCACAGATCGTTTCCTTCCGGATAAGGCCATTGATCTGCTCGATGAAGGCTGCGCCTGCACTTGTCTGCGTTCGCCGGAGATCGCCGCATATGATACCCTCAATCAGAAAATGCAGGAACTAGATGAACGGGAAAAGTCGCTTGAAGATGAGACTGAAATTGATTATGAAGCGCTTGCGCAGCTCAAAGGTGAACGCATTCGTCTGCAAGCAGATCTCGATCAAGCCAAAGAGGCAATGGAACATGTGGAAGTGACCGTCGAAGATCTCTCCAATGTCATTGAACTCTGGACGGGAATTCCTGCCAACAAGATTTCGGAATCGGAATACACGAAGCTTGCAAACCTTGAAGACCGCCTGAAAGCACGTATCATCGGACAGGATGAGGCGATTGATGCATTGTCTAAGGCAATCAAGCGAACACGTGTACAGCTCAGCAAACGTCGTAGACCGGCTTCATTTATCTTTGTCGGCCCTACTGGTGTTGGAAAAACGGAGCTTGTAAAGGTGCTTTCACAAGAACTGTTTGATACCAATGACCCATTGATCCGACTTGATATGACGGAATATATGGAAAAATATGCCGTAACGCGTCTGATCGGTGCACCTCCTGGATATGTTGGCTATGATGAAGCGGGACAGCTTACCGAAAAAGTTCGCCGCAATCCGTATTCTGTTGTGCTGTTCGACGAGATGGAAAAAGCACATCCGGATGTGATGAACCTTTTGCTCCAGATCCTCGACGAGGGAAAGATTGAAGATGCACAAGGGAGAACGGTCAACTTTGAAAATACCGTAATCTGCATGACTTCGAATGCTGGCTCGACAGATAAAAGCGTTGGCGTCGGGTTTAATCGGACGGAAAGTGAAATTTCAAAGGAAAAGGCGATGAAGGGACTGCGCGAGTTCCTGCGGCCGGAATTCCTTAGCCGCATTGACGAGATCGTGGTATTCCGTAATCTCGAAAAGCAAGATTTTGCAAAAATCGCCGGTCTAATGCTTGAAGAAATGCGCGAGCCACTTTTGGAAAAGGACATTACGCTTGCATATGATGATGCAGCGTTGGCGGCAATCGCAGAAAAGGCATATGGTAAGCCGTATGGTGCGCGTGATATCCGTCGTGTGATCCGGCAGGATGTCGAAGACCAGATTGCAGCCAAGATTATTGCACATGGCGAAAAGATCCAAAAGCTTTCGATTACCGCACAAGATGGTGCGATTCTCGTTTCTGAATGCTGAAAACAATGCAATAAACTCTAGTGTCTTAATCTCAGACGCATTTATCATAGAAACAGAGCGATCCATGTACGCAGAAAAGAGCGTACATGGATCGTTTTGTCAGGTAGTGGTATGCTGTACTATGTTGTCATTTTCATGTCTGCACCCTTTTGACCTTTGCTGCATATTTTTATAACAAGACCTGTTTTGAACAGGGATCTGCATCAGGAGGGCGTTTGAAATGGACAATATGGTGTATATGGCGCTTGTCGCCACATTGGGTACATGGTGGATCACGGCGCTCGGCGCAGCAACGGTTGTGTTTTTTCGGAATCCGAATCCGAAACTTCTCAATCTGATGCTCGGCTTTGCAGCCGGTGTTATGATTGCTGCAAGTTTTTGGTCATTGCTCCAGCCAGCAATCGAACGTGCAGAGGCAACATTAGAAACACCGGCATATTTCGTGGCGACGGTCGGTTTCCTGTGTGGTGCATGCTTTATGTGGGCATCCGATAAAACTGTAACGCACATGCAGAAAAAAGCGGAAAACATTCAGGGCAGCCCAAATGATCGTTTGAACCGCATCATTATGCTGATCTTATCCATTACGCTGCATAATATCCCAGAAGGACTTGCGGTGGGCGTTGCATTCGGGTCGCTGCAAGCCGGCGCGCCAATGGAAAGTATCATGGGAGCTGTAACAATTGCTGTTGGCATCGGACTTCAGAATTTTCCGGAAGGTGCGGCAGTTTCCCTTCCACTGCGCCGTGAAGGGTGTTCTCGGAAAAAGAGTTTTCTCATCGGGCAGGCATCGGGTATGGTTGAGCCGGTTGCCGGTGTTGTGGGTGCGCTTCTAGTGACGCGAATGGAAACAATTTTGCCATATGCCCTGGCATTTGCAGCTGGCGCCATGATCTTAGTAGCGGTACATGAATTGATTCCGGAGTGCCGCAGAAATGCACCAACGCAGCCCTATATTGCGACAATGGGGATTGTTTCCGGCTTTGCCGTGATGATGCTGCTTGATGTAATGCTTGGATAAATACGGATGCCTTCTGGCATCAGAAAACGGTTATTGCCATCGCAGAAAAGTACGATGCAATAACCGTTTTTTAGGATAATATCTGGAAGCAAGAGAGTGTCAATGCTTTTGATCGAATGTCAGTTTAATCGTAGATTTTCTTTCACAGGTCTGCTTAACTTTTTGAATTTGCTTGAGATATTATCATGGTGCAAGGATCTTTTCCCATGTCAGATCAGAACCCAGCATGCATAGAAACAAAGGATGGGGATTAGCGCAATGTTCGGTAAGAGTTCCTGTTATACGCTACATAAATTATTAAAATTGCTGGAATATCATTGTGTTATAATAATATGATTATACAATTACAGAATTAGTTATGTGTATAGATCGACTGCTGTATGACGATAGTATTCCGCCTGGGCGTACCAGAGGGACTGATATGTGCCATCCTGCGCCAAAAGCGTTTCGTGGGAACCCTGTTGCACAATCATGCCGTCTTCCATGACGGTAATCTGATCGCAGAATCGACAGCTGGACAGTCGATGAGAGATATAGATCGCTGTTCGAGTGCCGACGATCTGGTTGAACTTGGTGTAGATATCATGTTCGGAGATGGGATCCAGTGCCGCTGTGGGCTCGTCCAGAATGATAAAGGGAGCGCCCTTATAGATCGCCCGCGCCAGCATGATCTTTTGGGCTTCGCCACCGGAAATCTCAACGCCTGATTCATCAAAGTCTTTGTACAGACAGGTGTCGATTCCATGTGGCAGGGTCTCAAGCCTCTCTCCTAAACCCGACCGCCGCAGACAATTTTCCACCCGTGCTGGGTCGTATTCCGTATCCGCTGCCACATTTTCCGCCAGGGAGAAGGCAAACAGGGATGAATCCTGAAATACTACCGAAAACAGCGCCATATACTCCCGATAATCGTATTTGTAGATGTTGATGCCGTTGAGGGTGATAACGCCTTCCGTTGGCTCATAGAGCCTGCATAGTAGCTTGATCAGAGTAGATTTGCCGCAGCCATTGCGCCCTACCAACGCCATTTTCTCTCCAATGTTCCATCTAAGATTGATGTGCCGCAGGGCGTACTGGTTGCTGCCCGGATAGCGAAAGGAAACATCGTGGAATTCAAATTGATACTCGTTGTCGCTGCGCTTTTCCGTAGGGATGGTGCCCTGATAAGACTTGTCGGGAATGTCCAGAAAGTCAAAGTATTGCTTACAGAAGGTGGGGCAGGTTTGTAATAGTCCATAGGCATCGGAAAGCTCAGATACCCCGGCAGAGATTTTCTCAAAGTACAGTGCAAAAGCGATCACCTCACCGGGAGATAGTATGCCAGATGCGGCACGCATCACCGCAAAGCCGTACATCAATGTCCTTGATAAAATGTTCATGATCTGGAACAGCAGGTTCGGGGTAAGGGCTTTCCGAAACGCCTGATTCCAACGAGTAATTATTGTCTGCTGCGCCCGATCCAGCTCCCGTTCCACCAGAGACTGCTGGCCATACATCCGAATCTCCTTGCCAGTTTGATAATGCTGCAAGACATACTCGTTGTAGAAGCTCTCCACCCGGCGGCTGGCGATCATGTCCTTATCGCTCTGGACATTGGCGAAAATTTCCGTGGATTTGCGGTTTAGTACCAAAGCCTTAACCATTTCCAGCGTCGCCGCCAGTGCAATCACTGTCAGAAATCCCCAGATGGACTGGACAAACCAGGAGAATCCTTCATGGGCTGTGGGTGCTCGGAAGGCTGTGGGGGCAATGAGGATAACGCCAGTTATTACCATAAATCCGCCGCCCAGCAGATACTTCCAATAGTTACACACCGCCGCTATGCCGCCATTACGGTTGGTAGGCTGCTGAGCAGCACGGTTGTACTGATTGTGCATATCAGTGCTTTCCAGATGATAAAAGTCCATGGTCATGACCTTCTGCCACAGGCTCTTCTGTAGGTTGGTGTCCCTGGCGAATTGGTGAGTCTCCTTGCGCCGGAATAAAAACCGCTGGATGACAGATAGCAGTGTCTGGATGCCTACGACAATTGCCGCATAACATAACAGTGTCCACAGCGGCTTGCCCTCGGCGATGCCATCGACGATCAGAGCGGAGAGGTAGATGGAGATAAAGTCTCCGGCTAAGTCCATACAGTATTTCGCCGTATCCCGGGCAATATAGCCCTTGTCTGCGGCATTTACTGCTTGGAGCGTCCGGCGAATAATGGTGCGCTTTTCTTTGGGGGTGAGTTTCGGGTCAGATGCTTTTTTCATCTTGTACCACCTCCTGGTCGTTGTAGTAAGAGCTTTGTAGGGTGAACAGTTTGGCATAGGCACCGCCCTGCTGCATTAGCGTCTTGTGGCTGCCGGTTTCTGTGATAATACCGTTTTCGATGAGTATGATCCGGTCGCAGAACCGAGTGGACGCCAGCCGGTGGGAGATAAAGACGCAGGACTTGCCCTTGGAGAAATCTGCGTAGCTGTAATACATCTCCCGTTCGGCGATGGGATCCAGCGCGGCGGTTGGCTCATCTAAGAGTAGTACTGTGCCATCCTGATACAGCGCCCGTGCTAGCGCCAGCTTTTGCATCTGACCGCCAGAAAACTCTGTGGCGTTCTCAAAGACGGATTTTACCAGACGGGTCTGTTCTCGCTCGGGCAGACGCATCACATCCTCGTACAGACCTGCCTGCTTTAGGCAGGCATAGACCCGTTCTATGTCCACTTCCTCTTTCCGTACCCCAGCAATATTTTCAGCAATGGTCACCGGCAGCACGGCAATGTCCTGAAACACGGTGCTGAATAGAGTGAAGTAAGCCTCCCGGTTGTATGCATTCACTGGCTTACCGTTTAAGAGAATTTCACCCTCCGTGGGATTGTACAGTCCGCACATCAGTTTGATCAGGGTGGTTTTTCCAGCACCATTGAGCCCTACCATAGCCAGTTTTTCTCCTTTGTGGAGGGTAAAAGAGATGTTTCGAATGGTAGGTTCTGACGCACCACTGTAAGTATAGCTGACGTTTCGAAATTCGATCTCGCAACCGTCCTCAGGAAGGGCTTCGCCTTCGTCTCGATTGGTTCGATCTGGCGTGTCCAGATACTCCCGAGCGTAGGAGAGATTATTGGACAACCAGTTGAAACCGGAGTACCTGTCAAATACATTGCGCACCGCAAAGCTCAGCTGATAGATGGAGCCAAAATAGAGCACGAAATCTCCAGCGCCGATGTTACCTTTGGTGACCAAGTAGATCACATAGGCATAGGCGGCAAAGTTGGAAATATGCACCATCAGCACCCGCACCAGATCGTGGCGCAACGACCACTCGTCCTGCTGGGTGTTCCAGTCCTGGCGATTTGCAAAGGAACGGTTGAAGATCTTGTAAAACCATTTGTCCATACCATAGATGCGAACATCCTTTGCCGTCTGGAAGCTGCCGCCGGCATAGCGGACATAGTCCAGTTCTCGTTCGTACTGCTGCCAATTGTCCGCCATGTTCCAGATCCACATCATTTTGTGTCGCTCGATATAATAGCTCGCCACCGCCGGCGCGCCTACGATTAAGATCATGACCGGATTTAACATGGACAAGATGGAACTATAGGCAATGACCTGGGTCACTGCCAGCAGAAAGAAAAGAATAGTATCGACAGTTTGGACGGTGATATAGTCAGCACCGGTGGCAGCCTTTTTCAGGGCATCGCCCTGGGCACAGCGCTCGTTGTTTTCATAGTCGGTGGACATATTCTTCCGGATGATCTTGCGCTTCATGTAGGCGATAAACTGGTAGTTTTTTGAAAAGTTCCGACAGTTTCCGCACTCGTTCCAGATATACTTGGTCAGCCGTTCCCCGATAATTAGTAGCAGACAGATGAGCCCCAGCCTCACCCGATCGTCGCTGCCCAGGGTCAGTTCAACCACATATTTGCTGATATAAGTGCTCAAGGGGCCATTGGCAGTAGCAGCAGCCAGTTCCAGCGCCAGAATCAGGAACATTACCGGCTGACACTTCCAGAGTTCATACAGCAGATAACGCATATTCTCCCCGGTCTTATATCGGATCTTCGCTTGTTCTGCGTGGTAGGCATCCCAGGCCTTCTTGTGCTTTTCTTTGGTGTATTTGGCGATTTTGATGCGTTTCATGACGATCACTCCTCTCGTCTATCAGTCTACCACAAAAAAGACCGTTCGTGTGGATTTTGGAACGAACGGTCGAAATAGGGAACGAATGGTTGTGTTACATCGATTGCTCCATTAGTGGGATCATCAGTTCGGTGGCAAATACGCCCTCTTCGTATTGGCGGTTGATATAGCCGCCGTACTTTTTAGCAATGCGGTCGATCCGGAACAGCCCATAGCCATGATTGCCCGGCTTGGTGGAACGGAAGAGACCTTTTTCTCGGTGCACTTGCCCGGCGGAATTTTGTACTGACAGATAGAATTGCCCCTTGAATTTTCCGATATACACCCGAACAAACCGCCGCTGCACCGGCAGTTTGTCACATGCTTCAGTGGCGTTGTCCAACAAATTGCCCAGCATGGAACATAGCTCGACGTCATGCATCGGGATATTCGGTGGAATCTGTGCTTTGATATTGAGGGCGATGCCGTGTTTCTCTGCGATAGAAAGCTTGCTGCCCAGTACAGCGTCTGCCATGACATTGCCGGTTTGGATCGAGGTATCCGCCTGAGTCAGATCGTCTGCCAATTCGTCCAGATATCGGGAAAGTGCATCCTGCTGTGCGTCGCCGAGTCGGTTTTTCATGTTCTGGATGTGCCCGCGATAATCGTGGCGCCATTGCTGCATCTGGTGATACATCTGTTGGATTTCGGCGGTCTGTTTGGTGATCAGGTCGCTTTGAAAGCACTCGATCCTCTTGTCTACTGCTCGATAAAACAGGGCACGAATGCCAAATCCAGATAAGATGACAACGCCCGACGCTGCAAGTATGGCGAGAAGTATCCATAGGATTTTCATAGAGAACGCTCCTTGTAATACGCGATGAATGTCCGGTTTACCAAATCATAGAGCCGTCGGGAAAGTGGCAGCGTCTGGCCATTATCCAGAATAAGTTCGGTTTTACGGATGATGTAAATGTGTCCTAGGTGTACTAGATACGAACGATGGCATAATATAAATGCACGGCTGAGCTGATCCGCAAGCTGACTGATCCCTAGATTGCAGCAATAGGAGGCACTATTTATACATGTCACCTGCGTCTTTTTCCCAAATGCTTCACAATAGAGGATATCGTCTTCGCAGATGCGGATGGTTGCGTCTGTGCATGGTAGAAGGATCTGACGGGAATCTTTTTGGTGCGCCAGGAATTTATCCAGCGCCGCAAAGAGTTTTTCCTGTTGTACCGGCTTGAGTAGATAATGGAGTGCATCCACATCATAACCCTCTTGCATATATGCTGAAAATCCAGTGATAAAGATGATCGGCAGCATATCGTTTTTTTTACGAAGCTGTCTAGCGAGATGCATGCCGCTTGTGCCGTTCATTTCAATGTCAAGCAGAAGCAGATCGCAAGGATGATTGTCATAGTGGAACAGAAATTGTTCAGTGCTCTGATAGGAAATGACGATAAGCGAAATGGCGTGCATCTGCTCCCATTGCGCTAACCATGATTGAAGTAAGGTACATTGTTTGACATCATCGTCGCAGATTGCGATCCGTAGTGGCATTTGCTCTTGCTCCTTCTCTGTATAAGATGCTATTATTATAACATGGAAGACAAAGGTTTTCAAGCATATAGTAAGGGAAATTGAGGCAATCACAATGCATACGGGTATAATTGTAAATTAGATTTGAATAATCCAGCAATGAGATTGACAGAAAAATCGAAAGACTGTATAATAAAAAACGTCTGTTTTGCCAGGCGAAATTTGAATATCCCCATGAGAAAGGATGTATGAAATTATGAAAAACACCGCTGAAAAGAATGCCGGAAGTTTCGGGTCTCGGATTGGCTTTGTGCTGGCAGCAGCCGGATCGGCAGTCGGACTTGGCAATATCTGGCGATTTCCGTACCTTGCCGCGAAATATGGCGGCGGCATTTTTCTGCTTGTCTATCTGGTTTTTACTGTGACATTCGGTTTTGCATTGATGCTGACGGAAATTGCGATCGGCCGCCGTACCGGGAAAAGTGTCATCGAGGCATATAGTACAGTACACCACAAATTTCGGCCGCTCGGCTGGCTTGCCGCTGCGATTCCGGTCATTATCCTGCCCTATTATTGCGTCATTGGCGGATGGGTACTCAAATATCTGACTGATTTCTGCATCGGTGCTGGAGAAGCAGCCGCAGATAACGGCACATATTTCTCTAATTTTATTGGACATGCAGGGATACCGACGCTGTTTTTTGTTATCTATGTGCTTGCAACGGCCGCGATCGTCATTTTAGGGGTTCAAAAGGGAATCGAAAAAATGAGTAAGATCATGATGCCGATTCTGCTTGTGCTGATCGTGGGGATTGCGATCTATACACTGACGCTTCCCGGTGCAATGGAAGGCTTGCTCTATTATGTAAAGCCCGATTTTTCTGCATTTTCCATGAAGACTGTGGTTGCTGCAGTAGGTCAGTTGTTCTATTCAATGTCACTTGCCATGGGCATTATGATCACATATGGCTCCTATATGCGCAAGGAGGATAGCATTGAAAGCTCTGTCCGCCAGATTGAGGTATTTGATACTGTCGTTGCGTTTTTAGCCGGACTGATTATCGTCCCGGCTGTGTTTGTATTTTCAGGCGGCGATGAGAGTGCATTGAACTCTGGTCCAAGTCTGATGTTTGTTACCTTGCCGAATGTCTTTGCTTCGATGGCAGGCGGTCAGATTATCGGGATCATATTCTTTCTGTTAGTAGCACTTGCGGCACTGACTTCATCCATTTCGTTGATGGAAACTGTGGTTTCGATCATTCAGGAGAAATTCCACTGGGGGCGTGTACCAAGTTGTCTACTTGTCACCGGATTTTCTCTGCTGATCGGTATGCTTTCGATCTTTGGCTATAGCATTTGGTCTGATTTCACTATTTTTGGGAAACAGCTTCTGGACTTCTTTGATTATATCAGCAATAGCATCATGATGCCAATCGTAGCACTGTTCACTTGCATCCTAATTGGCTTTGTTGCAAAAACAACGTATATTGAGAGTGAAATTGAGCGCAACGAAAAGTTTCGCGCAAAGGGGCTCTATCGGATCATGATCAAATATATTTGCCCGATATGTATGCTGCTGATTTTGTTTTCAGCATTATTTATGGATCTTTAATCGCGATCGTTTCCCACACATAAAAACCCAAATCAGTCTGCTTGATACAGATTAACATGGTTTTTATAGGTGTTTGTAGGAACTTTATTTGCTGCGCAAGTCATTGATAATGTTCCGGAGGTGAGAGATCTCCTGTTGGGTGAGTCCGGTAACATCAAGCGTAGAACGATCATCCAGTCCAAGTAAATAATCCGTACTGACAGAAAAGGTAGTGGCAATCTGGATCAGCATATCGACTGATGGCATAATATTGCCGTTTTCCCAGTTACTGATGCATTACTTTGTGACATGGAGCAGTTTTCCAAATTCAATTTGATTGATGCCAATCGACTTGCGTAATTCCTTGATTCGTTCGTCAAACATAGCAGTTTTCTCCATAAAGTCTATTATTTAAATACTATTATATAAAAAAAACTTGACATTATAGAAATACTATGGTACAATGGTAATTGACCAAGGATGTCGAATTTAAGGGGAGGATGGGGAAACCTATCAAAGATTGTTCTTGCAGATAAGACGGATGGTCAGAAAGATAGAAGGAGGTGTTAGATATATGGAGGATCGCACAAGTGTAGGTCTTGCGATCGTATCATTTATTTTTCCGATCGTAGGTTTGATCCTGTTCTTTGCTAAGAAGAAAGACACGCCTAAGGCTGCAAAATCATACTTAATCGCAGCTGTGATCGGATTTGTGATTGGCATTGTACTGAACGTAATTGTGGTAACGGCCGCTGGATCTATGGCGCCGAGCACTTTGGCAAGTACTGCTATTTGATCAAAAAAGCATTTATTCGATCTAAGAAACCGCCTTAAAAAAGGCGGTTTTTGCACATATATTGGAGAAAAGACAATATTTATGCAATATATCTAAAATCAATCAAAAAACGTGTACAATTTTCAGCTTGACAAAACAGGAGTAGGTGTGATATAATAATAAAGCTGTCGCACGAGGGCGAGAGTTAAGGGAATAGAGAGAATGGGAGCGAAGGGATTCGGGATCATTCACAATTTATTTACTTGACAAAGAGTGTAAAGTGTGA
>CASEUJ010000039.1 GCA_949291125.1 uncultured Ruminococcus sp.
CGCCAAATGAAAAAGACTATATGGATCGATATATTTACCAGGTAATCCGTCGGCTTTCCAAGGCTCAGCGAGATGAAGTGCGTATGGAGCTGGAAGAGCTGATCAGCGATATGTATACGGATAAAGGCTCTATGGAAGAGGTGCTGACTGAACTCGGCGATCCTGCTGAATTTGCAAAACAATATCAAGGCGACCAAAGATATCTGATTGGCCCGGAATACTTTGACACCTATCTGTGGTTTGTTAAAGTCGTCTTGATCTGTGTTGCCATACCGATTTTGGTTATTTCTCTGATAAATGCAATGGGAGAAATGCCTACGATTACTGCACAGAACTCCGCTTCTGTCATTATCCGAGCCATTGTAGATGGTCTAATCACCGGAATTACTGATGTTATTCTATCCTGCGTGTCCGCATTCGGTGCAGTGACCTTGACTTTTGCCATTATGGAGCGAAAGAAGGTTCAATTCGAGCTGAAAAAGGTAGAAAAATGGTCCTTAGAAAGTCTGTCGGGAGAAAGCAAAACTCCAACTTCCCACTCCCGTTGGACACCAAAATTTTTAGAGCCTGTACCCGATAAAAAAGCAATCATAAGTCGGGGTGACAGCATTGTAGGCATTATATTTATCGTTATTTTTAGTGTGCTGCTGATTTTTGCTCCTCATTTCTTTGCTGCGTTCTTTACAGAAGACGAAACCGTAATGACTGTACCCATTTTCAATCTGAAACAATGGGGCATCGTTCTTCCCGTCTTTATACTGAGTCTGCTGATCGGTCTCGCAGACGAGATATTACGCTTGATTGTCGGAGTCTACTGCAGACTGGTAATGATCAGTAATATAGTGTGCGGAGTACTGCAAATTGTATTGAGCATCGTTGTTCTAAAGGTTTTACCCATTTGGAATCCGAATTTTGCACTTGAGATTGAACGGGTATTAGGCGATAATGTAGATACAGTATCAAGATTTTTCACTTACTGGAATGCGGATATGGTATCCAATGGGCTCCTTATCTTTATTGTGGCAATTACCGTATTCGAGATAGGTGTGACGATCTACAAGACGCTCCGTTACGGCGCTTCCATAAAAAACGCATAAAACATTGAAACTCAGAATATAAGATAGCGGCTTGATTGCCAGCAATTTCACAGGATTGATGAAACCCAAAGGAGGATTTTATATATGAGAAAGTGTCTCAGATGTGGAACGGAAATGAAAGAAAATTGCGCCATCAAAGTAGAAGGTGCAGGATACGGGATTATTATGTCATCGGACGAAAACAAGCTGTTCGGCGGTCGGATTGGAAAGCCGAAGGTGGCAATCTGCCCGAAGTGTGGTGAAGTTTCCATCTATGTCGAAGATGTAGAAAAGCTATGACATGACATAATGTGCGGAAAGGCGTTTTTATGAAAAAAGCTGTCAAAGGCACTATTCGACTTCTAATCGTGCTAGTAGCTGTAACCGCTTTAGTGGTCGGGATTAAAATCCTTATAAATGGTATGTACCTTTTTGGAATCCCTGATTTGAAAGATGTTCAGACAGTCAGCATTTCCTATCCAAGCGTGACAGATGAAGTCAAAGAAGTTTCAAGTCAGGAAGATGTGGAACTGTCATTGAAATTAACGGGATTTTTAAAATATGATTTGTTTGAAAAGGCAGATAGTAACGAGAAACCGCTAATTACGATTACATATCATTTGAAAGATGGAACAGATAAGACAATATCCGCAAATAACACGACTGTCTGGTGGAATGGGAAAACCTATGTCATCAAAGACAAGGAAATATTCGTCAACTTAACAGAAGGAATCTTCTTTTTAGAAGATCTGCCAGAATAACAAATTGAAAAGAGAGGCTGTTTGAAATGAAAAAGATTTTATCTGTGTTTTTGATGTTGCTTATGATATTCACTCTTTCCGCTTGTGACGGCGATGCAGTCGCTATTGAAGATTACGAATGGAAAATGAGAACGATTGCGAGTAATGATATAGAAGCCGCTCAAGCTCCGGATGAACTCATTATCGCCGTAGGTGAAGCCGACGAGCTATATCCTGACGCTGAAATTGTGGATTTGACTTTGATCGCCAAAGACGGAGAAATTACAATAACGGATACCACAAACGGCAAGACATACAGCGGAACTTATGAGGTAATGCAGAAAACACCGAAGGGAACGGATTATGAGATCATCATTGACGGAGTGACCGGTTATGCCACAGTATCTCCAACAGAATACTATGATGGTTCAGAAATTTCGACACTGCCAATCAATATAGATGGCTATTCTCTATATTTCATTCCGAAGGAATAAATCACAACAGACTATCTCAAAATCCCTCCAAACTCACACGGGTTTGAAGGGATTTTTTGATGATTTTATGCGGACAAATGACATCCATCAAAAGTGCTCTTTTATTTGTCGGACTGCCTTGCAGGATTTCTTTTTTCCTCTAACTGCATCTGTAGCTGACCTTTCTTCAATCGAAATACCACATCAGCCTGTCTCGCAAGCTCGTTCGAGTGTGTCACGATAACAACGCATTTGTTCATCTGATGGGCGCACTCCTTCAGGATAGCGGTTATATCTGCTGCGGTATCCTCATCCAGATTTCCCGTCGGCTCGTCGGCAAGAATGACCTTTGCATCAGAAGCCAACGCACGGGCAATCGCTACGCGCTGCTGTTGACCGCCTGATAATTTCAGCACATTCCGTTTGCTTTCTTCATCCGTAAGTCCAACACGCTCCAAAATGGGCAATGGCGGCAGCTTTGATGTCAAAGCCACATTTTCCTTTGGCGTTAAATAATCAATCAGATTATAACTCTGGAAAATAAATGCTATGTTGTTCTTGCGGTGGGCCGAAAGCCCCATTTTCTCAATGTCCTGACCGTCATACAAAATCTGTCCGTTCGAGGGACTGTCCAGGCCGCCTATCAGGGACAACAGCGTCGTTTTGCCACAACCTGACGGCCCGAGAATAGTGTACATTTTTCCCTCTTCAAGGGAAAGGCTCACACCTTTGAGTACTTTTCTTTTATTGTCATAGGCGTACTCAACATTATTTAGTTTCATAATATTCATGCTGATTACCTCGTTTCTTTTTTTATGGATTTTACAGTTATATCATGTTCAACCTATTCCATTTGCGAGAGTATTTGCTTTGGTTTAAACCGCAGGGCAGGTATGCAGGATACCATTACCGCTATAATCAGCAGGATACCTCCTGTGACTGCCACCAAAGCGAAATGCTGCGGTGTGACAACCACATTCTCTGCCGCCTTTCCAAAGAGAGTACCAATCGCTCCCGCAACTTGCCTACTGGATAAGTAAGCCAGAGGAAATGCGACAACCGCTATCAATGCAGTCTCAAGCATATACTGTAAGATAACAGAGGGTTTTGCGATACCAACAGCAAGCAGGATGCCCATTTCCCGTTTCCTGCTCCGTATAGACATGGAGAAAATCAGGGTAATCAGCACCATGCTCACTACGGTAATCACCACGATCAGCGTCGTAACCAAGGTAGCTGTATCCGTAATGGAGCTGGAAATGCGCTCGTATACTTCATTGTTCACCGTGATGTAATAGGAGTTCCAGTCGATAGAGGTACTGTTCTGCACTTCCTGGACAATGCTTTCCAGCTTGGCTGCATCGGAAACAAAGAAGTCAACGGAAGTAATTCCATTTCCTTCACTGGCCGTATAGGGCGTAGATATGGCCGACATGGTATCCATATCCACAAAGATGTATTCCTCGTAATCGTAAAATGTTGAAGGTCTTGCCATAGTAGCCTGTTCATCGTCATCATCTGCAATGACCTCAAACAAACCGGCAATTTCACACTCTACCAGTGGATCATCGGGGTTCCCGTTTTTTACTTCCAGTGTATCGCCAAGGGACAACCCATATTTATCAGCAAGACCTTCGTACAAGATGATTCCGCCATTGCCATCTGTCACATGGCGGCCTTCTGTCAAACGCAGGGCTCCGCTAAGGAACAAAGGCGAATATTCTGAGTCAAAGCAGCCTGACCCATAAAAAAGGTCTGCCACACCTTCCCGTTCATCCGTCCCTTTCATCAATGTATCTTGATTATAGAGATTTACAATCGTCCATTGAGATGTGTTATAGGCTTCCACGCCATCAATAGCGGCGATTTCCTCAATCATTTCGTCCGTGACAGGCTGCAGAGTATAACCGTTGTTGGCATTGACGGTGAAGCTGGCCCCTGTCACGCCTCGCAGTTCCTCCGATTGCTCCTCTTGTGCGTCTGCAATCGCCAGCCCGGAAAGCACCAAAGTGGTAATGGCCAGGAACAGGCAGAACACCAGCAAGGTCTTTTTCCTCTTCCGTGCGCTATATAAAATTGCTCGTATTCCTAAATTCATATTGCGTCCTCCTTTACTCCATCTGCGCCAAAATCTGCTTGGGCTTTAACCGCAGGGTCGAAATGCTGGACACCAACACTGCCGCCACCAGCAAAATGCCGCCCACGATAGCTACCAGCATAAAGTGTTCCGGCGTGACGATGACATTCTCCGCCGCCTTGCCGAACAGCGTACCCAGGGTGCCAGCTACTTGCTTGCTGGAGAGGTAGGCCAGTGGGAATGCCACCACTGCAATCAGCAGGGTTTCCAGCACATACTGGAGAATCACCGCAGGCTTGGCGATACCCACCGCCAGTAAAATTCCGGTTTCCCGTTTCCGGCTGCGGATGGACATGGAGAGAATGAGAATAATCAGCACCATGCTCACAGCCGTGATGACAATAATCAAAGTGGTAATCAAAGTACCTGTGTCAGAGAGGGCGCTGGAAATATTCTGATACACCTCGTCATTGGCGGTGATTTTGTAGTTGTTCCAGTTGATAGAAGAAATGCTTTGCACTTCCCGAATCACATTCTCTAATTGGGCAGCGTCTGTGACATAGTAATAGGCTTCGGAAATGCCCTCGCCATCTTCGCCCCAGCCCTTAATCAAGCCCTCGGCTGCGTCCATGCTGCAGAAAACATAGCTGGAATAGGCGTAATAGGATGCATCATCATACATATTTACTTGGTCGCCCTTGTCCGCCACCACATCGAAGATGCCTACGATCTCCATATCCACTTCCGGGGTGTTATTTTGCGGGTAGTAAACGCCTGTCAAGGTATCCCCAACCTTCAGCCCGTTCCACTCAGCCAGTTCCCGGCTGATGATAATGCTATTGGTCATATCATCGGTGATGTGGGTGCCTTCCACCAGTTCAAACCGGCCCGACAGAAACAGCTCATGGTATTGGGAATTGTAGGAGCCGTAGTTGTAGAAGCTGTAATTCTCATGGGCCAGTTCCTCACCTTTATCATTGAAGATACGGGGCAGGGTAATCAGGGTGGCGTCATACCCCGCACTGCCATCCACTGCGGCAATCTGCTGGATCATGTCCTCGGACATAAATTCCTGCGTGCTGTAATTGCCGTTCCAGCCGCCCGTAGAGATGTCACGCTCTACGGTAAAGCTGGCCCCGGTGGTTCCCCGGACCTCCTCAGCCTGTTCTTCCTGGGCGTCGGCAATCGCCAGTCCGGACAACAC
>CASEUJ010000040.1 GCA_949291125.1 uncultured Ruminococcus sp.
ATGAAGACAAAAGAAGAATTGATGCCCGAATGCCCGGTTGCAATCACAGTGCATCTGATCGGAAACAAATGGAAGCTTTTGATTATACGAAATCTGCTCATGCGTCCTTGGCGATTTAACGAACTGCGAAAAACTTAGATGAAATCAGTCAAAAAGTATTGACGGACTGCCTGCGTTCTATGGAAGAAGATGGAATCATTACACGCACGGTTTATCCGGAAGTTCCCCCCAGAGTGGAATATGCTTTATCTGCGCTTGGGGAATCCATGCGTCCCATCCTCGATTCGATGCAAGTATGGGGAGAACACTACCAAGCGCGAAAGAAAGCGAATCATACGTAAGCCAAAGCATCGATATTCTCCCTGCACAAAATCATTCCCAAGCCTATTTGCGCCTCTTTGCTTCGGGCATGATGTAGAAAAATCTCATCAAATGTCACATTTTTTCTCATACCATTTCTATTGTCAAACAACTGAAAAGGTGCTATACTTAAAGATAGGACAATACTGCACAAAGATCGTGCATCTGATGTGTCCCAAAGGAAATGCCCGCAAGGTGGCACGTTAGCTTTTTATCAGATGAAATCATAGCAGTGCCGCCTGTGGGAAAATTTCTGATTGAGTTACGGCATATGCCGCAAGGAGAGATGTGACAATATGAGTAAATTTCGAAAGCAACACATGACGATCGACTGGCATGAAATTGTTGATCACGAGGGTGCGATCCCTGCCATAGATGCACCGCTTCCCGAAAAGGCAACCCTAGTAGGGCGTGTGGGTCTGATGCTGCTGGCATCTGGAACTGGTGCATGGCGTGTTCGCGCGTCCATGAACAAAATCTCGCGTGCCCTTGGGATCACTTGTCATGCAGATATCGGTCTTTTATCTATTGAATATACCTGTGCAGAAGGCGGACAGACATATACCAATGCTTTTTCGCTCAACACTACCGGCGTAAATACCGATAAAATCTATTTATTAGAACGGTTTTCCGACGCATTTCACGAGCGTGCAAACAAAAATTCAGTAGAACATTTCCACAAAGTACTTGACAAGATTCAAGAGCGTAAGGGACACTATACTGCATGGAATCTAGGTCTTGCCGCCGCATCCGCATGCTGTGCATTTACATTCTTGCTTGGTGGTGGTCTGACCGAAATGATCTGCGCATTCTTTGGTGCAGGCGTGGGTAATTTTGTCCGAAAAAAATTATTAGAGCGTCATATTACGCTACTTGCAAATGTTGCGATCGGCGTTGCGGCGGCATGCAGTGTGTATGTCTTGTTAATCAAACTAGCAGAATATGTCTTCGAACTTCCTGTCGTACACCAAGCCGGCTATATCTGTGCAATGCTCTTTATCATCCCTGGGTTTCCGCTGATCACAGGCGGATTTGACTTATCAAAACTCGATCTTCGCTCCGGTCTGGAACGGATTACATATGCGCTTCTCATCATTGTCATGGCGACAATGACCGGCTGGCTATGTGCCATGGCATTCCGGTTTATGCCAGCAGAATTTGTCGAGCTAGAGATGAACCCACTGTTACATTTGGTATTGCGGCTTGCTGCAAGCCTGGTAGGCGTATACGGATTTTCTCTTATGTTCAACAGCCCTCGAAAAATGGCGTTTATCGCAGCGTTGATCGGCATGTTTGCCAATACGCTACGGTTGGAACTTGTGGATTTTTCTGTCCTACCACCAAGTGTTTGCTCATTTATTGGTGCCTTTACCGCCGGACTTCTTGCGTCTGCGATCAAACCGCTTGTGGGATTCCCGCGTATCACCTTGACAGTTCCATCCATTGTAATCATGGTTCCCGGCATGTATATGTACAAGGGCATTTACTTCACTGCGCTTGGGGACATCTCGCAAGGTGCGCTTTGGATCACTAATGCAACGCTCATGGTACTGGCATTACCGCTTGGATTGATTTTTGCGCGGATTTTGACAGATAATAATTTCAGAAAAAGCAGCTAATTTTCCTTTTCTTTCTTACTCTCTATAAAACAGGCATTGTTTCAGTCCGAAATATCAGTGACTGAAACAATGCCTGTTTTTGTTTGATTTTTTCTAGCTATTCCTACATGGATGCCTTGTTTTTCCGATAACCGAGGTAACTTTCTAAAATCAGCGTTGCTGCCACGGCGTCGACCACTGCTTTACGTTTTTTACCCCGAGTATTAGTCACGTTCAGATAATTGTGCGCCGAAACCGTCGTACAGCGCTCATCCCAAAGCACAACCGGAAGTCCTGTTTTCTCTTTGAGTCCATCGGCAAATTTCTGGCAAAGTTCTGCACGTGCACCAATCGTACCATTCATATTTTTCGGATAACCAACGACAATCTCTTTGGCCCCATGTTCTTTTGCAGCGTCCGCCACTTTTTCCATGCATTTTTCAAAGTCTTTTTCTGCGATTACACCTGCCGGAGAAGCCATCCATTCGCTCTCTCCACAAACAGCAAGTCCGGTTCGTGCATCACCGAAATCCACTGCCAAGATCACCATATTCCGCACTCCCCTTTTACCAAAGCTCAACCGTGCCAATGATCTCACGAACATTTGCAATTCCATTCGAATCCAGCCACGCATTCATCTCTTCAATAATATGGAGCGGTGCATAGGGATCAGTAAAGATCGCCGCGCCGACTTGCACAGCACTTGCGCCTGCCATCATCATTTCAATGGCGTCTGTGCCGCTTGATACACCACCCATGCCGATAACCGGGATCTGCACAGCTTGTGCCACCTGATAGACCATTCGCACTGCAATCGGGAATACAGCAGGGCCAGACATACCGCCCATATTATTGCGCAGAACCGGTCGGCGATTTTCGATATTGATCCGCATGCCAAGAAGTGTGTTAATCAAGGACACCGCATCTGCACCGGCAGATTCCACAGCTCTTGCAATCTCTGCAATATCTGTCACATTCGGCGAAAGCTTTACCACCAGAGGCTTAGTGGTCGCTTTGCGGACTGCACCTGTTACTTCCGCCGCACTCTCACAGTGTACACCAAAGGCTGCACCGCCATGCTTAACATTGGGGCATGAGATATTCAGTTCAATCATGTGCACATCTGTGGCATCCAATTTTGCCGCCACTTCCGCACACTCCTCTAACGTTGAACCGGCAATATTTGCAAGAATCACCGTGTTCTTTTGCATTAAATTCGGAAGTTCTTTTTCCAAAAACGTATCAATCCCCGGATTCTGAAGTCCCACAGAATTCAACATGCCACCCGGCGTTTCCGCAATACGCGGAGAAGGATTTCCGGGACGCAGCGTGCCAGTTGTTCCCTTTGTTGCAATGCCGCCCAGCCGCGAAAGGTCAAACAGCTTTTCATATTCTCTTCCATAGCCAAACACGCCGGATGCCGGAATCATCGGATTTTTGAATTCAACGCCCGCTACATTTACACTGAGATCTGCCATTACCAAACAACCTCCTCTGCACGAAATACCGGACCATCCTTGCAGACGTGTCCCATGCGTTTTGCTCCATTTTGCTCTAGTTCACAGGCGCACACCAAACATGCACCAATGCCGCATCCCATGCGCTCTTCCATAGAAACTTCACATGCAATATCCGCTTCTTTTGCCACAGCTGCCACAAATTTCAGCATCGGTTTCGGGCCACATGCATAGACCATATCATAGTTGCCGGATGCCAGAAGTTCTTTTAGCGGCTCAGTTACCAAAGCATGTCGTCCGGCAGTGCCATCGTCAGTACAGAGAATCGTCGTCGCACCAGTCTTTCGAAAGTCCTCTTGCAGGGTTGCAATAGATGCAGTACGAAATCCGCAGATTGCAGTTGCACGATGTCCATACACCTGCGCCAAAGACAACATCGGCGGATTCCCGATCCCACCGCCAACTAAGATCACACGACTGTTTTCAGGTAGGATCGTAAAACCATGCCCCAATGCGCCCAGCACATCCATTGTTGTACTCGGAGAAAGCTCAGAAAGTTCCCGTGTGCCCTCCCCTTTCACTTCAAACACAAGTGACAGAGTGCCATTTGTTTTATCGATTTCACAGATTGAAATTGGTCTGCGAAGTGTCTTTCCCGGCGGTAGAATGTGAACAAACTGTCCTGGAGCCGCTTCCGCCACGATCTCCGGGCAGGAAATCACAAACCGGTAAACATTCGCCGCCAGTGCCTCTTTTTTCAGAATCGGCGCAAAACATTGCGTATATGCCATATCGATCACCCTTTCTTTCATAGAAAATGCGAGCGGGAAACTTCCCCGCCCGCAGCTTTTCATCGTATTTTCAGTTTGATATAGGTCAAATTTTAGTAATATCGACCATTTCTACATCGTCAATACTTCTGCCGGATTCCAACACATTTGCCAGTGCAGAAGCTGTATCAATGGCCGTCAGGCAACAAATCGAGCGTTCTACCGACTTACGGCGCATTTTTACGCTATCTCTTGCAGGCAGACGCCCCTTTGCAGAGGTCGAGATCATATAGTGGATCTTACCACTCTCCAAGAGGGTGATCGTATTTGGCTCGCCGTCTGAGATCTTTTTCACCAGATTGGTGGCGATCATATTATGGTTCAGAACTGCTGCCGTACCAGCCGTACCATACAGTTCAAATCCCATGCGTGCAAACTTGTCAGCAATGCCAATGATCTCCTGCTTATCTGTATCCCGCACTGAAATTAACACGCCGCCCTCTTTTTTCAGATCATAGCCGGCTGCGATCAAACCCTTAAGCAGAGCATCCTCCAAGTTTGTAGCAATACCAAGGCATTCACCAGTGGACTTCATTTCTGGTCCCAGCATCGTATCCACATCCTGGAGCTTTTCAAAACTGAATACCGGCACTTTGACCGCAACATATTTTCCCTTCGGATACAGCCCCGGCTTGTATCCCAGGCTCTCGAGCGTTTCCCCGAGCATGATCTTCGTCGCCAAATCTACCATCGGTACACCGGTGACTTTACTAATATACGGCACAGTTCTGGACGAACGCGGGTTCACCTCGATCACATAGACTTCATTATTATACACCACATACTGGATGTTGATCAGTCCTACGGCGTGAAGTTCCTTGGCAAGAAGACCTGTGTAACGCACGATCGTTTCAGTCACAGACTCACTGAGGTTTTGTGCCGGATAGATCGAAATCGAGTCGCCGGAATGCACACCGGCACGTTCCACATGTTCCATAATGCCCGGGATCAGATAGTTTTCGCCATCGCAGATCGCATCCACTTCTACTTCTGTACCCATCATATACTTGTCGATCAGAACCGGATTCTCGATCATATGGCTGGTAATGATCGCCATGTATTCCATGATATCCTTATCCGAATGTGCAATAATCATATTCTGACCGCCGAGGACATAGGACGGACGCATCAGAACCGGATATCCCAGATCATTCGCCGCCTTCAGCGCCTCTTCTGTGGTCATAACCGTTTCGCCGGACGGACGCGGAATACCGCAGCGTCCTAAAAGTTCGTCAAAGCGTTCGCGATCCTCTGCTGCGTCAATATCATCTGCGGATGTTCCCAAGATATTCACGCCCATATCCGCAAGATATCTTGTCAGCTTAATTGCCGTCTGACCGCCAAACTGTACCACAACACCATAGGGCTTTTCTGTGTTGATGATATTTGCCACGTCTTCTTGCGTGAGTGGATCGAAGTACAAGCGATCGCCAGTGTCAAAATCGGTCGAAACCGTTTCGGGGTTGTTGTTGCAGATGATTGCTTCACAGCCCATCTCCTTCAGCGTCCAGACACAGTGTACCGAGCAATAATCGAATTCAATCCCCTGGCCAATACGGATCGGGCCGGAACCGAATACGATCACCTTCTTCTTACCGCTGTTCTGTCGTTCAATGAATTCTTCCGCCTCATTTTCCTCGTCATAAGTAGAGTAGAAATACGGCGTTTCCGCCTTAAATTCACCTGCACAGGTATCAACCATCTTATATACCGCATGACGATGCATCGGACACTTCTGTCCAGAAATGCGTTCGATTGTTGCATCAAGATAGCCATACTGTTTTGCCAACAAATACAGCTCTTTCGTCAGCGGCTGATCTGCCATTTCTCGTTCCAGTTCGATAAGGTTCATCAGCTTGTTCAGGAACCAACAATCTACCATAGTCATTTCATGAAGCTTTTCCACGGGCACGCCGCGCTTCATCGCTTCATAGAGCTGGAATGCGCGCTCATCATCTACCACCTTGAGGTGTTCCATGATGTCCTCGAGCGACATCTGCTCATATTTTTTCATATTCATGGAATCGACACCCAGTTCTGTCGATCGTACCGCCTTCATGATCGCCTCTTCAAAAGAGATACCAATCGCCATAACTTCACCGGTGGCTTTCATCTGCGTGCCAAGTGTACGCTTTGCATAGACAAACTTATCGAATGCCCACTTCGGATACTTCACAACTACATAGTCCAGCGCCGGCTCAAAGCAAGCGTAGGTCTTCCCGGTCACCTGATTGATGATCTCATCAAGCGTATAGCCAATGGCAATGCGTGCTGCAACCTTGGCAATCGGATATCCCGTCGCCTTAGAAGCAAGTGCCGATGAACGTGACACACGGGGATTGACCTCAATGACCGCATAGTCCATGCTGGTCGGATGAAGGGCAAACTGACAATTACAGCCACCCTCAACCTTCAGTTCGGAAATAATGTTGAGTGCTGCAGTACGTAGCATCTGATATTCGCGGTCAGATAATGTAACTGCTGGAGCAATGACGATGCTATCTCCGGTATGTACTCCAACCGGGTCGAAATTTTCCATCGAGCAGACAGTGATCACATTGCCCTTTCGGTCACGAATCACTTCAAATTCGATTTCCTTCCAGCCACTGATACACTTTTCAATGAGTACCTGCGTGATCGGAGAAAGACGCAAACCATTCTTAGTGATGTCGCGAAGCATCTCTTCATTGTCCGCAATACCGCCGCCAGTGCCGCCCAAAGTAAATGCCGGGCGAACAATTACCGGATAACCGATTTCTCCTGCAAAGTCCACGGCATCTTCAATCGTTTCCACGACCTTCGACGGAATACAGGGCTGACCGATTTTTTCCATAGTGTCCTTAAACGCCTGACGATCCTCTGCCTTATGAATCGTCAGTGGATCTGCCCCCAATAGTTTTACGCCATTTTCTTCCAAAAAGCCTTCTTCTGCAAGCTGCATGGAAAGCGTTAGACCAGTCTGACCGCCCATGGTGGAGAGCAGACTGTCCGGCTTTTCAATGCGAATGATGCGCTTTACGACCTCGAGGGTAAGCGGTTCAATGTACACCTTATCTGCCATCGCCTTATCGGTCATAATCGTTGCCGGATTGGAGTTGATCAGAACAACTTCAAGTCCTTCCTGTTTCAACGCACGGCATGCCTGTGTACCGGCATAGTCGAATTCTGCGGCCTGTCCAATGATGATCGGACCAGAGCCAATCACAAGAACCTTATGAATATCTTCTCTCAATGGCATAGCTTACTCTTCTCCTTTTCCATCACGCCTACAAATTCGTCGAACAAATACGCCGTATCCAACGGGCCGCCATGTGCCTCCGGGTGGAACTGTACTGTAAATGCGTTGATTTTATGATAGCGGATGCCCTCACAGGTCTGATCATTGGCATTGATATGCGACACGCTGCCGATCGCCGGATCCAGGCTGTCGCCAATGACTGCATAGCCGTGGTTCTGACTGGTGACATAGGTGCGGTGACTTGCTAGATCAATTACCGGCTGGTTTGCACCGCGATGACCATATTTGAGCTTTTCTGTACGACATCCCTGAGAGAGCGCCAACAGCTGGTGTCCAAGGCAGATGCCAAAGATTGGGATGCCAAGCGATGCAATCTCACGAATATTCTGAATAACTTCCTGGTTTTCCATTGGATCTCCCGGTCCGTTCGAAAGCATAATGCCATCGGGTTTCAGCTCGGACAATTCCTTTGCTGTTGTTGTCGCCGGCAGAACAACGACCTCACATCCACGTGCCACAAGTTCATTGCGAATGTTGCGCTTATATCCAAAGTCATACAATGCCACACGATATTTCGGGTTTGCATTGGAATACGCTCTCGGCTTTTTCCCGGTTACGGTTGCAATCGCATCCTTAATCTGATATGCACGCACTTGTTCCAGCAATTCATCCACTCTGCCCTCGATATCTTCTGTGGTAATGACACCATTCATGACACCAACTTCACGGATAATACGGGTCAGACGTCTGGTATCGATATTGTAGATGCCGACAATGTTCTGCTCCTTCAAAAATGTATCAATATCCCCTTCCATCCGGAAGTTCGAGGGCGTATTACACCACTCACGCACAATATAGCCACCGATATACGACTGTGCCGATTCGTTGTCCTCTTTGTTCACGCCATAGTTTCCGATCAGCGGAAATGTCTGGGTGACAAGCTGACCATAATAACTCGGGTCAGTCAGCGTTTCCTGATACGCTGTCATACCCGTGGTAAATACGACTTCGCCAATCGCGGTTCCCTTTACTCCAAAATGCAGTCCTTCAAAAATGGTCCCGTCTGCCAAAAGCAGATGTGCCTTATCGCCACGTTCCAATAATGACATGACACCAGTCCTTTCTCCAACTTCTTGATTTATTGTTACAGGTACGACGTAATATCGTCCCGCATGCGAATCGCTTCTCTTCTTGCCGCTTGTGCGAAATCCGCCTCCGAACAGCCAGCTTCTTTCTTCCATGCACACATAATGGCACGGGAAGAGTTGACGATCGCACCACGTCCGTTTCCGTCAAACGCAGCTGCGACGCCCTTTGCACCACCGCCTTGTGCACCATAGCCTGGCACTAAAAACATCGTATGCGGCAGTTTTTCCCGAAGCTCTTTGAGCTGTTCTGGGTATGTCGCACCGACTACAGCACCAACAGTAGAATAACCATATGCACCGATCTGTGCGCTGCCCCATGTCTCACACATCTCGCCCATTACTTCATAGACGGGCTTATCCCCGATCTTCTGATCTTGCAGCTCACCGCTCGATGGATTCGAGGTTTTTGCCAGAACAAAGATGCCCTTATCTAACTTTTCGCAGATATCCAAAAGCGGCTGGATGCCGTCTGTGCCGAGATATCCATTCACTGTTAATGCATCTGCACCGAACGGCTCAGCTGTAACGCCACCAACATCTACAGTTCCCAGATGTGCCGCAGCGTATGCGGACATCGTCGCACCGATGTCATTGCGCTTGCCATCCGTGATAACAAACATTCCTTTTCCCTTGGCATAGCGAATCGTTTCCACCAGTGTCCTTACCCCCGCCCAGCCGTACATCTCATAATATGCCGCCTGTGGCTTGATCGCCGGGACAATGTCACAAAGTACATCAATCAGTGCCTTGTTGAATTCTAAAATTGCCGCAGCTGCCGCTTCAAGCGTGTGACCATATTTCACAAACGCCGCATCCTGTAAAAACCGCGGCACATATTCTAATTTTGGATCAAGTCCGGCAACTGATGGATTATGCATCTCATCAATCCGTCCAAGTAATCTATCTAACGACATCGTATCTCATTCCTTTCCTGTCTGGTCAAAATACGCCGCATCCCGATAGCGGATCACGCCATCTGTAATGGTAACAATCGGTTTTCCCTTCAATGCCTGCCCTTTCCAGATGGCATTTTTTGCCTTAGAATGGAGCTTTTCAGGATCCACCGTCCACACGTAATTTAGATCTGCCAGCATCAGGTTTGCCTTTTCGCCGGGTGCAATCTGAACGTTCGGCAATCCCAGAATACGCCGCGGATATTCTGCCATACGTTTTACCAATTCTGCAAGTGACATCAGCCCGGCATGTACCAGTTTCAATGAAGCCGCAAAGGACGTCTCCATCCCGATAACACCATTTGGCGCATGCAGAAAATCCGACTTTTCCTCAGGTGCGTGTGGTGCATGGTCGGTGACAATACAGTCGATCGTTCCATCGAGCACACCCTCCAACACTGCCCTGCGATCTTCTTCTGTGCGAAGTGGCGGATTCATGCGATAGTCCGCATCCCGCGACAGCACATAATCCTCTGTCATCAGAAAATAGTGCGGACAGGTTTCGCACGTCACCTGTACACCATGTGCTTTTGCCTGACGAATCATCTCAACGCTACCTTTCGTGCTGACATGAGCAATATGAATACGCGTATTGGTAGAAGCAGCGAGGATGATCTCACGTGCCGTAACAGAATCCTCCGATGCACGATCCATTCCCTTGACACCAAGAGTTTTCGACGCCTTGCCACGGTTCACAATGCCGCCGTCAATGATAGAAAGATCTTCACAGTGTGAGATCACCGGAATCTCCAGCTGATATGCCTCAATCAATGCCTGACGCATGGTTTCGGCACACTCCACCGGTCTGCCGTCATCTGAAACCGCACAGATTCCGGCTTCTTTCAGCGCCGCATAATCACAGCGTTCTCTGCCCTGCATGCCCTTTGTGATACAGCCCACCGGCAGCACTTCTACGCCGGTTTCTTTTGCCTTTTCACGGATATATCGTACCGTTTCCACGCTATCAATCGCAGGCGTTGTATTCGGCATACACGCCACACCAGTGACACCACCGGCGAGCGCCGCAGCAACCCCCGTCAGGATATCTTCTTTATGCGTCTGTCCCGGGTCACGAAGATGCACATGCATATCAAACAGTCCCGGCATTGCAGTAAAATTTGTTCCATCGATCACCACATCCGCCGTTTTTTTGCAGCATATCGAAAAGGATTCAATCTTGCCATCCGCGATATAGAGATCACCGCGCATCAACGTGCCGCCCATAAGTGCCTGTACATTCCGGATCAAAATCGTCTGTTTCTTCATCGTTTCACCTCTTTAGCAGGCGTGTTCTGATAAATCACCGCACTATCCACACCATCTGTTTCACTTGTGTAAACGCGTATCGTCTCCGTTTGTGCCGTCGGCACGTTCTTTCCCACGTAATCCGGCCGGATCGGAAGCTCCCGATGTCCACGGTCAATGAGCACCGCAAGCTGCATCGACTGCGGCCTACCGTTTTCCAGAATCGCATCGATCGCAGCACGACAGCTGCGCCCAGTATAGAGAACATCGTCCACAATAATGACACGCTTGTCCTGCACAGAAAAGGGAATTCGGCTTTTGACCGTGACTTCAGAATCCGGCGTGCGATCATCCCGATACGGCGTAATGTCCAGCGCGCCAAAATCTACCTTGACGTGTTCAAGCTCGTAAATTTTCTTCGCGATTCGCTCTGCCAACACAACACCCCGAGATAGAATCCCTACAATGCAAAGTAGGTCTGCACCACGATTGCGTTCTAAAATCTCATAGGTAATGCGCGTAATCGCACGGCGAATTGCACTTTCATCCATGATTACAGCTTTTTTTTCCATGTATACCTCGCAAAAAACGCCTACCCGTTTGTGACAGGTAAGCGCTTACAACCATTGCATCATGCATAACTGAGGCTATGCCTCATTTTCGAAACGCCTTGTCAACCTCACGGGATCAACTTAAAGGATTCATTATAGAGTATTATAACACATCCCCGCGAATTTGTCCAGCGATTTTTGATAATTTCAGAAATTTTTACAACTTTTATGTCGGATCTGTTTCGCACAGCAGATTACTAAGTCCCACAAGTTGTTCCATCGACAGCTGTTCTATGCGCACTTTTTCTGATAATTCCAGCTCATGAAGTGCAGCGATCAACATTTCTTTGGAATAGCCCATTGTTGTGGAAATCACATTTACCAACATTTTGCGCCGCTGAGAAAAACCGTTTCGCACCATCCTAAAAAAGTGTTTCGGATCCTTAGTTTGCTGTGCATATCGCCGTCCGACACGGATCTGGATCACAGCTGATTCCACATTTGGCGGCGGCAAAAAGCTTCTACTCGGTACTGAAAACAATAGTTCCACTGTTCCATAATACTGCACTGCCACTGTAATCGCACCGGCCTGACGCGTTCCGACTCTTGCTTGCAACTTTTCTGCCACTTCTTTTTGCACCATAACCGTTATGCTCTCAAAATCAACGCCGCTCTCGAGCAAGTGCATTAAAATCGGCGTTGTGATATAATATGGCAAATTGGCGCAAACTGAAATCGACATATCTCCAAATTCCTGCTCGAGCAACTCCGGAATGGACTGTTCGAGAATATCACCGTGGAGAATATGAAGGTTTTCGAATTCTCCCACAGTTTCCTCTAAGATCGGAAACAGCCGTTTATCCAGCTCCACCGCCGTCACACGTTCTGCGCGCAAAGCAAGCTGTTGCGTGAGCGTTCCAATACCAGGTCCGATCTCTAAGATCGCATGTCCCGGTCTTGCGCCGCCCATTTCTGCAATGCGCGGACATACGGTCGGATCGACCAGAAAATTTTGCCCGAGCTTCTTAGAAAAATGAAACCCATATCGCATTAAGACTGATTTTACTGTACGAATATCAGTTAGATTCATCATAATCGCATTGAATCCTCCCTTCAACCGGAATACTCCGCTTCAAATATGTGCTATAAAGATAACAATCTGACACCGGCTTTTCCATCATACACGCCAGCGCTGCACGATAAAGCAAAAGCTGTTCCCGGTAATGTGCAACCAGTTTATGCGGATCGCCGATACGATCCGTTTTATAATCCACGATCACAAATCCATTCGGCTCTTCAAACGCCATGTCAATACAGCCGCGTATCATACTGTCCGAATTATGATACTGCCCCAAAATCTCTGCCATTTCATCCGATTGACACAGATCGCCGCACCGCACGAGAAACTTCTTTTCCCGCAGCACAAGATGCGATCTCTGAAGCCGATTATATATCGGATCATGTAGAAACGCCTCCACAATCTCCGGTGTCACTTCTGCCGCTTGTGCCGCAGATAAAAAGCCATTCTGCACCAGACGATCCAATTCCTGTTTCAAATTATGCGCAGCACGCCCAAAATCGGCATACTGAAAAAAAGCATGCACAGCCGTACCGCGTTCCGCACCTGTGAGATGAGCTTCTTTCTGCATGAATTTCGGACGTTTCCAGACCGGCGCACACCGGGATCTTGCCTCTTGAATTGACGAAACGCTGACTTGTGATTCCCGGATGCTATCTTCTGACCGACAGGAAAACTGTATCAGGTGCTGTATTTCCTTCACAATAGATGGATTTGCGATAGCGCGTTTTTGATGTTCTGAAGATTCTGTTTTCTCCGGCGGCTCCAATTTATCCTCATAACAGATCTCCAACTGATCCGCCCACGCTGGTGTACCCCATGTTTTAGGTGGAAGCGAACAGATTGTCCGAAACTCCTCGTCATAGCGCAATATCAGGCACATCCAGATCCAATGCGCCATACAACCGGCAGATTTCACCAATGAAATCGGCAATGTGCCATTCGGAGAGATCATGCTGGCAAACGAGTGGATAAAATTCGTTTTTGTCCGTTTTTCAACAAATTGAAGCGGCAAAAAAAGCTGCTGTTTTGCACGCGTCATCGCAACATACAAAAGGCGTAGTTCTTCGCTTCTGGACTGATCCTGCATTTCCTCTTCAATCACAATAAACGGCAGTGTTTTTGCACGAGTATAGGTGGCAGGATCCTTCAGACAGAACCCAACCATCCCTGTATCAGAAAATAAAGCATTTTTCCGCTTATCTTCAATAGAAAACCGCGTTTCCAGACTTCCCAAAAAGACAAACGGATATTCAAGACCTTTTGAGCGGTGCATTGTCTTAACGACCACTGCATTCTCTTCTCCAAACGTCAAGGAAGTCTGTTGGAAATCATTACCGCTCTCTGTCAACCAATCGATATACGCCAAAAAGCCGGATAGCCCTCTGTGTGCCACATCCGCATTTTCTTCATACTGTTTGACATATTGCAGCAACAGCTGTAAATTCGCACGCTTTCGATCACCATTCTCCGTCAGCTGCATAACAGACAAAAAATCTGTCCTATCATAAATGCGTCGGATTAACGCTTCTAATGACATCATACCAGCATTTTGACGCAGCTTCCGGATTGTTTCCAACAAATGCCGACTCTTCTCCTGAACCGCTGTGTCGATTCCTGCTGCCACAATTTGGTCAGGTGTATCAGATTTGACGATCTGGCAAAGCGCCAGATACAAGCTGCTTTCAGGCGCATACATCCGAATCTGTAGCAATTCCTGTGCCGTAAACCAGAACATCGGCGAAAGCATGACCGCAGCCATTGCCGTATCGAAAAGCGGATTATCCAATACACGCAGCATATCCAGCAGGATACTAATCTCTCTGGCATGAATATACCCTTTTTCTTCCGGACTCTGAACTGGAATTCCGGCATCGGACAATGCATGGGCAAACTTCTGACATTGCGTATTATTGCGAAGCAGGATACAAAAATCACCATATCGACAGGGGCGCAGCGTTCCATCTTTTTCCATGACTGCATTACCGTCATTGATCATCTTCTGAATTTTGCGGATGACATATTCCTGCTGCACCGGTGGCTCATCCTCCGATTGACGCAGAATCGCCACCTGTACCGCCTGTTGTTCTTTTGGAAGGATTTCGCCGATCGAAGAACCGGGGTTGAGGGCTTGTTCCACATCATACTCCACTTCTCCGCATGAAACGCGCATCAAGTTACCACAAATAAAATTGACAAAGTGCAGTACAGACGGCGTACTCCGAAAATTACGGTTTAATGTAATATGCCGACAGACACTATCCGGTTTTGTTGATGTTCCGATCGCGCTCACAAAATTTTGTGGATTCGCCAAACGAAACCGATAGATCGCTTGTTTGACATCACCGACCAAAAAAACATTATCACCATATCGAAGTGTTCCGGTATTCGGATCAATACAATTGTGCGATAACAGCTTAAAAATCACATCCTGTTTGTTATTCGAATCCTGATATTCATCGATCATGATCAACTGGTAAAATTCCGACAATTCCCTTGCAAGCGGCGAAGGCATGATATTCCCATCCGATGTTTCAACCGCCAGAAGTTCAAGCGCTAATCGTTCTCCATCCTCAAAGCCAAGCGCATTTTTCTGCAATTTAACTTGCCAGATCTGTTCTGAAAGATCCTCTTCCATCTGAAGCAACAGCGGAACGATCTGACGATGATGCGCAAGATCTTCTTCCGCATAGGGCACAACGGTATGCAAAAGTGTCATGATCTGCTCCATTCGGTCTTTATAGCATCCACGCAACTGTTTTACCATTTCGAAACTTTGAACATCAGTCATTGATTTTTTCATGCGTGGGAATTGCTTTTTCCCTCTATGTGCCTTTAGCGCATCATAAGGCGCTGTACACGCTGCTACATCCATCTGTTCTTGTTCAAGCTGGTGCTGGACGGATGAAATGCAACTCTGATCTTCTTCTACCCACGGCAAAACATTGTTATCTGCTACACTTTCATAGACATTTTCTGCATATTCCGCCGCCTCATCAACAAGTTCTTGTGCCTCTGCTGCAAGCTGTCGCAGTTGGTTTCTAATTTTCTGTTCATAAATCGACAGCCCTGATCGGCTTCCCAAAAGTTGTATCACGCGTGCCTGCCACTGGCTTCGAAATGGAACAGAGCTCAAAAATTGATGCAATTCCAACACGATCTGCTCCAACGGCAAATCACTTTTTTCACAGAAAAAATCCCATAAAAGCTGCATGTCTGCCTTGCGATTCACGTGCCATTCACTCAGAACCCGATCTGCTGCCTTAGCGGCGATCATACTGCTTTCTGTTTCATTGAGAATCCGAAAATCAGAAGTAACACCATTTTCTGATAAATTATCGCGGATCAATTCAAAACAGAACGAGCTGATAGTGGAAATATGTGCACTTTGCAGTAGCATCTGCTGTTGATACAGCCATTGGTTTTCCGGATCACGCTGCAATTGTTGCTCCAGAGCCTGTGTAAGACGTGCTTTCATCTCTGAAGCGGCGTCATTTGTAAATGTTACCACGATCATGCGATCTGCTGGCACGCGATATTCCGACGATGGATCCATCAGAATTTGCAGCAGCCGTTCAACCAGAACCGAAGTCTTCCCGCTTCCGGCGGCAGCCGATACGATCAGACCGCAGCCACGCGTTTCTATGGCTGTCTGTTGAGACTGTGTCCATGCCATTAGTGCTCCTCTCCTTCCCGTTCCAATTGTTTCAGCATTTGTTTTTCCCGTGTACCCGGCGATCCCTCGGCACAGCGCTCATGGTGATGATCCGCATTACCGCAGATGTTTGCATACGCACAAAATGCACAGCTATCACGGCTTGAAATTACCAAAGGATTCGCATCAATGACACCGCTATAGAGCTGATCGGACATCTGCTGGAGTACCGACAAGACATATTTCCGAAGCTGATTCATTTGTGTCTGACTTAAAAATAGCCCGGATTTTTCATCGATCTTTTGTGAAGCATCCAATTTTCCCGGAATATATAATCCCTTGCCGTCTGCTTCCATCAATGTCAGCACATGCGGATCACGCAAAAGCACACCCTTCATACGATAGGTATCGTAATATTGTTTTTTGGCCGATAGCACGTCACCGCGAGGACGATTACTCTGTATTTTTCCAGCCGGCATATAAAGCACACCTGCCGGTTCCGCACCAGATAATGCCGTATGTGGCGAAATGATTGTAAAGAGATAGACCAGCATCTGCATATCCATCCCATAAAGCAGATCACCAAAAGCAAAGTCTTTACTTCCGGTTTTATAATCCACTACACGCACCCAAGTGTGATCTCCATCCTGACACAAATCAACACGATCTACTTTTCCGATCAGTGCAATGGATTGCCCCAGTGTTCCTCTGAGCGTCAGCGGTGGAAACTCATGATTATCCGGCGTGATCATGAGCTCAAAATAATGCGGATAAAATGCTGACTGCTGCAATTCTTCCTGCAAATGTGCGATCATCTGACGCATGCCATCGACCGTATGGTCATATGCCGCAAGTTCTCTTCCGCTTTTAGAAAAATCGCCCCCCATGAATTTCGCCCAGAACTGTTGCGCATAGCAGCATGCTTTCTGAAAAAGAGTATCGACCGACATTGCAAGAAATTCTTCACGAGTACTGCTGCGCAAAAGCTGTTCCAGACAATAATGAATCAGACTGCCTCTGTTAGCCCCAGCAAGGCAAATCCGGGTACGCGTTTTCAATCGCAGCACATCCTGGCAAAAATAGGAAAACGGACAGAGCTGATAGCGCTCTAAGCCCGACGCCGAAAGATGCAATGTATCGCCAATATACTGTCGGAGAAGCTGTGTATTTTCGATCTGAAACAGCGGTGCATCTGCATCTACGGCATTTCGTCTGGAAATCTGCTCTAACGATCTCAGGCGTTCCCGATAGAACGAATCCGCCAGCAGCACTTGTTCTATGCTGCATGTGTCTGCTGTATGCGCCGTATAGTCCCGGATAAAACGATAATATGCCGCCGGCATTGTTGTAGCATAATAGGCGCTGCCATAAGCCTCACAAGTTTGCGGCGCATTAGATCCTATCGGGAACATACGTCGGATTTGCGACACAACAGAAGACGGATAACACTTCTGATGCGTGATATCCACACACGGATAGAGCAGATAGAGCGCATCGGAAGCCGCCGATAACAGTTTGTACGCATTCAATCGCGCATCCGCAAGTAACGTTTCCTTCGGCTGTATCACCGGGAGTTCCATCTGCTCCAATGTTTTACAATCTCGTTCGGAAAAAATCGCACTACTGCTAGGAAAAGCCGGAAATACACCATCACATACGCCCAATAGAAAAACGATTTTTGGCGCATTTAAGCGTGCTTTACTTCCCTCTGAGATCAGTACAGCATCCAATGTGCGTGGCGCTGTAGTACGTTCGACCCGCTGAAGCAGCGATGACAGGATCGAACAGAACTCAGTCAACTGCATTGGGAATGCATCATACAACTCCGACATGTGATCAAGAATTTCAATCCAGCTGTTCCATGCAAATGCCCATTCTTCTGTGATCTGTATTCGCACATTATCATCCTCAACGTTCAGCAGTTGTTGATTCAATTTTTCCTCGATTTTCTGCTCCTGCACAAACCGATACAAAATCTCACAGAATCTGGCACCAGTGTGCTCCCCACGGCATGTATGCCGAAGAGTTATGATCGGTGTGGTTAATTTCTGACGAATCAGTTCCGCAGAAGTAAAATCACCGCCTGTGAATGGAACATTCCAGGTATCACCATCAATTTGCCATGTATAGCAATATTCTTCCAATTGGGAAATTTCTGTCATTGTACAGGCTGTCAGTTCGCTCTTTCCAAGCCGAAGCAACAATTCTGTATCTGGCTTTCGCTGCCGAAGGATCTCTGACAATGTCTGTAAATAAACCATCAGCGGCGTATACGAGACTGTGCTCTTATCATCAAGGTGATATGGCAGATCATATCGTTCCATGGCCGTTTCTAGAACGCTTTGATATGCATCAAGCTGATTGGTCAAAATGGCAATATCCCGGCAGTGCAATGTCGGATGGTTGGCCAGAAGCCGGCGAATGGTTGTACATACAAAGTCGACTTCTTCATTCGGCGTTTCTGCCTCCAGAACATGCAGATGCTGCATAGGATACGGAGAAGATACAGGTTGACGCAATATATGCCGGCTGAGCCATGTCAGGTCTTCCGCATGAAAGCGATAAGGCGTATCGCATCTTTCCACCTGAACAGCCAGATGCAGCTCTGACGCCATCCGACGAATCTGATACATAGTTTCATTCACAGTAGAAAAAATCGAGAACGGCATCTGTTCTGTGTCTTCTGTCTGCAGTGCAATATAGATCTCTTTACAAGAAGCAAGCAACACCTCCAGCATCTCATACTCATCCACAGTAAACATATCGAATTCATCCATGTACAGAATTTTTCCCAAAAATGCATCCTGTCCATTTGCGATGGCGGCGGCCTCTGTCAATTCTGTTTCAGTATCCTTCAGCTGATGTTCAATCAAAAGACGATCATAGACATGGTAGATCTCAAACAGATCCAGTGTCTTTTCCAGCAGCCTTCCATGTAGCGATGCACAAGACGCATAAAGTCGATCTGGCGTGATCCCATTGCGTCGGAATTGTACAAACAAGGCTTCTAATTCCGACAAAAAAGAAACATGCCGGCACTGTTTTCCCAAGATACGGAGCAGATGTTCTCGTTCAGAAACTGTAATCACAGCCTGATGAAGCAATGCATACTTTGTCAACTCATCGGCATATGTTGTTTCGCTGTGTATCGAACCTAAACGTTGAAAAATGGTACGTGACAAGGAACGAAAACTATAGGTTTCTAATTGATTAAACGCAGACACGCCAAGCTGCTGATATAGTTTTTTTTCAAATTCGTATGAAAACTGCTCCGGCACAAGAGTCATGATTGATTCTCCCTGCTGCACCTGACAACGTATGGATTCGATCAGTCGCGTTGATTTTCCCGTGCCAGCTCCACCAATAATGATATGTACGATTATCATACACCTCGCTTTTCGAAAATATCAGACAACGCCGCATCAAAAACTTCTGATGCCGAGGATGATTGCAGTGATGCCATAAAGAAAGCCACAGCATAGCATCAGACTATGGCTGCGGCGCAAATGATGAAATTCAGATCGATGTATTCCATCCTTATTTTTACTCAAGAAACTGTTGGTTCAACAATGATTTCACGGTGCGGAACCGGCGTAGAAAATACGATCTGCGTTGACGTGTTGCCAAACCGCTGGATCTTTCCGATAAATGTATCCAGCTCTTGTGTAGAGGGAAACGCAACTTTAATCAGCATAGAATAGACACCTGTTACACAATTGCATTCCAATACATTCTGACAACTGCTGATAAACGGGTAAAACTCCGACTTTTTATCCGCCGCCAACTCAAGATTGATAAATGCTGTAATATGATATCCCAGCTTCTGCCTGTCAATAATGGTATTATACCCCAAAATAATCCCCTGCTTTTCCAGCTTGTCGATTCGCGATGAAACTGCTGGTGCAGATAAAAAAACCTTCGATGCCAAAAGCTTCAGCGGCGCTCTGGCATTCTCTTGAAGCAATGTAATTAGCATAGCATCAATTTTATCCATATCTGTATCGCATCCTTTCATGTATGATAACACATTTGCATCATTATGCATAACCAATTTTGAGATCACACAAAGAAATTCTCTCTATGTTAGTATAGCAAATAAATATGTCCAATTGTTTTTGAAAATATAAATTTTTCCATCGAAACTTTATTTTATTATTTTTTCACGTTTGCAATGCTATTTTTTGTTTGCTCGATCTCTTGCAGAGCACCCTGAAAATAATTTTGTGCATCTGTGAGCAAATGATTCACATATCGTTCGGCAGCTTCTTTGACATCATTTGAGCCGTTCTGTGCTTTTGTCAGCATGTCGAGCGCCCGGCGCTTGGCTTCTTTCAACACCTCTTCTTCTGAGATCATGCGCTTTGCACGCGCCTCTGCCTCTTGAATGATATTTTCTGCCTTAACGCGGGCTTCATTGATGATGCGATCGCAGTCGGCATCGATCAGCTTTGCACGTTTGATCTCCGCTGGGACATTCAGCTGCGCCTCATTGAGCAGTTCACGCATACGATCTGCATCGATTACTGCCCTATGTGCTGCAAAAGGGATCGGACGCGAGTGATCAAGCAGGTCATCCATTTCATCGAGCAATTCTTCTATATTCATGATAGCTTCTCCTTCATCAATCTTTTTTCAACAACGCTTAAAATTTCCGGTGGGATTGAATGGCTGATATCACCGCCGAACGCTGCAATTTGTTTCACCACACTCGAACTCAGGTACATATTCTCCGCTGTAGTCGTTAAAAACACAGTTTCTGCACCAGAGTAAAGCTCTCGGTTAGCAAGCGCCATCTGAAATTCATATTCAAAATCACTGACTGCGCGTAATCCCTTGACAATGGCGATCGCACCGACACTGCGCACATAATTAGCAAGGAGTCCGTCGTAAACATCCACCACAACATTTGGCAGACTCTCTGTCACACGCAGGATCAGATCCTTGCGTTCCTGCGGTGTAAAACACTCATTTGTTTTCATCATATTTTTTGAAACCAGAACGATCACCCGATCAAATAAATTGGATGCACGTGTAATAATATCAAGATGCCCTTTTGTCACCGGGTCAAAGCTTCCCGGGCAAACAGCAATACGTTCCAAATTATGCCTCATCCTTTCTGCATACATATGTTGATATTGTGATCGCGCCATACTTACGCTGTTTTTGCAAAGACAACGATACGATCTCTTTTGGCATATTTAATCCTGTTTCATGCTCGCATATGACAATGCCATTTTCACACATATGTGAAGCCAGAAGCGGCAAAATATGTTCTAATATTCCCTTTCGATAAGGTGGATCAAGAATTGCAATATCAAACATCAGTGCTGTCGACTGTAAAAATGCAGATGCTTCAGTCAGATGCAACTGTGCCTGCGGCAGAAAACCAAGCGCTGTCAGATTTTCCCGTGTTACTGAAAGTGCACGCGACGCACGGTCAACAAACGTCACCTGTGATGCACCGCGGCTGAGCGCTTCGATCCCCATTTGTCCGCTTCCGGAAAACAAATCGAGCACATTTGCATTTGGTACATCAAATTGAATCGAAGAAAAAACAGCTTCCTTGACTTTGTCTGTAGTTGGACGGACATCCATCCCTTCCAATGTCTTCAGCTTTCTGCCTCTTGCGCTTCCAGCAATGACACGCATAAATGCCAACTCCTTACGAATAATTCCCCGGAAAATGAGGTATATCTGAAAACTCAATATGCCCAGCTGTTGTACCATCTGGTACACATGGAGTTTTCAGATAGACCTCTGTCAGGTCTGATCTGTCTGGCTCGTCATCTCCTGAATGTGTGCAAAAAGTGCCTGCGCCGTTTCAAGCGACACGCCGGCAACTTTTGCAAGTTCATCCGGAGATGCCAAGCTCATTTTATTTAAAGTTTTATAGTGCAGCAACAGCTTCTGTGCTTTTTTTTCGCCAATACCACGTACTTCAGTCAATGACAAATGATATGATGATTTTGCATGCAAAGAGTGCATATACGCCACGGAAAAGCGGTGCACCTCATCCTGAATCCGTGTCAGCAGATGAAATGCCGCACTATTAGCCGATAGAGAAATTTCGCCGCCGGAGCTTGAAATCGCACGTGTCCGGTGTTTCTGATCCTTTACCATTCCAAAGACCGGGATCTCCAACCCAAATTCCTTGACAATGGGACGAATGGCATTCACATGCCCCTGTCCACCGTCCAGCAGGATTAGATCCGGCAATCGGGAAAATCCATCTTCATCCTGTGCCAGATAATGCTTTAGCCGCCGTGTCAGCGCTTCCTGCATACAAGCATAGTCATCCTGCGTAGTATGTTCTTTCATGCGAAACCGCTTATACGCTTTTTTGAGTGGTCTACCGTTTTCAAAGACAACCATGCCACAAACCATCGACGTTGAAGACAAGTTTGAAATATCATATGCCTCTAGATAAGCCGGCGGCGCAGACAATCCCAGTGCTTTTCCCAGTTCTTCGAGCGCCTGCACTTCTTTACCGGTTCTACCAAACCGCAGGGCAAGCTCTTCATTCGCATTATTGCGTGAAAGCTGAAGATACCGCATCATTGTGCCACGCTGAGGCACTAAGATATGAATCTTTGTCCCGGCAAATTCCGAAAACAATTTCTCATAGATCTCCTGATTCGGCAGTGCTAATTCCAGCACGATCTGTTTTGGAATGCCGGATCGGCGATGCTCATAATACTGCGTCAGGAAGGAATCCATCAATTCCTGCTGCGATACGCTTTCATGAAAGAAAAATGTTTCCTTATCAAAGAGTTGGCTATTCCGATAACAGAGCACAGAGATGCACTGCGTACCGCCATGTTCTGCCATAGCGATGACATCAGCTTCTTTGAGAGAAGCGTCTAAGATCTTTTGCGTTTCCCCTGCTTTGGAAACTGCCTGGATTCGGTCGCGCAGCATAGCCGCCCGTTCAAAGTCCAGCTGCTGTGCAGCTTTTTCCATTTCGTCCTGCATACGCTTGACTGAATCAACGCTTCCGACGCGGATATAATCTTTTGCCTGGCGGATAATCTCAGCATATTCCTCTCGGGAGATCTTGCCGCGGCAAACACCCATACACTGCTTGATATAGTAATTCAGACACGGTCTGGTCTTTTGAAATTCCTGCGGAAAACGCTTGTGACAGGTTGGCAGTCGAAATACCCGATTGACCTCGCGTGCGGTTTCTCTGGTGACAAATCCACTCATATAAGGTCCCAAGTAGTCACCCGGCTTTTTCTTGTTCTTTTCTGCCGTCAGTCGAGGATAAGGCTCATCAGAGAAGCAGAGATAGCTATAGCCCTTATCATCTTTTAACAGAATGTTATACTTCGGCTGATGCTGTTTGATCAGACTGCACTCCAACACCAAAGCCTCATACTCCGAATCGGTCACAATGAAATCATAATCATAGACATGCTCCACCATGCTTGCAACTTTCGGAGTATGATCCGCCGATTCACGGAAATAACTGGTTACACGATTTTTTAAATTTTTAGCTTTTCCAATGTAGATGATCTCATGCGTCTGATCTTTCATCAGATAAACACCCGGCGACGCCGTCAGCTTTGCCGTTTTTTCTCTCAACTCGGGCAAACGAGGATTCATCTTTTCTCCTTTTCGATCATTTGTCAATGATGAGATTCAGGACAACGCCTTAAGTGCGCGCTGTCCAATATCGTTGCGATAATGGGCATTTTCAAACGTAATCTGTTTTACGCCTTGATATGCAGATGCAACTGCGTCCGCAAGGGTATCTCCGATTGCTGTAATGCCAAGTACACGACCGCCGGCAGTGTAGATGTGATTTCCATCAAGTTTTGTTCCTGCATGATATACCAGACAGCCCGGTACTTGTCCATTTTCATCCAGTCCAGAAATCGGCAATCCTGTTGCATATTTCTTCGGATAGCCGCCGCTTGCCATAACAACACACGCCGCACAGCCATCCTTCCACTGGATGTCCAGCTGATCTAACGTTTCACTTTCAATTGCTTGTATAATATCGACTAAGTCTGTATCCAACAGCGGCAATACGACCTGCGTTTCGGGATCACCAAAACGGCAGTTGTATTCAATCACCTTCGGCCCCTTTTGCGTCAACATCAAACCAAAGTACAGACACCCCTGAAATGGTCTACCCTCGGTCTGCATGGCACGGATCGTCGGCAGAAAGATCGTATCCATACAGGTCTGTGCAATTTCTGGCGTGTAGTACGGATTCGGCGCAACGGTTCCCATACCGCCGGTGTTGGGACCTTCGTCGCCATCGTATGCACGCTTATGATCCATAGAGGATACCATAGGCTTTACCGTCTTGCCATCCGTAAAGCACAATACGGATACTTCCGGACCGGTCAAAAATTCTTCAATGACAATACGCGAACCGCTGTCACCGAAGATGCGGTCTTTCATAATCGAAGAGATCGCCGCGAAAGCCTCTTCCTCATTCTGCGCAATCACAACACCCTTGCCAAGCGCTAAACCATCCGCCTTGATGACCGTCGGATAGTTGTTTGCCGTTTTGAGATAGCTTTCTGCTTCCTTCGGATCGCCAAACACATGATAGTCTGCCGTTGGGATATGATACTTCTGCATCAGTTCTTTGGAAAAGACCTTACTTCCCTCTAAGATCGCCGCATTCTTCTTCGGACCGAATGTGCGCAGACCTGCCGCCTGGAGTGCATCCACCATGCCCATTACCAATGGATCATCCGGCGCAACAAATACCATATCGACTGCAAGATCTTTGGCAAGAGCCACAATGCCATCAATATCTGTTGCCTTTACCGAGTGGCACTGTGCATATTTGGAGATGCCGCCATTCCCCGGTGCACAGTGCAACTGTGTTACCTTAGGGCTTTCGGCAAGCTTCATAACAATGGCGTGCTCTCTGCCGCCGCCGCCAACTACTAAAATTTTCATGTTCCTGCCCTCCACAGATTAGTGATGGAACAGACGAATGCCTGTAAACGCCATTGCGATTTGATACTTGTTGCAGGTTTCGATGACATGATCATCGCGGATCGATCCGCCCGGCTCTGCAATATACGAAACACCGCTCTTATGGGCACGCTCAATATTATCACCGAACGGGAAGAATGCATCAGAGCCCAAGCACACGTCGGTATTCTGGGAAAGCCATGCTTTTTGCTCCTCCTTGGTGAATATCTCAGGCTTTACCTTGAAGGTCTGTTCCCAGACACCGTCTGCCAAGACATCCATATATTCATCTGAAATATAAACGTCAATGGCATTGTCCCGATCCGGTCTGCGGATATTGTCCACAAATTGTAGACCCATTACCTTTGGATGCTGCCGCAGCCACCAGATATCCGCCTTATTGCCGGCAAGACGCGTACAGTGGATTCTCGATTGCTGACCGGCACCAATACCGATCGCCTGACCATCCTTGACATAGCAAACAGAATTGGACTGGGTATATTTCAGCGTAATCAGAGAGATCAACAAATCCCGCTTGTAATTGTCCGGGATCACATTGTTTTCGGTCACAACATTGGACAACATATCCATATCAATTTTCAAAAAATTGTGCCCTTGTTCAAAGGTCACGCCAAATACTTCTTTGCGTTCGATCTCTGCCGGACGGTATGTCGGATCGATCTGGATGATATTATACGTGCCCTTACGCTTAGATTTTAAGATCTCAAGTGCCTCCGGCTCATAGCCTGGGGCAATGATACCATCAGAAACCTCACGCTGGATCATCTTTGCAGTCGACACATCACAGACATCCGATAGTGCAATAAAATCACCATAAGAAGACATACGGTCTGCACCTCTTGCGCGGGCATACGCACAAGCCAGCGGAGAAAGTTCGCCCAGATCATCGACAAAATAGATCTTCTTCAATGTATCCGAAAGCGGTGTGCCCACTGCAGCACCGGCAGGTGAAACATGCTTGAACGAAGTCGCTGCACACAACCCAGTAGCTACTTTGAGCTCTGATACAAGCTGCCAACCATTGAAAGCATCTAGGAGATTGATATAGCCCGGTTTGCCGTTCAGGACAGTAATCGGCAGTTCTCCACCATTTGCCATATAGATCCGGGACGGTTTCTGGTTTGGATTACAGCCATATTTTAATTGCATTTCATTGGACATGAAAAAGCCTCCTCATTGGTTTTTGTTGATGATCCGTGTTTCGGTATGTTTGGTTTGCAGATGAATATAGCGCACAAACAGCGAAACCTTGTTATCTTCATTCAGATTTGACCAAAGCATCTGTGTAAATGCGTCAATATCTCCTGAAATCGCCACCTTTTCTGGTTCTCCTTCAAAGCTGGGCAGCGGGTTGCCATCACCCTGATAGGTGTGAATAAAATGCCCTACACCGGCGATGGGATTGGAATAGGAGAATGTATAACGCTGGCAGGAAATCGGATCGCCATCTGCACTTTTCAGGATCGACATGGCATAAGAAAATCCGTGATTCGTCTGATCAATTAAACCGGAAATACGCGGCGTATAATTCGGCGCATCCGGCTCAAACTCACGGGTGCGCAGAGATTCTTCAAAAGTCTTTCCTGCCTGCATCAACTCATAGACTGTATCGGTCTGATCTCCGTTTGTCACAATAGTATAGTCACCAAGCACGCGCACCGGTGCATAGATAATTAAGCTGGGATCTACCATTTTCGACGGATCAAACGCTTGGGTTCGGATCCCAGCACCATCCTCAACGAAGACACGGTTGCGGCTATTTTCACTTCTACCCATGATAAAATACGCAGATACCGCATATTTTCCATCTTCCGACCGACCAAGGACAATGCCTCTGCCGGGGTAAGCATTCTGCTGTAGTTTCTGCGCCAATGATCCAATGTTCATATCGTTCCTCCTATATGTGTCGGTTCATTTACAATGCTGACTTTTCGCCCCTTGACAACAAGCATATCTTCACAAAACAGACGAACAGCTTCCGGCAGAATCACCCATTCTGCCTCACGCATCACTCGCTTTTGCAGGGTTTCCGGTGTGTCATTCTGCTGGATCGCAACCGGCTTTTGCAGAATGATCGGACCGTCGTCTGCAATTTCGTTAACGAAATGTACGGTAGCACCAGTATATTTCACACCGCGTTCTAATGCACATTCATGAACACGCAGCCCATAAAAACCGGGACCACAAAACGAAGGGATCAAAGACGGATGGACATTGATAATCCGATTCTGATAAGCATGGATAATTTGTGCATCCAAAATTGTCATAAACCCAGCCAGCACAATCAGGTCGGCATATTCCTGAAACAACGCTTCAAGAAGCACACGAGAATACTGTGCTTTGGATGAATAGTCCTTTGGTGAAATGACGCGCGTTGCAATTCCATGATCTCTTGCACGTATCAGCGCACGGGCATTTGGATTGGAGGAGATCACGCATGTGATTCTGCCATTCGGAAAATAGCCACTCTCCTGTGCATCGATCAATGCCTGTAAATTCGTTCCGCCCCCGGAAACCAGCACCACGATGTTTTTCATTGCTGTTATCGCCCCTTTCCTGATTCGTAAATATTGATTGTTATTTTAGGATCACGCCTTCATCAGATGCCACAAGCTCGCCAAGCACGTATGCAGTCTCGCCAACTTCCTGCAAGATCCGAATGGTGCGATCGGCATCCTCTGCACCAACACAAAGCACCATGCCGACGCCCATATTAAAGGTGTTAAACATATCGTGTTCCGGGATCTTTCCTGTCTTTCTGATCAAATCAAAAATCGGAAGTACCTGTACATCGCTGCGATTGATCTTTGCTGTCATACCCTTTTTCAGTGCACGCGGAATATTCTCATAAAAACCGCCGCCGGTAATATGAGCAATGGACTTCACTGTCACTTCCTTCAGAACCGCATGTACCGCATTGACGTAAATCTTTGTCGGCGTCAGCAGGCATTCGCCGAGGGTGCAACCCAGATCGGGGAAATAACGCGCCAGATTCTGACTATTTACAGTGAACACATTACGGATCAGTGAATAGCCATTAGAGTGTACACCGCTGGACTGAATTGCGATCAGCACATCGCCTGCCTTCTGGGTATCCATATTCAGGATTTTGCTACGATCGACAACACCCACAGCAAATCCGGCAACATCATATTCATCTTCTGGATAAAAGCCCGGCATCTCTGCCGTTTCACCGCCGACCAATGCACACCCTGCTTGTACACATCCTTCCGCAACACCGGAAACAATCGAAGCAACCTTTTCTGGAATATTCTTGCCCAGTGCAATATAATCCAAGAAAAACTGTGGCTTTGCACCGCAGCAGATGATATCATTGACACACATCGCCACACAGTCGATTCCGATCGTAGTATGCTTGTCCATCAAGAAGGCAATCTTCAGCTTTGTTCCGACGCCATCCGTACCGGAAACCAGAACAGGCTGTTCCATGCCTGCAACATCCAATGCGAATAACCCGCCAAAGCCGCCAATATCTGTCAGGACATGTTCCGTCATCGTTCTGGCAATGTGAGATTTCATCAGAGCAACTGCCTGATAACCAGCCGTCACATCAACGCCTGCCTTTTTATAGCTTTCCGAATAGCTTTCCATGTTATCTTTTCCTCCGTAATTTCTATGACTTTGCCGTTATTCTTCGAGTTTCATCTCAAACTTATCCTTTGGCATTTCTTTTGGCACTTCGATCGGATAATCTCCAGTAAAGCATGCCGTGCAAAAGCCTGGCTGCGGTTTTAGCTCCGGCGAAGTCAATGACTGCACACCATCGATACTGAGATAACCCAATGTGTCTGCCCCAATATGCTGACAGATTTGCGAAATTGACATCTGACAAGCGATCAGCTTGTCTTTGCTGTCAATATCCACACCAAAATGACAAGGATTTGTGAACGGCGGGCATGAAATGCGCATATGAACCTCTTTTGCACCAGCCTCACGCAACAAGTTGACAATCCGACGGCATGTCGTACCGCGAACAATACTATCATCGACTAGGATCACACGCTTTCCCGCTACCACGCTCTTCACCACGTTCAGCTTGATCCGAACCGAATTGGTTCGCATCTTTTGTGACGGCTGAATAAACGTTCTACCAACATAACGATTCTTGACAAAACCAACTTCATACGGGATCCCCGATGCCTGGGAAAGTCCGAGCGCCGCATCGAGTCCGCTATCAGGCACGCCAACCACAACATCAGCTTCGACCGGATGCTCTTTCCACAAAAGCTTTCCGGCACGGATTCTCGCCTCATGCACACAGCAGCCCTCGATCACCGAGTCCGGACGTGCAAAGTATACATATTCAAATACACAAAGCGATTTTTTCTGACCGCAATGGGTACGGATCGAACGAACCGACTCTTTATCTGCCACTACGATCTCTCCTGGATCCAAATCTCGATCAAACACTGCATCTACGCTGTCCAATGCACAGCTCTCAGATGCAAAGACAATGCTGCCGTCTTTGCAGTGCCCCATACAGAGCGGGCGGAATCCATTGGGGTCTCGTGCGGCGATCAGCTTTTGTGGTGACATCACTACAAGCGAATATGCGCCTTTAAGCTCATACATCGCATATTCGATTGCTTCTTCAATCGATGAGCGTTTCATTCTCTGTTCTGTGACGACATAGGAAATTACTTCTGTGTCATTAGTCGAGTGAAAAATCGCGCCTTTCAGTTCATAGCGCTTGCGCAGATCATAGGCGTTGACCAGGTTACCATTATGTGCAATGGACATCGGCCCTTTGATATGGCGAACCACGATCGGCTGAGCATTCGAACGGCTCGGCCTACCGGTGGTGGAATAACGAACATGTCCAATGGAAATATTCCCCTGCCCGAGCTTATCCATAACGCTTCGATGAAATACTTCCGGCACAAGACCAAGATCTTTATGCGATGAAAATACGCCCTTGTCATTTACGACAATACCGCAGCTCTCCTGACCGCGGTGCTGAAGCGCATAAAGCGCCGCATATGTCATTGCCGCCACATCCATTGTCTGCGGCGCACAGATACCAAATACACCACATTCTTCATGCAGTCCTGTATTCAATGTGAATCATTCCCTTCCAGTCCAACAATACGAACAAAGCTGGCACTCCGGCTTGCCGACAGCACTTACCGTTCCCGCAAAGGACTGGAATTCCAGAGATGTCAGCTTCAAACGGCGGCAGATCTCATCCCGCAGCAGCTTACCTCGTTCCGTATTGGAGTCGCTGTATTCTGCAATATATCTGATGCCGTCTGTTCCCTCGTGTTCATCAATGATCTGTCTTGCGATCAGCTCAAGCTCCGAGGTGCTCCGGGAGAAATTCAGATACTTACAGCCGTACATAATCGGTGGACAGGCAGAGCGCATATGCACTTCCTTCGCACCGTTTTCATACAGGAACTCTACCGTTTCCCGCATTTGTGTGCCCCTAACAATGCTGTCATCTACAAATAATAATTTTTTGCCTTCGATTAGTTCGTGCACCGGGATAAGCTTCATCTTTGCAACTCGGTTTCGCATGGACTGGCTTGTCGGCATAAAACTACGCGGCCATGTCGGCGTGTATTTGATAAAAGGTCTTGCAAACGGGATGCCGCTTTTATTCGCATAACCAATCGCATGTGGAATACCGGAATCTGGCACGCCACAGACATAGTCCACATCTGGAAGTCTGCCGTTTCTGATATCCGTCTCTGCCATGATCTCACCGTTTCGCGTGCGCATCGCCTCCACGTTCACACCCTCATAACAGGCATTCGGATACCCATAGTATGTCCACAGAAACGTACAGATACGCATCTCGTCCATACCCTCCGACATGATCTCATAGCCGTCTTTGGTAAGACAAACGATCTCACCGGCTTTTAGTTCATGACATGTCGTATACCCGAGCTTCTGATAAGCAAACGATTCAAACGAAAAACAGTAGCCATCAGAGCGCTTACCGATCAAAATCGGAAGCCGACCCATTTTATCTCTGGCGCAGATAATGCAATCCTGCGTCATAAGTACCAGCGACATCGTCCCCTGAATGCGGGACTGTGCATAGCGGATGCCATCCACAAAATTATCCTTTTGTGCGATCAGTGCGCCGATCAATCCGCCGGAATTGATGCTACCACTGCTCATGGTCTCGAAATTTGCACAGCCATGCTCGAGCAGTTCATCGGATAATTCTTTTGCATTCGTGATGATACCGATCGAACAAATCGCGTAAAGACCCATCTTCGAACGTACCATGATCGGCTGAGGATCCGTATCGCTGATACAGCCAATGCAGATCGTGCCGCGCATCTTTTCCACGTCTTTTTCAAATTTTGTCCGGAACGGTGAATTTTCAATACTATGAATGTTCCGCTGGAATCCGAGTTCCGGCGAAAACGATGTCATACCACCGCGCCGCGTTCCCAGATGGGAATGATAATCTGTCCCAAAAAATACGTCTGATATGCAGTCATTGGACGAAACTGCTCCAAAGAAACCGCCCATCGATCATTCACCAAAAATACGCTTCATGACTTCCTGATAAGCCTCTTCTGTACCGCCCAGATCTCTGCGGAAACGGTCTTTATCCAACTTTTCATTGGTCTTTGCGTCCCACAGGCGGCAGGTATCCGGCGAGATCTCATCAGCAAGGATCACGGTGCCATCTGCCAATCGACCAAACTCAATCTTAAAGTCGATCAGACGAATACCGATGGTCAGGAAGAATGCCTTGAGTACTTCATTTACCTTGTGAGTATAGTTCTTGATCGTATCAATCTCTTCCTGTGTTGCAAGCCCCAGCGCCAGCGCATAATCATCATTAATGAATGGGTCATTCAGTTCATCGCACTTATAACTGAATTCCAGAATCGGACAGAGCAGCTCTTTCCCCTCTTCTACGCCCATACGCTTGGAAAAGCTACCAGCAGCCACATTGCGGACGATAACTTCGAGCGGCACAATCGAAACCTTCTTCACTGCGGTTTCGCGATCACTCAGTTCTTCTACCAAATGTGTTGGTACCCCTTCCTTTTCAAGCTGCTTCATCAGATAATTCGACATGCGGTTATTGATCACGCCCTTACCAACGATTGTGCCCTTCTTTTCTCCGTTAAACGCAGTTGCATCATCTTTATAATCCACAATTACAACTTCCGGATTATCAGTCGCGTATACTTTCTTCGCCTTGCCCTCATAAAGCTGTTCTTTTTTTGTCCACTCTGCCATTTTTGATTTCCTCCATACAAAATGATAGTTTATAAAAATTTCTCTTAGCAGGTTTTGAATTCTGCCGAGATTTTCGCATCCTTTTCTTTTACGCCCTGTTCCATGTCGAGCTTCATCTGTTCGAGCTTTGCGTCGAGTTTTGGATCGGAAAGTGCAAGCATCTGTGCCGCCAGAATCGCTGCATTTGCCGCGCCATCAATCGCAACGGTTGCCACCGGGACACCCTTAGGCATCTGCACAGTCGCTAGAAGTGCATCCAATCCATCCAATGTCGAAGATTTGATCGGAATACCGATGATCGGCAGTGTAGTATGTGCCGCAAGGACACCCCCCAGGTGTGCCGCCTTTCCTGCCGCGGAGAGGATCACACCAAATCCGTTTGCCTTTGCATGCGAGGCAAAATCTGCTGCAAGCGCCGGTGTTCGGTGTGCGCTCATCACATGCACCTCGTAAGGGATCCCAAACCGATCCAATTCGGCCAACGCTCCTTTTACAACGGGAAGATCGCTGTCACTACCCATAATTACTGCTACTTTCTTAGCCATACTTTCCTCCTGCATCCGAGCATATGCTCATAACTTATGATTTTTCAGCATGCATCGACTTACTGCGCTCCGCATACCGTGTATCTATGAAACAAAACGCAATATCAGCTTTAACCGAACTGCAATTCTGTTATCATCCAAACTTCATACTCATTTTTTGTCATTGTCATTGTAATTGTCTGTTCCTGTGATGCTGTTTCTTCAGTGCGTACACTCGCATCGATCTGCCATACTACCGTCAGAGCATTGTCTTCTGATCCGGAAACTATTAGATAAGCTGTGCGATCCAATCGTCGGATTGACTGGCTGATCTGAGAAGCAGCGGTAAGAACAGATTCTTCATGACTCTGATCCGTGACAGACAATAATGCTGTGAAATCATCTGATCTGATCATTTCCAGAAGTTGCTGTACCCGATCCGCAGTATACGACCACTCCGTGGCAGTAAGAAGCGCCACATCTGCATGTGCCAAATCTGTTTCAAATGTATTTCCGTCATCAAGCGTTCTCGTCAGCGAAATTTCTGTAAGAACAATCCCGTTATCTGCCACCGCGAAATGATACACATCTTCCGCTTTCGTTAGAACGATCTGTGCATCCTCATAAAGGCAGCTGTCCCAAACCTCCGACTCCACTGCACAAAAGGCGCTGTCATAAAGCACGCATTGTTCAGAGTCCGCAAAATTTGCCCGGAAATAAGATGTCGACACTGGTTCAATTGTATCATAGACAAATGGCGCAGCAACATTTCCATCCAGATCAAGAACCCCCATCCGCAACCCGTCATCCGTTTCTGTGACAGCGGATAAATGATCCGTATTCAAAAACCGCAGCTGAATCCACTGTGCATCGATCAGTGTATTTCCGCTAGCATCCTCCACTCCATACAATCCATCTTCACTCTGAAAGATTTGTTTGCCATTGGCGTTTACAGAGACATCTGACGTCTCGATACGGGAATCCTCAGAGCCATGGGAAATATCGAGCGAAAAGCTTACGGATGCGATTATCAACACCGCCAGAAGTGCAAACAAAAACACAACAAACAGTTTGGTATGCTTATTCATGAAACCGTCTCCCGCGCCCCATCATCAGGATTTCGATGCCTTTCTGACATCCGCTTCTGTTTCACTGACCAAGTAAATTGGACGGCGTTTTGTTTCCAGATATGTTTTCGCCAGATACTGCCCGGCGATCCCAACGCAAAACAGCTGTAAGCCGCTCATTAGAAAAATCACACACATCAATGTCGCAAAGCCCTGAACCGGATCGCCAAAACAGATTTTTTTAATAATGATCACAATAATCATGATAAATGCAACCAAACAGCTGATAATCCCCAGAACAGATGAGATCGTCAGTGGCGCAGTGGAAAACGCGAAGAATCCCTCCAGCGCATAGCGGAACAGTTTCCAAAAAGACCATGTACTCGTTCCGGCTGCACGTTCCACATTTTCGTAAGGAATATATTTGGTGCGAAATCCCACCCAACTGAAGATGCCTTTCGAAAACCGGTTATACTCCTTCATTGACAGAATGGAATCGACCATTTGTCTTGTCATAAAGCGAAAGTCCTGGGCACCGTCAACGATTTCCGTCTGAGAGATCTTATTCATGATCTTATAAAACTTCCGTGAAAACCAGGAGAGAAGTTTGGGTTCACCCTTACGGCTGACACGCCGGGTCGTGGCGCAATCATATTCGCCGCTCAACACAATTTCATACATCTGCGGCAAAAATGCCGGCGGATGCTGCAAGTCGGCATCCATGATGACAACATAATCTCCTGTTGCGTTCTCAAGGCCGGCATACATGCCAGCCTCTTTTCCAAAATTGCGGGAAAACGAAATATAGCGTACGATCTCATCTTTCTTTGCCAATTCTCGGAGTTCCGACAGCGTTCCATCGCGCGACCCATCGTTAATAAATAACAATTCAAACGTTGTATCTGCATGTGCCTGTTGAATCTGCGTCATCACTTTCTTAATCTCTTCGTAAAAGAGCGGCAATACCTCCTGCTCATTATAGCATGGTACAACAATAGAAATTTTTTTCATAATGACCCTTCCTGTTCTGATATGCCAGCGCCATCTCCCCGCCGTTCAAATCGGTCAGAGAAAATTCGACGCGCTTTCTTTATTATAGCACCTTTTTCTATATTTTACAATACCTTCGCATAGATATTTTCTGACTTTTTCGCAAAAATCAAACAAATATCTTCCGGCACTCAGAATCCATCTCGTTTTTGTAAAAAATATGCAATTTCCGCCTTGTAATGCTCCGAACGATGTGGCATTTTCAACACAAGTTCCAACAGTTCCCGTGCCGAAACCAATCGAAGCGCCTGTACTTCCGATTCCTGCATGGTACATTCTTCCAATGAAAATGAAAGCTGGATGTGATAAACATCATGAAAACAGTTGCGGCGGCAATCACGGAAAAGAAACCGCATATGTTCACGCGGCAATTTCAAGCCAATCTCTTCATTCGCCTCACGAATAGCACCATCCAGACTCGTTTCCCCAGCGTCCACGGCACCGGCAGTAATATCCCACTGCCCCGGACGCGTTGGCTTCCGATCGGAACGCTTCTGAACTAAAAACAAGTGATTTATAGTCTCCACTAGAACATGGGCACAGAGAAAATATTCCCCCTGCGGCAAAAGTGTACCGCGCGGTGCAGTTCTGCCAGTTCGCATACCAGAGGCATCATAGATATCCAGCAGTTCCATTCAATATCTCCTCCATTTCCACGATTTGAATTGTCGCAGTCTAGCGGCAGCAGCATCGGGTCAGCTTTGCCCATATTTTTTGAAACAAAGGCAGAAAACAACACTGCCCTATGTTATTGTACCATGAAATACATCACTGCGTCAAGCACAAATTTTCAATTTTTTCGTCTGAGGAAGGAAATCCGACTCACGCCGACACAAGCGCTTCATTTCTGAAAATTGGGTGAAATTTTACATGAAACACTTTTTTTACGCAGAGAATTATGATATACTAAAAGTGAATACATATATTTCCTTGAACCATGAAATGAGAAAGTGAGTGTGAAGGCATATGTCAAATTGGAGAGAAAAGTTAGCACAGCTGATGCAGGGACGCTATGGTGGAAATGATACCCTAAACAAATGGCTGCTTGCTGCGTTCCTGATTCTCCTGATCTTGGCGATCATTCTGCAAAGCAATGTGTTGAACCTGTTATCGATTGCGCTGCTTGCTTATGCTTACTTTCGTATCTTCTCCAGGAATACAGCAAAACGCATGGAAGAAAACCGGAAATTTGTAGAAGGCAAGCAAAAGTTGTTTGACTTTTTCCCGGGCGGTAAAACTTCCAGCCGGGATCATACACACCGTGTTTTCTGCTGCCCACAGTGTAAGCAGAAAGTACGTGTGCCAAAAGGGCACGGAAAAATCGCCATCACTTGTCCGAAGTGTCATCACAAATTTATCAGACGGAGCTAACTACAAACAATGTATGGATATATACGCCCTTATAAGTCAGAACTTCGCTTCCGGGAATTTGACTGTTACCAGGGAATCTACTGTGGTCTGTGCCAAGCGCTGCGAGATCGGTATGGGATAGCTGCAAGGTGGACGTTAAGTTATGACATGACATTTCTAATCCTGCTATTCATGGGATTGTATGAACCGGAGGAAATCAGGAAATCCGACCGCTGTCTGGCACACCCATTGCAAAAACGGCTGTTCATCCAGACTGCAGCAACAACATATGCAGCCGACATGAGTGTCCTGCTCTTTCATGAAAAATGTTTGGATGACTGGCACGACGAAAAAAATGTTTCCCATCGTGCCGCAGCTTCGTTATTCCACCGCAGCTATCAGAATGCAAAAAATGAATATCCGGAAAAGGCAACTACAATCAAAATGGCGCTACAGGAATTGCATCAATATGAGCAATGCAAAGAACGCAACCCCGATCTCCCAGCAGGATGCTTCGGCAGACTGCTCGCCGAAATATTTGTTTGGAAAGATGATATATGGAAACATGATCTGTATGAAATGGGTTTTTTCTTAGGAAAATTCATATATCTGTTGGATGCATATGATGATTTCGAACATGACCAGAAAAAAGGATGCTATAACCCCTTATTGGCATCAGCGGAAAGTATATATAACTTCGATGCATACTGTCAGAAAATGCTTGAAATGATGATCGCGCCATGTGCCGCAGCATTTGAGCGACTTCCCATCTTAAAATATGCGGATATTCTTCGCAATATCCTTTATGCTGGCGTCTGGACACAGTTCCGGCAGATCACGCAACGCAAACAAAAGAAAAATCAAAAGGAGCAATAAACTATGGATCCATATGAAATCCTCGGTGTTTCCCATAATGCGACGGATCAGGAAATAAAAAAAGCATATCGAATCCTGAGCCGGAAATATCATCCGGATGCAAATGTCGGTAAACCGAACATCAAAGCGTATGAAGAAAAATTCAAACAGATCCAGCAGGCATACCAGACCATTATGGATGAGCGCAAAGGGAAAACCACAAATAATGGATTTGGTGGATTTTACTCCGGTACGCACAACACTGCTTCTTCCGGCAGTGAAGAAGACATGCACCTGCAGGCCGCAGTCAACTTTATCCGCAACGGCAGGTTTTCTGAGGCACTTCGCGTGCTGGATGATATCCAAAATCGCAACGCTGCATGGTATTATACCGCTGCAATTGCACATTCCGGATGCGGCAATAACGCGACCGCCATGCAATATGCCCAGAAAGCATCGGAAATGGAACCGAATAACTATGAATATCAGAACTTAGTTCGGCAGTTGGAATATCCCGGGTTTTCTTATCGCAATGTCCAGCAGCCATATATGGGAAGCGGCTGGGATGACGCCGGCTGTATCCGATGCTGCGCGGCAAACCTGTTTTTGAATATGTGTTTTGATTGCCTTTGTAACTGCTATTAATGCAATACCGCACAGAGATTGTGCGGTAGATGTACTCTACGAGCATAAACTTCGTCAAATTTTTCATCAGATGAAATAAAAATGGAGTATATTTGTGTATTCGCAAATATTTTTTTGAAATATCACGAAAAATATGCGCTGCGAAGCAAGTCCCTGTGTGGGACAAGCAGATAGCGCACAAAGCCGTCAGGCGCTCTTTGCGTGGTATTGCCTTAAACCAATTTTCGGAAAACTCTGTCCTTTGTAATTGAATTGCAACCTTTTTTTCGCAATCTACCGGTGGATAAACAAATAAAACGTGACGAAATGAATAAATCTGACCCGCATCCGGAAAATTTCCGGAAAGGTGTTTACTTTTTTTGCGAAATATGCTATGATAGCATGGGTGTGTTTGACGCTGATCTAATACACCAATTCGAAAGATGGGGAGATCCAGTAATGTTCTTTCATCAGAATAACAACAATAACAGTACAGAACAAAGCCAAAATCCGTTTTTTTACTACGGCGGAAACTATCCGGGAGAAACAGCAGAGCCATTTTATCATTCCGGTCTGACTCACTATGCGCTGCGTGTTTCTGTTGCTACACATATCGGAAAAGTGCGCGGAAATCATGAGGATAATTTCTATCTTGAAGGACTTTATCTGAATGATATTTTTCGCAATGATTTTTCAGCAACGTACACAATCCATGCATCTGACGGCATGACTTTTGCCGTATTTGACGGCATGGGCGGCGCAGCATATGGCGAAATCGCTTCAGAAATCGCAGTACAAACGCTGCGTGAATACGAAAAAAAATTAAAGAAAGCAGATGGGCTCCGCATGCTTGACCAATTGGTCAGTGCATACACAACGGACGCTAATGACGCGATCTGTGATATGCTAACACAAAAGCACTGTGCTGTCGGAGGGACAACTTTCTCCATGTTATATTTCATGGGAGATGCTGTAAAGATCTATTATCTTGGCGATAGCCGTATTTACAGCTATCAGGCAAACCAGCTAACACGACTCACTAGAGATCATACAGTCGCAAATCAAAAGGTAGATGCCGCAATTTACACAGAAGAAGAAGCACGCAGAAGTCCAGATCAGCATCGTCTGACACTATTCATCGGATCAGATCGAAAAAAGAACGGGCTCAATGCCGACAGCCGTCCACCGATTCCGATCGAATTCGGACATAAGTTTTTACTATGCACCGATGGATTGACAAACATGTGTAGCGATGAAGAGATCCAAGAATTACTCTCACAAAACTATTTTAATGAAGCAGCAGTATTGATTCAGGCTGCTTTGCAAAATGGCGGCGTAGACAACGCCACCTGCATTGTTCTAGAAGTCTTACCCGATACAACAGAAAAAGATGTATAAGACGCTGCCGCATGAGAATTCCTAAGTGGTCTATGCCATTGTCAGCCATATTATCTTAAAAAAAAGTGAGAAAAGCCTCGCATACAATTGCAGTTTATGCTCTGTATGCGAGGCTTTTATGGTCTCAATTTAACTGATAATGTGTGAATCAGACCCGAGTTACTTTCATCATATTGGTCGTATTGGATACACCGACTGGTGCGCCGGCGGTAATAACCACAATATCACCGCGACTCACCAGATCCGTCTGAATCGCAGCATGTTGAGAAACTTCAAACAGTGCATCCGTATTCGACATTTCGTCCACCAGAACCGGATATACACCCCAACTCAGATTCATCTGGCGGCAAACACGTTCACTTACTGTACAGCTGATGATCGGGCAACACGGGCGATACTTTGAAATCTCACGTGCCGTAACTCCGGACATGGTAACAGTCAGAATCGCCGCCGCATCCAAATCGTGCGCCGTTGTGACAGTGGCATGTGCAATGGCATTCGCAATATCTGCATTCTTCTTCGTGCGACTTGCGGAATGCATACCCTTATAGTCAATATCATCCTCTGTCGTACGTGCGATCAGATCCATAGTCCGCACAACCTCTACCGGGAATGCACCTGCTGCGGTTTCGCCGGACAGCATAATCGCACTTGTGCCATCATAGATCGCATTTGCAACGTCTGTGATCTCTGCACGCGTCGGACGAGGATTGGTAATCATAGATTCCAGCATCTGCGTTGCAGTGATGACCTGCTTGCCAGCCTGATAGCCCTTGCGGATCAACTGCTTTTGCACAGACGGAATCTGCTCGAAGGGAATCTCAACGCCAAGATCACCGCGAGCCACCATAATGCCATCCGATGCCTCGAGAATCTCATCAATATTGCGCACGCCTTCAACATTCTCGATCTTTGCAATGATACGAACATCAAACCAACCCAAACTCTGTGTATATTTTCGCAGATAGTCAATATCGGCAGAAGTACGCACAAAGCTTGCTGCAATAAAATCGAATCCCAGCTTAGCCGCAAATTCCAAGTCGTTTTTATCTATTTCGCTCAGATAAGGCATCGAAAGCTGAACACCCGGCACATTGATGCCTTTATTATTCGACAGTACTCCACCGTGAATCACGTGACAAACGATCGTTGTTGTGGTCACTTTTTCTACGACCATTTCGATCACACCATCATTAACCAGAATGTGTACACCCGGCTTGACATCACGCGGCAGATTCTTAAAGGAAATGCTACCGACCTTATCATCGCACAACACATCATCTGTGGTCAGTGTATAGGTATCCCCTGTTTCAATAGTAACAGGCTTATTATCCACAAATTTGCCTAAACGGATCTCCGGTCCTCTGGTATCCATAAGTGTTGCGATCGGCAATCCCAGCTCTTCCCGAAGCCGAGCGATTTGTTCAAAACGCTTCTGGTGTGTTTCATGTTCTCCATGAGAGAAATTAAAACGAGCCACATTCATGCCAGCAAGCATGACCTGACGCATAATGCTGTCATCATCCGTTGCTGGGCCGATCGTACAAACAATTTTGGTTTTTCTCATAGTATTCACGCATCCTTTTTCTCATTCTTTGACTACCGTTATAAGTATACCACAAAATCCGCAAATTGAAAAGTTATTTTTACAAAAAGAAATTGTAATCTTTCTTTACTTTTCTAATTTTTTAGGTGAAAAAAATATCACATCAAAATTATCTTAATTCTTTGCTAATCTGCCAGCCATTCCAGCAAATTTTCAGAGAGGATTCTGCGGTTCTCCTCCTGGGAAAATCCCAATCCAAAAAAGCGTTCTAACTCTTCTGCATAGTCCCACATCGGATAATCCACGCCAAAAAAGCAATAATCTGTTCCAAAGTGCAAAATAAGCCTACGGGTTTCTTCTACTGGCAGAAACGGCAAACTGCTGCTGGTATCGAATCGCAGCCGTTTGTCAGGGGATAAATATTCATAAGCCTCTTTCCAGCGACCCCATCCACCCAGATGTGCTGCTATGATTCGTAGACGTGGAAACTGACGCAAAACCATTGCAAGCCGCAGTGGATGAGATAAATCAGAACGTGCGTCACCCATATGCATCAAGATCGGCAGCCCCGCACTTTGGATCATTTCATACATCGGATATGCCGCAGGGTCATCAATCGGAAAATTCTGGAAATCTGGATGTAATTTCACACCGCGCAGTTTCAATGCCATAAGCTGTTCAAAATCCTGTTGAAGCGTTTCCGACTTCGGATGCAGTGTTCCAAAGGGAATGCACATCGGATACGCCGCAGCACAAGACGCCAGAAATGCATTGATCGAATGCACCTGCGATACAGTTGTCGCAGGCGAACAGATCAGAAATTGATCTACACCGGCAGCGACACCGTATTTGAGCATCTCAGAAACACGTCCATGATAGGACATCGGCAGATCATAAAAATTCGATATCCCATCTGTCGCCTTTTCCGCAATTTTATCGGGAAAGACATGGGCATGTGCGTCAATAATATGATAGCCGTTTTTCAACGAAAATCACCCCTGTCAAGAAAGTTTTTTTACTTTGGCATAATTCGCCATCAGCTTCTTTGTGCCGACCTTGTCGAATCCAACCTCTAACATGGCATCGCCAGCCATTTTCTTTACTGACAAGACTGTGCCTTCGCCAAAGACCTTGTGCAGAATTCGTTCACCTACCTGATACTCAACCGAAGAAGAAGCCGGTTTTGATTTGCGATGTGCAAGCTGTTTTTGCAGAGAAATGGACTGCACTGACTCGGGCATGTCATCTCGCATGACTTTTCTCTGAGTGAGTGCCGTACTGGTCTTTTTGCGAATCAACGACGCATCGATTTCTTTCAGAAATTGTGACGGCAAATTGCGCATCGTCATACCAAACAGCATGCGGCTCGATGTGGAACTGATTGTTAGATGTTTTTTCGCACGTGTCAGCGCCACATACACCAGTCGTCGCTCTTCTTCGAGGTCCTCCATACTATCCTGACTACGGGAACTCGGAAATACGCCCTGTTCCATGCCGACGAGATACACATGTTCAAACTCCAATCCCTTTGCAGAATGAATCGTCATCAACATCACAACATCCTGTGCCGGTTCATATTTATCGACATCTGTATACAGCGAAATTTCTTCCAAGAATCCGCCAAGCGACGGCTCTTCTGTTTCCTTTTCGTAAGTAATCATAGAAGACTTCAATTCTTCGATATTCTCCAGACGGAATTGTCCTTCCTCTCCGAGCGCCGTCAATGCCGCGCGATAGCCGGTTTTATCAAGCAAAACATCCAAAAATTCCTCTAATGGCAGCTGTTCAGATGCTTCAATCAACGCATCCCACATTGCCGCAAACTTCTTAAGCGGAGCCGCACGCTTTGCAAGAATCGGAAAACGATCCACATCACGCATTACTTCAAGCGGCGATAAATGCAGATCACGCGTGATATCCTGAATTAATGACACTGTTGCTGTCCCGATGCCGCGCTTGGGCTCATTGATAATACGTTCAAACCGCACCATATCACTCGGATTTTCCACAATACTCATATACGCAGTTATATCACGGATCTCCTTGCGATCATAGAAACGCGTGCCGCCATAAATACGGTATGGAATTCCTTTTCTCACCAATGTACGCTCAAGTATATTGGACTGTGCATTCATGCGATAGAGAATGGCATGATCGCCAAACGCGCCTCCCTTTTCCACATCTTTCAGGATCGCATCTGCAACATATGATGCTTCATCCATTTCATCGGCCGCTTTATACCAAATGATCTGATCACCGTTTCCCGCATCAGTCCAAAGACGTTTTTCTTTTCTGCCTTCATTTTTGGCAATAACACCATTTGCCGCATCAAGGATCGTCTGAGTCGAACGATAATTTTGTTCAAGCCGGATCACGCGGCATTCCGGAAATTCTTCCTCAAATCCGAGAATATTTTCAATTGTTGCGCCGCGAAAACGATAGATACTCTGATCATCATCTCCTACGACGCAAAGGTTCCGGCTGTTTTGTGTAAGCAGCGAGATCAGCTGATACTGTGCGCGATTGGTATCCTGATACTCATCCACCAGAACATAACGATAGCGCTTCTGATATTTCTCCAATTCGTCCGGGAATTCACGAAACAGTTCTACTGTAAGATAGATAATATCATCAAAGTCAAGCGCATTTGACTCATGCAGACGTCTTTGATAAATGGCATAAAGTTTTGCAATTACAGTCTTGCGATAATCCCCTGCGGCATCCTCTAGCATCTGTTCTGGCGAGATCATTGCATCTTTCGCCATGCTGATCTCCTGCATTACACTACGCGGCGTAAATTGTTTTTCAGACACATCACTTTCTGTGATGCATGATTTCATCAATCGCCGCGCATCATCTGCATCATAGATCGCAAAGTCGCTGTCAAAACCAAGTAGTGGAATACTTCGCCGCAGAATGCGCACACAAGCCGAGTGAAATGTAGAAGCGTGCACCTGAGATGCTTCCTCTTCCCCAAGCGTTTCTGCTAGGCGCGCACGCATTTCGCCGGCCGCTTTATTGGTAAAGGTAATGGCGAGAATATTCCATGGTCGGATCGGCGATACCGCTAAGATCTCGCGCAGACGATCCAGATCTTCTGGCATATCCCCGGAAACATACGCCGAAAGCCACTGCGCATCATCTTCAAACAAATGCGGATCCGCGCTGACATAACCATCACCGAAATAGATCATATTTACGATACGATGAATGATTGCAGTAGTCTTTCCGCTTCCAGCACCAGCAAGCACCAACACCGGTCCGCATACTGCAAATACAGCCTCCTTCTGACGGTCATTCAGAGAATGAAAATAAGTCTCAAGTGCTTTTCGCTTTAAGGCAATACTTTCGATATCTGTCATATTTTCGCTCCTATTCTTTTCAGAAGTTGTCTGCATCAAAAAGTGATGATGAAACAACTTTTAATCTGCTGAAGTGCCATCTGATCCGACACCTCTTTTGCATGTTATATTATAGCACATCTTTCCAGCTTTGAAAAGAGTCATTTTGAATTTTTCACATTCCAGAAAAATTCCGTTTAAGCTGTACTATGAATGCTGTTGGTTGCATATTATAATTAGAATTAGAGCGTATTTACATAAAATGGATGTGTGGATTTTCGGAAAATTTTTGTCAAATATTCGAAATATATGTCAGAATTCACAGGTAGAGGTTTCGCTGTACGAGAATTTTGAATAAGACAGACGCAGGCCGAAAAGACATACGAACCAATTCCCATTTATGAAAATGCGCTCCCAGAACATCCCAAACAAAACGCCTTGTACGCAGGAGGAAAAAATGCAGATCAACAGATGGATTTCTTCAGTATTCGCTATGGTAATCAGCTGCACAGCCGCCATGTATCAGACAGCATCCGCAAATGAACTGGATCCTGGCGGCAGTGCAGCAAAAACCGCGATCGAAACCTATAAAACGTGGATGCAGTTTGCACAGCCGGATGACCAGACACCCGCGATCGATACAGACGGCTGTCTGAACTATGCGCTTGCCAAAATGGCTGTGCGATATAACCTTCCGATCGATGGAGTATCTCTTCTGGATGATTCCTATACATACTACACCGTTTTTTCTCAGATGCTTGATACAGCTTCCACCACAAAAATGCAGTATATGGCAGATACATTTTCTGACAATCTGACATATGAAGAACCCATCTTATTGTCTGGAGATATAGCGTCGCGTATTGATCAGACGTATGCCATTTGTTCCGCACATGCAGGTGATCCGACTTGGTGTTACATTCTACAGATGACGACATCATCTGGAAGCGAGCACTATATCCTGACAGATTACGTCGATTCCAAAGAAGAGCGGCTTTACCTGCTCGACTCTGGCTCACGCTATGTGCAATATCTTGGAGATGAAAAAACGCGTGAAAAAGGATACTACATCACCGCAGTACATCCATTTCACATCCGGCATCTCTATGGTGACTGCAACAATGATGGTGCATTAACGCAAGCAGACATCACAGCGCTGTTCAAAGCGATAGACTCCGAAAAAAGTAACCTTCCTTCTTTCTACGATGCCGATCATAATGAAACTATCAATGCATCAGATATAGTTTATCTTGCCAGAATCGTACAGGCCGAATCCAACACAACTGTCGACTGCGCCATCCAGCTTGAAAATGATACGCCCCCAATCACAACACCAGTTACAATACTGCAACAACAACAGCCGCCGGATTTTCTTCCGGGCGGCTGGAATGATCAGATATTTCAACGTCAGCTCATGCTGCCCTGAGTCCATTACGATTCTAATACATGGATCAAATGAATTCCCGCTGAAAATGTTTTGACATCGGCATCTGTTTCCCACTGTGTATACATTTCATCGTAATGATCCTGTTTCAGCGTTTCTGTTGCAATCAGTTCCCAACTGGTAATGTCACTCTGATCGACATAATAAACCAGAAATGATCCATAGGAATTATCCAGGATGGTTACATCACCGGTCTGACGCTCCGGAGCTAAAAACCACTGTTTCCAACTGGTAATCATCTCGCTTGGAATCACGTCGGTATACAGACCACCTTCTGCAGAACTATCTTCTGAATATGTATTTGCCAGTGCTGCAAAGCTCTCCTCTGTTTTATCGCTTGTCTCCCATTGTGCGAGTATTTCTTCTGCCTGACTATGTGCTGATTCCACCGAACCATACGTATTGGCAGTAAACATAATCTGACGCAAGTCGATCGGATGCGTTGTATCTCGTTCCGGCTCAGACAACAGAAGACAAACTGTTACAGTGCTTGTATCCGTATCATCGATCACCTGTGTACTGCCGACAGACGCCTCATCTGAAAATGCCCATTCACTGACTGCATCTCCTGCGATATAAGACATGTCTTCCGCATACAGCGCCTGTGCATTCTCTCTGGCATCTTCTTCGCTGATTGAAGTGTTTTCCATATAATAGTTTACGACCCACTGTTCAAAGGCTTCACGCGTTGTGCATCGGCGCAATTCTAGTGCAAGATCCTTTGCTTCATCCTGTGTCAGATAACCTTCGCCGGAATCACTATACGAAAAGCCGAATGTCATATAACTGCAAACCTGCATCGACTCTGCATTCTCTTCATAGTATGCCTCAAGTTCGTCCTCGGGCAATGTGAAGTTGTCCTCAATATTCGTGTGATATTCCCATGCAAGCAGATAAAGCTCCATTGCCGTTAAGATATCCTCTTCTTTCACGAAATCCGGCACGGTCGAAATATCCAGTGTTGCAAGACCGTTTTCTGCTTCTTCCCGCAGATCGTAATCCGGTTCAAAGTCCACCGCATAAGCCGCTTCACAGAGGACAAGCACATTGTCAGCATAATCGCTACCTGCCTGCGCAAAATATTCTTCCCACGTTGTATCCCCGTCATAATTCTGCTCTGAAAGCGGTGTATCTGCATTAGGCATCACACTAGAATCTGTCACATTCTGCATATACTGCTGATAAATCTGCCAGGAATAAAACGACAGCTCCGCAGCATTCAGCGCATAATGTTCTGTTTTCTTCACGGGAATCAGATGTGTCAGCGGTGATGTACGCACTGCCCAGACAGAGATTCCGGCAATTACCGCTGCCGCAGCAGCAATCGATATCGTCGCTACTGCGATCTTTTTTTGTTTGGCTTTCTTTCGTTGCGCTTTTATCGCCTCTCGACGTTGTTCCTTACGCGCTTGTGCCATTTTTTCTTGTTTTTCTGAATATTTTTTTGCCATAATCATATTCCTTTTTATATGCACACATGATTTCCGGAATCGATCCGCCTGAATCGCATAATTCCGGTTTTGAAAATGCTGTAATATAGTATATCACATTTTTCGACACAGTGCAAGGCGTTTTGACAAAAATCATATGACTCCAATTTATTCCAGGCATTCATAGGTTTATGCAGTCAAAAAGCGGGAAAGATATACATAGCAATACAGGGGAGGACAGGCATATGGCATTTCAAAAGGTTGTCATTTCAGGCGTAAATACATCAGATTTGACTGTGTTAAAAGAGGAAGAAAAAATAGCACTTTTGCGTGAAATTCGCGAAACAGGCAGCAAAGAAGCTCGTGATAAGCTAATCCAAGGAAATTTGCGTTTGGTACTCAGTGTGATCCAACGATTCACCGGACGCGGCGAAGATATAGACGATTTATTTCAGATCGGCGTAGTCGGGCTCATCAAAGCAATCAATAACTTTGATCTATCAAAAGAGGTACGGTTTTCCACCTATTGCGTTCCCATGATCAGCGGTGAACTCCGACGATATCTGCGCGATTTTAATCAGATCAAAGTCAGCCGATCTCTGCGTGACCTTGCTTATCAGGCAATGCAGGCAAAAGAACGACTCACCGCAAAACTTCAAAAAGAACCCAGTATTACCGAAATCGCCAATGAACTTGGTGCAAAGCGAGAAGATGTCGTGATCGCACTGGAAAGTATCAGCGACCCGATCTCAATCTATGAACCGGTTTACTCCGATGCCGGTGATACGCTTTATGTTTTGGATCAGATCCGTGACAAAGACACGATGGAAAGCTGGCTTGGAGAGCTGTCGTTACGCGAAGCAATCCAAGAACTAGACAAGCGCGAACAAAACATCCTCTATCTGCGATTTTTTCAGGGAAAAACACAGACGGAAGTTGCCAAAGAGATCGGAATCTCACAGGCGCAAGTATCCCGATTGGAGAAAAGTGCGATCTCACAAATCCGTAGTGCCGCAAAATAGCAAAAGACGGCACTCCACGAATGACCTTACCATGTGCAGCGCCGTCCTATTACAATCTTTTATTTTCAACAGATTCTTTTATACAGCAATATCATTCTGGCTGAATTGCATCATACCCTGTTTCCTTCGTTCGAATGCGCATTGCCTCACGCACGTCGTAACTGAAGATCTTGCCATCGCCAATATTGCCAGTGAATGCAGCCTTCTGGATCGCATCAATCGTCTTCTGCTCCCACTCTTCAGAAGACACGAGAACTTCGATCTTGATCTTCGGCAACATCTGAACCTCCACCTTCTGGTGACCACGCACGTAAGTATATTCTTTATATCCACGCTGCGTACCACATCCCATAACCTGATAGCAGGTCATACCATGTACGTCCAATGCTGCCAATGCATCCAGCACATCTTCCAGCTTTTCTTCTCGAATAATCGCTTCTACTTTGATAATCATTTTCTGTCAAGCCTCCTGTGATTAGTCTAAGCCGTTGAATGACGGATATGAAGCTTCGCCATGTTCTGTTCGATCCAGACCAACGCGCTCTTCCTGTTCTGTAACACGAACTCTGCCGCCGCTGACGAGCTTTGCCAAGAAGTAGCAGATCAATGTGCCGACAACCGAAACGACAATTGTAATTCCGATACTTGCCAGCTGCATCAGGAACAACTTTGTGTCGCCATAGAACAGACCGTTGCCCTGACCAATGTCATTGATCGACACTTCACAAAACAGACCAGTGCAGATACCACCCCAGATACCACCGATACCATGGCATCCAAATGCATCAAGTGCATCATCATAACCCAACTTTTTCTTCACAAAGGAGATCATAAAATAGCAAATCGGAGAGGTCGTCAGACCAATGATCAGCGCTGCCCAGATCGGCACAAAGCCTGCACCTGGTGTGATGCCAACCAGACCTGCAACCAGACCTGTGCTCGCACCAACGAATGTCGGCTTCTTGTTTACGATCACGTCACAGATCATCCACGACAGCATTGCAGCAGCAGCGGATACAGCGGTTGTTACAAATGCGTGTGCAGCCAGACCATCTGCTGCGAGTGCAGAACCAGCGTTAAAGCCGAACCAACCGAACAACAGGATAAACGCGCCCATTGCCACAAACGGAATATTGTGGATCTTATAATTTGCACGCGCCAAATCATAGCGTTTTCCAAGCAGGATGCACAGTACCAGTGCCGATACACCAGAGCTGATATGTACAACATTACCGCCGGCAAAGTCAACCGAACCGATCTTTGCGAGGAAACCGCCGTCAGCCCATACCATGTGTGCCATCGGATAATATACAATAATACTCCAGAATATTAGGAAGAATACCAGCGACTTAAAGCGCATTCTGCCTGCGATCGCACCAGTGATCAAAGCTGGTGTAATAACGGCAAACATCATCTGGAACAGGCAGAATACCATATTCGGAATCTGCTGTCCCTCTACATAAGGTGCATCTTTCGAAACACCGGAAAGCCCGAACCAGCTAAAATCGCCGATCACGCCGCCGTGATCTGGACCAAATGCCAGCGAATAACCAAACAACATCCACATAACAATGCCGATCGCAATCGTAACGACCGACGCGAACATCGTGTTGACTGCGTTTTTACGCCGTACCAGACCACCGTAGAAATACGACAGCCCCGGCGTCATAAAGAATACAAGCGCCGCACAAATAATGACAAAAGCAATACTTCCAGAATCCATAATTTTGTCCTCCAAACCAAATGATATTTCGTGATGTTTTCACGTCAGGAAAGGGCATTGCAACCCACAGCAGGATCCTGGCGGTACGTCATTGTAGCCACCATCCGAAAGCAATGTCATGTGCAAAAGGCAAAAAAACGACGCCTCGTGCAGCCATTGCGCTGTACGGGACGCCGTTGTCCGTATTCAGATTGAATCATTTACTGATTGCAACTTTTCCTTGCATTATTAGTATACTATACAAATATGAAATTATCTCATTCTAAAAATGTCTAAAATATAAAAATTGAAGTAAAGCGATCATTCTTTCTTTTTCTTCGCATCATGAATTTCTGCACGCTTGTCGATATACCGCTTGATCCATAACCCGAGTATAGCCAATGCTACCATGACTAAGATCAAGATCGACGCAGCCTTAAAGTTTCCGTCCCAGATATTGCCGCCCACATAGACTGTAAGAATCGTAGCCGGCGTCCTGCCAAGTGTTGTCAGAATAAAAAGCCGCATAGGCTTTATTTTAGAATTAAATGATACCAGATACGTCAGCGCATCTTTTGGAAGACCCGGCAAAAAAAATACCAGAAACACTAAAGCCTCCAGACGTTTGCCTTCCATCAAAAAATCAAACTTCTGAAAATGTTTTTCCGTCACAAACCGGTCAACCAGTGGTCTGCCAAGCCACTGTACCAGATAATACACCAGTGCTGTTCCCAGGAAGAAACCAACCAAACACAATATTAGCGCAGCAAACTCACCAAACAGCATGCCTCCAATTATCGGAACCGGTCCACCGGGAATAATGGCAATGACGACTTGAATCACCTGAAGTGCCACAAAAACGACCGGCGCAAAAATCCCGAACTCCTCCATCTTTGCCGTCACAGACGCCTGACCCTCCGGCGTGATCAAAAAACGTGCAAGCGGCATCATCGCGATACACAATGCAATAAGCAGAATGATCGCCGCGCTAGCCAGAATGATCGATTTCCAATGAAATCGCCGTTTTTCACTTTTCTTTTTTTCTTTCATGAACATTGCAACTTCCTTTTTTCACGATCCCTCATCATGATAAATAACCCTATTTTACAATATGACAGAATGGTGCAAGCAGACCTTGCCATACATCAGTAAAAATATTTTTCTTATTATAACCGACTTTGGTGAAAAACACAAGATCATTTTGTGAAAATCATGGGTGTTAACACGATAGATTTATGACATTTTAACGAAAAGACTTGACACCTTCCTGAAAAGCGTGTATAATTATAGGCATATCAAACTTATATAGAAAGGAACTTGTTCTATGAAATCAATTCGGGCAAGAATAATCGCAATTCTGCTGATCGGCGCAATGGGGATGGCATGCACCGCATGTGGGAGAAACTCGGATGAAAGCAGCTCGGGCGCAGAAAACAGTGCTGCTGAATCCGGCGCGGATATAGAAAATAGCGGAGATCTAACAATTGCTGAAGGCGAAATGCTCAAGCAGGATATGACCATTTCGGATTATGTTGTAGAGGATTCGCAGTCTGATGTCCCTGTCAACCAGAATGTGAACCAGAATTCAGGCACTTCGGGAGAAAACAGCACATCGGAAGAGAACTATGTAGTCGTCACAGATGAAGCTGGGCAGGAAGTGACAGATGAAAACGGAAATGTTGTGACACAAGTCGTTACTGGTGGCAATTCCGGCGGCAGTGGCAATAACAATAATAGTTCTGACGGCAACAGCGGAAATTCAAGCGGCAGCAGCGATAACAGCAATGGCGGCAACGACAATTCGTCGAATGGTAACAACGAAGGCAGTGACGGCAATACATACACACCAAGCATCGTCGGCAAACTGCTCTATTGGTTAGATATGTCCCAAAGCAGAGATTATGTCTTTAACGGCGACTTTGTGGATGTCACATTTCGCGTCAAGGATGATGCGCCGGACGGCAATTATACCATCGGCATTGGGGAATGTGACTTTGCAAACTGGGATGCTGAAACAGTTACATATACCACTGTAGACGGCGATCTTGCAATCGGCAGCGCACAACAGAAGGAAACCGGGACGCCGGGCGATGACGGCACAATCAAGCTTGTCTGTGAATCTACTTCTGCACAACAGGGCGAAGAGGTTACTGTACGCTTTACAATTTCCGACAACCCCGGAATTGTAGGTCTTATCTTCCGCTTTACATTTGACCAAAACGCACTGGAATTTGTGGACTATAATGTCGGAGAAGATTGTGCAGAATTCATTTCACTCGCTTAAATACGTATCAAATATCAAATTTGATCCCGATTTATGAGCGATAAAAAGCGGCAGTCGCGCCCCACGCGTAACTGCCGCTTTTTTATCGCCTTTTTTGTATTCTCCTTTCTACGAATCATAAAAAAGCGATCGCACTGACGCAGTACCGTTCGCCAGCTGCATATTTGTTTCTTTTAACTGATTTATTCTTTGTTTCTTTTGTTCTACCTGGTAATGCATTCGACGTTTACTATTTTTTTGTTTTTTATATCGATCCATTCCAAAGGCGACAGTCGATCTCGAAGCAGGTATATAGAACTTTGATTTCTGTTTTTATGCTTCACAAGATCGCATGACAATTGCATGCATTATGTTTCTTTTAATCATACCAATTGCCACACTCGCCGCCATATCGGCGGATATTCCACTGTCATATGTACTTTAGGCAATACCACACAGAAATTGTGCGTCAAATGTACTCTGCAAGCAGATACCGCGCAAAGCCGTCAGGCGCTCTTTGTGCGGTATTGCCTTTATATCCATCCGCACACTACAATGAAAACAGACAGCAAGATAAAAGCATTCATCTCAGCGTGAATCCATCTCTATTCATCAAACATATGATGAAAAAACTGTTCCCGGTACTATACACTATTCGATGTTATCTGCCTTCCAGAAGTTGCCTTATCTGTCCCGCGAAATATAGCATACCGCAAAACACACGCATTTGTCAAGTGTTTTTTTCCAAAATCGGAAATTTTTCTTTTTGCATTCGATCATTATCTGCATAATATGACAACTTTCATCCTTTATCGTCAAAATATTATCATTTCTACCTGCAACATTACAGACAGCAATCCCTGTTTTTTTCAATTTCCTCTTGACTTTACACATATGATGTGCTATACTAATCTTAAACAGTTGTATGACATATACAACACTTAAAACAGCAAAGGGAGAACAGACAGATGACACATGTAAAAAGTCACAGAACAATCAGATATATTATCGGCGCACTTTATGCGTTTTTTTTCATCGGCATTTCACTGTTCGGATTGTGGAAAGGGATGTCAATGGCGCGACGCTATGCAATCCCGCCTCTGACAAAAGAACAGCTTGATGAATTGGATCTATCCCACTCAAAACAGCTTATGATCGTCGCACATCCAGATGATGAAACGCTCTGGGGCGGTGGACACCTGCAATCTGGCGGCTATTTTGTCGTGTGCCTGACCAATGGATATCAGGAAACGCGCGCGGCTGAGTTTGAGGCTGTTATGGAAGCATCCGGAAATACGGGGCTTATTTTATCCTACCCAGACAAAATTGCCGGGCAGCGGGATGATTGGACGCATGTACGCACACAGATCTATGAGGATCTTACGCTGATTTTACAATATGCACCGTGGGACAGTATTGTCACACATAACGCTGCTGGCGAATATGGACACATTCACCACAAGATGACACACGAGCTAGTCACACAATGTTACGATGATATGGCGCTCACAATGCCGCTTTACAATTTTGGCGCCTACTATCGTGTAGCAATTCTGCCAGAGGTGCAGGATCATCTGACGCCGCTTTCAGAGGATGCATTACAAGAAAAAGAGACACTTTTGTCGTATTATGCTTCACAAGCTTCGACCATAGAGGGGTTGTCACATATGAACCCCTATGAATTATGGACACAAATCCAAGGGAGTGACAACAGATGAAAATACAGAAAATTCTGAAAGGATTTCACCAACTGCCCACTACCATAAAACATTGCGGCATTCTGACACTTGTATTCGGCAGTGTACTCCTTGCGATTTTTCTCACCCACCCTAATGCCGTCTATGGTGCACAAACGGACTGGAGCAATCAACACTTTGCGATTCCGGAGTATTTCCGGACAAGATTTTATGCAACTGGAAACTGGTTCCCAAATCTGGCTCTCCATCTTGGCGGCGGTCAAAATATCTATAATTTCGCATACTACGGACTCTACAATCCTGTGATCCTGCTATCCTATGCGTTTCCACAGATTACCATGGCAACTTATCTTCAGATTGCAAGCATTCTCCTGACGCTGTGCAGCGCATATCTTTGCTATTTTTGGCTCAAAAAATGGTTTGTGCCACGGATTGCACTTTTTGCCGCGCTGCTCTTTTTATGCGCATCTCCGGTGATCTTTCATAGTCATCATCACATCATGTTCTCAAATTATTTCCCGTTTTTATTCTGGGGATTCTGCAGCGTCCATCAAGCATTAGAGCGCCGATGCAGTATATCCCTTCTGATCGCCTCCATCGGCATTTTACTGTCGAGTTTCTTTTTTAGCGTCGGCGCTTTTTTTGCGCTGGTAATCTATGCAGTTTTTGTGGTGCTATATCAGCATCATGTACATGTTGCACGACAAGTTCTTCGCGCACTCATGATCATGGCAGTACATTTGGTTCTTGCCACCATAATCGCAGCTTTTTTCTTGTTCCCAGTCGCATATACGCTCTTACATGGTCGTGATGACACCACATCTACCATTTCGCTCTGGAAGATCTTGCTGCCGGGTATTCACCTGCGTTATTTTACCTACAGCCCATTCTCCATTGGCATGACATCGTTTGGCGTTTTTGTATTGCTTGTAATGTTCCGCAGTGGACTGCGTGCTTGTCGGTTTTTGTCCACAGTATTTTTGGCACTGTTGTGTCTTCCGCTCATCTTGTACCTAATGAATGGCACTATGTACCTCGATCCAAAGGCATATATTCCATTTCTGCCGCTTCTGGTACTGCTCTGTGGATTTTTTCTTCAGCGAATCCAATCAAATACGCTGACATGGATGCCCACAATGCCGCTTTTTCTTTTGGTACTGGTGGCAGGATACTGGATACACGACGGAACACAAACGGAACGAATCGCCTTGCTCATCGACGGAAGCATCATGTGCATCGCACTTATGCTCTATTATCTGCGAAAAAACCGCCGGTTCCTCTGGATCCCCACGCTTGTCATTAGCCTTGTACAGTGTTTTACCGTTAACATCGGCGACAGCTATATGTCCAAAGAAGCACTCGATGTGGTGTATTCGGAAGAGATCGGGCAGCTTGTGGATACGATCACGGAAAACGACGACGGATTCTATCGCATCTCAAACGAATATCATGCCGGTGACACTGTCAACCGCGTCTGGAATGCCGATCATTACCGCAGCACGGTTTATTCTTCTATACACACACCCTCGTTTTCGGATTTTTATTTTCATCAGACATACAACGAAAACAGCATCCGCAATGCTGCCATGATCGTGCAGTCCAAAAACCCGATTTTCGGCATACTCATGGGGGAAAAATATATCATTTCACAAAAGCCCATTGATCGTTATGGCATGCAACTTATCGAACAAAATGGCGACTATCTGCTCTATGAAAACACCCTTGCCTTTCCGATCGGATTTGCAACGCCGCATGTGATGGAAAAAGAAACACTAAAGAGCATAGGATATCCGGCAAATCTTCCGGCACTTTTAGAAAATGCCATTGTTTCAGCTGACGATATCCCAGAAGAATACCGGAACACAGCAAAAGTACCGTACAATTTCCGCAAGATCACAGTTCCATATCACGCCTCCGGCTACAGTGCACAGCAGGTGACCTATGTCAGCGATGGATACTACGTCCACAGTCAGGAAGAATTTACTGTCACAGTCACATTCGAAAAACCGATCTCCGGTCTGCTCTTATTACAAATGCATGTCAACAACCGGCTTGGCGACGGCTCTACAACTGGTGACGTTGCGATCACGGTAAACGGTATCCGTAACAAGCTTACAGATCCTGACTGGAAATATCAGAATCTAAACAACGCATTTCGATATACACTTTCTTCCAACGAACCGATCCGTGAACTAAAGGTGACGTTTTCCTCCGGAGATTATATCATCTCCGACGTCGCACTATATACAATCTCTTATCAGGCATTAGAAGATGCTGGTGACCAAATCACGCCCTTTCAAGTAAAACACGCAGATATTGGAGACGATACAATCTCCGGTTCAATCGATGTCACACAAGACAGCTGGTTCGTGCTTTCTGTTCCGTATGACGAAGGTTTCTCCTGCTTTGTCGATGGAAAAGAAGTGCCGATTGTAAAAACCGATATGGATTTTATCGGATTTCCAATCTCTGCCGGTTTTCATCAGATCGCAATCACCTATCATGCGCCCGGTTCCTTCGCTGGCATTAGATGTTCTGCTTTGGGGATCGGTGCAGCAATCCTGTGGTTTGGTGGAAACACCGGATGGACGCTATGGGACAAGCACCACAAACGTAAACGAAATTTTTGAAATCCTACCGCATTCCCCTTGCAATTTTCTCTCAAATATGCTATGATGAATAAGTAGCACACACGGCAGAAAAGAAGACCGCAGTGCGCTAAATCCCCAAATTTCGAAAAAGCATAGGAGGATCATGAACATGCCGCATATTACCATCAAAATGCTAAAAGGAAGAACAGACGAACAGAAAAAAGTTGCAGCTGATAAAGTAGCACAGGCTCTTGTGGATGCGATCGGATGCAGCGCAGATCACATTTCCGTTGCTGTTGAGGATTTTACACCAATAGAGTGGCAAGATGTATTCCAGAAAGAAGTCACCGAAAGCGAGCATATCTACAGAGAACCACACTATGACCCGAAGGATGTGTTGTAATGCAGCTGATCCTTGCATCCGGTTCCCCGCGGCGACAAGAACTTCTGCGGCTTGTAACACCGGATTTTTTAGTACAACCTGTCAATATAGACGAATCTATTCCGGATACCATTGCACCCGAAGATGCATCTACATATTTAGCACGCAAAAAAGCACAGGCTGCGGCAAGACAATTTCCGGACAGCATTGCGCTGGGTGCAGATACGACAGTCCTGCTTGGAAATCAGATCTTAGGTAAGCCGCGTACGCCAGAACATGCTGCGGAAATGCTGCGTCTTTTATCTGGAAAGACGCATAAAGTCATCACCGGTGTAGCACTTGCAGAGCGTGAACACATGGAATCATTCTGTACAAAAACACTTGTCACATTTTATCCACTCAGTGAGGCAGAAATTCGGCAATACGTCGCAACCGGTGAGCCGCTCGATAAAGCCGGCAGCTATGGCATTCAGGGCTATGGTGCACTACTGGCAGAACGGATTGAAGGCGACTATTACGGCATCGTAGGACTTCCTATCGCACCACTTGCTCGAATGCTTCGAACATGGAACGAAAAAGGAGGCTCAATATGACCACGATCCGAAAAATGCAATCTCGCGATGAATCGGCGCTATTGCCGATGATGCGTGTCTTTTACGACTCCCCTGCCGTTTTGCACAAGGTATCTGATGATGTGCTAAAGCGCAATATTCAGGACGCTTCCGGCGAGTGCCCCTATGTCAAAGGATATGTCTTTACCGAACCGGATGGCAAAATCATTGGTTATTCAATTGTTTCACTGGGGTATTCCACCGAATACGGCGGCGTTTGCCTTTGGATCGAAGATATCTATCTGTCGCCGGAGTGCCGCGGACGCGGTGTCGGATCGCAGTTTTTTGCCTTTCTGGAAGAGGAATACCGTGGCAAAGCGGTGCGGCTCAGACTGGAGGCAGAACCGTCGAACACAGGGGCGATCCGCATGTACCAGCGTCATGGCTTTGAAACGATCCCCTATCACGAAATGGCAAAAGAACTTTAACGAACCTGTCCACATCCACATGCTGGATGTGGACAAATTTTCCAATCGAATAAAAAAGGAACAAACATATGAACAAAAAAGAATTATCTGAAATTCGAAAGAATTTTTCTGAGTCCAGCGATTTATTTGTCGTCAACCGTGCTGCAACCGCATTTGTCGATGCAGAAAAACAGATCCGGTGTTTGAGCAACCGTGCCTATCACAACATTCCCACAGATGAAAATGAATGTCTGATCACGACACTTAAACGTGTTCTCTCTGGCACGCTTGGCAAGGGGCTTCTGGAATATGAGTTCCCGCAGGAAGCATATGAAGAAGGCGGCAGTCAGGCGATTTTGTATGAAGCACTGAATTGTAAACTAGAAGATGACGCTTCGGTTTCTATGCTTATGGAACAGATTGTACAGAACATGGACTACGTTTCGACATATGCAATTATTGTAGCACATTGTACGTATACCGTTTTTCAAAAGTCCCGAAACGATGAGATCGACCCGTATCAGAGCTATGACTATTCATTTCTGATTACCGCAATCTGTCCGGTAGAAGTACGTGTAGACGGGCTGATCTACAATGAAGATGATAATGCGATTGAAAAGAAAAGCGTCTATGACCGTATTGTGGCAGAAGTCCCAACTGATGGGTTTTTATATCCAACATTCACCGGTAGAGGTCCGGATGTGAACCACGTCCTCTACTCCGCACACAAGCCAAAACAAGTCAATATCAGCATCGTGGAACAAGTGCTGGGATGCAGCTTTACCCAGACGGCACAAGAGCAGAAAGAGACGTTCCAGATCATGATGCAGGAGATCGTGGCGGATGAGCTGAGTTATTCTGTCATCACCGGGGTCAACGAAAAAATCCGCGATATTGCAGCTGAATATGCCAATGAACCGGAAATGCCGATCATTGACGATATTCATGTACGCGATGTACTGCTCGATTCTGGCGTCAGCCAGGAAAAAGCCGAAGAAATGCAAATGGCATATCGGGAGGCCACCAAGGACAAGCCCATTATGGTCAATAATCTAGTGGAGTCCAAAACTACCATCCGGATGGACGGCATAACAATTTCTATCGGGAAGGATGCAACTGACAAAATCCGTACCCAATCCGTCGGTGGCAGGCGCTATCTGTTAATTGATCTGGATGATCCGGCGGTGGAGATCAATGGTCTGATAGCACGCGTCGCGCCGGAAATTCCAGAATTGGTAGAACAAACAGATAACGCTTCTGATGAATTCTCACAAGAGATGATTGCATCCGATCCGAATAATTCAATATCAGCAGGTATTTCTATATCAGATACGGTTACAAACACCGAAGAAACGAACAACGAAATTTCGGAACATGATACATAAATTCTTGACATCACGAGATTTTATGTTATAATAAAGACAGTATTTGTAATTTTGGAGGTATATCACTATGTTTTCATGGAAAAAACTTCTGGCGCTAGCTTCGGCAGCAGTGATTGCAGGGCTTGCAACAGGCTGTGGCTCCGGCGGAGACAGCAGCTCTTCCGCAGATGGCGAATCAGAATCTATGGCATACGACAGCGATTTCACTATTGGTGTAGATGAAGTAGCAAAAGCCATGGGCGCCGGCTGGAACTTGGGCAACCAGCTGGAGGCAAACAGCGGTGGTCATGTAGACGAAACCGTGTGGGGCAACCCCACCGTTACACAAGAGCTGATCTCTGCAGTTGCGGAAGCCGGCTTTACCACCGTCCGTGTACCGGTCTCTTACCTGGACTACATCGATGATGAAAATAATTATACGATCGACGCCACATGGCTCGATCGTGTAGAAGAAGTCGTACAGTATTGTTACAACGAAGGACTTTATGTCATCATTAACATCCACGGTGACGGCTATAACAGTATCAACGGCGGCTGGTTTTTGGTAAACGGTGAAGATCAGGATTATATCTGCGAAAAGTATGAGGCTGTATGGACACAGATCGCAGACCGTTTTAAGGACTATGACGAACATCTTATCTTTGAATCCATGAACGAAGAATCCGACGGCACCTACACCGACCCGAACCCGGATTACTACGCAAATCTCAATACCTACAATCAGATCTTTGTGGACACTGTTCGCGCAAGTGGCTCGAAGAACACCCATCGCTGGCTGTTAGTACCGGGCTGGAATACCGATATCAACTATACCGTTGGTGATTATGGTTTTGAAATGCCCACCGACGAGAACTGCACTGCTGATGAAAGCCGCATGATGCTCTCAGTACACTATTACACCCCGTGGGATTATTGCGGCGAGGAAGACCTAAAGACCATCCTTTGGGGCGCATATGGCACAGAGATGAAGGATACTTACGGATTCCCGGCTATGAATCTGGCCAAGTGGGGGGACGAGGCATACTTAGACGATCTGTTCCAGCAACTATATGACAAATTTGTGTCAAATGATATCCCGGTGGTCATTGGCGAGTATGGCTGTATCGATAAAACTTCGGCATACCCGGATTTCAGCGGTGAGATCCAGGGCAACCGCGCATACTTCAATGGCTATGTGGCTGGTAAGGCTGCATCCATGGGCATGATCCCAGTATACTGGGACAATGGATACAACGGTGTTTATGGTTTTGGACTGTTCGATAGAAACACACTGGAACAGACTCAACCGGAAATCATCAGTACAATCATCGAAGCGGTGAAAAATCAGGATCCGCAGGCAGGTATGGATGTCCGAATTGAAACAACGGTTGAAACCATAGAAGAAGCGCACGCATATCTCGGAATCCAGACTGAGGTGTTCACCTTCCGCAATTCCTGCTCGGATGCAGAGTATGGCATTGATACAGAGTATTTCAACACCCTGATCAAGTGGGGCGAAAACGATGAGATCATTGACACCGGTGCCACATTCACCGATGCAACGATCACAGAAGACGGCACATATTCCGTTGGCGTTTCCGGCTATGACTTCTCATCTGACAGCAGCTCACTAAATATGCTCTTTGTCAGCACAGACTTTGCGTTCACTAATGACATTGATGTAACAGATGTAGTTGTGAAATGCGACGATACAGAAATTCCTGTTGACAATCCTCTCTTGATCGCAGATGAAAACGGCAATCTCTATATCGAACTTATCAACATTTACAACACTGACCTTGCAGCACTCGACTATCAGATGCCGACAGATAGCTTAACCATCACCTTTACCATTAGCGGCATGGAAAGCGTATTGTCTGCATAAACGCTTACATACTTTCCAAATATCAGCATATCATCACAACAGGCGATATCTTCCGGAATATCCGGTCGATATCGCCTGTTTTCATGCTTGAAAAATATCCTTAGTTCAGAATCCGTATCAGTTCATTTGCCACAAGTTGTGCGACTGCACTTGCACCGGTTTCGGTGAAGTGAGTCATGTCAGTATCAGACAATTCTGTAGAGATCAGATGATAAGTATACGCCGTATCGTAACCAATGGCGTTATAATGCGCTACCATCAATGCATTCAGATCGATATATGGAACCTGATAATATGCTGCAATCTGTTTTATAGCATCGCAGTAATTCTGATAGCTGCCCTCAAACTGTCCGGTGGCGGCATTATATGCCTTAAGTCCCAGAACCGTTGTCACTAGTACCGGCGTACCTCCTTTTTCAAGTGCTCCCTCAATATATTTGGCAATGTAGAATTCAAAACTTCCCTCTGTTCCAGGTACACTGCCACAAACCGGTGCATAACGTTCCGCATTGTTATAAGCAGAGTCGTTGATGCCAAACTGAACTAACAGATAATCTCCCGGCTGCATCTCATCGAGGATTGCATCGAGTCTGCCATTATCATAAAAGCTCTTGGAACTTCTACCAGCAATTGCATGATTGGAAACGGTATAGCCTTCCGGCAAATAATTTTCCAGATACGCACCCCATCCTTGCTGTGGTGCATAGCTTGCACGATAAGTCTGTACAGTTGAATCACCTGCAATAAAGATCGTTGTATCTGACGAAGGCGTCGGATCCGGTATGGGATCTGACTGCGGTGGGATATAGGTCTCGGCGATTGGCTCTTCTGTCTGCTCGAGATAGAGCGTATCAAAATTCGGAGCACCCTCCTCTACCATCGACGTCATACGGATCACATTTTCTCCGGCTTTCAGCGGAAGTACAATGCCGCGTTCGCTCCATGTCGTCCAGCTGCCTGTAGTCAAAAAGTCCTGCATCCAATAGTCTTTTGCACCGTTGACTTCAATTTTCATGGCACGGTTTATATTACTGCCATTTGCTGTGCGGAAAGAACAGAGATAGTTGCCGTCCTCCGGCACATTCACATTCCATTCCAAAAAACTGCCAACACAATTATCAAGATTCACATATGCCTCATCGGTAAAGCCGGCATTGACTGATTCTGTTACTCCACGGCAGAAGGATGCATCAATCGCATAATACAATGCACTTTTTTTCTCATTTGCGGCAAATGACTTCTGATTTAACAGATACTGCTGCATTGCCACGCAATCAGCAAGCCCAACTACACCGTCTGCGTTAGTATCTGCGAATCGACGCTCTGCACGTGTCAGATGCGGTATGAATACCTGTTGACGCATTAAGGCGAAATCAATACCGTTTATTTGTCCATCCTGATTTAGATCCCCCAAAATACCACCTGGTTCCCCAGAAGCAAATGTCACCGGTTCTAGCGTCCATGCCTGGCACGCATGACCATTGCGTTCCCACTGCTGCACATTTGCACCGCTCTCTGTGTTAGCGTTCTTGACTTCCACGCACCGTGCATCCTGAGAAGATTTTGTAACAATGCAATAAGAGCCATCCGAATTCTGAAGAAACTTAAACTTTTGTGCATCGGCATAAGTATTCGACCAGATGCCAATATTGGTGCCATTGTCCGGTGCACCATAAGCAAGATCAAGCAGATAAGTTTCACCCCCACTGAGGGCGTTGTAAACTTGATAATACCCATCAGGATCTGCCTGAACGCGCCAGAGATACGCTTCATCAAGCCGATTACAAAGCTGTTGAGAAACATTTGCGCCATCTGCACCAACGCCACCCTCTACTGCCATGTATAGCCCACTATTCTGATTGCGTAGCAAATACCATGTGTTTTCTGTAATTTCTGCACCGACCTCCGGCTCAGTCGCCCGATCCCATGCAATGGCATTTGCGGCAAGTTCTGCCAGTTTCATCGCGCCCTGGCGATTGGGATGCAGCGTGTCATTCTCCATATAAAGTGCAGTCGTTGCCTCCTGACCAATGGAAACACAGTAGTCAAAGAACAGGCGAAATAGATCCAGCACTTCAACGTCTTGTTCTGTGCCGATCTGATCCAGCGTACTGCCAAACCATCTGCCGGTGAGATTCGGATGCTCTGTGATGTCGTTGGCACGCCCTTGTTGTTTGATAAGAATCACGCGCATACCTTTTGCTTTTGCGCGCTGTACCATGTCTGTGACGACCGTATAATATTCCTCTGCATTGGAATAGTTGGTGTCATTGATGCCGATCGAAATGATGTAAATATCTCCAGATTTCCCATATGTTTCAATGACATCGAACTGTCCTGCCTCGACAAAGCCCTTGGCATATTGCCCGCTTGCCGCCATGTTGCGTACCTGCCATTTGTTGGTATCGAGGAGCTGCGGCAAAACCTGTCCCCAGCCGGCCTGAACGCTGGTATCCAGCGGATAGTAATTGCAAACCGTAGAATCGCCGCACATCCAGATCGTCGGCGGCAGCTGCGTTTCATTCGAAACCCATGTGATTTCTAATGTGCTGATCGAAAAGGCATAGCCCTCTTTCCCGGCAGCAGCACGAATGTTCAGCTGTCCGTCAGTGATTGGCAAAAGAATCGAATCTTTCGCCAGATCGCCGGTCATATTGACGATCTGAAGCATACCCTCCATGTAAATGCTGGTGCGGTTGGTGTTGCCAAGTGTGACTGTTATCTGATAAAGTCCGTTCGGCAAATCCACATCAAACGTGTTGCTTGCGTTTTTCGTATCTGTGAACTGTACGGCATCGCTGTATACGCCGCTTCCGGAAGCCGCAACATCCCGGACACCTGCAGTGCTTCGAAAGCCATAGCCCAGCGTTGCATCATAGCCTTGTGCCGCACTGACGGAGGTATAACCGTTTTCTACCACCTCACCAAAGTCAAACATCCAATTCGAGCTTGCTGCTGATACAGTCCCTGGTAGATACCCCGTCAGGTGAAATCCAAATAACACCATCATCAGACAGAGCAGCCATGCGAAAATCCGTTTACCCATTGTAAGTTTCATCTCAGAACCTCCTGTTTAATTTCTTGCCACTGCAGCGTATACTTTTGGTATTTCCGGCAGTGCATAGTCTGTACCAAGGAAAAAGCTTGTATTCGGTGCCTGATTATAGCCGACATTTTCGTTTGCCACGCCGGTACGATACTGAATATCATGCATCAGAGTAAACAACTTGGTTTGTGTCATATAGGTTGTGCCAAAAACGCGCAGTGCAGTTCCGTCACTGGTCGGAAAGATCATTTCTTCGCGCCAGTCTCCGAAGAGATCACATGTAATCGATGCATTAGATTTAGAAGCATTGTTATAAGTGACGCCGTCACCGGTAAAGACTCTGGTCGGGCCAGATTTTTCTACCATAGCACGATCAAGCGCCTCACGTTCTAAATCGCCATCCCACCAGACAGCGGAGTTCATACTCCACTTGATGGTATCGCTCCACGCCTTATCGGTGGATTCGATCTGACCGGTTGCAGTGTTATAGGCATAGATCACACCATCTGCCACGCTTGCAAATTCCATGCCCGGCGTATCTGTTGTCAAGTTCAGTGCAATGCCGCGTCCCACATCGTCACTGCCGTCTACACGCCAGAGAATCTCGCCTGTTGCTGCATCATGTACTTCCGCGCACCAGACTTCTTCATGCACTTGGAATACCTCAAGACCTGGACGTTCTGGAATCAGGTCGCCTGCCTGCATACAATCCCCATGTTTTAGTCCGGTGCTCCAAAGCCCTGTGCCATTATCGTCGATACAGCACGAACCATAAATGATCTCATCCTTACTGTCACTATCCACATCCATTGTCACAAGGCTATGATTTCCTTGGCTATAATAGGGATTGGAGGCGTCGAATCCGGTGTCAAAGATCCAACGCTCTACGATCTGATTATCCACCACATCATACGCCGCCAGCACAGCTCTTGTATAATAGCCGCGGCAGAATACTGCAGACGGTGTCTTACCGTCCAGATACGCCACGCCTGCCAGAAACCGATCAACACGGTTACCGTAGTCGTCGCCCCAGTCAGACACATTTCCACGTGCCGGATAATAATCAATGGTGTCCAGCGCCGCACCGGTTTCACCGTCAAACAGGGTGAGATACTCATTGCCGGAAAGAATTCTACCATCCGTACTGCGATAATCTGCTGAAGCATTACCGATCGCTGTTCCAGTGCCATCATAGGTGGCATCGGCCGTTTTGCACATCAATTCAGCCTTTCCATCGCCGTCAAAATCGTATACGAGGAACTGGGTATAGTGTGCGCCAGCACGGATGTTAATGCCAAGATCAATGCGCCATAACTGTGTACCATCCAACCGGTAGCAATCCAAAAATACAGTTCCGGTATAGCCGTTTTTGGAGTTATCCTGCGAATTCGATGGATCCCACTTCACAATGATCTCATATTGTCCGTCACCATCTACATCCCCGACAGAACAGTCGTTTGGTGTATAGCTGCACGTTGTACCATCCGGCATAGTCTGGTCTGCCGGTTTATTCATGGCAATATCAAAATATGCACCGGATTGTCCGGAATTCTTCGTCCCCAAGATCATGGCGGGCTGTGCAAATTCTGTCATTCTACCATTGACGTAAGTATCGATCGTAAATGAATCAGACGGCGTTGCCCCCGCAATCAAATAGTTTGTCGCATCATCCGCGCCAATATCTGCAACAAAATTGCCGTTCTGATAGAGCTTGAAGGTAGTATTCTCCGGATCTGTGGCAAGGCTACGCCAAGATACCAGCATGCCGTTTCCGGTATAAGCCGCTGTGACGCCACGGTTCAGAAATTCCACCTGCTTGCCATCCTGCTCGGTTGGAGGCTCTGTTTCTGGAATCCCCACCAGTGCCTTTAACGGTGTGCCTTCACGCTCGACTTCGTCTGTCGCCGTAACAGAGATCCAATCCAGATTTGGTGCGCCGTCACCGGTCAGAGAGGTCAGTGTCAGCCGATTTACGCCTTGTTTTAACGGAAGATTCGCGGTAACTTCCTTCCAGTTTGTCCAGCCGCCAGTCGCAGGAAATGCTTCTTCCCATTCAACGAAAGAACCATTTATATTGAGCTGCATATTTCGGCTGGCTGTACCACCGTTGGCATAGCGGAAGGTGATTGCATAAATTCCGTCGCTATCTGCCGAGATGTTCCAAGATACTGAAATGTCTTCAGCATTATCCAAATTCAGGTATGATTCACTTTCAAAGCCGGCATTAATGGTTTCTGACACTCCCTCAGTATATGTACCATCGATTGCAGCATAACGGCGTATGATAGAAGAGTCATACTGTACAAATGTCACATCTTCTCCAAGCAGAAACTTTTGAAGTGCAGCAAGATCTGCCACAGTAAATGTGCCATCACCATTCACATCCCCCACTCGCAGTTGTATTCCAGATGCTGTACTTGAAAACGCAATTGCCTTTGCAAGTGTGAGATCGACCCCAGTCAGAGCTCCGTCGCCGTTCAGATCCCCCATCACGTCGTTACTGCTGCCAGAAACAACACACGATGTTTCCAAAAGAGGTTCTGCCGCATAGTCGATCGGAATCAGTTCCCAGTCCTGACAGCTTGCACCATTTCTCTCCCATTCCTGCACAGCTGCACCATTGGTCATTTCCGCATTGATCACCTCTACTACACGATTGCCGCCGGAACGCATCGTCCGAATCTGAAAACTTCCATCGTTATTTGCATAAAACTGATACTTCTGAGCATCATGATCATTCTTTTCCCAGATACACATAGCAATGTCTCCGGCATTCCCGTCTGTACCAGTACTGAGCCGATAGTGATCCCCGCCGTCCAACATGGAATTGATAAAAAAGCTGCCGTCACCAGTTGGTTCAATTTCCCACACATTGTACGCAGAGCCATAGTCTGCAGCCCATTGTTGCACACGTGTCCCATTTGCGGGAACGTCATTCCCTGCGTCAAGATAAATACTGCTGTTTTTATTGCGAATCAGATACGTACCACTTAGGATGTCCCCCGCCGTCACCTCTGCCGCATTTGCCGGAAGTTGTGACAAAACTGATGCTGCAAACATCGTCACAGACAAGACCAACGCAATTGTTTTTTTCATTCGAATACACCTCGTTCTAAAATTGGATTAGATCACGAACCATTTCCGTTTCCTCTTTCTATTCCGTCATTATCACTATTATATCATAACAATTGAGAAAAAGCAATAGTTATTTTTATCAATTGTTACAAGAAACCACTTGCGTTCTCTAACAAACTGCATTATACTAAAACAAGCTGCGAGCAAAACGATCTATCCGCCCAACAATTAACAAAAAATCCACATATCGGAACGTCACAAATTGGCTCTTTCTCTTGTTTATATCATGAAGGCAGAATGCTTTCAGGAAGGAGGACAGGCATATGAACAAAGAAGAACTGGAACAAGCAATGGATATCTATCAGGACATGATCTACCGAATTGCCATGAACTTTACACAAAACACAGCAGATGCACAAGATATTTCACAAGAAGTTTTTTTGCGTCTTTATCGGTTTGACCGTTCATTTTCATCAGAAGAACACCGACGTGCATGGCTGATCCGCGTCACCATCAATCTATGCAAAAACATCGTATGCAGCAAATGGCATAAAATCATGCAGCAAAGCCCCGAAGAAATACAAAACCTCGCTTCATATGATCACGAGAATCTTGAAAAGCGTATGTGGGTCACAACCGCAATGCAGCATCTCTCCAAAACAGACCGTATGATCTTACATCTATATTATTACGAGGAATATGACACAAGATCCATTGCTGATTTTATGCAAATCAAAGAAACAGCTGTACGGAAGCGATTATCACGTGCAAGAAAGAGACTGGAAAAGCAGTTGGGAGAGGAGGTATTCCGATATGAAGCATTCCAATTGGATCAGACAATATCACACTGAGCAGGATCAAATCCATATGCCGAATCAATGTCGTCAAAATATTCTGCATATTGTGGATCAGGAAAAAAACGCTGAAAACAAGCATGCGATGGAATGGGAATCAATGTGGGAACCCCAAAAGCATTCTTCCTGGAAGGCAGTCTTTCTCATACTGGCATTGTTGATTTTTGCCGGTTTCGCCGCCATCCTTGCAGTCAGCACCCAGCGTCCTGCATCCAATTTGCCGCAGATCAATAACATTGACATTTTTGCCAGCACAGAGCCTTCTGGTGAGAGCGATGTCAACGAAACAGAACATGGCGATGCTCTCACAAAAAAACAGATTTATTATCGCTGTCTGAACAGCGCGTTATATCTATCACAGCTCTCCGGAACGGTGAAGATCTATAGCCATACAAATCCAGATGTAGTGGAACAAGGTTCATTTTCCCTTGACTATGAAAATGACGAATACTATGCATGCGTCGATACAATTGATGCCGATAATCCCACACACATTCAACTTACAACGACTTACTACCATGGGCACAATGGCGATGTTCAGAATGAGATGTACATTCTCTATGATTCAGATGAAGACGATACGCATTTATATAACTTCATCCCCTTCGCTTCACAAAAGACGCCGTCTTCCCCTGTCTCAGATGACGAGATCAATACGATGTCTGTGGAGGAAATAGAAGCAACGGCATACGCGTATGAACCGACCGGCATTGATGCATTGACACCCTGCTTCGCACCATATCGCAACACGATTGAATATCTTAGTGATTTTGATCAATGGACGATCGTAGATACGCTCTCATATGATGCGTTTCAGGGGGAATATGAGAGCGCTGCAAGCAGCAATCGGAAGGTTGTTCAGATTGAAGGAACTACAGATCATACCGAAAGCGAAGCGGAACGCTTTTCCCTGACAGTTGATTTGGAAACCGGCATATGGATCACATTTACCACCTATCGTCCCGACGGTGAGGTATTGGATGATATCACGGCTGTTAATCTAAACTTTTATGAAGACGGCAATGAGATCTTGATGCAAAGACTCACCGAAGAAGACAAAAATGAAATCGAATCCAATTACATTTGTACAGAAGATGAATTTATGTATCACCAAAACACGGCTGTTACGACAGCAGAGTAAAAAGGCGATGCGCACAAAGATCATAAGATATCCCCCTAATAGATGACATTTCCAAATACTCTCCTATATCCAAAAAGGGACTGATACACCTACCTGACAGGCATATCAGTCCCGATTTTTATCATATCGCTTATTCTCCCCTGAAATTAAAGAGTCTCAACAAAACAGTGCCTGATGAAGAGGGTTTCCTCTTGCCAGACACTGCTTTTTCATTGAAATAAATTCCGTTTTGTTCTATTTTTTATATGCATTTTGGCTGTGTTTACATTCCTTGCAAAATCTATGCTTTCGTTTCGTGATCGGACAACGTTTTTTGCATTGTCACATGAAGACAGAATTCATCCATGTGAATGTCATTCGTGCAGATGTAACCCAACTTTTCATAAAACGCGGATGCCTGGCACTGTGCCGAAAGCGTAATACGCTTTGCACCATGTTCTTTGGCACATATTTCCAGTGCCTGCACCACAGTAGCGCCCAGATGATTTCCGCGATGGGATGGCATAACTGCTACTCTGCCGATGCAAAAAGTATCTTTGGAAAGGGCGTACAGCCGCCCGGTTGCTGCGGCCTCTCCGCCATCATATACCAGTATATGAAAGGCATGGTCGTCGATCTCGTCGAACTCCTGGGTGAAGCCCTGTTCGCGTACAAATACAGCCTGGCGAATTGCGGCGCAGTCTGAATGTAGATGTGAGAAGATTTGATAAGTGAGAATCGGTCTATGCATGTTACAACACCTTGGATAAAAATGTCTGTAGTCGCGGATTCTCTGGATGGGCGAAAAAGGTCTTTGGTTCGTTTTCTTCCACGATCCGTCCACCATCCATAAAGATCACACGCGATGCCACCTCCCGGGCAAAGCCCATTTCATGTGTCACGACAATCATAGTCATGCCCTCGTCTGCGAGTTCTTCCATCAGCCCGAGCACTTCTCCTACCATCTCCGGGTCAAGCGCAGAGGTCGGCTCATCAAATAGCAGTACCTCAGGCTGCATTGCCAGCGCGCGGGCAATGGCAATACGTTGTTTCTGACCGCCGGAAAGTTGGTTCGGATACTGCTGTGCCTTGTCCGAAAGCCCAACTTTTTCTAAGAGCTGTGCTGCCTTTTCGTCTGCCTCTTGCTGTGTCATACGCTTGAGCTTGACGGGTGCAAGGGTGATATTCTTCTGGATCGTCAGATGAGGAAACAGATGAAAGTGCTGAAACACCATGCCCATTCGTTCCCGCACTTTGTGTAGTTCCCGATCCGGGAGCTTTGTCAGGTCAACGCCTTCAAATAGAATGTGCCCCGATGTAGGAGTTTCCAAGCGGTTCAGACAGCGCAGAAAGGTGCTTTTTCCAGATCCTGACGGTCCGATGATTACGACTTTTTCTCCACGCTGAATCGTGGTGGAAATTCCTTTGAGAATATGCAGATCACCGAACGATTTATGTAGATCGTTAACCTCTATCATGTTTTGCCAGCCTCCTTTCGAGTCGGTTTACTAAAGTACTCAGTACCATTACCATCACTAGATAGATCAGCGCTACGGCAATCAACGGCAGAAATGCCTCATAGGTCTGGCTGCGAATGATATCGCCGCCCTTTGTCAGATCAGCAATGGCAATATAGCCTGCCACCGAAGTTTCTTTCAATAGAACAATGCATTCATTCGCCAGAGCCGGCAACACGTTCTTACACACCTGTGGCAGAATGACCGACACCATCGTTCGCGGATAATTCAGTCCTAAGCTAGCGCTGGCTTCAAATTGACCGTTATCGATCGCCATAATACCTGCACGTACGATCTCCGCCACATATGCCGCAGAGTTCAATCCGAATGCAAGCACCGCCACGACGGTCTTATCCACATTCACTGAAGCGAAGATGACAAAGTAAATGATCAATAGTTGTACGACCACTGGCGTTCCTCGAATCACAATTAAGTAGAGTTTCGCCACAAGGTTGAGCAGTTTGAGCTTACCAGTTTTATCGTGTGTGGCACGGACAATGGCAAGCAGGAAGCCCAGAATCATGCCCAGAATGACGGAAAAGAACGTGATGACTAGCGTTGTTTTCAGTCCATTCGCCAGGTATAGCCATCGATCATTTTCTACAAAGGTGCTGTGCAGTTTCTCGCCGATATTCTGGAAAAATCCCAACTGTGTTTCTTCACCTGTGCCACTGCGAACAATGACCACCTGCATCGTCGTCGCGTATCCTTGTGTGAAGGAAACGTTCTTTTCCCGATCCGGTGTCACAGTCATCCCAGCTACTCCGACATCCGCTTTTCCCGATTGTACGGCGGCAATGATGGAGTCAAACTCCATATTCTCTACTTCAAGCGTCATATTTAATTTATCACAGACCGCTTGCATCATATCCACATCGATGCCGACGACGGCGCCATTTTCCATGCTCTCATAGGGCGGGAATTCCGCATTCGTCGCCATTACCAGCGTTCCATTTTCCCGTGACGCGTCTTCATCCGGAACATAGGATACTTTATCCGCATCATCACCGATCCAGTGACTGATGATCTCATCAAGTGTCCCATCTTCTTTCAACTCTGTCAGCGCTGCATCCAGCTGTTCCCCCAGTGCAGTATTTTCTTTCTGATATGCGATCGCGTATTCTTCTTCAACAAAGGGTTCGTTCAGAATACGAAGTGAGCCGTTGTTGCGCTCTACAAATGCCTGCGCAGGCTGGCTATCGATGATCACTGCGTCCAACTTACCCTGTTTCAGCGCTTGTACCGCATCCGCCCCTTTGTTATATGGCTCTACCGTAGCACCTTCCACTTCATCTTCAGCATAGATATAACCCGTTGTCCCCAACTGGCTACCGATGGTCTTTCCCGTCAGATCTGCGATGCTGTTTACCGTATTTTCCGGAATGCGATCCTCGCCGCATCCGGCAAGCAGCCCTATAGCGCCAAGCAGCATTAGCAGCGTCATCAGGACAAAAACGATTCTTTTCAACGATCTGTCCTCCTGTTTTTCTGAAATTTTCTGAGTAACCAGAACAGGACAAACCACATAACTCTGTCTTCCTTAACCTGTACTCATCTAACATTATACTGCATCTATCTACAAAATGCAAGATGATTTTTGAAAAAGTGAGAGATCGTGCATAAAAAGGAAGCCGCAGCCATGTTGCGACTTCTTCAGTGTTTATCGTTTCAATACGACTTCAAAGATCACATGTCCCTATCTCCTTCCGGATATGGCATCTGGCGTATTCCAATGCCAGCAAAAAGACACAATGCCGCCGGCTTTATGATAGGCAATTGCTGTTCCACCGCATATACCGAATTGCGCCATAATCTGATTGATCTTTCTCCGTCAATGCCTTTGGAGATTAATGTAAGATCATAAAATCCATCTTCTGCAATTTCATTGGTGAAGGTCAATGCATCATCATTGCCATCAATTGGACCCACAATCATCTGTTTATAGAGTCAATTTATGCTGCATTCTTTCCTGCTTTGGCGTAATCCCACGCCATTTTTTGTATGTTTTGATAAAATGGCTGCAATCGAAAAATCCCGTTTCCTGTGCGATATAGTCAAGGCCAAAATCAGAATTCAACAGCAGATCCTGTGCATGCATTTTATTTTGATGGAACCGCTGACAATGTGCAGAACCTCACTGTAATAGTGCCAGTGCAGGGGCGAATGTACACTGTCTGTATAAAAAATATCGTATGGCTGATGCATCACATCAATATATTCAAACAGCTCCATTTCCTCACCTCATGATAATTGTAACACGGCATCAAATCTCTGTCAAGACAGTTCTAATAGGTTTATACAATTTTTTGCTTTCTATTTCATAGAACTCGTGTACTTGTGAGGGTAAAATAGAATCAACAAAAACATCCGTAACACTTATAAGGAGGAAAAGTTTATGAAAGCAGAGGGATTTCAAGAACATTTGGAAAAGAATTTGATTCCATTCTGGAATCACATGGAAGACAATAAAAATGGAGGCTTTTACGGATATGCCGATTCCGACGGAAATCCAAATGAAAGCAGCGTAAAAGGATGCATTCTGAACAGCCGCATTCTATGGTTTTACGCCGCAGCATACCAGTTGCTGAAAAAACCAGAGTTGCTTGCAAAAGCAGAACATGCTTATCAGTTCCTTTCGGAGCATTTCTATGACAGCAGATACGGCGGTGTGTTCTGGTCAGTTCATGCAGACGGAACACCAGAAGATACAACAAAACACACTTATAATCAGGCATTTGCCGTGTATGCCCTTTCGGAATATTATCAGGCAAGCGGAAAAAAGGATGCTTTGAACCTTGCCTATAGTCTGTATCGAACAATAGAAGGCAAATGTCGTGATGCAGAAGGCTACTTCGAGGCGTTCAGCTGTGATTTTTCACCTGTTTCCAATGAAAAGCTATCGGAGAACGGTGTACTTGCAGAGCGTACCATGAATACACTGCTCCATGTGCTAGAGGCATATACAGAGCTTTACAGAGCTGATAAATTCTACGCTGTGGGAGATTCTATCCGGGACATTCTTCGTATTTTCAAATTCAAAGTTTACGATGCGGACAAAGAAATTTGCCGGGTATTTTTTGATAAAGAATATCATTCCTTGATTGCGCTGGAATCCTATGGCCATGATATTGAAGCCTCATGGCTGATTGACAGAGCGTGTCAGGTTCTTGATGACAAAGCTTACTATGCAGAAATGCTTCCTGTTATCGAACAGTTGGCTGACGGCGCCTATAAAAATGGGATTGATGCTAAAAATCACGCAATGAACAACGAATGTGAAAATGGAACAGTCAATGCCAAAAAAGTATGGTGGGTACAGGCAGAATCTGTAACTGGTTTTTACAATGCTTATCAGAATCAGCCTGATAAGATAGAATATCTGCAAATTTCTGAAAATGTCTGGGATTATATCCAGAAATACATCATTGATCCGAAAACTGGAGAATGGATTGAGGATATTATGCCAGATAATACCGTGAAATCCGGTCAAGCATTAGCACATCCTTGGAAATGTCCATATCATAACGGCAGAATGTGCATTGAAATAATCCGTAGACTTTCATCTGCTTCTTAAGGAGGTAAATTCTCATGCAAAAAACAGCAAATCCGAATGCTTCAGCAGCAACAAAAAAACTACTGAATGATTTATCAGAGACTGCGGGAAAGGCAATTATAACCGGACAACATACGCAGACAAATACAATGGAAGAAATTAATTACATCCGCAAGGAAACCGGAAAAGAGCCATTACTCAGAGGCTTTGAACTGCTGGCATATTCTCCGAATATCAATTATCAAAATGCCACGGACGAGTGTCTGACAGAAGTTTATGAAAATCGCAATACTATGCAAACAGCTTTGAAATGGGCAAAAGAAACAGGTGGTATCGTTACTCTTACTTTCCATTGGTTTTCTCCGTTGGGCGGTCATGATAAAAGCTTTTATGCGAAAAATACGGATTTTGATGCGGAAAAGATTCTCATAGAAGGTGCGCCTGAACGCATTGCATTTTATCGCGACATGGATGTTATTGCCGCAGAACTAAAAAAATTCCAGAATGCTGATATTCCTGTATTATGGCGTCCTTTTCATGAAGCGGACGGCGAATGGTTCTGGTGGGGCGCAAAAGGTCCGGTCATTGCATCGAAGCTATATCGACTAATGTTTGAATACTATACCAATGTGTTACATCTAGATAATTTGATCTGGGTTTGGAATTGTCCCGTAAAGGAAGCATATCCGGGTGATGCATATGTGGATATTGTTTCTATGGATATTTATCTGTCGAATTATGAAAAAACGGATTATCATCAGCAATACGATCAGCTGATTCAAGCGACATCGCCCTACAAAACAGCAGCTCTGGCAGAAGTGGGATACATGCCAGATATTCAACTGCTATCACAGTCCCACACACCTTGGGCGTATTATATGACATGGTCGAAGGAATTCTGCATTGGCGAACAGTATAATAGCGTCAATCAGCTGAAATCCATGTATCAAAATTCGTATGCTATTTGTGCTGAAAATGCGTGATATGTTTTAATTTGAAAATTCTATGGAAAAATAAAGAATGCCCCCACTGGGCTGTCGGGCTATCCTCGTTCGACAGTCAGTGGGGTGTATCTCTATTTGTATTATCCCAAAGTGTTTCAAGCACAATGAGCGGACACTGTCATCAAAACAGTATCCGCTCATTGTATTTATGCGTGAACAAGTTGTAAAAAGAACATTTGTTATGGAGTGTGCGGTTTACTCGTAGATTGGCTCTAACACAGCGTATTTTCCATCGGCGCGCTTGTAAACCACATTAACCTCACCAGTGTTGGCGTTGGTGAACATGAAGAAAGCATGTCCCAGCAGATCCATCTGAAGAATTGCTTCATCCAAATCCATCGGGTGCATCACAAATTTCTTGTGACGGATGACCTCATGATCGGCTTCTGCGATTGGCTCATCAAAGAGATCTTGGAAGGCCGATTCCTTCAGCTTCTTTTCAATACGAGTCTTGTTCTTCCGGATCTGGCGAATGATCTTATCGATGCAGGCATCCAAGGCATCTTCCTTGTCCACTGCGGACTGCTCGGCGCGATAGATGATGTTGTTATAGATCACCGTCAATTCGATGATAATCAGGTTTTTATGTGCAGACATAATGATCTTTGACTCGGCCTCTTCGCCGAAGAATTTATTCAGCCTTGCATTCAGCCGCTCTTCTGCGTACTCCGTAAAGTTCTGTGGGATTTGCATTTTTTTTGCTGTAATTGTCATTTTCATATTGGATTCCTCCTGATTTATAATAATCATTGCATTACATGCCGGCGTATTCCATTTTGGCACAGCCGGAACGCATCTGCAATTACAGACAACATGTTAAAAGCTGCTTTACGCTTCTTCGACTGGCATAGATGCAGTTAGCACCCCACGTAGCCGCCCAAGATCAAAGCCATTCAATGCCATATCGGCATTCAAGTCAAAGGGCATCCACTGGGAAAGCGTATCACATCCCAACAGCCATTTTTGAAGCACGACTGCATCGGCAATCGTTACCTGTCCATCACCGTTTCCATCTCCCAGCAGAAACTCGCCCAGTTCTTCCGTCACATCGGTAATGTCAGAAGCCATTGGCGAAACCCGGAAGATACGCTGTGTGGTTTCGGTGGGGGTGTTTTCCCAATCCCGTTTATGCTGCCAGATCGCCTGGATATAACCCGTTGATGCGGGCTTTAACACTTGGACATAATACGCCGACGATCCGTCGACCAGATCATACGATTGATGTACGATATTTTCCTCCAGTACAACTTCATACTCGGTAGAAGCCATGACGCTTTGCATCGTGTAGCTGTAGCCGCCATCCATATAGCATTCATCGCAGAACACGATATAGCCGTCCCAGATAGAGACGCTGCCATGTTCGGTCGTAAAGACCTCTGCTTCGTTATAGCCATCGGGGACAAAGGCGGATAAATCAGTCTGAGTCACCTGTAACTGTTCATCCACTGTAAAGGTATACTGAAAGGCAATGGCGGTCTCTTCCCGCAGCGAATTCATTTCATACCAAGTCAGGGTGATGATGCCGGGGGACTGTGCCTCCACCGCCAGCATCTCATGATACCAGCCATCATTCATATACTCCATTTTGTAAGCTCCTTGAGAGAGAATCGTAAAATCCGCCGTAGAGCCTTCAATGGAGAAGTCATAGCTGATGGTCATCCATTCATCCAGATCCACGCAGACATAGATCCGGCTGCTCTCTACATGGGTATGCCCATAAGTGTTGAGAAAATCTACTGTCTCCTCGTAGGTACGGGGACAGCGAATGCAGCATCTTCTGCGCTGACCTGCACACCGGCATTTTGAGCCAGACCAAGAAATAGCGCAGCTACCGCAAAAGCGGCAAGTTGTCTTTTCATAAAAATCCTCACTTTCTAATGTGAATTTATCCTTTTCCTTCTGACTACATGCAGCACAGAAAGTAAACCGAATGTAATCATATAATATATTATAACATACTCCTATTTTTTTGGCAAGTAAAATCCGGCTTTTTATGCGTTTTACACAAAAAATAGAAATGCTTTTAGCGAATTTGTCTGAAGATCAAGAAGGCGCTTTGATTTGAGCAGAAAGAAATCAAAGGAATTTTGGCGGATTTTACAAAAAATCACGATTTCACTTGCACTTTTGCTGAAAATGTATTATGATATATAGAACAGGAAAAATCATATTGAGGAGGAAAAGATAGCGTATGTTCGAACATCTCACAGAAACTTTGCAAGAATCTGCACTGTTTTCAATCGTAGTCAGTGCGGTGGTTGTGGTGATGATCGCTGCCTCTATTCTGAATATTTATGCAAAGGCACGCGAGGAAAAAGAAGTTGAGCGGCTTCGCTGGAATAAAGTTAGCGCACATATGGCGCTATATGATAAGACGAATCGCACGATGATCCCACTCGAAGCAGATGAGATCTTGATCGGGCGGCATGGTGCGGCGGATATCCGCTTTCCGGATATGAGTGTGTCGCGTTATCATGCGGTGCTCTATGTTTCCAATGGTGTATGGAGTGTGATGGATTTAGACTCCAAATCCGGGACATATGTCAATGGCAGAAAGATCCGTTCACAGGTAACGCTGAAAGATATGGACGAGATCCGATTTGGCACAAAAGCTGTCGTCATTCGCCAGAGAAGGAGGCAGCAACATGTATAAAAACGGTCTTTCCTATGCTGGATGTACGTCTATCGTACTACTGACACATCTGATCATGCTTGCGGCGATTTTGCTGCGCGGGAATTATGATGGACTGGCATCTGTTTTACCGCTTGCAACTGCGGTGATCGGGTTGGATATTGTTTATAGCACAATGCTGCGCTTGGTATATCGTCAGATGACCTATACACTGGATTTTATGCTGTTGTTACTTTTAAATATCAGTGTGATGTTTCAGTCATGCTTTGGCGGTGCCGGATTTGCGTTCAAGCATTATGTAACGTGTATTTTAGCACTTGTCATGTGTCAGCTTGGATTTTTGCTGACGCGCAATCATGCGTGGATCCAATCCAAAAAGATTGTGCTGTACTGTATTTTGGGTGCGCTGATTCTGAGCATTCTCTTTTTAACCGGAAGCCGCAGTATGTGGATCAACATCGGCCCCATCAGCATTCAGCCGTCTGAATTTATGAAGCCTGTTTTTGTGCTATTGTGTGCAACCTCGATTCGTGAACAGCATGAGAAGAAAAAGATTCTCTTGTTTTATGTGTCAAAGGAAACATTGATCCTGACGGGGGCATTTATTGTGATCGTAGGACTCCAGTGGTGGTGTCGAGACCTCGGTTCTCTTCCGACATTTGCCGCAGCTTATGGCTGCGCGATGGTATGTCGGCTTTGCTACCCAAAAGCGAAATTTTCCAAAAAAACGGTAATCGTACTATGTGTGATTGGTGTGGCGCTGATTGCATTGGCAGCACGATTCGCGCCAGGCTATGTCCAGGATCGGCTGTCTGTGGATATCTGGAACCAAATGGAGGGAAACGGTTATCAACAGTGCCGCGCACTGATCGCGATCGCAGAAGGCGGTCTGTTTGGCAAAGGCCCTGGAAACGGGACGCTTTATCGTGTATTTGCATCAGATACGGATATTGTCTTTTCCACCATCTGTGAGGAATGGGGATTTTTGGTGGCGCTATTGACCATTTTGATTCTCATGTGCATGATGCTCTTGCCTATGATCAATAAACCGCGCAGCTATTTCCATACGACGATGATTTTAGGTGTTGTAGCGGTCATGATCGTACAGATGGGACTGAATATTTTTGGCTCATGTAATCTAATCCCATTTACCGGCGTTACGATCCCGTTTATTTCCCAAGGCGGAAGCTCAATGCTCACAAGCGGATTTCTTGCGGGTATGCTCCGCGCCGGACAATCACCAGTGTTCCGAAAGCCGGAAAAGAAATCCATTCAGCCAAAACGTCTGAAGAAAAAGAAGGTGACAGCATGAAACGTAAGAAACGCATAAAAAGCATTCAAAGCATTCGCCGTGGTGAACGGTTGACGATCCTAATCCTGATCCTGTTCTTTTTAGGAATGGGCGTATTGGTGTTAAAAATCGTGCTAGAAGCGCCGTTTTATATGTCGCATTCCAACAATATTACCTTGGGAAAAGTCTATGACTGTCATCAGGAAGTTTTGTTTGATCCAGATGCGACACCTGAGGAATATGGTTCAGATTATTTTTTGGATATCGGAAATGTGATTGGCGACGACAGCGGTCAGATGACCAATACGTTGGTGTCAGAAAATCTTGAATCTCTTCAGAATTACAGTCTGATTTTTGGTGCGACAGAAAGCGGCGGAGAAGCAGCTATCTATGCCACATTGGATCATGCCGTAAACCAGACGGTCTACCAGTCTTTCGGCAGCAAGAACGGCACTGCCATTGCCTATAACTACAAAACCGGTGAGATACTGGTCTGTGTCAGCAAGCCGAGCGTCAATATTTTAGACGGCTATACTAATATTGATTCTTTAGAAGAGGGTAGTTTAATCTGTAAGGCATTCTATGAAACAACGCCGGGTTCGACACAAAAGGTCGCGACCACGGCTGCGGCACTCGAAGAACTTGGCTATGATGGGCTGATGGCAAAAAGCTATTATTGTAGCGGAAGTTATACGACGGTGCATGGCGAAAAAATTATTTGCCATAATGCATATGGTCATGGGACGCAAAATATTGTACAGGCATTTGAAAATAGCTGTAATCCGTTCTTCGCCCAGCTTGTTGAGGATCTTCCGCTTGACAGCATTATTCGTGCGTATGAACAGATGGGGATCTCCGTCAACGGCGGGAAGTCGGAACGCATTGAGATTGATGGTATTCATGCTTTCAAAGCATCCGTAGAGCTGACGGATACCAGCGAGTTCAATACTATGTGGAACTGTATGGGGCAGAGCGAAGCATTGGCAAGTCCGTGCCAGATGATGTTGTGGGAGAGCGCCATTGCAAATGGGACTGGCGTGGTGACTAATGCATATCTGATTGACCATGTGGAAAATGTCATGGGTCAGACAACCTATAATGCAGAAACTTCATACGGGGATCAAGTGTTTCCTGCGAAAGTGGCGAGTGAGCTGAAAGAGATTATGCTGAAAAACGGTGCAGATCAATATGGCTCGATTCCGTATTCTGTTGGTGTCAAGAGTGGTACTGCACAAGTGGACAATGGCGCTTCGGAGAATTCTCTGCTGGTTGGCTTCTGCAATGATCCGGATCTGCCGATTGCATTTTGCGTGGTGATCGAAGATCGTGTTTCCGGAGAAGTTTCTACAACTGATATTGTGTCGAAAATGCTTCAGGCGTTGAACTCTTCTAATTGAGTTTAATTTCAAGCTGACTCAAATCGCTTTTTCTCTTTTTCACTCGTTCTAAGACAAATGATATCTTTTACAAAACGGATAATCACTTTATTATCGCCAACGATCCTGATCAACAATCACCTTTTATGAAACAAAAACGAATCAGACAATCTAGCATAGCATTACAAAAGCAGCTCCATTTCATGTTCTTTCAGCGTAAAACCTCGTTTTACATATAGCCGCCTCCCCTGCACACTGCTGCTAAGCCAAAGCCGCCGGACACCATTAGTCTTGGCAAAGTCGATAATTGCATCTAATATCTTGCTGGCACAACCTTGTTTGCGATAGGCTGGCACAGTATAGATACTCAGGATATAACCTTCACTGCCAGTCAGGTTTCCATCATAGGGTATACGTGAAAACAGACACAGCGCACCGATTGCAGCAAGTGTGTTCTCCTGCAAGACTCCCCAACAGAATAGATCTTGATTGATATGCGACAAGTAATACTGTTTTGTTGCAAGTTCCAGCAAAGAACATTCCACGCTATTTGGAAGTTCCATTAACTCCTGCAACAATTCCATTCGCAATTGCCAAAATCCATTGACAAATTTCTCATTCAGCCGAATCACATCACTGTTCATATTTTCCTCCTGAAAGCCTGGGTATGTGCGTTTTGGTGCAAGAGCTTCTCACATCCGCTCACATCCGCCTATTTTGGATAAAATGCAGTCAAATACGACCCAGTCAACAATTTCCAAATCCCAACTTGATCTTCTCCCGCACCTCCGGCGGCAATACTTTACAGACCTGTACCACACGCAAAGATTCATCCTGCACGATGGTGATCCGGCGTAAAATCCTCGTAGCCGACTTTGGGTAGATCCGAGCCATGCCAGGTTTTTTCCGATTAGTATGCAATTTGTAAAGTTGATGTCGGTTCCCGTGTTTCTTCGCCTTTCAATTTGGTTTGGCTGTATGGTGTTTTCTTTGTACCCATAGGTGTTGCCAGTTCGCTTGATATGAGTTGTGATAACTTACTTTTACCGCTTCATTGGTATGCGATTGCCCTTAATCTTCGATAATCTGCAATCCATTGTGTCCCATTCCAAAGATGATGAATATAACGTAGCAAATCCTCACCGTATTTTGATACAAAATCATGCTTATTATCATACAAAATGGAATTCCACTTCATTTCCTGTCACCCCCTTGTTGTTTCATCTATATTCCATTATACCATGATTTGCGAGGAAACGCAACAAAAAGCAGACCGCACACTTCACGATCTGCTTTTTTCGCGTACTCTATTGTATGATCTCTTTCAATCCGTAGCTTTAGAGGTTGGTATATCCCATCAAATACTTATCCACTTCTCTTGCAGCCTCTCTTCCCTCGCGGATCGCCCAGACGACTAAGGACTGTCCCCGATGCATGTCACCGGCAGTGAATACCTTATCCACATTGGTCTTATACTTACCTGCTTCTGTTGCCACGTTGGTGCGTGGGGTCACTTCAACGCCAAAAGCGTCTGTCACATAAGACTGTGCACCTAAGAAGCCTGCAGCAATCAGCACAAGATCGGCGTCTAAGATCTGTTCGCTGCCTGCGATCTCTTCCATCCGCATGCGCCCGGTCTTGGGGTCGTGTACCGACTGGAGCTTGATAGTCTCTACCGCACGGACGTGATTTTTCTCGTCCTTGATAAAGCGCTTGACGGTGGTCTGATAGATTCTGGGATCCTGGCCGAATACCGCAATGGCTTCTTCCTGACCATAGTCCGTCTTGCAGACCCGCGGCCACTCCGGCCACGGGTTGTTCTCCGCCCGAGTATCCGGCAATTTCGGCATCATCTCCAGCTGGATCACACTTTTGCAGCCATGGCGAATTGCCGTACCCACGCAGTCATTACCGGTGTCACCGCCGCCGATGACGATGACATTTTTATACTTAGCGCTAATGTAATACCCATCTGACAGGTTTGAATTGATCAGGCTCTTGGTAGTAGCTTTCAGGAAATCCACAGCGTAATAGATGCCGTCTGCTTCTCTGCCTTCTGCTACAATATTTCGAGGATTTGATGCACCACATGCCAAGATCACTGCGTCGTATTTTTCCAGCAGCTGTGCCGCCGAGATATCCTTGCCCACATCTACGCCAGTGCGGAATTTGATTCCCTCTTCCTGCATCATATCCACACGGCGCTGTACCACAGTTTTCTCCAGCTTCATGTTGGGGATGCCATACATCAACAACCCACCTACACGATCTTCTCGTTCAAATACTGTAACACTATGACCACGCTTATTTAGCTGCAATGCTGCCGCCAATCCGGATGGACCCGAGCCGATGACAGCCACGCGCTTACCAGTGCGCACCTTCGGCGGATTTGGCTTCAGATGGCCGCTTTGGAATGCCTTTTCGATGATGGCATACTCGTTTTCCTTGACGGTAACCGGGTCATCATAAAGTCCACAAGTGCATGCTTTTTCACACAACGCCGGGCAGACCCGGGATGTAAACTCCGGAAAACAGTTGGTCATCAAAAGGCGGTCTGCCGCTTCGTCCCAAAATCCCTTATAGACTAGATCGTTCCATTCCGGGCAAAGGTTGTTCAAAGGACATCCTGACACCATGCCGAAAATCGGCTTGCCAGATTGACAAAACGGTACGCCACAATCCATACAGCGTGCACCTTGTTTCTGACGCTCCTCATCCGAGAGGGGCGTGTGAAATTCACGGTAGGTTTTGATGCGCTCCAGCGGTTCCTGGCCTACGTTTTCGACTCTCGCATAATCGAGAAATCCAGTTGCTTTTCCCATTGATTGTTCCTCCCGTTAATTTCTCGTATTGGCATAAAATGCTTCGATCTGTGCTTCTTCGCGGCTCATGCCTTCCTTTTCAAAGGCTGCGATGCTCTCCAGCATCTTTGCATAGTCGTGAGGTACGATCTTCTTGAACCGTGGCAGATATCCCTCAAAGTCAGCCAGAATCTCCTTACCCAGCTTAGAATCAGTCCACTGAACATGTTCTTCAATCAGAGCGCGCAGCTGTGCGATATCCTCCGGTCTGGTTACGCCGCTGAAACCAACCAGCGCCTTATTCAACTTGGTGTACAAATCATTCTCCACATCCAACACATAGGCAATACCGCCACTCATGCCGGCTGCAAAGTTCTTACCCACAACGCCCAGGATGACGGCACATCCGCCTGTCATGTATTCACATCCATGTTCACCCACGCCTTCGACAACAACATTTGCACCGGAGTTGCGAACGCAAAACCGTTCGCCGGCCACACCGTTGATAAACGCCTTACCACTTGTTGCACCGAACAGCGCTACATTACCAATGATGATATTTTCATTCTCCTTGAACTGAGAATTCTTCGGGGGGAATACAGCCAGCTTACCACCGGAGAGTCCCTTGCCGAAATAATCGTTACTGTCACCTTCCAGTGCCAGCGTCAATCCCTTCGGTATAAATGCGCCAAAGCTCTGGCCGCCGGCACCGTTGCAGTGTACCACAAAGGTATCGTCCTCTAATGTATTGTAATACTTCCGTGTGATCTCGGCGCCGAACAGGGTGCCCAGCGCACGATTCAAGTTGCTGACATTGATGCTGATTTCCTTGTGCTTCTTCTTTGCCAGTGCTTCCTTCATCTGGGGAATGATCACCGTTTCGTCGATGGTATTTTCAAGTTTGAAGTCAAATACATCCTCCGGTACAAAGTGCATCTTCACTTCGCTATCCGGCTTTGCATATGGATTGGATAAGATCCGCGACATATCTGTTTTGCCTTCCCGACTTTCTGCCGGATAGGGCTTCTGTACCAGTAGGTCGGAACGACCAATGAGTTCGTTCACCGTGTGGATGCCCAGTTTTGCCATATATTCACGCATTTCCTGTGCAATAAAGCGCATGAAGTTGATGACATATTCCGGCTTGCCACGAAAGCGCTTGCGTAGTTCTGGATTCTGTGTAGCAACGCCAGCCGGACAAGTATCCAGATTGCAGACACGCATCATCACGCAGCCCATGGTTACCAAAGGAGCAGTGGCAAAGCCGTATTCTTCTGCACCGAGAAGTGCTGCAATGACCACATCACGACCAGTCATCATCTTGCCGTCTGTTTCAATGACAACCTTCGAACGCAGGTTGTTCTGGATCAAAGTCTGATGCGTTTCTGCAAGACCCAGCTCCCACGGCAAACCTGCATTGTGGATTGAGCTTGCCGGAGCCGCACCCGTACCACCGTCATAGCCGGAAATCAGGATGACCCCAGCACCAGCCTTTGCAACGCCGGCAGCGATTGTGCCAACACCTGCTTCCGATACCAGCTTGACAGAAATCCGCGCCTTCTTATTGGCATTTTTCAAGTCATAGATCAACTGTGCCAGATCTTCGATGGAGTAAATATCGTGGTGCGGCGGGGGCGAGATCAGTGCCACGCCCGGGGTAGAATGACGCGTCTTTGCAATCCATGGATATACCTTCTTGGCCGGCAGATGACCACCTTCGCCGGGCTTTGCACCCTGTGCCATCTTGATCTGAATCTCCTTGGCAGAGGTAAGATACTTGGAAGTAACGCCAAATCGTCCCGACGCCACCTGCTTGATGGCAGAACACTTATCTACGGCGCTGCCTGAGGTAACAATGCGTTCTAGGTCTTCACCACCTTCACCGCTATTGGACTTACCGCCGATGCGGTTCATGGCGATCGCCATACATTCATGAGCCTCCTGAGAAATCGAGCCATAGGACATAGCACCAGTCTTAAAGCGACGCATGATCGATTCTACGCTCTCTACTTCTTCCATAGGGATGCCGCCGTCCTCGTCGAACTTAAAGTCCAATGTACTACGCAGTGTAATGTGGCGATTTTCTGCATTGACACAGGCGGAGTACTGTTTGAATAGATTATAGTCATCACGCCATGTTGCCTGCTGCAATAGGTGAATGGTTTCTGGATTATAGAGGTGCTCTTCTTGATTGCTGCGTTCTTTGTGCCAGCCGATACTGCGCAGCCCTTCATCCATCCCCAGCTCATTGGGATCAAAGGCGCTCTCGTGCATTTCCATGCTGCGTTTTGCAATATCATCCAGATCAATCCCACCGACACGACTTACTGTATCCGGGAAAAATTCATCAATGACGCTTTCACTGATGCCCAGTGCCTCAAAAATCTTTGAGCCCTGATAAGACTGAATGGTGGAAATGCCCATCTTGGATGCGATCTTGACGATACCAGATACCACGGCATCAATGTATGCCATACTAGCCTGCGAATAGTCCTTATCCACAAGACCACGGTTGATCATGTCGTACAAGGTATCCAGTGCCAGATAAGGGTTAACAGCACTTGCGCCAAATCCCAGCAGTGTTGCAAAGTGATGTACTTCACACGGCTCTGCTGTTTCGACGATCAGCGAAATCGCGGTGTTCTTTCTGGTCTTGACCAGATAAGTTTCCAATGCTGCCACCGCCAGCAGGGACGGGATCGCCAGATGATCTCGATCTACACCGCGGTCGGTGAGGATCAAGATTGTTGCGCCCTTTGCATGCGCCTCTTCTGCCTGATGGTAGAGATTCTCAATGGCATCATGGAGTGGCACATCCTTGGTGTAGAGCATGGAGATATCTGCAGTCTTCAGACCATCAATCTTCATATCCCGGATCTTCATCAAGTCCAGATTAGTCAGAATCGGATTGTTAACCTTCAATACGCGGCAGTTACGTTCTTCTTCCTTCAGAATATTGCCAGCAATACCAAGGTATACAGTCGTGTCGGTGATCACCGATTCCCGAATCGAATCGATCGGCGGATTGGTAACCTGTGCAAAAAGCTGTTTGAAATAATCGAACAGCGGCGGATTCATCTTTGACATTGCCGGAACCGGCGTATCGGTACCCATCGCAGCAGTCGGTTCGCTGCCGTTAATCGCCATGGGCACAACTACGCTATACAGCGATTCATACGTATAGCCAAATGCACGCTGAAGCCGCAGCAGTTCTTCTCCGCCATGACGGAAGGGACGCTTGTTCGGGATCTTCAGCTCGCGCAGCTCGTACAAATTGTGATCAAGCCACTCACCATAGGGCTGACGCTTTGCATAGTAATTCTTGATTGTATCATCATCAATGAGCTTGCCCTGTACGGTGTCTACCAACAGCATTTTTCCCGGATGCAAACGCTCTTTCTTGATAATACTTTCCGGTGGGATGTCATCCAGTGCACCAACCTCAGAGGACAGAATCAGGTACCCGTCATTGGTTACATAGTACCGAGAGGGACGCAGACCGTTACGATCCAGCACGGCACCCATCACATCGCCATCTGTAAAGATAATGGAAGCAGGACCGTCCCAAGGCTCCATCATCGTTGCATAATACTGATAGAATGCACGCTTCTCACGACTCATGGTCGGGATATGCTGCCACGGTTCCGGAATGGTCATCATCACTGCCAGAGGCAGATCCATACCAGACATGGTCATAAATTCCAACGTGTTGTCCAGCCGTGCCGAGTCAGATCCCCGAACATCCAGCATCGGCAGGATGTCCTTCATCCGAGCATTGAGTGCGTCACAGTGAAGAATCGATTCACGGCTAAGCATCTTGTCCACATTACCGGTGATCGTGTTGATCTCGCCGTTGTGTACCATCATGCGGTTCGGATGAGAACGCTGCCAGCTAGGGTTCGTGTTGGTACTGAAACGCGAGTGCACGATGCCGATTGCCGAATGATAATCCGGGCTATTCAGGTCGTGGTAGAACAAACGCAGCTGGTTTACTAAAAACATACCTTTATACACAATCGTACGGCTGGAGCAGGATACCACATAAGTTAACTTATCACGCTTTTCGAATACCATCCGCGCAATATACAGCTTACGGTCAAATTCCAGACCTTTGGCACAATCGTCTGGCTTCTTGATGAATGCCTGCATAATATGCGGCATGCTGTCAAGTGCCTTAGAACCAAGAACATCCGGATTTACCGGTACCTCGCGCCAGCCCAGAAGCTCTAAGTTTTCTTCTTTTAGAACCTCTTCAAAGGTCTGCATTGCCTTTTGATATTTTTCTTCCGACTGTGGAAAAAAGAACATGCCAATTCCGTATTCTCGCTTTCCGCCAATCCGAATGCCTGCCTCTTTCGCAACCTTTGAAAAATAGGTGTGTGAAATCTGAAGCAGAATGCCGACACCGTCGCCGGTCTTTCCTTCGGCATCCTTTCCGGCTCTATGCTCCAGAGTTTCCACAATGCGTAGTGCACTGTCCACTACCTTGCGGTCGGTTTCACCGTTCATGTTGACAACGGCACCGATACCGCAGTTTTCATGTTCAAAACGAGGATCGTACAAACCACTTTTTGCAAACGGCTCCTGATTTCTGTAGTTGTCCATGACCACTTCTCCCTTGCTGTAATTTCTAAACTTGTACCGACAGAAAGCACCACACGATTTTTCTGTGAGAACGCAAAGCACGCGCTTCTCTTGCCATCATGTACTTCAGAAAACAAAAAACGCCCACAAAGCAGTAGAACTCTCTCCACTGTTTCATAAGCGCCATTGCTTTTATATTTCTACTCAATCCATCGAGTTTTATGATATGTTTATTATACCGCATCTTATGCTAGTTGTCAATAGCAAAATCGCATTTTTTTCGAAAAAAATAAAATAATCGCCGAAATTAATTTATTTAGAAAAGAATTTAGTGATTTCAGGGCATCTGTGGCTTTTGCTGTTAAATAAAAAATCTCATGCACTTATTCACGTACAAACATGACACAGCATCAAAAACATAGTCCAAAATTTTACAGTTTCTTTTGCTTGACAAATCGTCATCCCTATGATATAATAATTCCTATCATATCCATAGCTAAAAAGCGCATCTGAAAGGACTGAAAACATGAAAAAGACGATATCAGCATTGCTGTGCGCCGGTATTTTCTGCTATTCTATCGCACTATCACCTTGGGCTGTTCTTGCTGCAGAAAACGCCTCTGACATTCCCGTTGTCATTATGGATAAAAGCAGTGCTTTATATTATGAAGTACAAAATAGCGATGGCACAACTTCGTTGCGGCTTTTGCCAGAGAGTCAGATCACTGGCGAAGTCGCGATCACGGTATATGATTATCCGATCCACGTTGTGATCACACGGCAATCTTCAGAAAGGCCATATGTCTATTATGAAACTGACCTTGCGCCGCAGGAAGGTTCAAACGCAACAGAATACGTTTTTTTATTGGATTATTCAGAGCTGCCGAAAAATCCATCCCATTTTGACCAGACCTATACGGCAGATTTTTTATCCGGCATATACAGCTCCTCTTACTCCATTGAGATCAGCGTTCCTCAAAACAAAGGCAATGCAGCTTATACGGAATCCAGCATGCTGATCGCAGATTATCACACAGAAAGTGATGTCACCGGCAAAACACGATACCAATACACAGTTTCATTTGCACAAGAAGATGTTTCACCGATCACGGTTACAGAAAACGACGCTGTTATCACCGATGGTTCTGCCACACTGGATCGTCAGATTCAATTTTTATGGAGCCCCTACACACTCGGCGATGTAGATGAAAACGGCATTATCAACCTGTCAGATGCCTATACGATTTTGACATACTACACAGAGGAAGCTGCAACCGGTTCATTACCCGAAGGCGCGAATTTTAAAGCGGCAGATGTCAATGGAGATGAAACGATTACCATTTTTGATGCGTTTGCAACTCTGACTTATTATGCAAAGGCTTCTGCTGGTTACAAACTAACATTAGAACAAATTGTGGAAGAAATGTCATAATAACAAACAATTTTGAATCAAGCAAATAAAGCACCTACTGATCGCAATGAACGTGCGATCAGTAGGTGCTTTATTCGTATTATATATTGTGATTATTCTTCGTCTTCGCCTTCAAATTCGTCATCCTGGTCATCCAGAAGTGCACGCATGGAAATCGAAATACGCTTATTCTCAATATCGATATCGATGATCTTAACATCGACTTTGTCGCCGATCGAAACCACATCCTTGACATTTTCAACACGTCTATCAGCCAGCTGCGAAATATGAATCAGACCATCCACGCCGTCCATGATCTGTGCAAACGCGCCAAACGGTGTGATCGAAACAATGGTAGCTGTTACAACATCGCCAACATGATATGTAGCCTTGAACTTCTCCCACGGGTTATCCTCAGCCTTCTTATAACCCAGAGAAATGCGGTTATTTTCGCGATCGAGATCCTTGATATAAACCTCAATATAATCGCCGACATTGACAACTTCGCTCGGATGCTTGATGCGCTTCCAAGACAATTCAGAGATATGAACCATACCATCAATACCGCCCAGATCTACGAATGCACCATAGCTGGTCAGCGACTTCACTTCGCCCTTATAGGTCTTGCCGACTTCTGCGGTCTCCCAGAACGCTTCTCTTGCCGCATCCTTCTCCGCCTTGATGACAGCCTTGATCGATCCAACAGCTCTTCTGCGGTGTTCGTTGACTTCAAGGATGATAAAACGCTGGGTTGTTTTCACTAGAGAATCCATCTCTGCGCCACGCGGCAAACCGCTCTGCGATGCCGGGATAAATACGCGAACGCCCGCATAACGGATGATCACACCGCCCTTGACTACGGCACTAACGGTGCCCTCCAGTACAGTCTTTTCCTCATAGGCTTTCACAATCTCTTCAAAGCCCTTGATCTCGTCCACTTTCTTTTTCGAAAGTGTGACAATGCCTTCCTGATCATTAATTTTGGTAACAATGAGATCAAGTTCATCACCAATGGAAACGACATCTTCCGGCTTTTTGCCAGGATCATCTGTCAGTTCACTCAGCGGCACATAACCAGTGTGCTTGGTTCCGATATCCACAATTGCCTCAGTGTTGTTCAGTGAACAAATGGTACCCTTTACGCGCTCTCCTGTATGTATTTTTTTGAAGGACTGATCCAATGCTTCTTCGAAGTTGATATCCTCCTCCAGATTATTGTTTTCCATAATTTCAGTCATAGTTTGTTGAACCTCCTTAATGATATGCGCCGGTGTGGACGCGCCGGCAGTAATCCCGATCTTCTCGGCATTACGTAGGTCTAAGGTGTAAAGCTCGTCCGAATTCTCAATATGATAAGTCGTGCAGTTCTGATTGCAAACGTGAAACAATTTCACAGTGTTCGAACTGTGTCTGCCGCCCACAACGACCATCAGATCAGACTGGCGGGAAAGCTTGTCTGCATCAGATTGCCGCACCTGTGTTGCGTGACAAATTGTATCATAAACCATAATATTCGGGTCGTCCTTAGGAAGAAGCCCTAAACACTTATCCCATACTAATATATTATACGTGGTTTGCGCAACAATTGCAAGCTTTTTGTATGATCTCCATAATTTTTTTTGAAAAAAAAGGTTTAGTGCTCTTTCGTCTTCGAAAACAAAGCAATTCCCCTTACAATGCCCAACAATTGCCTCAACTTCCGGATGTGTACGATCTCCGGCGATCAGGACAAAATCGCCCTGTTGCGTATGCTTCTCCACAATCCGGTGAATTTTTGCCACAAACGGACAGGTCGCATCCACATAGGGGTTCCCCAAACATTCCAACTTTTGATATACATCTGCGCTGACGCCGTGCGAGCGGATAACTACACACTCTCCGGGTTTTAGTTCAGATACATCCTGTATAATGCGTGCCCCTTTCCGAGTGAGGTCATCCACAACATTCTGGTTATGGATGATGGGGCCGAGCGTTGCAACCGCTTTATTTTGTTCCAGCGCCTTATAGCAGAGTTTGACAGCGCGATCTACGCCAAAGCAAAATCCAGCAGAATCTGCCACTCGAATCTGAGCCATATGATCATTCCTCCGTCTGTCCGGCATCTGTCGATGCCTTTGCCTGCTGTGCATTTTGATTCCGCGCCTGTTGTCGACGTTCTTGTTCGATCTCAATCGACGTCCGCTTTCTGGGCGTGTCATGCAGAATCGGGAATGGCGGATCTTCTTCTACCATGGTGCGGATTGCATCCATAATATCTTTTTTCATTGCACGCATCTCATGGGGATTGGAATTTTCATCGAGCCCATAGTCCGCCGCATACAACGGCTTTCCCACACGTACACAGATACGACTTCGGAAGTGAAGATTATTCGAATCAAACACCAGCCCGATGGGAACGACCGGTTTGCCACTGCGTGCCGCAAGAACGCAAACACCGCTTTTGCCCCTGCCGACCTTGCCGTCGGTGTGGCGTGTGCCCTCCGGAAAGATCGTCAAATAACGGCGCTTTTCCAAACGACGGGTCGCTTCACTGAGCATATCATACGACGGATCTTTATGATTGGCAGTCGGGAAAGCGCCCATAAAGCGAATAAAACCGCCAAACACGGGATTGCGAAACAATTCTTCCTTTGCAATATAATTGAATGGATGCGGTGCCGCCATTGCAACCAAGACCGGATCGAGAAAACTGCGGTGATTGGAAGCAAAAATGACCGCCGTATTCTTCGGTACATTTTCTCGCCCCTCAAAAGAGATCCGGTAATAGAATAAAAACAGAAATCGTACAATGTAATAAGCAATACGGTAAAAGAATGCGACAATATAATATCCCAAATGAAAATCCTCCTGTCTGGATGCGGGGTTATTCCAGATCGATCTTTTCTTCGATCAGGTCTAAAATCTCTTCGCATACTTCGTGAAAACCCATGGTCGTACTGTCCACCAAAACTGCATCCTTCGCACGCTTGAGTGGTGACACTGCACGGTGCATATCATTATAATCACGCTGTTTGATGTCCTCTAAGATCTGCTCATAGGTCGGCGCATCGGGCTTATCCTCCAGCTCGAGATAACGACGGCTTGCACGTTCTTCCGCCGAAGCAGTCAAGTAAATCTTGAGATCCGCATCTGGCAAAACCACAGTGCCAATATCCCTGCCGTCCATGATGACATTATATTCCCGTGCGATATCTTTTTGTGTTTCCAGCAGAAATTTACGCACTTCCGGCAGCGCCGAAACTTCCGATGCTTTCATGGAGATCTCCGGTGTGCGGATCTTATCGGTAACATTATCTCCATTGAGGAAAATACACTGCGTGCCGCCAAAATACTTCATTTCAAGGTGACATTCATCCTCCAGCGCCTCTAGAAACGCCTTCTTTGTGGGATACTCTGTAGAAAACAGTGCAATTGCACGATAGAGCGCCCCCGTATCCACATAGACAAATCCCAGCTCCGATGCCACCTCTCTGGCAATGCTGCTTTTCCCTGCACCGGCAGGGCCATCAATAGCAATATTGATCGTTTTCATAAGTTACTCCTTTATGTATCAATTTCAGAACATTTATTTCTGCGCTGCGCACTGTGCCATAGCACATCCGGCGCTATACGCAGTTGAAAATGCGATTTGCAGGTTAAATCCACCCGTATATCCATCCAGATCAAGGACTTCTCCGGCAAAGTAAAGCCCAGGGCAGCACTTGGATTCCATCGTCTTGGCATTGATTTCACGCACCGACACTCCGCCGCGGGTGATGATTGCCTCTTCAATGGGACGAAATGCGCGAATATGCAGGGGCAGTGCCTTGACACAATGTCCAAGTGCAAGGCGCTGTTCCCGCGTGATGCTGTTCGCCTTGATCTCTGGAGAAATGCCGCACTGTTCCAATACGGGCAGAATCAGTTTTGCTGGCAAGAGCGCATGCAGAATATTCCCAATTGCACGATTGCGGTTTTCCGCAAAATCACGCTGTACCCGACGATCCAGCTGGTCATAGGTCAGACCAGGTTTTAGGTCGATCTCCAGGTGGTAATCCTGCGGTTCGCCATTTCGCATCTTTGCACTGGCACTAAGCACCAGCGGTCCGGAAACGCCAAAATGGGTAAAGAGCATCTCGCCCAGTTCCTCATAAACACATTTTTCACCGCGATAGAGCCGCAATGTCACATTGCGCAGTGACAATCCCATAGCACCGCTGCACCAGCGTTCTTGTGTCACCAGCGGTACAAGCGATGGTTTCGGCGGAATGATCGTATGTCCTGCGGACTGTGCCAAGCGATAACCATCGCCGGTCGAGCCGGTACGTGGATAAGACATGCCTCCAGTCGCGATCAATGTCTGTTCGGCACGAAATTCTCTGCCATCTGCCGTCCTGACGCCGACACACCTGCCGTCTTTTAAGATGAGCGACTTTGCCTTAGTATGTACCACTGCAACTCCCTTTTTTTGAATGGCACGCCGTAACGCCTGTACGACATCCTCGGCGCGATCGCTCACTGGGAACACCCGATTGCCACGCTCAACCTTCAACGGTACGCCGAGGTTTTCAAAATATTCCATCACATCCTGCGGCATACAACGTGAAAACGCACTGTATAAAAATTTCCCGTTTCCCGGAATATTTGCCATCAGCGTCTCTAATTCACAGGCATTGGTCAGATTACAGCGTCCCTTGCCTGTAATGCGTAGCTTTCTGCCAAGATGTTCGTTTTGTTCCAAAATGATACAGCGGGTTCCGCTGTCAGCAGCAGTCAACGCAGCAAACATGCCCGCAGCACCACCGCCGATACATAAATGATCTGTGTCCATAATTCCTTTCCTCAAGATTGCTTTTTCAGATTTCGTATGCGGGATAGAATTTTTTCCCGACGCAGCTGGGTCTGCTCATTATCCACAACATAACCATCCGGTGTTAACCTCAGTACATCACCTTCTGCCGCTTCCGGCGGAAGCAGACACCGCGAAACATTCAGCATCCCATCCGCAGTTTCCAATACCGCCGTATTTTCCTCAAAACGATCCAGTATGATCATACCATTCTCACTCCTTATCACGACGCAGTTTCAACAGTCAATTCCTTGCCGTCCGATGTGATTTCAACAGTGCCATCCTGGTCAGTGCGCCAGATCTGATCGCCGCAGTAGACTTCCAGACGCTTAAGTGCCTCATCGGTCGGATGACCATACGAGTTATCTACGCCGCACGAGATCACTGCGCATGAGGGTCGGACTTCTGCCAAAAACGCCTCTGTTGAAGATTCGCGGCTGCCGTGATGCCCAACTTTCAGAACATCTGCCTGATGCAGTACACCAGATTCCACCAGATCCTCTTCTTCTGGCTCTGACGCATCTCCAGTGAAGAAAAAGCTTGTTTCACCGCAGTTCAGATAAGCGCAAATTGAATAGTCATTAAGAGAGCTATAGTCGTTTCCTGGCGCTGGGATGATCTCAAGCGACGCACCGCCCAGATCGATCTGCATTGAAACAGCTTCTGTTAATTCCAAGCCATTTTCCTCCACACTATCCAGAAAGCGTTCATAGGTCTGCGTAGTCGGTACTTTGCTGGTCGGCAACGATGGCACCATAACGTTCTCAATGTTCAGGTCATCCGAACCAGCCGCATATTCCAAGATCACCGGGAATCCACCAATGTGATCAGCATGCGGATGCGTCACAATGATCCAATCGAGCGTTTCTACGCCATATTGCTGTAAATCTGCCAGCACAGTCTGAGCAGCGCTCTGTTCTCCTGCATCAATCAGCACTGCTGCGGAATCCGTCAGAATCAAGGTGCTGTCACCCTGCCCAACATCCAAAAAGCACACCTGACAGCTACCTTGTGTCGGCGAATCGCCGCCGAATGCCTGGTCGACTATATCAGTCAGAACTACTTCAATATCATCCAGCACACACCCTGTCGAAGCTATAAGCTGCCCTGCCAAAAGTACAGCAAGGATTGTCATCTTTCTTTTCGTCACAAATGCCTCCTTTGGCTCATACGCAATTGATCCTGCCGTGATTACAGCCGCCGGATCTTACGCTCGGCAAGCTGTTCTTTCGTCATCAGGACTTTGCGTGGCTTTGCACCCTCATACGGTCCAATCACGCCCATTTGTTCAAGTTCATCCATCATACGTGCAGCACGTGCATAACCAAGTTTGAGCCGCCGTTGTAAAGACGAGGTTGATGCCTGTCCAACTTCGACAACAAATTCAATGGCACGTTCTAAGACCTCTTCGTCGCTTCCCGGCTCTGGTGCTGACTCTGCAGCAGCAACCGTTACCTTTTGTCCTTTTTGCTCCGCCTTTGTCACGGGAATATTTTGTTCGACTTGTTCCATGATCTCATTGCTGTATACGCTTTCCATCTGATTTTTGATAAAGCCGACTGTCTTTTCAATTTCTTTGGTAGATGTAAAACAACCCTGCACACGAATGGGTTTCAATTTGCCGTTTGGCAAATAAAGCATATCCCCGTGTCCTAACAATTTTTCTGCGCCGCCGCTATCGAGAATTGTGCGGGAATCAACCTGAGACATCACAGACAGCGCAATACGACTTGGAATATTCGCCTTAATAAGACCCGTGATAATATCTGTTGTCGGACGCTGGGTCGCAATGATCAGATGCATTCCTGCCGCACGTGCCTTTTGTGCCAGGCGACAAATTGCATCCTCCACTTCTTTGGATGTAGTCATCATCAGGTCTGCCAATTCGTCAATAATCACGACAATCTGCGGCATGGATTCTAAATCATTGTCCGGCTGTGATGCAAGCGCATTGAAATCACCGAGATCGCGCACGCTGTTCTCTGCAAACAGATTATAGCGTCGTTGCATTTCCTGCACCGCCCAATTGAGTGCACCTGCCGCTTTTTTCGGATCTGTCACAACCGGGATCAACAGATGCGGAATCCCCTCATAGACAGTGAATTCCACGATCTTCGGATCAATCAGGATTAGCTTGACTTCGTCCGGTGCCGCGTGGTATAGAATGCTCATGATGATCGAATTGGTGCAGACCGATTTGCCGGAGCCCGTTGCACCAGCAATGATCATATGTGGCAGTTTTGCAATATCCCCTACGACGGCATTTCCGGCGATATCACGTCCCACTGCAAATGACAGCTTGCTCTTCGAGCTACGAAAGCTCTCACTCTCTAAGATCTCACGCAAAGATACAGTATCCTTATGTCCATTCGGCACTTCAATGCCGATCACCGGTTTCCCCGGCACTGGTGCTTCGATCCGCACGCCTTGTGCCGCCAAAGACAGCGCAATATCATCTGCAAGCCCTGTAATCTTCGAAACCTTGATGCCTGCCGCCGGCTGAATCTCATACCGTGTAACCGATGGTCCACGTGAGATGCCCGTTATGCGCACCGTCACTCCAAAGCTGTTGAGGGTATCCACTAGAATATTGGCATTGTCTTTGAGTTCCTGCTCTGCCGCTGGATCTTTCGCACGACTAACGCCGCTCTGTAAAAAATCAAGCGGCGGAATCTGATAAGGTTTCTCCGGGGCAGAAGATTCATGCATCAATTCCGGCGCATGCATTTGCTGCGACTCATACGACATTACTGGCAGATCTACCGGCGGCATTTCTTCGGAATCGACCGGAATATCAACATCCATATCATAGCCATAGCCCGGCAAAGGATCCCGCGCATAATCGTTAATGAGCGCATCAAGATCCGGCGGCAACAGCTCTTCCTGTGGTGGCATATAATCTGCCACAGTCTCTTCCGGTTCAAGGTTTGCCTCCCGCGCAGCTGCTGCCATATCTGTTTCTTCCATTTCTTCCGGAAACAGAATGTCACGAATGCGTTGAGCGAATTTAGGCAACCGCCGCGGTTTTTTCTCTGGTGCAGGCTCAAGCATCTCATCCGGGATCTCATCCACAACTGGATCCTCTGCCCAATCTGCCTCATGATTCCACAATTCCCGAACCTTCCGTAGCGGCCAGAGAATACCGGAAAACAGCTGACGCATGCTTAGATCAAACATCCACATCACCGCCACGAACAACAATACTGCGATCGTGATCCGTGCGCCAGTTGCACCCAATAATTTGATCAGCGGATACGCCAGTACCGCACTGATGACACCGCCGCAAGTAAATGCATTCTCCGAAGCAGTTTCATATAAGTAGGCAATAGCCCGAAAAAAAGTCTTTTTCTCAATCTCACCAACAAAGATGATCTGAATAAAACTGCTGACTAGAATCGTCAGGCAAGACCCGAAAATCAACCGTCTGGAAAGCGACATGCCACGGCGGCGATCCGTATGATATGCAGACACCAGCAAAATGACTGGTACCAGCAAAATGGAAAAACCGAACACGCCGCGCACAAAACGATGCAAAAAAAGCCATCCTGCACTTCCCTGAATAAACGCGATCAAAATAAAGAAAACCGCACCGGCAAAAAGCAGCACCGACTGGAACTTAGTGTTGCTTTCCTGTCGGCGACTAAGCTGTTCCAGCGCCTCTTCTTTCGGCGTCATCGATTTTGACGCCGACGCTGACCTTTTTGTTTTTTTCGTACTCTTTTTTGCCAATTTCATTTACGCCTTTCCGTTTCAGCGCGGTTCAATTCCGGTATAACTACGCATCCGGATAACGCGGCGCTGCCGTTTCTATCAGATGATAAAGCGTTTCCACCGCATCATGCAGTGTGCCGAGCCGATCAATCAGCCCACATGCCACAGCCTCTTCTCCCGAAATCACTGTTCCGATATCAGTTGCAAGCTCCTGAGTATTGAGCAACATTTGATCAAGGGTCTTCGCAGAAATATGGCTGTTTCGCATGATGAATTGGTTCACACGCTCTTGAATTTTTTCGAAATACGTCACTGTCTGGGGCACACCAAGCACCAGACCGTTCGTCCGAACCGGGTGTACCGTCATAGAAGCCGAAGGAACAATCATCGAAACATCGGCACTTACTGCAAGCGGGATGCCGATCGAATGACCACCACCAAGTACCAGCGAAACCGTCGGTGTGTACATACCAGCGATCATCTCCGCAATGGCAAGACCTGCTTCAACGTCACCACCCATGGTGTTGAGCAAGATCAACAGCCCTTCTACACTTCTGTCTTGTTCAATGGCGATCAGTGCAGGCAGGACATGTTCATACTTTGTCGTCTTGGTGTCCTCCGGCAGGATCATATGGCCTTCCACTTGTCCGATAATGTTCAGACAATGGATCAAATGCTTAGAATGTTCTGAACGCACACTACCTGTTTCTTCGATCAGCTGCGCCTGATCAAGCTGGTCATCCAATCCCGACTTTTCGTCCATCGTGTTTTTTTTCTTTTGTTTTTCCATTGCATTACGCTCCTCTTCTCCACACTTTGATTATAGAATCAGCTTTAGTTTACCCGATCAAAGAGAAGATATGCGCACAATAGCAATCCACACGATACAAACAATACACCCAGTGTACCACTATTATATCAATTCTTTTTCAAAAAGTCAAGAAGGCGATTTTTACTGGCAGAGCATCGCATGGATCATTGCTCTTTGCGTAATATCTGACCCCTTCTATTTTTGATTCGCCGGATTGTTCAATATCGTACCATCTTCCGCAATACGCGAGCCATGACAAGCACAATCCCACGAATGTTCTGCGTGATTCCAATGCAGCGCACATCCTAAGTGCGGATAGCGTTTTCCTGTAAATGTCATCAAATTAACCACTGATTCCAGACCATTCACAAATAACTGTGGTGTTAGAATGCTTCTGGATGGACTGAATATTTCCGCGTATTCATTTTGCTTTCCCAGCACAAGATCTACAAGCAACATCGATGCAAGCATTGCACCCGTCATCCCCCATTTATTGAAGCCGGATGCTGTGAAAAGCTGAGCTGTTCTGCTGGAATATTGCCCAATATAAGGCATATCATCAAGGCTCATACAGTCCTGCGCTGCCCAATGACATTCCTCTTTCGCATCCGGATAATGCTGTTGCACAAATCGCCGTAATTCCGTCCAATTGCCTCCGTTTTTGCCAGTACGATGTCCGCCACCGCCAAGCAAAAGGACGTCTCCAAAATTCCGGAATGACATTCCTGTTCTACACTGATCGACATACATTCCTCCTACATCCTGTGCAAACCTGAGCGCAACCACGTATGAACGATGCTGGTATAGTTTAAGGAAATAACTCCCATGCTGATTGATAAACGGAAAATGTGTTGTGACGACCACAGATTTTGCTGTAATATTGCCTGCATCCGTTATTACTGTATTTCCACGTATCTCTCTCACAAAAGTATTTTCGTAGATCGGAAGCCCTTTAGAAATGAAAGAGAGAAACTTTAGCGGATGAAACTGTGCTTGATTTGGAAACATCACCGCACCCGCCGTCTTAAACGGGAGCGGCAAATTCTCACAAAGCTCTGCAGGATATCCGATTTTTGCAAGCGCAGAAAGCTCACGTTCAACTATTCTCCTGTCATCAACAGCATACACATAGTGATTCTTTCGCTCATAGTGACAGTCAATCGTTTCACAAAGTGTAGCATATTTTCAAATGCTAGAAAATTGGCATGGATATACTTCTGTGCTGTTTCCAATCCATTATTTTTGAGAATTTTATGATAAATCAGCCCATGCTGAAATGTGATTTTCGCTGTCGTATATCCTGTTGTGCCACTGCATATATGTCGTTTTTCCACAAGAATACAATCTACGCCACTTTCTTTCAAAAAGTATGCCGTCAGGAGCCCGGCAATACCTCCGCCGATGATCAAGACGTCTGTTTTGACATCCCCCTGCAATTTTTGAAAAGACGGCATGCACAAATTTTTTTGCCAAATGGATTTCATCGTTCCTCCTCTGTAAAATGCCGCCCGATTTTTAAGTCGGACGGCTTTGTCATTACAAATCCTGAATATCCGCAGCAGTCAGATCATTCTCCACATTATCTCTTGCGAGATCGTTGTCGATAACTGCATAAACATCGGATATTGGCTTTTCCTGTGAAAACGGCTTCGTATGATATACCTTTTGAGCAGGAGGCTCAGTGCCTGCAATAATGGGGTTTGCATGTTTCTTTCCATGTCTTGCTTTTCCTTGGATCTCAGGAACGACAGCAGATGCGTTCTTCGGCTGCGCATGTGTCCATTCAGGACGCTTCATGCCCTGTTTTGCCATATCTATCACCTCAGGCATAGTATGTGAATCATATATCTGTTTATTCGTACGCATCAAAAAGCTGCACAGAAAACCATTCATCATAATACTGCGAAATACCTGGATTCCTTGCATCCATTTTGACCGAAGTTCGGATGAAATCGTCTTTACCAAAACTTTTAATTGTGAATCCCGCAGTGGCGTAACACTTGATGACAATATTCCCTTTATTTCTTTATATGGTCATGGGACTGAATTATCCCAATAATGTTGTGGGCTGTACTGCGGCAGGGTGGTATAATGGGCATTATACCATTACTAATCATGAGAATAACGGATATGATACAGAAAAATCAGCAAAGGCATCCATGGAAAGACATGATGCAGAATCAACAACAATCCCATATACGCTGCAGCAAGAAACATCATATTGATTACCTGAAGATACAGAAGCGTTTCCTGTCCTTTGCCAAACAACCAAATCAAAATCTCACAGAAAAAACAAATCCTAATTGAAACTGATAATTACAGACAACGTTTTTGTCCAGCTCATCATCTGATGTTTTTTGAAAGCGACTACTAGCGTCAAATTCTGGTTCAAGTATGTATTCTAAACAGATCACCATCCTCGCTCCCGTCAGTTTCGAAATTCGATAGATCCGCTAAATTCAAGACTGGAATCCCCTTTTTCTGCGCCATACGCACTGTCTGTGCGGTTCCGGTTCTCTTCTTCTCGGGATCGCAGTAACAAATACAACAATCAGCCAGATCAACAAGTCTTTGATTTCGCTTTTGCATGCAGTCCTCCGTATAGGTTTCATCCAGAACTTCATAGGAATCCGCTGCGTCAAAAATTACATCATATGCCTTTCGCTGTTTTTTTGTCCATCGTGCTGTCTGAATATCGGGTGGACACGGTAAGACCAGATGCAGCGCGATACCGGGATACTCCATCCGCAAATCAAGTACTGCCTGTGCACAATATGTGTCAAATCCAATCGCACCGCCAGTATAAAAGTCCACAAACCCATTACTGATTGATGTTTCAATCACGCGATATAATTCATGCAGCAGATCTGGCAGGGATCGTCTGGCAACTCTGCGGTGCCCAGTAAAACAAATTGCGCTTCCCATAATTTCCTCTCTTTTTAACACTCAAAAAATGCCGCATGTATCTTTTGCGGCATTTTTCTTCTCACTTGCTTTACGCATTTTTTCTATGTGATCTTCCAAAAAACACATTGCTGCCCCATAAAGCAAAACCGATCACTAACAGCAAGATCCCGATCGCTAGCAAAAGCTGTGTCAAAGCAGTCATTATCCCGGTAAAGACGGCATAAACTGCCGGATCCTTCAGAGAAAAGCGCTGTATCGCGGATGAACCCAAGATCGCCGCCGTCACAGTGGTCAAAAGTGCGCCCGATGCAAATAAACTTGTCCCGAGCCAATAGCGGCTTCGTGGGCGAGTCCAGCAAAGCAGTGCCCCAAGTACAACCGATACTACACCACACCCAATCAGCGCAACCCTCGACAATTGAAGTAGCGTAGATAGTTTGCTGAAAATGCCGGCTTTTTCCATTGTGCCAAAATGACAGACATCAATTGCATTTTGCACGGTGCTTTCTGCAGCATTGCGCATTTCTTCCAGCTTTTGCGTATAAGTTTCGTCCTTTTCAAAATCGTTTTCCTCTGCATAGCTTTCAAAATATGCCTCTACTGCGTCCGAAACCGCAAGCAGACTGTCATCTGTATATAGTTTACCAGAATGGAGATTTTCATATGCCATTGTAACCTGATGCGCCATCTGATGTTCCAGCCAGTCTACCGTGATCACATCCATATAGACTTCTGCTGGAATTGCGGTGGTATTGTATTGGGTTTCAAAAGTTGTCTGTAGCGAGCTATGTACCTTTTCTGCGGCATTTTGCTTTTCGAGTTGCGATAATAGCAGAGATGGAGAACCGAGCACATAAGTTCCAACAACACCAGCCACAGTGCCAAGCACGAAAAACACTAACAGTACGCTCAAAATCAGCCGGACGATCATTCCTCGGCCTGATGAACCTTTTGCGCTCATGATGCATCCTCCTCACTCTGATAAAATGCCTTTTCCGTCAGTTCACAGATCACACCAACACGCGCCGACGAAGACCCAAGCAGCTGCATCTCACAAGTATAAAGCGTCAGGCGATCATCCTCCTTCTCTTTGAGATAGGATTCATCCGATGCGTCAAATTCAATCGGCTCTTTGACAGTATAAGTAAATTTCCCATAAGTCGTATACAATGTCACCGTATCCCCGGCAGTAAGATCTGTCAAGTTGGAAAAGAATGTATTGACATGGGCACTAATAACAGAATTGCCGCTGTTGCCAATAGGTGCAGAAGATGGCGTCTGGCATGCGCCAAGCTCTAATAATTCTGAGCCGCCGCCCCAATAAACCGGTACATAAAGATCAATGGACGCAGCTTCCAATATCGCACACTGACTTCCATAAGTCGGGACAATCACTTTCCCCTCTTCTGCAATTTCTCCTGCATATTCGGTATTGATATCCGCTTCTACAACATGCAACCCTGACGTCCCATCAGTAGTGACCGAAGCGCTGCCGTCCATAAATGCAATCCGCAGATATGTCTTTGCGAGTTCATACGGCCGGATCGCACAGAGCAACAATATCCCACCGCAGAGAATGGTGATCAAAATGGGCAGCAAAACTTGCAAAGCAAGCGGTAAAGATGTCACAGATTTTAGATTTCCTTTCATACAGCTTGCCTCACTCGTTATTTTTTCTGCCCATATACCAGAGCGTTCCGCCAATCCCAGCACATGCCAATAGGATCGCACCGACACCGGCAAGGAGTGGCATCGTATACGAAATCCCAGTTTCCTCCACAGAATTGCCAAGCGTTGTCACGCTCATCAGATTACCGTCCTCATCTCGCGAACTAATGACGATCGCATCATCTGAAATAGAATCCACCGAGAAATTCAGTCCGAATGCATCGCTAGTATTCATCATGGATTCAATCATCTCCAGCTGTTTGTCCGTGTCCATTTCTTTAAGGATGCTGTTGCGTGCATCATTGCTCAAACCGCTTATAAATTCCTTGCGCTGTGCCGAAGGAAGACTATTGACATATTCGATTTTTTCTTCTAATGAAAGCTGAATGAATTCCGAATCTGTCATAGTGGCCGAAGACTGTGTTCCATTTGCTCCAGTACCGACAGACTGCATCCCTGTCGTCTGTGTATTCCCTGTTTGAGCAGATGTATTAGAAGAATTGCTGTTCCCGGAACCGGATGCTGTGCCTTGCGTTGTCGTGTTTCCCGCTGCCTCATCAAACACTTCTTCTACGACATTTTCCCGCTGTGCAGCATATTCTTGCAGTGCTGCCATTGCCTTTGCACAATACCCCGGAATATCCTCCTCCGGAATTTTTCCGGAATCGATAAGGGCATATGCCTGATTCACATAAGCCGAAGCATTCGGATAGCCGATCTCATAAGCATATGCTGCCACATCCGCCGGAGTATATGCACTCGCGGTCATACCGGATATACCAAACACTGATAACAAGCCCAACCCACAAGCCAGACCGAGCAGCCGTGTTTTTGTTTTCTTCATAAACTTTCATCCTTTCTATCGCCCCCTGTGCAGTGTTACCATGGCGAATCCAAAGCATATCGCACAGGCATATACTCATTATACCTGATCCTCTGCGAAAATGCAAGCCTATCAGTGCAAAAGTTTGCGGTAACTTATAGATTTGGTCATAATGCACGATCAAAATACAAAAAATTCCATTTTTCAAAGAATAAGCTGCAATCCAAGGGAGAAAATAGCTTCATTTCTTGACAAGACCAGAGCGCAAAAAGAAAAATCGCGAAAAATGAGTGGGATTCAAAAAAGCCGTTTCCGACTTAGACACACATCGGAAACGACTTTTAGATAATTGTGAAAAATTTTTCTTATGTACAGGATGATACCATCCCGTGTTCGCCCAACAGCGAGCGCAATGCAGAAATGCTGCTGCTCTGGATACGTGCGATCGGGATCGAATTCTTTTTCGCTGCCTTCATCGCACCCTGTACCATTTTATGTGATACAGTCCTTGTAAATAAGATCATAAGATCCGGAGAACCAATCTTCTTTTCAATCGGTCCGGTTTCCTTCGGAAATACCTTTGCCGTACAACCGTGTGCACTGCATACGTCCACATATTGTCGGCTCATGCGCTCATTTCCACCAATAATAACAACGCTCATAACTCACCTCACATTCCTCTAAATTTGTAAATTTCTGGCAGGTCAACTCCAATGCAAGGCAAAGACTGCAATCTATTCTGCAATTGCAGCCGGGGACCTTCGCCTATGCGTTAGCATTGACTAACTATAGGATAACATAAAAATTTATTCTTGTCAAGCATATTCTCGAAAACTTTACAAAAAAATATCCGCACACCTAACATGCACGAATATTTCAAAAAGGATAAAAACAATAGCAGAGTTTCGCAAAGACGCCAGGAATCTTTTCGATTCTCCATTCGACCAGTTGAGATCATCGCCATCTGCTACCGGACAATGTACCGACAACATCCGAGCCAATTAAGAGCAAAGCGCACCCTTTGTGGATTGTTCACGCTTTACTTTTTTCGAAGTAGTCTTATCAAATTCTGTTTTGCGAATGCGCAGCCGCCGGATCATCTTTGCCGAAGATACAGTTTGATTAACCTCCTGTACTTGTTCCTGAAACAGACGCTGCACTCTATCGATGCCGTTTATCGCCAAAAATTCTGCATTCGGATAAATTTCTGCGGTGATCATGCCATCTTCGGCATATATCAATATTTCAGAGAGCCAGTCGAAACCGGAAAATTTATGCTCCAGTTCTTCCGGCGAAACATTCTCACCATTGCTCAGAATAATCAAATTTTTCTTTCTACCGGTGATAAAGACATGACGGGATGCATCCACATATCCTAGGTCGCCGGTTTTGAGCCAGCCGTCCTCGGTGAGCATTTCTGCTGTCGCAGTGGGATTTTTATAATAGCCCATCATGACTGATCCGCTTTTTGCCCAGATTTCACCTTCGACAACGCGCACTTCGCAGCCGTTTACGATCGTGCCAACATCGCCTATACTGTCATCTTCCAGGCTTGCTGTCGAAATTCTAGGTGAACACTCAGTCATACCATAGCCCTGTGCAATGGGAATCCCAAGCTCGCGGTAGGCTGTGATCAAGCGCGGACTTAAGTAGGCGCCGCCGCTGTAGATCCCACGAAGCTTAGGCCCAAACACGGCTCGTGCAATCGCTTGGATCGGCACATCTGGCTTGGCTGCCGCCGCTGCCTGGATCTTCTTATAAATCGTTTCTGCGATCATAGGTACCAACAAGATCAATGTCGGTTGGAATAGCTTCAGATTCTGCGGAATCCGCATCATAGACTCATTGACACAAACCGTAGTGCCATAACGCAAAGAAAGCAGAATATCACACGTAAAGCAATATACATGGTGAATAGGCAGAACCGTCAGAAGCACATCTTCCGGTGAGCTTTCGCCGTCCTGACACATGGTATTGTCAATAAGATTCGCATGAGAAAGCATGACGCCTTTACTCAACCCTGTTGTCCCGGAAGTAAAAAGAATCGCTGCACAGGATTCCGGATCTAATGCCTCCCAATGTGCCGGTACATAATCCTGCAGAATCTGTTCCATGGTCATAAGTTCCGGATGTTCTGGAACCGCGCCAAGAGAAACAAATGTTTGTACTTTCGGGCAACCAGCACGAACGGCATCCAACATTGGAATATAGCGCGGTTCGAAGAAAAGCACCTCTGCATCGGATCGACGCAGATGATCGCATAGATCTTCTTCCTTCATCTGTGCATCCAGAGGAATAATCACATTGCCGCTGCCAACCGTACCAAAATAGGCGAACAGATATGCGCTACTGGTGCTGCCGATGACAGCTGCGTGCAAAGGTTTATCTCCGGATTGTGTCACCAGAAATGACGAAACCTTCCGGCTATTCTCATAGAGCGTCACAAATGAAGTGTCCCGGATTTCATGCCCCTGCTTTTCTCGTAAAAAGGTCTTTTCTCCATAACATTTTGCCGCCTGTATAATCAGATCTTGTAGAGTTTTTATCGATGTTTTTTCCATATTATCCTCCCCTTATTTACTCTGAAGGGATTCCAGATAGGTGATGGCATCACCAACGGTATGCAATTCCATAACCTCCTGCTCATCGATCATCACATCCAGACGATCTTCCAAATCGCCCAGAAAGCTCATGAAATCATAAGAGTTGAAATGCAGATCCTCGATAAAGCGTGCATCCGGTGTAATTTCCTCAGGATCTACATCTACATATTCAGTGATAATAGTTTTCATCTGTTCTAACATGGTCACATATCCTCCTCAGATCATTTCCAGAATTTCTCCGATGGTTCTACTGCTATTCTCAATCCCACGGAACAAAACACGGCAGAGATAATAGTATAGGTATTCCATCTCATAGTCGGTAACGGCTTCTTTTTGATATTCAAAGTTGAAATCAAGACCATTGTCTTCCACTCGGTGCATAACTGTTAAGTACAGCGGCTGAGCAGCCACACCGTTGGTATACCAGAAGCTCTTATACGGGATATCCGGAATCTTCTCAACATTCTGACGCAACGTCATCGGTTGGTAGGTCAAGCTCAGGCTTTCATAGCTGGTGTTCGGTGCCGTGTTCCAATACTTGACGCGACGGATCATTTGTTCTACCGGATCGAAGTTCGCATGGCGGAAGATGCGATTCTGCTCTTCCTGAATGATATGCAGACCTTCCAAGAAGGTAGTTTCCGGTTCCATAATAGTACGCAACGGAAAGAAGTGAATTCTTGTTCCACCAGAACGTTTTTCTAAGAGCGTCCCGCGCCTTGCTACACAGCTTTTAATGGAAACATCTTTTTCATCGTTATTGAACTTCGACAATACCGTGCGCAGTCCCATCAGAAGCAGACATACCATTGGCACATGACTTTCTTCGCAGAACTGCATCAATCGATCCGACGGTTCTTTTTCGAGATGATATACAGAGATCGACGCCAACGGACTACGGGAAGCGATGCTTGCACTTCGCTGATTCGGGTTCCCGGATTCGCGGCGCTGGGTGATGAGGCGTCCCATGCCATTAAAGTCAGTATACATCGGTTCGCTCTTTGCGATCTCTTCCATCCAGAATTTCTCATCCCGCTGACGCGCCTTGGAGTTTGCCTCATATGCCAGATCTCGTTCGAGAGCCTTGATATATGGCTGCATCGGTTTTGGTCTTTCTGTGCCATAGCGTTTTGCACAATAGAGCTGTAGAATATCGGTATAAAATGTAATGATTGAGCTGGAGTCCATCGTCATATGATCGACTTTGCTGTAGATCCCATTATAGCCATCGGGGAGCTTAATCATAACCACTTCATTCATTGGTGAATGAAACCGCTTGAAGGGGATCGCCGTCCACTTACGCATCTCATTGTGTGCATCTTCCTCATTCCACTGTGAAAAGTCCACAAGCCTGATCTCGCGATCCTCGTTTGGTACCAGGTATTGATACACTTCGCCATTTTCGTCCTGTAGGAAACGCAGACGCATAGAATCAAGGCGAGCATACGCCTCGTAAATTGCATCTTTCAGCAACGTAAAGTCTACATCCTGCTGAATGTACAGACCAGTACCAATATTCAACAGCTGGTGATAGGGGCAAGCAAGCCGGGAAAAATTGTGGATGCGCTGTGCTGCTGTCAGTGGATACGCTTGTACCATTACATTATTGACCTGAAATTCTTTCATAACAATCTCCTCATGCATTCACATCTGACGGAATCCACTTATCAATAAACTTGGATTCGGCTTCTTCATACTGTGGCATATTTTCATAATAGCTTGCACCATGACCGGCATGTTTGACAATCAACAGCTCTTTTGGCGAAACACATGCTGCATAGTTTTCATGCGTCATGCGGGTAGGAACGAAATTATCTTCCTCGCCATGAATGAACAATACTGGACGATCGGTTTGTTTCAATGCCGTCAGCGTGGAATAATCCTGGAATCCATATCCCGCTTTTTTCCGACAGAATGCCGAATTGATGTTCATGATCGGGAATGCCGGCAAATGATAATCTCGTTTCAGAATATGTGTGAAAACGTCATAGGGCGAGGTAAACGCACAGTCGGCAATCACGCCCTTCACCGACTTTGGTAAAGTCGGATCGCCAAGCGTCATAAGAACTGTTGTCGCCCCCATCGAAGTTCCATGGAGCAAAATCCGCTTTTTCCCGTCAAAGCGTCTTTCTACATAATCGATCCATGCACGACAATCAAACCGATCGAGAATTCCGAAGCCGATATATTTGCCCTCGCTTTCGCCATGCGCCCGGTGATCCGGAATCAGGCAATCAAAGCCAAGCTTATGAAAAAAGCAAGAGTGAGCCGCAAAGTCGTTCATGCCGCAACTGGTGTAACCATGACAGCCAATTACAAGTCGGTCAGAAGGCTTATCTGCCGGTAGATAATACGCATGCAACTTGATGCCGTCCCTGGCAGTGATTGCCACCGGCTCAAGCTTTTGTTCCATGAGCCACTCTTTGCGCGGGCCAATCAGCTTTTTATACTCTTCCCACTTTGCCATATCTGCCATCTCGCTGATATCCACTTTGACTTCATCCTGCCGTGGAATGACACGGTTAAACAGCGTCAGAGCACCGCCTACCGAAGCCACGGCTCCGGCAAGCACTACGCCGCCAGCAATTGCACCAATCAGCAACCCTGTTTCCATTTTTATCGCACTTTCCTTTCTTTCGACCTTCGGTCAAATTTAACACTTATATATTAGCATACTTTCGACCGACGGTCAAGTACTTTTCGAAATTTCTCTTGTCAAACTCAAAAGTTTGTGATATAATGAGAAAAATGAATTAGAAAGTACAGGGTTCTCTATGAAAAATGATAAACAAGAACGCATTCTCGATGCAATGGAAGAGCTGATGTGCTGCATGCCGGACAAGGATATTTCTGTAAATTTAATTGCAGAAAAAGCAGGCATAGCAAAAGGCAGCGTCTATTATTATTTCAAAAGCAAAGAGGACATTCTTAATGCTGTGGTAAGCCGCTGTTATAAAAAGGCAATCCATGAATTTTTTAACGGCATCCAAACTGAATCGTCCGCATTGGAGAAGATCAAGCTATTATTTCGCAGCCTGATTAAAAAAGAATTCCGCAACAAAGAACAAAATCTGATCCTCACACTGCATCTGCACGAAGATTTACAGTTGCACAATAAAATGAAGATGGTGGCAGTGCAGGAAATCGCACCGATTCTAACAGCACTGTTGCAGGAAGGCTGTGCGGAAGGTTCCATCCAGACGGACACGCCGAAAGAAAGCGCAGAAATGATTGTCGCGGTCATCACATTTTTTCTCGATAACACGATTTTCCCAACGGATGATGCCAGCATGTATCAAAAGCTGAAGATCTTCTCCAACGTACTTGATACTTCCCTGCATGCAACGCCGGGCAGCTTTGACTTTTTGTGGAAGCCTGTTGACAGTAATTGAATTGAGGAGAGATTTATATGACGCAACAGGAATATCAATCGAAGATTAAACGTGTTTTGTTCACGGAAGATGAGATCCATGCCGCAGTTCGCCGTGCCGGAAAAAAGATCAGCCGCGACTATGCCGAAAAGCCACTACTGCTAGTCAGCATCTTAAATGGCGCTTTTGTCTTTCTAGCCGATCTGTGCCGTGCAATTACAATTCCCTGTGAGATCGCATTTATGTGTGCCAAGAGCTATTATAATGGCACATCTTCCTCAGGAATCGTCAACATCACAATGGATCTGACACTGGATATCAAAGATTATCATGTAATCCTAGTAGAAGATATTATCGACACCGGACGCACGCTCCACGACGTGGCAGAACTTCTTAAAGCGCGCCACCCGCTGTCGCTGAAGATTGTGACACTATTGGACAAGCCGGACCGCCGAATCGCCAGGATCGATGCCGACATGTCACTGTTTACCATTCCAGATCACTTTGTTATAGGCTATGGATTGGACTGCGGTGAGAAATACCGGAATCTCCCATATATTGCAGAATATGAAGAATCATAACCCCACATCATTAGCTATATTTTTAAGGCAACAACGCTATAAACAAAAAAGAAGGAACTGTTTACATCATCTCGATGCAAACAGTTCCTTTTTTATGATGGGCAGACAACAAGTGTCTAATTATTTATTGATCCAGCTTTTTCTTTTCATCTTCAATCATCGCAAGCAGCTCATCAACAGATGCATCTTCATACTTATTTCTCGAAGATCTGGAGGATGAATAAGGGCGAGAAGGCGATTGACGCGAATTAGAAGAAGCACTTGAAGCAAACCGACTTGAACCAAGATTCCGCGCCTCTTCCGGAGAACCTGCTTCATGTGTACCGCGATAACGCGAAGGTTCTTGCGATGTCGTTTTCTCAACGGGAAGATCGGATACTGCATGTGAGATCACAGTATCATCTGCACGTTGCGCACTACGGCGTGTACCAAATGTACTGGTGTTGGAAACAGAGCCACTGTGTGCGCCTTCATATCCACCGTCTGAAACCGGCATATTGCCAGTGTTCCTACCCGAAGTACCACCCAACGGGATCTGATCTTCCGGATCCGTATAGATCGGTACATCGTGCTGCGCCTTAAACTGCATGGTACGCGCCTTCTGATACGGCGAATTCGGATTAACCGCCTTGCGTTCAAAATTCTGTGCAATCGATGAGCGTCTTTTTTCAAACGACTGGCTGTTGCCGCTACTACGATAAAGGGGCGTCCGTCCAAGTTCTTCATCGTACTCTGGCGCTTCGTCATAAGAATCTTCACTGAATACTTCATCATAATTTTCTTCAAACGCAAACTCGTCATCATGTCTGCTATTAGCACGCACAATCGCCACAATCAGCATGATTACTAAGATCACACTTGGCAGTACAAGCAGCAGCAAGATACCGCTGACACCTGTCGCAAACTTCACAAATGAATAAAGCTCACCGCTCTGAAACATACATTTTCCGAGGATATTGTCGACTGTGATTGCTGGTTCTGTGCCAACGGCTTCTGTGCGCATCGTAGTCGGATAATAAAGCAGTACGCCGGTCGAATCCTGTTCAATGTTATAGATCCGGCGGACAGCAATACGGTCTGAATCCACATCGGTAGAAGTGTCGTTATCCGCTAACACGCAAAGCACCGCATTATTCTTTGCAACAGGATCAGAGCTGTCGTATTCCTTTGCGATAACAGCTGTATACTGATGAATCGATGCCGCAGCATTTTCTGCGTCCGCAGTACTTCCCACAGCATTTGCATCTCCGCTATCTGCACTGCTATCCTGTAACGATGTCACACCAGTCGCTACTGGTACTTCCATGGTATCGCTTTCCATCATGTAGATGTAATGACCAAACACCTTTGGCGTATCGCTGCGCGAGAAGAGGACATTGGTAAACAGTGTGACTGCCACCAAGAGTAGGAGGATGATCGCAAGTACGACTGCGAAGATCGATTTCGTTTTCTTTTTCATGACGCTTCCTTCCTTTAACACGAAAATTTGAAGTCGTTACTATTATAACATACTTCTTTTGTAATTTCAATTCTTTTTTTCAAGTTTTCCCGAAAAAATGTCGGAGATTGAAAAAAGCAAATAATTCCACCGCGTATAGATTCAGATTTATTTGTTTCGAGCATGATTTCCATAAGAATCCGCCGCTTATTTCTTTTATTATAACATATTCCGTTTCTAATTTCAATAGAAATTTTGGTTTTCTCACAATTTTTTTGAAAACCTCTTGACAAATCCGAAATTCATGATATAATAAATAATGTGCTTTGAAACAGTGTAGTAATTCGATCTTGTTTCAATGCGGTTCGGTGCTGGAATAGCTCAGTTGGTAGAGCAGCGCATTCGTAATGCGCAGGTCGCGTGTTCAAGTCACGTTTCCAGCTCCATTTTTCTGCATCTATCTCATTGCAGAACGTGCGAGCGTAGTTTAGTGGTAAAACATCAGCTTCCCAAGCTGAGGTTGCGAGTTCGATTCTCGTCGCTCGCTCCAGCGCTCATCAACCCGTGTCTTTTGACACGGGTTTTTCGCTTTTTCAGAAGCTACTGCCATCCCTACTGTTGCTGCATTACATGGTATTTTACTGCCAACAACCACATTGATATAAACTGACGATCCGCAAAGATTTTTTCTTTACGGATCGTCAGTTTCAATTATCTACAAATTGCCCACTTTTTGTTTTAGAGCTCTGGATATACCGGAAGCTGATCAATCATACGCAATAAAAACTGTAACAAGGCTGCGCTATCTCTCGTATCGATCACGCCATCAAAATAACAGTCGATCACACGTTCATTCACAGGCAAATCTACCACATCGCCTAAAATATAAAGATTCAGTATTACCAGATCGCTCAGCGTACTGATCCCATCGCGGTTAATATCGGAAATCAATTCCGGCTTTACTGCTGTTGTTTGCATCGTTGCAGAAGTCATAGCCGCAGTTGTTATTGGTTCTGGCAATGTAGTGGAGATCAGTGTTGTCATCACCTGATCGGATGAAGTTGTTGCCATTGCTGTTGTATGCGTATCCGATGATGTTGTTGTCATACTTGACGATATTGAAGCAATCGTCAAAGAAGATCCTGTTGTAGAGCTTAACGTAATTGCTTCTGTTTCAGAAGTAGTTGTAGTAATCATTGTCGGAAGCGTAGTCAATATAAGATCAGACAACATGCAGAACGTCCTGTTATATGTTTCTGCATATATCTGCGCAGTCGAACCAGAATAACCGTAGATGACTGGTTTTTCACAGATCGAGGAGGCACGCGGAATCTCACAATTTTTCGAATAAATCATGATCTCTCCCAGACTCGCACAATATGTGAAAATACTTTCACCGATCCGCGCAACAGATGACGGTATCGAAATTGTTTCAAGTGCCGAACAGCCATAGAACGAATGATAATCGATCCGTTTCAGCGTTTTCGGCAATGTTACATTTTTAAGAGAGCTACACCACTCAAAAACACCAATGCCGTTATCGCCATAAGAGAGCGTTGTAACTGTATCCGGAATCACCACGGATTTGAGATTTGAAATCCCTGCAAACGCCCCTTTGATTTCTGTCACCGGAAGCCCCTTCACTTCAGACGGAACTACTGCGTGGTCTTCATTCAGATCTGTATTTCCGTAATATTTCACCAGAGCAGCATGATCATTATACAAACGATAGACATACCGATCCTCAATGTATTCCTCATAGGATGTCGCTTCATAATTCGAATCCGGCACATCCGGAAGATCATAGAGATAATCTTTCCCCGAGCCGTCGCTGTTATCCAGTACATGTTCTTCTGCAAACAGCGTCCTGCCGCCAGCAAAATAGTCCTTTCGCTCTGTGCCGCCAACTGGATCATCCCATGTCAAATCAAAATAATAGAACCAGCCGTCATTCATTTGCGCCATACTCCATGCATGACCGCCGCCGTTTCCGATTCCTGTCACATAAATATTCGGGATATCAAACGAATTGAGCAAAAGCTGGAACGACTTGGCATAGCCCTCGCAGACTGCTGCACCTGCCGTCGGGCCGAACACACCGGTGATGCTGTGTGCCGCAAGCGATTGATCTGGCGTGTTATTTTCATCAAATGCATAGTCGATCCGATCGATGATCCAGTCGTGGGTCGCTTCAATGATCGGATCATTACCGAACGGAACACTGTTCAGCGCCGTGATCCGAAAGGCATCATCCTCGATCTCCTCCTGTGCCGAACTAATCGTCTTTTCTATCACCTGACGCGTTTCAATAAATGTATCAGAATTGGTTAATTCATCGTCGATCACCAGATTGATCCCATAAACAATATCTTGACCCGATAAAGTTGAATACAGCATACTGTAAGAAGTAAAGAAATAGATCGGATTATCCATACGGAACGAATTGAATGTTTCCCAAACTTCTTCCGGCGTCAATTCATAGCAATAAATCGGTATTTCTGCAAAAGTATATGCCGACCCTGCTCCACCGTTATATACAACCGTCTCTACCAAAGAAGCCGGATCATCGCTGACATAACACATATGCGCTTCTTTTTTGATCGCATCATAAACGGCCTTCTGTGATTCATCCAACGCATAATATCCCACATAAGAAGCATAGACATCTTCGCTGTAGTCAGTCTGATCCGCCGCCAGTGCAGATGCCCCGCGCGTCGGCTGACGGTCGTAAATAACAGCCGGCGGATCGATTTCGATCAGTTCCGTCTGATAGACATCTCCTGTTGGCAGCTCTGGTACAGCATACACATTCTCTATCGGCATCATCGCCCCCACCGAAGCAATCATCATTGCTGCAGTAACTACTCCGGTCAATCTAACCCAGATCTCTCTTTTACCATATTTCTTCATAATCACACCGCCTCACTACCAATCAAATGTGCGATCAAAAACAATTGTTTCAAGCGCGCTACACACGGATACGACTTTGTGCTTGTCAGGAATAAAGCCCAAATATTTACATTTATAGTATATCATACTTTGTTGGAAATGTCAATTTATTTTTTCATTTTATTGGACTTCTCCGGCATTTTTAATCATAATTTTATGTTATATTGCACTTTATACGAATTTGCATAAGTAGCCGATTCGATACATATCTCCATTTTATTATGCAAAAAAACGCGCACCCATCACATAAAATCACAGTTTTTTCTACCCAAATTTTACGTTCTTTTAGAAATTTTGCCGATGATATTGACAAAATCATCAAAAACAGGTATAATTGTTAACTAAGTGCGGTGCATGATGCCAAGTCATCTGTCGCATCTTATTTTATGATGGGGGCATGTGCAAAGTATGAGAGCCCTTTGCACATGTCTGCATATCATTGCTTAATCTTACCAAAGGAGAGAACGTTTTCATGAATTTAGACAACTTCAGCTTCGGCCTGTTCGAAGCTGCCGGCACGTATCTTTTTAACATGAAGTCTATCATCATTGTGTTGTTCTTTGTGTTTGCGATCATCGTAGTCGGCTATCTGATCGGAAAGATCTCGATCAAGGGTGTTTCTCTTGGTACTGCAGCAATCTTCCTAGTAGCGATCCTTGCCGGTCACTTCAAAGGCATGGCATTCGACGAAAATACAGGCATTGCAGGATGGGTAGAAAGTGCTACAAAAGTAGACACCTATTTTAGCATGCTGCAGAACATCGGCCTGATCCTATTTGTCACATCGGTCGGACTGATTGCCGGTCCGAACTTTTTCAAGAACCTAAAGAAGAACGCAAAATCCTATGTATTGCTTGGTGCAGTCATTATTGCAGCCGGTGCAGCAGTTTGTGTTGTTGTAACACTGTTTGTGCCGAATATGACTTCAGCAATGAGCGTTGGTCTACTTTCCGGCGCACTGACCAGTACACCGGCATTTGCTGCGACGCAAGATGCGTTAGCAGGATCTCCGGTATACGAAGAAATCGCCGTTGGACATGCCGTTGCATATCCTTTCGGTGTAATCGGCGTTGTGCTGTTTGTACAGATCGTACCGAAGGTCATGCACGCAAATCTGGAGCACGAACGCTCTCTGCTGGGGTCGGTAAAGCCGCAGGACGATAACACAAAGGGAAAGCTGCGCAAGATGTTTGAAATGGATAGCCTGGGGCTTGGCTCCTTCTCTTTGGCAGTACTGTGTGGTCTGGTACTCGGCAGCATCACGATCCCTCTGGGATCTAGCGGCTCCTTCAGCCTTGGTGCAACCGGCGGCCCGCTGATCATGGGACTGATCTTCGGTCACTTTGGAAGAATGGGTAGACTGAACCTGAGAGTAAATGAGCATCTGCTCTCTGTATTCCAAGAATTCGGCTTAATCCTCTTCCTGATCGGTGCCGGTGTAGAAGGCGGTGCAGACTTTGTAGTAACGCTTTCAAAATACGGTGGCTGGCTCTTTCTGTGGGGTGCGATCATGACGACTGTACCAATGTTCATCGGATTTTTCCTGGCAAAGAAAGTTCTCAAGCTCAGCCTCCTGAACAACCTAGGCTCAATTACCGGTGGTATGACTAGCACACCAGCACTGGGCGCTCTGATCAGCTCGTCCGGTACGCCAAACGTTGCATCTGCATATGCGGCAACTTATCCGATCGCATTAGTGCTGATCGTTCTGGCATCACAGTTTTTGACTTACGTGCCAAACCTTGTTTCGTAAGGAAACAAGCGCATTGCTGACATCGTTACCTCTCATGTGCTCTCCGAATCGATGTCCAGCAAATCAAATCATATAACAGAAAAAAAGAGTAACCTTCGCTTGATCTTGGAAGGTTACTCTTTTTTGATCTAATATCCGGTGTTCAACTTTTCTCCCAGCTTTACGCTTGTTCCTTTGCAATGCGCATAGAAATATCAAAACACCTCACAGAATGTGTCAATGCACCGAGAGAAATGATATCCACACCGGTTTCCGCAATGCTACGGATATTGGATTCTGTCACGTTACCGGATGCTTCCAACAAAACTCGGCCAGCATTAATCTCCACAGCGCGTGCCATATCTTCACAGCTCATATTGTCCAGCATAATGATATCTGCACCAGCAGAAAGCGCCTCTTGCAATTCATCAAGTGTACGCACCTCTACTTCAATTTTCACCATATGGCCGATCTTTTTTCGGAGCGCTGCAATTGCCGGAGTAATGCCGCCATATGCGTCAATATGGTTGTCTTTTAGCATTGCGCCATCCGAAAGATTATATCGATGATTCTTACCACCGCCAACTGTAACCGCATACTTCTGGATTTGGCGCAGCCCCGGCAATGTCTTTCTTGTATCAGTAATCTGTGCATTGGTACCGGACACAAGCGATACACAGCGATCTGTTGCTGTTGCGATCCCACTCATATGCTGGAGGATATTGAGCGCTGTACGCTCACCTTTCAGAAGTGTCTTTGTGCTGCCGCGCATGTCAGCAATAATATCGCCCTTTTTCACTTGATCGCCATCGTGCATATGGATCTCCATCTCAAATGCACCACCGACAAGTTCAAATACACGCCTTGCAATATCAATCCCGCACAACACACCGCTGTCCTTGGCAAGATAATAGGCGTGACTTGTATGGTCATCATCAAGCAGATAATCAGAAGTCACATCCACATAGTGAATGTCTTCTTCGAGCGCCGTTGTGATCAGGCGGTCAATATAAGTTTGTTGTAACATGTAATTTTTGTCCTTTCTCTTCACGAGTCATTCAGGGTCAAAGCACTTCTTTCAAAATGATATATGCGACTGTTGCAAGCGATTTCGCCTCTACATAGTCAGCATCGACAATATAGTTACCATTTAACAACAGCTCACGGATCTCTGTCACACGCTTCAACCCATCGGCAAGCTTATCGCGGTTCGGAATCACAAAATAATTATCCTGCATAATTTGGCGGATCTCTGTGCGTAGTCCCTTCGGGATCTTCTGTGCATTCGGTTTTACCGGGAATTGTGCTTGCTCAAATGTTTCTGGCGCATCTGGCAATTTCCGGGCAATATCCAGCGCCGCCTGTTTGGAGAACACCAGCGCCTCTAGCAGTGAATTGCTCGCTAAACGATTGTTACCATGTACACCGGTATGCGAACACTCCCCTGCCGCATACAAATTTGGAACGGTTGTCTGTGAGTTGTGATCGACTTGAATTCCACCCATCAGATAATGCTGACACGGGAAAATTGGGATCGGCTCTTTGGTCATATCATAGCCCTGTTCAAGGACTTTTTCATAGATCATTGGGAATCGATTGCGGATGAAGTCAGGATCCTTATACGAGATATCCAGATAAAACTCATCTGAGCCAGTTTCACGGCTTTCTAAAATAATTGCATGAGAAACAACGTCACGCGGCGCAAGCTCAAGCCGTTCATCATAGCGATCCATGAAGCGTTCCTTATGGCAATTCAGCAAATATGCGCCCTCTCCGCGTACAGCCTCCGAAATCAGGAAACATTCTCTGGTGTGATGGTTGTTGAACGCTGTGGGATGGAACTGGATAAGATGAAGATTGCGGATCTCTGCGCCATTTTCATAGGCAAAGGCAATTCCATCCCCAGTAGCGATCTTGGAATTGGTCGTAAAACGATACACCCGGCCGATGCCGCCGGTGGCAAGCAACATAAAGTGACTATGATATGCCGTATACGACCCACCCTGCATCACATTGACAGAAAATCCGGTTGCAGTTTTCTTCATATCCATCATCATGGCATTTTCTAAAATCGTAACATTCGGCAGCATCTTGACGCGGCGAATGAGCTTATCTACAATCTCCGCACCAGTGGCATCCTTGTGGTGAAAGATGCGATGACGTGAATGCCCTCCCTCAAGTGTGCGGTGCAGTTCCCCATCTTTTGTCCGGTCAAAATCAACGTCAAGGTCTATGAGGGTCTGAATTGCATCTGCGGCATGAGTTGTCAGAATATGTACTGTCTCCGGATCATTTTGGAATCCACCGGCAACCATGGTATCATGCTCGTGCAGCTCGATCGAATCCTGCGGAGAATGATAGACTCCAGCAATGCCTCCCTGTGCCAATGCAGAGTTGCAAAGCGTCAGTTCCTGTTTGCAGAGCAAAAGCACCCGGCAATCAGACGGCATATTGAGTGCACCGTATAGTCCGGCAGCACCACATCCCACAATGATCACATCAAAATTATGTTCCATAACAGTCACGCTTTCTCATAACAAAAATTCAAAGCCCCGAGCACAAATGCCCGGCAGAACACTCCTGTTGAAATGGGTTGTTCTGACAATAGTATAACACACTCTGATGCGTTTGTCACTACCTTTTTGGCGTTTTTGGAGATTTGTGCAAAACGCGCCCGAAAAGCTGTTAATTTTTTGACAGCTTTTCTGAAAATGCAGGAATTCCGGGAAAAGAAGACATTTTTGGTATTCTTCTTTTCTCAAAAATACAAACGTAAAATTTCAATGGCAGCACAAAAGCCGCCCGGCAATTCTGCACAGGTCCAGTAAAAACGGACAATAGAAAAAATAGCCCACCTATGGTATAATGAAATAAAAACCATAGGAGGGAATTTTATGTCCAGAAGCTACCGGCATATTCAAGAATATGAAAAAGAGATATTGAAATTAAGAGAAGA
>CASEUJ010000041.1 GCA_949291125.1 uncultured Ruminococcus sp.
ATATATATTAAAAATAATTTAATCAAAATTTTATGTGCTGCATGCTTTCTCCTTGTGAATCTCTATCTTCTGCTTCGCATGCAGCCATTTGACCAACCCTTCATCGGGCATGACTCTGCATTCCATTATCTTCGAGTAGAGGCGCTAAAGTATAACATAGAACAAGGCACTTTATGTTCCGGCATCGATTATCTCTATCTGGGTGGTGCCGGATATGCTGCAAGCGCTTATCCAGATGTATTTCTATACATTCCGGCACTGCTGCGGATAATGGGCGTTGGAATTGGAATGAGCATGACAATCTTCTTAACACTTTGTAATGTGCTCTCCTACATCTTCATGTTCCTCTGTGTGAAAAAAATTTCCACAAGCTCAGTCGGCGCATCGATTGCCGCTTGTTTTTACGTTCTTTCTTCTTATCGATTGGATAACATTTTTACGCGTTTTGCACTGGGAGAAGTGCAGGCATATGTTTTCTGGCCGCTCATTCTTCTGGGGCTGTATGATTTTATTTTCGGCGACTTCAGAAAACCATATATCCTCGGGATTGGCTTTATCGGCATGATCCTGAGCCACACGATTTCTACTGCGATTGCATTGGGAATTTGCGTATTAATATCACTTGTTTTTCTACACCGCCTTTGGAAAAAGCCAAGAAAATTCCTGACGCTTCTTCTGACGGTTTCCCTTGTACTTGGTATTACTGCATTTTACTGGATTCCGCTATTAGAACTATTGTCCTCCTGTGATATGTCGGTCAACTATTCTGCCTATCATGTGGAGCAATCCATTGTTAAATTTCTTGATGTCTTCAAAGACGCCTCCATTACCGGCATTGGCATTCCAATATTTTTGCTGTGTCTGCCGCGTCTGCTTCTGATGCGTAGATCTCCAATCCGGAAAGCAATCGCAACGGACAACAATTCCGATAAGCGGCCAAATGCACTGGTCTTTGCAGATGCCGCGATGTGTTTTGGAATTCTTCTGGCGCTGTTGCCATCAGACCTTGCCCCATGGATGCTGTTAACACATGTACTGGACTTCATGCAATTCCCGTGGCGGTTTTATGCAATTGCATCGACTCTGATCGCGGTCGGCGGCGCAATCTATATTACGTATCTCATTCAATATACCAATGCAAAAAAAGTGGGAATGGTTGTGCTTGCTGGTGTTACGATTCTCTGTGCAAGCGTTCATTTCAGTATCATCAATCCCATTCACGCGGAAGTATACCCAGATGATTACTATAGTCAGACAGATGCAACCTTTAGCGTTGGCATGGGGGAATGGATGCCGCATGCAGCACAAGGAAGCGGCGTGGATACTGTCCGAGAATTCAGGGATACCGTTGCATTTGACGACGGAACAAGGATCGCATGTATGCGAGAAAATGGAACACTTACTTTCACGATCCAGGATCTGTATTCCCCTTCTTATGTGACGCTTCCCTATGTCTGGTATCCGGGCTATCATGCGTCCGACGAAACCGGGCAGGCGTTGCAAACATCGATGTCAGATCATGGTCTGGTAGAAGTCAACACAAGAAATATACATGGTCAAGTGACAGTAACATATCGCCCGACAGGGCTGCGAGTTGTTTCCTACTGCATCTCGGCAGCGACATTCTTGCTCTCACTGATACTGTATATAATCATTTTCCATGCAGAAAAGCTTCGCCATTTCAAATCGGCTCGTTTGCTTCAAACGCACAAACGCCACCAGTAAATGTATAAAAGCGGCTCAGATCTTGTTTCTGAGCCGCTTTCTTATTATCATGCGAACTGACTATAATAGAGTTCAGCATATGCGCCGTTTTGTTCTAACAGCTCGCGATGGCTTCCTTGTTCGAGAATATTGCCGTGTTCCATATATAGGATCATGTCTGCATCGCGAATGGTGGAAAGCCGATGGGCAATCACAAAGCTGGTGCGACCGTACATCAGTTTCTTCATTGCTTTGCCGATTTCCACTTCTGTCCGGGTGTCTACACTGGAGGTAGCTTCATCCAAAATGAGCACTGGAGGATCGCACAAGAACACCCGGGCAATGGTAATGAGCTGCCTCTGTCCCATAGAGAGATTCGCCGCCTCATTGTCCAGTACCGTATCATAGCCCTTTGGCATCGTACGAATAAAATGATCCACCTTTGCCGCCTTTGCCGCCGTCCGGATCTCTTCCATGGTGGCGCCCGGTTTGCCATAGGCGATGTTCTCCGCAATCGTGCCTCCAAAGAGCCAGGTGTCCTGAAGCACCATACCGAAGTTACGCCGCAGTTCCCGGCGAGTCATGTCGGTAGTACGGATGCCGTCTAAGGTAATGGCGCCACCATTGACCTCATAGAAACGCATCAACAGGTTGATCAATGTGGTCTTTCCGGCGCCGGTAGAACCCACAATGGCGATCTTCTGACCCGGCTTTGCAATAAAGCTGATATCCCGCATCAAGATCTTCTCCGGGCTATAGCCAAAGCTGACATGAGAAAAGGCGATCTCACCGCGGACATGCTCTGGGTGTACCGGCATTGCAGTATCCGGTATCTCTTCGTCTGCATCCAGGAATTTGAAGGTGCGTTCGGTCGATGCTAACGCCGATTGCAGCGAGTTGACCATATACGAAGTTTCAGTCAACGGTTCGGATGCAATGTTCATATACTGGAAATACGCTTGAACGATTCCCACTGTCATCGTGCCATCCAGCATCCAACTGCAGGCGATCAACATGATCACTGCCTGGGAGATTCGAGACAGCAGACGAATCAGGGGATTGACACAATTGGTGAGAAAGTCTGCCCGTCGGGTGGCAATTCGCAGCCGTTCTACCATATCATCCACAGCGTCAATGCTCTCTTGCTCGTGATTATAGGCACGAATCACATCCCGACCGGTGTAATATTCCTCAGCAATACCAGTTAGGGCAGACAGCGCCTCCTGTCGCTCCGCGGCACAGATCAAATTCTTCTTCGCCACAAACTTTGTTACCAACAGGCTGATACCAGTAAACACCAGAAACATCAGCGTCAAAATCCAGCTATAGTAGAACATAAACGCCACTGCACCGATCAGCGTGCCAATAGCGATGATCAAACGTAGCAAACCGGTTTGCAGTGTTTCAGATACCTTATCTAGGTCGCTGGTAACACGGCTTAAGATCTCGCCGGGTTTGTTTCCATCAAAGAACTTCAGTGGCAGCCGGTTCAGCTTCTGACCGATCTGCTGGCGCAGCGTCAAAATTAATTGCTCTGCCACACTTGCCATCAGGAAAGATTGCAGCTGGTAAAACACAGCCGTCAGCAAATACATCACTGCCAACAATGCCATCTCTTGTCCCAAGGGTTGCCATGGAATGGAGAATATCTCACCGGTTTCCACACAATGCTGGATCGCTCCGAACAACCGATCGATAACGCCGGCACTATAATAGGGGGTGAATACATTGAGTACCGTATAACATAAAATTGAGACTGCCACGATACACAGACGGACACGCTGGTCTTTCAGCTGGCCAAACAGACGCAGCGCTGTTTGGCCAGCATGATCCGGCTGCTCCAGCTTCCGCTTACGAGTGTATTTCTCAGCCATTTTCACGCGCCTCCTTTGTCTGCGATTCATAGATTTCCCGGTACACCGGACATGTTTCCAATAGTTCCTCGTGTTTTCCCTGCCCCACCGGCTCCCCTTCTTGTAGTACGATGATCTGATCCGCGTGGAGGATGGTGCTAATCCGCTGGGCAATGATCACCACCGCCGCATTTCGGACCTCCGGCGCCAGCGCCTTTCGCAAGGCAGCATCTGTCTTAAAGTCCAACGCCGAAAAACTGTCGTCGAAGAGGTAGAGATCCGGCTGTTTCACCAAAGCACGGGCAATAGAAAGCCGCTGTTTCTGACCACCGGAGAAGTTGGTGCCACCCTGAGCCACATACGACTGTAATCCATCTGGCAATGTCCGGACAAAATCTGCCGCCTGCGCCACTTCCAGAGCATGCCACAGCTGGTTATCAGTGGCATCGACGTTACCATACCGGAGATTCTCAGCGATAGTGCCAGAGAAAAGCCAGGCTCGCTGCTGAACATAAGAGAGATGTTCTCGCAGCTGTGCCTGAGGCATCTCCCGGATGTCAGTCTTCCCAAGGAGAATGGCACCGTCGGTTACCTCGTGAAATCGCATAATCAGGGAGGCAATGGTGGATTTACCGCTGCCAGTACCGCCAATAATGGCGGTGATTTCACCTCGGCGGCAGATGAAGTTCAGATTTTTCAAAGTATATTCATCGGCGTCATCAAACCGAAAAGAGACGTTTTGGAAGGTCATCACCTCTGGTCGCTTCACAGACTCCGCCGAACCCAGATCAGTGCGATTGGAGATGGTGGGGGTATAATCCAAAACCTCGGCAATACGATTACAGCACTCCAGTGCCCGAGGCAAGGTGAGAATAACGATCTGTGCCATCATTAAAAAGAATAAGGACACAATGGCATATTCAATGATGGCAGTAATATCGCCGATCTGAAAATGTCCTGCGGTGATGCGATAACCACTGCAATAATAAACACAGATGATCAAAACATTGATGCCCAAAAACGACACGCCATCTAAAATGGAAAAACGCTTATTGACCTGAATCGAAGTGGTGGCATAGTCAGAAAATTGGCCATTCATCCGCATTTCTTCATGTGCCTGCTTGTTAAATGCACGGATCACCCGGACACCAGTGATATTCTCCAGCAGCACCTGGCTCATGCAATCCAACTTCTTTTGCAACGCCCGAAATCGCGGTGCCGTACTGCGCATGATTCCAGTCATGATTAGGGTGATGACCACCAGTACAACCGTGAGGACAAATCCCAACACTAGATCCTTTTGAAACGTTAAAATCAATGAGATGATAAAGATGATCGGCACCGGGAGCAACATCTGAAAAGCACTGAGCAGTGCGAACTGAATATTGGTCACATCTGACACCGTCCGGGTGGTTACAGATGCGGTGCCGAATCTGTGAAAATCCGAACCGGACAGCAGCAACGTCTTGCGATACAATGCGCTACGAAGATCGGCGCCGACTTTTGAAGTGAGATCGGCACAAATCAATGCACCCAAAATAGCCGCAGTTCCGGAAATCAACGCCGCCACCAGCATTTTCTCGCAAGTGTGCAGCAGTACGATGAAGTCCACTCCGGCGATGCCCAGATTCATCATCTCAGCCGCAAAAGTGGGAATAATCAATGCACCAATCACATCTATGATCATAAAAAGCACAGTAATAAGACATAATTTCCAATGCGGTTTCAGAAATTGCAATATCAGTTTCATTGCTTCCTCCTATTTTCAAATGAAATCCATTGAAACACCTGGGCAAAAAGCAGCAAAAAAATTGCGCCCGGTTATCTGTGACAATAACCGGGCGCACCCGACATCTTCTCCGACCGTGATCGTTGCGACGACCAGTCCTCCGATGATCTCTCTCCACTTTTTGCACAGCTGCAATATGCATCCTGCCGTTTGTGCTTCCCGCTTTGCCGTCAGTAAGCACGCATAAAATGATGATCGAATTCGATATGGCTATTATAGTCATATTTCAGAGGAATGTCAAGCGCTTTTCAAAAAAAATTCCGTCATTTCAATAACTTTGTGAATGTCGTATCTTTCCTTATGGATTTTCTGTCCAAAGGTGTACGCTCTATACAAAAATCATTCTGGCTTCGATACCGTTTCCAGATACGCCAGAATATCTTCTGCATTAGTATCCGGCTTGACCTTTGGCATCACCTTTTCGATTACACCATTCTCGTCAATGACATAAGTGGTACGCACCACACCCATGCTAACCTTACCATAATTTTTCTTTTCCTTCCAGACGTCATAGCCCTCAATCGCCTGACGCTCCGGATCAGACAACAGAATAAATGGCAACTCATACTTCTGCGCAAAGCGCAGATGGGACATCACACTATCCTTGCTGATTCCAATGACAACAACGTCTTTTTCTCGAAAAGCGTCATAATTTGTCGCAAAGGCACAAGCCTGACGGGTGCAACCAGGCGTATTATCCCGAGGATAAAAATAGAGTACTACCTTTTTCCCCAAAAAATCAGACAGGGAAATGGTATTACCGTTCTGATCCTGAAGTGTAAAATCCGGTGCTTTTGTTCCAACTTCTAACATTATTTTCCTCCTTATGATCAAAATGCAGCTTCAAAAATGGAAAGGACATCGTCCTTGGTAAGAGGGATAAAGCTTCCCTCACTGCCAACGGCGGCTTTATCAGCCATGACTTCAAAGTTAGTTTTTTCCGTAATGCCAACAGCCCGAAGATTATTTGGCATATGCATGGTCTGGAAAAAGAATTCTGCCGTCTTGTCAATGGCAGTCTTTGCAACATACGCATCATCTCCGGACAATCCCCAGACATTTCTACCATATACCGCAAACTTAGCGGTTTTTGACGGATCTTTTTCCAATACATAGCGCATCCAGACTGGTGTCAGGATCGCCAGACCCTCACCATGCGTGATATCATAAAACGCCGAGAGTTCATGTTCCATCGGGTGTACACACCAGCCCACTTCAGCACCGCCACTCAGAAGTCCGTTGATTGCAAGGCTGCTTGCCCACATCAAGTTTGCCCGAGCCTCATAATGCTCCGGATCTTCCAACGCTATCGGTCCATATTGAATACAAGTTTTCAGCACTGCCTCACACAGATATCCTTGAAGTGTAGCACCGGAAACATTGGTAAAATAATTTTCAAATGTATGGCTCATCATGTCAGCCGTTCCTGCGACTGTTTGTTTTTTCGAAACCGTAAATGTGTAAGTCGGGTCAAGAATAGACATAACAGGTTTTACCATATCGCTGCCAGTGCCCCATTTTTCATTTTTGGATAGATCGCTGATTACTGCAAACTGATCCATCTCTGAACCCGTCGCCGCTAGGGTTAGCACAGCATAAACTGGGAGTGCTTTCTGAATTTTTCCACCATCCAGCACCAGATCCCAAGGATCGCCGCCATAACATGCACCAGCCGCAATTATTTTTGCGCAATCAATTACAGAGCCACCTCCGATGGCAAGAACCATCTCTATACCATTTTCCTTGCATAAGGCGGCACCGGCACGGACAGATTCAATACGAGGATTGGGCTCTACGCCAGACAGCTCTACGATGCTGATACCAGAATCCACCAAAATCTGTATGGCCTGATCATACAAGCCACTGCGCTTGATGCTGCCGCCGCCATAGACCAATAGTGCCTTTGTGCCGCTCTGGCGCAACTCCACAAGATGACCCAGCTGTTTCTTGCCAAAATGAATTCGTGTGGGTACATAATACGTAAAATTGTTCATAATCATTGACCTCCTGTGGCTTGAAAAGTTACATCGTTATTATACCACAGGTACTGCGAAAATGCAATGCTGTTTTTGCAAAACGCCATTTTTCAGACATGCTATATAATCTATTAATTCAATTAATTCTTTGGGGTATAAATATCCCTGGATTTTCTCCACTAACCAGACACAACTAATTGTTCATATCGCAATAGCAAAAGTACAATCAAGTAAAACAAGCTGGATCATCTGCCCGGCTTTTGGAATAAGGAAACGTAGATATACTTCAAAATAAAAACAGCACCATCCGAAAAAGGATGATGCTGTAGAAATGGGATCGGCACCGACCAATTTTCCCAGGAGCTCACGCTCCAAGTATCGTAGGCGCAAAAGAGCTTAACTTCCGTGTTCGGAATGGGAACGGGTGGA
>CASEUJ010000042.1 GCA_949291125.1 uncultured Ruminococcus sp.
ATAATCCTTGCTTTTTGTTTGGTGCAAAATTAGTTTATGGGAGTTGTAAAGGCAGAATGTAAACCTACGCAGAACGCAGAAATAGAGACCGTTAGTGTTAAATGTGCATCAGGTGTTGGGTAATGATTTGGAAATGCATCTATTGCTGTAATCCGCCCAAATCCGTTTTTCCGCCCTCATGTCATTCCGTGCCACCCGAAGCCAAACCCTCTGACCGTCAGTGAGAATGCTCAAATTCGCTTTATTCTGCGTTTTATCCTATCATTTTCAATCAAAAAACCTCAACCATCTCTTGATACCTCAAGCAATTATGCTACCTTTGTAGCACTTTTCAATCCTCAGCAGGAGACGCCGGGTTTTGCTGCAGCCCTCAATAAGGATAGCCAGACACACAAATATGAATTGGATAATATTAGTGCTTGCCGGACTATGCGAATGTGGCTTCACTTTTTGCCTTGGCAGTGCAAAGGAAGCCGCCGGAACGCAGCGGTTCTTATGGTATGTCGCGTTCGTCCCTCTCTACATTCTTAGTATCTATCTACTGATCAAGGCGACACAATCGTTACCCATCGGAACAGCTTATGCCGTTTGGACCGGCATTGGAGCAGCAGGCACTGTGCTGCTTGGTATCTTTTTCTTTCATGAGCCTGTCACAGCAGCCCGCATCCTATTTATCTCAACATTAATTCTCAGCATTATAGGACTTAAAATCGTATCAATATGACAAATTCATCTCACCCAGACACTCATCAGGTGCCCTTCCGCCCCATGCGGAGGATACGTCAGCAACTATCAGAAAAAGAAACACTCAATATCTTGGAATCAGCTACATCGGGAGTGCTTTGCCTGTTGGGTGATGAAGGATATCCCTACGGTGTACCTATCAGCCATGTCTACCACGACAGGCACTTGTATTTCCACACAGCATTGCGTGGACACAAGGTCGATGCTATCCGCAAGTATCCCAAAGCTTCATTCACAGTCATAACAAAAGACGATATACATCCAGCAGAGTTTACTACCTATTTCACCAGCGTCATCTGCTTTGGTCGGGTGCGCATCATTGATGACCCCGATGAAAAGATGGCTGCGACAAGACTGCTCGGACACCGCTTCTTCAAAGATGACGAAGAGGGGCTGGACAAGGAAATCAAGAAGTCTCACCAGGCCATGCACATGATAGACTTTACCATCGAACATATCACCGGAAAGGAAGCTATCGAACTCACCCGAATGAGAAAAAGATAAATTCAGACGTGAAATACAGAGGCACTTCTGCCGAAAGACTTCTACGAAAAACTTAATTTTGCATCATACAATCAAACAGATAAGATTTAAAGTCATGAAATTCCTGGAATTAGCACAGACACGTTATACCACCAAGCGGTATGACGCCGATAAAAAAGTATCAGACACACAAATTCAAGAACTGCAAGAAATCCTTCGCTTAAGCCCTTCTTCCATCAACAGCCAACCTTGGAAATTTACTTTTATTGGTGATGAGAGCTTGAAGAAGCAACTGGCCTCCGTCTCATTCTTCAATGAAGAAAAAATCAATGCTGCCAGCCACGTGATTGTCTTCTCTGTCCTGGACGATATCGATGCTTTTGAGACCCGGATTAAAGCTCACTTGCCCGAAGGGGCCGTTGCCTATTTCCAAAATATGGTAAAGCCCAAAGGAGAGGCAGCTATCAAAAACTGGATGCAGCACCAAGTATACCTGTCATTGGGATTTTTCTTGTCGGCCTGTGCTGAAATGCAGATTGACAGTACCCCGATGGAGGGAATCGATACTGCTGCTTACGACCGGATCGTAGGCTTACAAGGCTACAAGACTCTGTTTGCCGTGGCCATCGGCTATCGTGACACAGAAGATCCCAACCAACCGACAAAGAATCCTAAGAAGCGTCTGCCACTCGACCAAGTGGTAAGCGTCCGTTAGAGCGTCTCTTCTTGAGGACATCTCAACAAAAGAGGGCGAAGGTGTGTCGTGATGCACGATGCACCTTTCTTTTTTATGCAATCACTCGAGATTTTCCACCACAGTCAATCCCTGTTGCCAGAGCTGATTATAAAGACTCTCCTGGCAGCGTCAGCCGACGAGTGACTCGTCAGCGACGCTGCAACTTTTATTATCAGAGATTTTATCAGACGCTATATTCAAAGTCCAAGGTTCCGTTCAGCGTGATGACATTCAACTGGTTATTCTTATCAGCAAACGTGACGTTATCCAGCTGGAGGGTTACAATGCCATTCGAAAAACCTTGGAAGATTATTTTTCCACTGACGTAGCGAGTGTAGTTGATAATTTCTCCCTTTGCGGAAGGGATGTAGCCAATCCAGGTGTCGTCATGAAGAGTGAGCGTATACCCCTTGCTTACCATATACGGGAAGAAGTGATCGGCACGGAAAAGGATGCTGAGCAACGGATAGTACTGCACTCCGGCAGTCTCCTTCGGTGCCACTTCGATCTCAATCTGAACTGCAGTATGACTTACAAAGGAGCAGTAGAAAATCAGTGGGGATTAGTTTTCCAATATCCAGAGGAATTCCGACCTTTGCCTTATGGAAAAGAATCAATTGGAAGTGCTTGCGCGTATCGTGCTGCCTTCAGAAATACTGGATCATTTTGAGATAGCAGG
>CASEUJ010000043.1 GCA_949291125.1 uncultured Ruminococcus sp.
GCCTTTCCCGGACACCTTGTCTACCTTATCAGCCAGTGCGTCGTCTACTTGCGCGCTGGTATAGTACCCGGAAAGGTCAAGTGATTGCGTTCCGAGCTGCTCCCACATGCCGCCCACGTAGATGTATTCGGTGTAGAGGTTTCCGGTTTCATCGCCAGATTTTACAAGGTACACGGTTGTATCGCTGATATCGCTTGCTGGGAGAGCGGACACTACAGCAACAGAAAATTTCGGGATGGAAGAAATCATTTGATCGACTTCATCTTTTGAGTAAGTATCTGTCTTTTTATAGTAGTTCACAAGATCGGCTTGTACCGCTTCTGCGATAGAATTCGCATTTGCTGCTGTGGCTTCTGCGTTTTCAGCCGCCGCTTGAATTTCGGACACATCCGGGGATTCTCCTTTCAGCGATGCCAAAAAATCGTCCTCTGTACCGCTGTTGCCAGCATCCAGCCAGATCTGGTATGCGCTTTTCCCATCCGCGCCGTCAGCACCGTCTTGCCCATCGGCACCGGGTGCGCCGTCATTTCCTGGTGCGCCGTCATTTCCATCAGCGCCTTTTAGTGATGCAAGCCACTCTTGCTCTGTTCCTTCAAAGCCTTCATCAACCGCGATCTCGTATGCGCTTTTCCCATCTTTTACAGATGCTATTTTATTGTCGATCTGCGCTAAAAGCTGCGCATACAAGTCTGGTGTTGGTGGGATCGGTGTTTCCCCATCCTTTTCATAGCCGGACTTTTTGACGCGCAAAAGGATTGGCGCAGTCGTTGCGACAGTCACTCCGCCGGATCCCACGCCAAAGACACTTAAAAGCACGCCACCCTCTGTGATCTCAGCCGGTAAAAAGCAGCTGCACGGCGTACCTTGTCCGAGGTGCATGTGATACGTTTTTTCTCCCTGTGTAAACTGCGCGGTTTTGTCGAGTCCGTCCCAGTCTGGCGTAAACTCAAACCGTAGACGGGCAAATTGTACTTGACCGTCTGCGTAAGTATCCGGAGCCGGATGTGGGCAGATTTTTTGCTCGTGCACTCTAAAAAAGTTCATGCGCTTACTTCCTCCCATGTGCTTGTATCACTGTTCCACGATAGTTTTCCATCTGTACATCCAACAGAAATTAGGCTGCGCATTGTGGATGTAACAATTGCGTTCGTGACCGTATTCTCCGTTCCATACGACTTGATCGCACGCCACTGATCCATAGTTCCTGCAAAGCTGATATTCCACGATGGCAGCGCGTTGTCACCGATCTCAATCATCGTAACGGGTAGCCTTAAAAGCGGTATTTCTGACGTTGTGGCGGCAATCATTCCAAGCTGCACCATGTACCCATCACAAAGACCAGTCACACCGTCAGACACGCTCCATACGCTTGACGCAGTATATACGTCACGTACACGTTGCGTAAGTGTAGCGCTAAAAGGCGTCGTAGCTGATCCGCTGCCGTTGATATAGATATCACCGTTGCCGTACGCAATCGCTGTCACATTTCCGCCGGACGGCTCTGTGTAAATGATTGTGTCGTCTGTCAGATCGCCTACCGTTTCTTCCATTTCATCCAGACGCAAACCGATCGCATGAAGCTGTTCTGTCAGAGATTCAATTGCAGCAGTATTTTCTCCGACCGTCTGCTGTAAATCGGTGATTGCATTTCCTTGGGTCTGGACAGTTTGTTGGAGTTCAGATATTGCAGACTGCATTGATTCTATATCAGTTTTCGCTTGCTCTACATCACTCAAAAGCGATTCGATTTGTGTCGTATGCGTGTTCACAGTTTCCTGTATTGCGCTTTGATTGGTATACAATAAATACAGCGCTTCTGCAATCGACGCCCTCACCTCGCGTCCATATATCGCCGCTTGAATCTGTTTGATGTCGCCTTCGATGCTGCCTGCTGCAGTGTTCAGGATATCTTCATTTAATTCGAATGCCATTGATTTCTCCTCCTTTTTCACGATCTTGCCGCAATCGCAGCACTTCTTGCCAGATTTCGATCCACGAGCGGCGTGATCTGCTCCGCCACTGTTCGACTATCCAGCCGTGTTTCTAAATGTACATCCACGTTTCCAAGTGCCGCTGCCATGGCTTTTCCGAGAGTATCATAGTCGATCCACGCGACAGTACTATTTGCGTTTGCTGCTTCTTTTGCATATTTTTCGCTGATGTCGTGCGGTATGACCTGTGACCCATCCGGAAGATTGACTAGCTCCCCTCTGCCGCCCTCATTGATGATGGCAAAGCCGCCTTGCCAGTTGTCGGTGCCGTGGGCAAGATGCGCTAATGGATCGATATCTACACCTGGGATCATATTGATGATATCAATCGCAAAGTTGAGCCCGTCGATAAATCCGTTGATGATCCCTTTCGCACCGCTGACCAGGGAATCAAATGCTTCTCCGATACCATCGAAAACTCCTCCCACAAAGTCCTTCAATCCATTCCATAACCCTTCGATCTTGTCAAATACAGCTGAAAAGATACTCTTAACCTTATCGAGAATACGTTTAATGATGCTGTACACAGCATTAAATACAGTTGACACTGTCGCGGAAATACCAGAGATAATGCCAGACACGGTTGTAATTGCCGAACTGATTACATTTGAAATTTTCGAAACAATCCCGGAAATAAATGACCATATATCGGTAACTGCACCAGATATAAAGCTGATAACTCCAGCAACCACATCGATTACCGAAGAGATATAGCCTGCGATCGTATCGATAATGTTGGCAATAAATGTAATAATCGGCGTAATAACCGCAACAATTCCGCTGATAATCCCTGCTATAAAAGAAATAATTGGACTGATAACCGAAATAATGATGCTGATTACATTAGTTACAACTGAAACGATTGTACTTATCACAGGCATCAGAGCATTAATAACGGAAATCACCACTTGGATAATGGAAATAATGACATTGATTGCTGCTGTAATCGCTGGCATGATCGAGGTGATTAAGTTTGTAATAATAGAGATGATATTGGTAATCACCGGAACCAACTGCTCAATCAGTTGTGCAATCACAGGTGCCAGGGTGGCAAAAAGGTTTGCAATCATCCCAATAATCTGCGTGATGATCGGCATAAGTTGATTGACAAGACCAACAATCACCGGAAGAATTTGTTGAACGATCGGCATAATCGCGTCGATAATCTGCGTAATCGCCGGGATCAACGTTCCAATAATCTGTGTAACCGCTGGCATAAGCGTTTGAACAAGACTTGTGATCGCAGGAACAAGTGATCCAACAATGATGTTGATAATTTCCGTAATGACCGGAAGTATCTGCCCGATCACATCAACGATCTGTGTGATGAGTGGTGTGACTACGGCTATGATGGATTCTACCGCCGGCATAACTGCAGCAAAGACATCCCCGATCATGGTGGCAATATTCGTGACCACCGGTAAAATGGCGTCAATCAAACTTTGTATAATCGGCAAAAGTTGTACGACTAGTCCACCAACAACAGAAAGAATCTGTGTGACAACAGGCATAATAGCTGTAATAATCTGCGTAATGACAGGTACAAGCTGCGCGATTACGTCTGTGATCGAGATCATAATCCCGGAGACAACCGGAATAAGCGCCGTTAATACTTCTGTTACTACCGGCATAAGCTGCGTAAACATGTCGGAAAATGCCGTGCCTATTGTCTGTACCGCAGGAAGTATTGCGTCGGCTACTCCCATAGCCGCCTCTTGAATGCCGCTCCATGCGTCTTGCATTTGTGATGCAGCATTATCGTTTGTCTGATACAGCCATGTAAAGCCGGCCACAAGTGCGCTGATCGCACCGATAATCAACAACACGGGTCCGGGGATCGCCGCAAGGATGCTAAGAATTTTCCCACCGGCTCCTATAATTCCACCTGCCGCTTTTACTACAGTACCGATCACGCCGGAAAGCGCACCGAATAACGACGATAATTTCCCAACCACAATGAGCGCCGGCCCCACCGAAGCGATCGCGATAAGCGCAGTACCGATTCCGCCGCTGCTTTCTGAAAATTCCGCAAGTTTATCACTGACTGTTTGCAGTACAGATGAAACACCGGACAGCGCACTAAAGCTTTCACTGAATTGCCCCACTTTGTCTGCTGCGTCCTGTAAGATATCACTTGCCGTACTAATTGCATCAGAGATTGTCTGACCAAACCGGTCTAACTTATCCTGTGCTGATCCAATGGCATCCGCAACATCATCAAAAAACGCGGGTAGTGCGCCCGCACTAACAAGTGTATTGATTCCGCCGACAAGTCCATCAATCGCTCCCTGGATTCCTCCGGTTTCGATTCCGGCGCTGATCTGATCCATAAGTCCTGCAACTTCTCGCGCCGCTACTTCCAAAATCGGTGTGAACCGTTCTCCAATCGTCAGCGAAAGTGTTTCAAACGATCCGCGCATCTGTTCCACAGCGCCACCAACGCCACCCATAATGGCATCCGCTGCTGCTTTTGATGCGCCGTCACACCCTTCCAGCGATTCTGTCATCTTGTCTATGGCATCCGATCCAGAATTCATCATTGCCTGTACACCGCTGAGCGCTTCGGTTCCGAAGATATATGCAAGCGCATTGGCTCGTTGCTCGTCTGTCAGGTCTGAAGTCGCAGCGGTAAGCTCAGAGATAATCGTGGTAAGGGACTTCATTTTTCCGTTGGAATCAAATGCAGTAAATCCGATTTCCTCCATCACTTGTGCAGCATTTTTAGACGGTTTCGACAAATGCACCAGCATGCTGCGCAATGTCGTCCCTGCCTGTGACCCCTCTATTTCAGCATCCGCCATAATTCCTGTCGCGGCAGCAACCTCCTCGAACTTCAACCCCAGCGAATGTGCCACCGGTGCGGCATACTTGAATGAATATTGCATATCATCCACACCGGCTGCGGTGCGGTTCGCGGATTCTGCCAAAACGTCTGCCACATGGGTGGCGTCTTCTGCCGACATCCCAAATCCATTGATGGCGCCGGACATGGTGTCAGCCACAACAGCCAAATCCTCTCCGGATGCCTCAGCCGCCGAGATCACGCCTGGCATGGCGTCCATGATCTTGTTGGCATCAAAGCCCTTTGCCGCCATCTCTGTCATCGCGGTGGCAACCTCTGATGCAGATAGCGTCGTTGCTGCGCCAAGTTCCTTTGCGGTGTCCGACAACTGTTTCATTTCTGTACTGGATGCACCGGCTATAGCGGCAACTTTGCGCATCTGCGTGTCAAAATCCACTGCGGCATTGGTTGCGCTGACAATACCGCCGATCGCAATGCCGCCAATGGCAGCTTCTACCCCCGTGATCACACTGCCGATCCTGGAAAATGTGTCCCCGAGCGAGAATGCCATCTGGCTTAAACTATCACACTTACTTGCAAACCCATCTAATTGATTAGATGCCGCTTTCAGCTGTTTTGAAAAGCCGGAAATATCCGCCGTTACTTTGGCAGACAGCGTGTAATCCGCCATATTTTTTCACCCCTCTATCGAACGATGCTGGTCAATTTCGGAAGCGTACCGTCGAGCGTAATCGTATTTTGCGTCGGATCATCAAAGCGTATCTTCATGGATTCCACGACAAAATTTCTCGTCTGTTCAACCGGAGAAAGTTTCACCGGGACAAGACACCCGATCCGGATTCTCTCCGCTTCATCATCAATCATACTCAGGTCTACAACCTGCACCTCTACAGTGGCAGGAGGTTCTGTGAGGCGAAATGCTTCAATTGCCGCATTTTCTCTGATGGTTCTCCAGATGAAAGAAGTGCGATAGCGATCCGAACTCACTGTCTGTGCGGATGAAATATTCTTTCTGATTGCATCAAAACAGTCTTCGCTTTCGCCGCTGTCATATGTGATCGTGACATGCGGATACGTCGGATTCGATGCATCAGAAGACCGGTTCACGCGTTCTACCTCATCAATATCCGGATATTCTTCTCCCATCGGGAGATTGATCCCCTGACCGTTTGCGTTTTCCGGACTTGTACTGTTTTTGGTCGCATCTTGATACACCGAAACAAGATGATCGATCTGGTCTTTGTATCCGTTCAGTTTTGCTTCCAGTTTGTCTTCTGCTTCCGACTGTGCGCTTGACATATCGACGGTCTTTGTGATGGACCCGTATTTCAAATACAATGACCGCTTGTAAAACGCCTGACTGTCTGCGGGCTTGAAAACATCAGCTGTTGTATTGGAATTCAAGTCAAATGCTAAGCTTGATGCGTCATAGTCATAGAGATAGGAACAGTAAGAGTTCCCGCTCCCATCTACGGGGACGATTCCGGTATATAAGTCGGTGTAATTTTCCTCCTGCCGTACGGATATCACATTGACGCCGACTTCAAAGAGCTGATCAATCGGTTCTGTATCTATCGGCTTGTAGATCATCACCCACCGTCCGTCATATTGCTGGCGATTGTCTTCATCCCCATAATAGAGACCGTAATTTTCGCCGTCCTCCGCATCAGCGGGATATCGGGTGTCCACAGAAAAAAAGCCGCCAAGCGGTGTAGAAATTCTGGTCTTCAATAATTCTAAAACAGGAAGACACTTGTTGGAATATCTTTTTAGTTCTGCTTCCTCAATTGTCTCATCCACATAGGACGTACTCGTTTCCTCGTCGTCGCCGATTTGCGCTGAAATCACATTCTGTAACTTTTTGCTGATATGATATCCCAAAAAACTCCGATGCTTACAGATTGATTTTGCCTGAGCTGCCTGATCTTCATCGTCTCCGATGATGGTACAAATATCAGCTGAATTTTTGAGCTGTGCATCATACCTTTCGCCAAGGAAAAAACTGAGCCATCCCGACGCGGTCAACGTCCGCGAAAACGGCCGGGCATATACGTCTGATAAATATCCCATGATCCCTTCACACGTATATTTCAGTGTGCCGTATAGATCCTGTTCAATGGAGATCGGGTGGCCAGCCCAGTAAAATCGGCTTGCATCACCAATCCCACGCATCACCTCAATTGTCACCATATGACGTAGATTTTTGATTGCAGAATAATACGGGTGTGTCGGTAATATGGAAAATGTCAGCGTACCGGGCGTGTTAATTTCAAGTGACAATTCCGGCTCAATCACTGAAAAATCATCCATCGGATCAGGCGTATAAAGATCATGGAAAATCAGATTCCCGTTGTCGTCCAACTTTGTCTGATCTGCCCAAAAAATATTCCAATATGCCGCCATTTACCGTTTACCCCCACGTAAAAAGATAGAGAGATAGGCGTCTTCAATGTGTGTAGATCTAATAATGATTTGATATGCATGATCTTTTAGCCATGTTTTTCGGACTCCGTCATAAAACTCAACTTTTTCCCAGCTGTCAGATATCGTTCGTGCGGTGATTCCATTTGTACCCTCACCTTGCAGGCTTATGACAACAGATTGTCCGTCGCTTGCCCTCATCCACAACTCGCATGGCATCTGACTGCCGTAAATGGTAAATGTCAGATCGCTTGTCGGTGTTGTGCCTGCCGGGATCAGTAATTTCCCATATTCGCGGATCACGCCGCTTTCAAAATTCAGCGGATCCCAAAGCCAGTCATCAAACGAATCCATAACCTCTTTTTTGTATGGATATGCGTCCATTGTGATATCAAATGTGCTGTATGTCCCGTCCTGACGCACGGTACCAACCTCGCATCTTCCCTCATAGTAGTATGCCGGGTCAGAATCCATTACCATCTGCACCGATTGCCCGTGTAGTTGTGCAAGCATATCCGAAAATTCTTCATGCCATTGTGCACCGGATCCAGGATATGCCAAAGACACAGAAATCTCTCGGTTGTGGAAAACAGGAAATCCAGTCAAAACTTCTGACAGATCAACAACACCATGGCGCCCTGGAACAGGAATTGTATATTTTTCCACATCTGGTGATCCGATGCTGACATCCGTCCAGTACGCTTCCCAATCATCCCATGTGTGCACACCGCCATATCCTGGAACATCGGTATTTTCTAATGCACCATCAGAGATCAGTTCTTGCCGGAATTCGTTCATCTGATTGACAATTTCCTGCATTTCCGCTGTCTCTGCCTGTGGCAATTCCTCATGCGTCATCCACCCGTCGTTCCCATCAAACGAGACCCCGCAAAAAGAGCGCGCCGAAAACGGTACGCCATTATACCATGTTTTCGTTTCCATTCGGTTTTTGCCCCTTTCGTTTATACTTTCTGCCGTTGGCATGATAAATTTTTTCGATCCATGCGTTCCCGTCGCTTTCTTGTGACTGTTTTGCGATGGCAAGATCGGTTTCGCGCTGTCTCAGATCTCCGCGCTTTGGCTTCCGTTTCCATAGTTTTTGCGCACGTTTTCCTTTTTTCCGGAATACGTTCCCGACGGCATTTGCGACAGCAGACGCGAATACGCTCGAATCAGCAACCACTTTGTTTTCATATGCCTTGATCAGAAACAGCTTTTCTGCGCGCGTCAAGCTGTAATACTCCTGCTTCGAATACCCAAAATTTACTGCAAAAAATGCAAAATCGATGTATTCTTGATATTGCACCACAGATGCATCCGGTTTTTCTTTGTTCTGATTGTTCCCACCCAGATATTCAAGATCTGTCAGGTGCTTTGGAATAAAAAACCGCAGTCCTCCATGAGTGCATTCAATATCTCCATTGCCATGCCCAAATATCCGGCCTGTTCCACCTGTGACAGTGCAAAGTCCTTGTCGGTGCATATACTCCGCCTCCGTCAATTAGTCCTAACGCAAAATATTGCCGGACGACGGAGATCGGCGGGAACTTCTGCCCCTGAATCGCCAACACCATGGATACAGCGGACATGCCCGTCATTTGCTCAATCTGTTCGAGCCGCCCGATGCTGTATCTCAGCTGATAAGATTTGCCGCCGATCTCATAAGTTGTGCGTGCCTGTTTTTCCTGTGCCATTGTGTATTTTCCTCCGATCTGAAAATTCGCCCACCCGTTCCCGTAAGCCGCGCCTACTCACACTTTTTTTCAATTTGGCTTATTCGCCGTCCGTTGTCGTCTTACCGTCGTCCTTTTCGGTTTCCACTGTGAGGTCGACAAGCGGACCATTCCCGGACAGACTCAGCGAGTATGTTACCGCGTCATCATACGGCGCTTCTAAGCTGTAATCCGTAATGCACGCCAGACCGCCGAACAGGCTCTTGCCCTGCTTTTTGTCGATCACCTTGACGCAGACAAGGTCACTTGATTCAAACAGGCTTCCAAGCAGTTTATGTGATTCTGCACCCATGACATAGACGCCGTCGTTATCGATGCTCCACTCCTTCGCACCGGAGATATACGACTTCCACCCACCTTCTGTCGTCTTGCTTGTGACCTCAATTGTTTCTGCGGATCTCGTGATTGTCAGCCCCTGCTGACCGGCAATTCCGAGCAGCTTTGACCCGTCCGCAGTAAAGATGCATAAAAGCCAATCACCTCCGGCACTCGCGACTGCTTCCGGCACATCACAATAATCAATTTCATTGTAAGTTACTTCTGCCATTTTACCACTCCTCATATTTTTGACTTAAACCCATAGCTCACCATATATTCATACCCAATCACCGCATGATACTCCCGCGTTTCATCTTGCTGGATCGCGTTTACTCCGGTTTCCGTCTGCATCACAAGCGTGATATTCTTCGGCACTACTACATGCTCTGTCAACGCTTCTTCGACATCCTGTATCATTCGATAGATTTCTAGCCTGGAATCTCCGGGCATTGCGATTAGGTGCAGATTTGCCACAAATGTTTCTTTGTACATGGTCTTGGTAGAGCTGTCGCGCTTTCCAATCACCTCAACAAAGACCAGCGGCGATGGCGCATCTTCCGGCACTGCATCATAACAGTCATACGCTGTTTTCTGCCTGAGTGCGTCTAATATTGACGCTGCCATTTCTGCGAACCCCATTTTTCGCATCATCATTTTCTGATCCACCTCACTAAGATTTCCCGAAACTCCGGTCGTGTATCATCTACCGCTGCTTTGAGGTAATACCTACCCTGTACAAAGCTTGCTTTTAATCGCGCCCCGATCGCCGGGACATATCTGCCCGGTGTCTGCCGGTGCCCGTACTCGACATGCGGCGCATATTCGCGGATATATCCGACAACGCCGTCTTTCCCGATCGCAGGCATTTCCTGTCGTAGAGAATTCCTGAGTTTCCCCTCTTTGACCGGCGTATGCGCACGCGCGCGGTTTCGAAGATATGTTGTCGTCTCTTTGCACGCCTCGATTAGGTCACTTTCCGACTTTTCTTTCAGCTTTTTGTATAAGATTTCTACGCCGCCAATCTCAATCCGGATTCGCATCTTGCCGCCACCTTTCCAATGTCGCCGCAGACCACTTTCCACGAAGGAATGCATGCACATCCAGAACGCGGAAATCATCTTCGCCGATGCGAATCCCGTCTGCGTGCCGCATCATGTCCGGCGGCATGTCTGTCCAGATCGACGGCGCGTTATGCGTGACATCGCGCCCCTCAAGCTCTTCCATTACCATGGATCGACCGGATAGTTCGCCCCGATATCGCGTCGGATGCACGCGGCGTTCCGTCACCGGGTTTCCGAGCACATCCTTGCTGACTTCCACAAGTTCAATTAAACTGACTCTCTCGTATCGCATACTTGCGCCGCCTTTCTGTCACAAAAAACGCACGCGTCTGTCTCCGTCAGCTTGCGCCTTACTCTCCTTATATGCCTCAAACTCATCCGCATACTCAGATAAAATATCCTCTACAAAAGAGGTATTGATCTCTGCCTTACTCTCCGAAGATATCCCTTCATAGTTACAGCGCCGCCATATTTTCACCACAGCATCTGCCGCAATTGGCAAAAGTATATCCGGGAGTGTATCCGACCGTACACGAAGGCAAATACGCGTACTGGCAAGGTCGCAGAATTCCTGCAATAGTGCAAAATCCTCTGCGCCAACCTCACCTTTTAGTCGCGTTTCTGCTCGTTCCACAAGGTTCATTTCCGATCACCGTCCAAGGATTAGCCGCCTACTGTGCCAATTGTGCCGACTACAACACCGTCCAGACGCTCTGCAAAGATGGTCAGCCCGGAGATGATGGTAGTCTCATAGTTGACGCGTGTGTTGTCTGCGGTGTGTGTAATGCCGATCAGGCCGGTCTCATCTGTAGTAAAGCTAAACGCCTTATTGATCTCGCCGCCAGAAATCAGCGGATATGCGATGTTGAGGTTGTCCGCAACGGTTGCATAAAACTTACCCTGCGGTACATTTGCATTGGTCAAGACCTTGACATCGGTAAACGCCGTGAAATAGGTCATGCCAAAGGCGCTCTGCGTGGAAATCTGTGCAGTGCCGATATAGTCAGATACGTCCATCGGGTTTACCAGTACGATGACATCGCCGGCTGCATCGTCCTCGAACAATACCTGTAACATGCCCCATGCGTTCGCCAGTGCCGCCTGGAACGTGGTGCCGGATGCCGTTCCGGTACCGGTTGCAAGAAACGATGCAAACTTAGAGCGTACATCACTCTGCACCTTCTTGAGCAGACTATTGTCTGTCTCTGTCACTGCTACATCAAAGCCGCTTCTCTGGATTGCCTCCAGCGTCACCGCTTTCCGATACTTGCTGTAAGACAGCTCATAGGTATTGGCAACGGTCTGCGTGACCTTTGACAGTGGGATCAGATCCCCCTCCGCGACCTCACCGTCCGCAAGTGTCACGGTGTTTTTATAGGTCTTGATCACGGCACCAGTAGATAGCGGCGTACGGCGTGTAATCCCAAGCAATTCCTGTAACTTTGCCACTCCTCCGTTAAATCGTGTGACAAAGTCAATCGACTGCGCCTTGGCAAAATCGGTTGTGATCATCGTATTTTCCTGTGCTGGCATTCTAAAATTCATCCTTTCTGTTAGTTAAAAAGTTCCATGTTCTCCTGAATCGCCTTGACACGCTCGACATTGTCCTTGATGGCAAAAATCTGTTCTTTTGTCATCTTCGGCGCTGTTTTGCCGGATTTTGGTGTCTCTGACCGCAGCTTTTCTCTGACCGCCGCATCCACAGCGTCGAGATACATCCCGGCGAATTCCTCAACGTTTTCCTTTGTCGTGTCCGCGCTGTCCGTCACAATCGCGGCAATCAGTTTGTCCGGCACATGAATTCCCTTTTCAGACAGCATTGCGCGCGCGGTACTCTGCATCTTTGCCACAGCGACTTCATGCTGCAACGCTTCAAGTTCGTCGCGATAGCTGTCGCGCTCATACTCTGCGCGCTGCTGTGCATTCATCGTAGACAGCTTTTCTGCTTCATCCTGTGCCTTCTTTTGCTCTGCCGCATATGCCGCAATCGACTGCCGGATCAGCTCTCCGATCCGTGCTTCCGTGATCGGTTCTGCGTCGGGTTTGTCCGGCGTTTCGTCGATTGCTTTTGTTTCTGCGCTGTGCCTTTTCCCGGATTTTCCACTAGGTTTTCCTCCGTCTTCTTTTCCGGATGGATGTCCGGTTTCCGATCCGGCGCCTGTCGTACCGTCTGCTGTGCTGACTTCGGCATCTGCGACAATTGTATCTTCCTGATCATGCATCTACTGCACCCCCTTTCGTTGTGGGATCAAGGGCAAATTCGATGTGCCCAAAGTCCCAATCAATGCGTCCTTTCTCCTGACCGTCATCGTCGAGCAGGATCAGGCACGGCACATGCCGAACCCTGTGCATCTTCGCCATGGAGTGACCGCCGTATACATCCGACACATCAAATGCATATAGCGGAATGCCGCTGTCTTTGGCATACTTTTCTGCCCGTTTTTGTGCCGTTTGACACGATGGACAATAGCGTCCGTGGAAAAATAACAGCTGCATGCGCTTTGCTCCTTTCGCTTGAATTTTGGATATAAAAAATGCGCTTGGATTTCTCCAAACGCACTTTTTGCATATTTAAGAACTGCCGCTCCCACTGGCTTAGGTTGTTCTTGTTTGTCCTCCCTCCGCCAGTTTATGCCCATGGTCGGGGCGGCTTTATTCCTCGTTTTCCAGTCGATACAATTCCCCGGTGGCGTACAAGGTCAGCTCCATAATCTGCAATTGAAGCTCAGGAGATATCAGTTGCTCACTCATTTCTGCCAAAGCTTTTATGTAGTTCTTCAGGTACTTTTTGTATGCTTCCTTTGTCATGGTTTGCTCCTATTTGGGTATGAAAAAAGCGCACCGAGTGGTACGCTTTTATTCTTCAATCATTCCATTTTGTATTTCTATCCCATGAATATCCAACCGGCTTTGCAGAATTTCATAAACTTCGTTATACGCCATCGCTCTTCCGCTACAAAAAAGATCGGAATAATCTTTTTTTAATTCTTCGTCAGCCTCGGCTTTACGGTCTGAAATCTCTCCAATAAAGTCAGAAATAAATGCGATCATTGATTCAACTTGCTGCTCATTCATCTAAATCATCCCTTCATTTGAAATACAAGCAGTTGATCCCTGTAATATTCGTATCGCTTTTCATTTCAAGCATTGTTTTTTTCTCCTTTTGATTCCAACATTTGGGAAACCGCTCTATCAAAATCAGAGGTGATTTTCTGTGTTTTATTGAAAACATCATATTCTGATTCGGCTTTTTTCTTCGCCTGACTTGCAGAAATTTTCCCGTTATCCTTCAAAATATCATAGCGTCGGAAACTTAAAAACTCGTTGATGCTTGCTTCAAATTCTTCCATTGTAAATGTATTTTCACGCTCTATCAAATCCTCGATATAATCAAAATACCCTGATACAGCCCTTTCGAGCTGTCTGATCTGTTTTTCATTAAGATAATTTTTGGCTACTGTGACATCAGATTTCAAAATACGTCCATCAGGGGAATTTTTCCATGTAACAAGCCCCATGTTATCCTTTTGGCTGTCAGCAGAACGATAAACAATTTCAGCAGCGGTCTGTCCTGTAATTGCATAATGGAACTTGTTCTGAACCGTCGCATAAAATCTTTTTGTAACTTCAGATTTTTTGTCATAATCAATACTGCATTCGGCGAAAATATCCGTTATCTGCTGCCATATTCTTCTTTCACTTGCGCGGATAGAACGTACTCTTTCAAGCAATTCGCGGAAATAATCCTTGCCAAAAACAGTCTCGCCCTGTTTCAGACGTTCGTCATCAAGCACAAATCCCTTGATCATATATTCTTTTAACACGCTTGTTGCCCATATACGGAACTTTGTTGCCTGACGAGAGTTCACACGGTATCCCACCGAAATGATTGCATCAAGGTTGTAAAAGGTTACATTTCTTTTTACGTTCCTCTTACCCTCTTTCTGAACTACCGAGAAATTCTCGGTGGTTGCTTCTTTGGCTAATTCTCCTTCTGAATATATATTTTTCAGATGCAGGGAGATATTATCACTTGTACAGTCAAACAAATCTGCCATGGCTTTCTGCGTTACCCATATACTGTCATTGTGCACAACAGCATTCACAGAAACATCCGTTTCATCAGAATGATAAAGTACATAACGTATTTGCTGATTCATATCATTCATCGCCAAACACCTCACGCCTAACTGCCGATCAATATCCCGGGATCCAGTCCCGGACTTCTTTTGCAAGCTGATACATTTTCTTCATCATTGAATTTTCGGTCAAGTACTCTATTCCGCCTGCCGTGATCTGAATGGAATCCTGCCATCCGCTTACCAGATACCGACCTGTTTTAGTGCTGACAAATGTCACGCCGCGAACATGCCCCTCGTTTTTCATCTCGCCTAAGATATCCATCCAATAGCTCGCATGAATGCCAAATCGTTCCGGACAAATTGTCTCTGGTACAAGCTTTTCGCCGCTTTTCATAGAGGCATAGAGTTCTGTCAGTATCGCATACACGATCTTGAAATAATCATCTTTCGCCATAATCTCACCTCACGCCAATTGGATTGACTTTATATCCTCTTCGTCGAGCCACACGCCACAATCAAAAATTGCGATCGCCTCCATACCATCGTTATCATTTGGTTGCGTATACAGGTCAACGGTTCCAACATAAACCTCGCCATTTGTCCCTACAACCCTTACTTTCTTTCCACTATATTTTTCTAATTTCATAGGGGACCGCCTCCTTTCGCCGGTACCATGTGCGTCCTTCTTTTTGAATAATGAACGGTAGCTCTATTCGTTACGCCTGTTACCGTCCCATTTTCATCCACATTTACGCCAATTTCTTTATCGAGTGTAATGACTTCTTTTATTTGTCCGTCTGGCTTTACAATGACGTGTCCCGTCCCATGATACTGATTCACGATCTGTTGAATCTCTTCCAGCGGTATCGTAAAATAGCTTTTATGTTCCTCCGGGTCATATCCCGGTGCGCCGAGGATGTGTGGGTTTTGCTTCTCCGGATTCAGCGTCACTCCTCCTATACGTAACTGCTGTTGACCGATAGTGTAAATTTGAACTCAATTACGCAGAAGCAAGGTCGTTTCTCATCTCTGAAATAATCTGTTCTATCCCGTCGCTTTCATAATAAATCCACGCATCATCAAATATATTGTTTCTTGCCTCTTGTTCTTCTGCGGCTTCTATACAATACGCTCTCCCAAGTTTTGCATCCACAAAAGTGGAAAGCTTTACAAAAAAATCTTTATATTGATAGCAGTCTATCGTTTTTACACACTCAACATTAGATGGAAGCTGAATATGCTTCATGTGAAATTCTGAATCCCAGATTTGATATATGGTATCCATTATTGTATCTTTCATGTGATTCACTCCTCTATTGGATTGCCGTCTATATCAAAGCGCTTTACGCCATATTTTCCATCACTCAGTTTGTAATATGCTCCATCATGATGAGAACGCTTTTCAGGGTGGTACATCAACGATTTTTGCATACTTTCGTCAAAATAGACGCGATATCCACCGCCAGATTCAAACGGAACATTTTTAAAGCTACCGCGTCCTAATGGTTTAACAGCAAGCCCCTGCGCAACGTAAGAATCGTATTTTTCTTTTGGCGTTGTTTCTCCTAACAGCGACGGTGTTTCGGCATACTCTTCAAAGCTTTTACCTGCTTTTATTATACCACCCTGTACTCCCGAAGTCAACCCGCTTGCCGAACTCCTATGATACACCGGATCAAAAAAGCACCGGCACCACGGATGCATCGGCGGAAAGTTTACCCCAGGCATCCGCTCTGAAATGTTGAATCTCTGTCCATCAAGCGACGCGCATACGCTGCACGTGCGGCTGTCATTGGTCGCGACAAAAATGTACTCCATAAAACTCGAGTCATTTGCATATACCTGCATTGCCGCTTCATTTGCAAGAAAAGTATCTTCTGTGAAGACAAGCCTCTCGATGTTCCGCCGCGATACGGACACAAACTTTTTCTGAATCTGGTTTGTGATCCGCTGATAGCTTTCTCCGCGGATCAATCCGTTGACAAGATCGCTCTGCAGCGACCGTGTCAGCGCATCCCGGTTGTCCCAGATCCGCTGGGAAAAATCTTTTCCATCACACCACGCCTGCCCCACGACAAGACGCACGAGTGCATCATCCATAGTGTAAAAGCTGTCCCCGAATCCAAGCAAATCCGCCGCGCCATTGGCGTGCATCGCCGCCATCCGTGTAAAAAAGTCATTTGCCTGACTGATCTCGTCCGCTCCCATCTGCATCTGCTGGAGCGCAATAGACGTGCGCAATCCCTCCAGACGATTGAGCCTGTAAATACTCTCTCGGGTTGGGATCAGGTGCGCATACTCCGGATATTTTTGCACAAACGCATCGGTGCGCTGGATCAGTAAAAGCTTGTCATCATCGGACAGCGTTGTCAGTAGCTGCCGATATTCCAACACATTTCCCGCTCCATATTTCGCATAATACGCCGCGATCTCTGCATCAAGCTTTGCGGCTTCTGCATTGTAGTACTGACGCATGATTTCAAAAAATGCAGATTCATCCCGAGCCATAGTGGACTCGAGCTTTTTTCGTCGATCCGCCCAGTATTCTCTGTTATTCGCCATCGGTTTCTGACGACCTCTCTGCCCGATACATATCTTCCGGCGCCGTGTTTTCCGATTTGATTTCTTTCATTTCCTGATCGACATCCTGCACAGCCGATATCACGGAAAGCTGCGTTTTGCGACTGGTAATTCCGGCCATAACAGACGCCGTCTGTGCTTCTTCTAATAGATTTCTTGGCGCGTTCTGCGTAAATCGATACTCGATCTCCCGCCATGAATCCTCCGCCATTCTGGTGGTCGGAAGCGATGCGACGAGTTTCCATCTCTGGTTCATGCCGCTTGCGAATTTCCGTGCTTTCAGCCGCGCCAGATTCTGCATCGGCAATAGCTTGTATGCCAGCGCTGTCCCGCTGCTGCCGCCGAATTCCTCATCCGAGATGTTTGCGACCATGGAGATTGTGAAAATTTGCTTTTCCAATCGATTCAATAGATTTTCCTGCGTCGTATCGCCCGACGGCCTTGACAAAAACGACACATTCACCTGTGACAGCACGTCCGCATCCATGGGTTTGACATGGATTACACGATCCTGGCGGATGTGGAACAGATCTTCGGGTTCCAGCCCCAGCCCCTTAATCAGCATATATGCGTCGGCAAACGCGTCCACATCGTTTGCTTTTTCAGAGATCGCTTTTTCATACGCGTTGATCGCGCTTTCGACGCCTTCAAACGCGCCGGTGCGTTCTTCATTTTCTAAGTATTCTACAATCGGAACACCTGAGAACCCGTGCCGCCTCCGGGTCTCCTCCAGAAACCGTAATCCGCCGTCATCTACAAATTCTACCTGCTCTGATCTGCTGTATACCGTCCCATGCAGTTCTCCGTCCCGATCCTGATAATATCGAACGCCATACAGTGGGCGCCGCTCCACACTGTCGTCATAGATCAAAAAGCCTTCCAGTGGGGTCATATAAGTAATGCGCACGTCTGATTCTTCATCTAAGTACAAAAATTCCATTCCGCTGCCATAGATGCTGCATATTTTGGAAAGCTCCGCTTCGCTGTCATCCATATCGCAGAAATTCCGAATGAAAGTGATCTCTTCCTGAACTTCCGGATCTCTGCATATCGTTTTCACTGGAATCCCGATGAAATAGCCGTTTAACGTGTCCACAATGTACTTTGCAAAGTTGACTGTAATTCGATTGTCCGGTTTCCAACTTGGCTTTTCTTTCTGTAAAAGGATCGGATGTCTCCCCTCGTACATATCTCGTAAATAACACATCCGAAAACTATCGATCTTATGCTCTTTGATCCACATGCGAAGTGTATCTAAATCCATTGGAGCGCTCTCCGGCATGGTGTAGTATTCGTATCGTCTGTATAATTCACGTATCACAATAATCCACCTCCGATTCTTTCGAATTTTGCCTGCTCCCGCAAAATCGTACTTACAAAATAACGCACATCATCCATGGCGTGGTCGTTTTCCTTGATGGGTCTGTCGTCCCCGGCTTTTTCGTCCCAGCGATACATCCCAAACTCCCTGATACAATCCTGACAGGACGGGTCAAACAACAGCCTCCCTTGCTGCAGGGCTGTCGACACCCTGCGGATGCCGTCCACGACATCGTTCTTTCCCTTCCGAACCAGATACCCGCGCGAAAACAGCTCGGCGATAAAGCTCGCCGCAGATGGGTCTACAATGACCGCTTCGATTTTATGCCCGCCGGCTAACTTGTCGATCTGATCGGCGTATTGTGCATTTGTAAGGGGTCTGCGCGTCTCTCTGCCGCTGTAGTACCATTCTGCGGCGCGGTATGCGATCTCGCCGTCATATCTCCACAGCCCCGCAGAAAACGCGTTGAGTGTGCCGTAGTCGACGGAAATATACCACTTTGCATGACTGTCATCCGCCGCATCAAGATGGCGCACATGGGATACTGGATCAAACTGCGGATAAATGATCCCCTCCGCCAAACACCACTCTCCGAGGACAAACCGGTCGTAAAAGACCCCGGTATACTCACGCTTGACTGCCTCCACATAGGCAGGATCAAGCGTTGTGTTGTCGTCCAATAAAAAGCGCATGACAAGCATGTCAAGCTGATCGCTCCTGCCAATGTAGTTTTTTTTCAGCCAGTGCTGTGGACTGTCCGGGTTTGTCGTTGCGATCAGCTTTGCGCCAGGAACACGCAAACGGGAAAGCAACATGGCAAAGAAGTCCTCAGGGAACAATGTCAGCTCATCACAGTACGCACCTTGCAATGTCAGACCTCGAATTTTGGATTCTGAACGAGCATCGTTTGCCCCCTCCAACAGAATCCGCCTGCCAAACAAGACGGCTTCTTTTGCTGCCATAGAAAATGTGAAATTGGATGATCCAAACAATTCTTCCAGGAGTACAAGGCAATTCCGCTTCATCGTCGTAAGCGACTTTCCGCACATGAGGTATAGCTTATCCTGTGGCATCGTTGCGACCCAAAAGCCCCACAGCACGAGTGAGATCCACGTTTTCCCGGACGACACAGACCCCTCCAGTAGGTTGATGCGTCTGAGCTTTCTACGTTGCCATAGCCGCATCAATTGGAGCTGTTTTTTTGTGTATGTCATTCGTTATCCTCCGTGTGATCTTGCTCTAAAAGCCCGTTGATCAGATCGCCGGTCTTCCCCTCATTCGGCTTTTCTTGTTTTGCAAGGGCTTTCTTTTTCAAGGCGAGCTCTTCTCTCTGAACAGACTTTCCAATAATATCCATAATTCGGTCAAAAGCTTTGGTATCTCTATCTTCAATCGCCGCTTGAAGCATGGCGACCAGCATCATCATTTCGTTGTCAGCATCATCATCCGAGACACCTAAAGAATTTAACATTGCCAGTTGTTCTTTCCCAGGTTTCAAAGCCAGAAGCAATTTCATTTTCTGCTGCATGCTCTTTTTTCGGCGCCGCGATGCAACAGAAGCTTTTCCACCTTTCTCTCCGTTTCTCGCCGCTTCCTCACCGCTTCGGAACTGCGTCGCCTTTCCTTTCTTTAAGTTTTCCTCATTCGCCAACTTCCTCCCTCCTGTAGTCAGGCATAAGAACGCTACCCAGATTGTTCTGATAGCGTTCTCTAAGATAATCATTTTTCTGCGGTAAGTCTTTTAACATACAAAGACTTACTTCTTCCAAGATACTATTTCTCTATAGTTTTCATTTTGATGTTTGTGAATATAATGAAAATTTTTATTGGAATTGATTGATTTATTTTTCAGATTATTATATACTGTTCTTATGACATTATTGTCATAATTTATATTAAAAGGAGTTATTTTCTATGAAAAAAACAAAACGTATTTTAACCGCCGTTCTGGCTACATCTGTTGCGGCTGTCTCATGTGGCAGTGTATTTTCTGCATCTGCTGCAAGTGGTAAATATATCGCTTATCGATATTTCTTTGACACCTCGGCAAATGCAAAAATTACCGCGTATAACGCAAATATTTCTTATAATCCAAATAATGTGATTTATGTTGAAAACAAAACAGGAAATTTAGGTGGAAATTTTAATGTCACAAACATACCAGTTACAACAGCACAAAATATTATTTACATAAATTATACAAATCAATCTCCAAGCAGCCAATCTGGCGAACTCGGATCCATTACCATTAAAACTCTCACTAACGACGTTCCAACAGTAAATGTAACACTTGTAAGCGGCGATAACGCCAATGCAACATCAGTCTACGAAGCATTGCTTGGCGATGTGAATCTTGATGGGAGAGTTAACGAAGATGATGCCAACCTTCTTAACAAGGCACTTGCAGGGGTTGTCACTTTAAACATGCAAGCATCCAGGAATGCCGATGTGAACGGAAACGGTGCACCTGATCATAATGACAGTGTAAATATACTTCAATACGTAAATGGCATACATGATTCTGTTCTCGGATAACTTGTGACTTGCAATAACTATTTTTGATACTGAAAAGCGATTGGGAAGAATCTACCTAATCGCTTTTTAGCTTTATTGTATATATTCTTTCAATTGTAATTATAACACATTCAAAATGGGCATGCCGCACCTCCTATTTTAATAAAAAAGCGGACACATTTCTGCATCCGCTCATACTATTTCATATTACTATTATAGCACATTTCAATGATCCAGACAAGCCCAAAAAGGCCCAACTTTTTCAGAGTACTCCCAAAATTTCCGATTGACAATTCCGGGAATTTATGCTATGATAAAACTATACCAAACCGACCCCCCCACCATCGCGGGAGAGTGATACAAATGAGTACAAAAGAAAAAGTAGTGGCGCTTCTGGATCGGATGACAGAAGAACAGCTGCAAGGACTGCTCATGCTGTTCCATGGACTTACACAATCCCCGGACATCCCGGAAGAGGCGCCAGACGACTGGGATAAGGCGATGATTGCCGACAGCCAGGTGGACAACGACGAATCCGCTGCGCTGGATGATTTTGTGAAGGAATTGGGGTTTGATCCGGATGACCTACGCATATGAAATCAAGAAAAAGGCGATGAAATTCATTCGGAAACAGCCTCCAAAGCAGCAAAAGCGCATATTAAGTGCCATTTATGCCCTTCCACTTTCCGGAGATATCAAAAAGCTGAAAGGGACGGGCGGCATATACCGCCTACGTGTCGGAGAATTTCGCCTACTCTTTGAAATGTCCTCACAAACCAATACGATCACCCTGATCTGCGTAACAGATGCCGACAACAGGGGACAAATCTACAAATGAAAACCGCCGCATCGTAACCGGTACAAGGGTAGCGATGCGGCGATTCTTATTGATCCAAAATCATCTCCAATGCTTTTCTGTGAACCCTCTGGGACTGTGTACGTGAGAGAAATAGCGTCTCATTCACCTCATCCCATCTCAAACCGTCCACATACCGAAGCCGGATCAGCTCCCCCATTTCTGGGGGCAGCTGTCGGATTGCACGTTCAATCTCAGCCGCCTTGTGTGCCAATCTCGCAGCTGTTTTCTCATACTCTTCTGACAGCTCTTCTAAATTTTCTATGTAACGCTGCTGATTCGATAGCGGCTCTCCACGTCCGCGCGGCTCGTTGTCATATCGAACAGCTCTGGCATATCCGGCACTTTTTTTCAGATCCAGTATGCGCTTTTCGATGCTGTGCAATACAAGTGCAGCTTTTCGGCATGCCATCAAGTCTTCTTTCGTCATCGCTTCACACTCCCATATCCACTCCGGCTTCTCTCCGGCGTCGTCAATCTGCACCACCAACCTTTTGCACCGTCACGATCTCACATCCGTCAACGCTTTTATGTACCGAAACAAGTCCCTTGCTTTGCAGTATCTGTTTTGCACGCTCTGCGCCATCCTCAAACTCCTGCTTTGTTTTGCAAAATTTGCATCCATCTGGCTGGCAATACGGCACTTTAAGGATACTGCACCCGCCACCAAGCAAATAAAAACAGCACTTTACTTGCATACTCTTACCTCCATATTTCCGATCCTGTATCATCTGATTCTATTCC
>CASEUJ010000044.1 GCA_949291125.1 uncultured Ruminococcus sp.
ACCTGAATAATAATTTCATCTTGACAATCGAATAATCATGTGCTAATATGCAGATAAGACCGACTGCTCTCACAATCGGTCTCATCATATACTTTTCTATTGTACTATTTCACGTTTACACAGAATTCGGGATTGACTCAGATACTTTTTTGCGAGGTATCTGCCTAATCTTTTTTATGATGTTTCCTCGTATGAGGAAGAGTATTGTTTAGCTTTGATTTTGTGAATAATATTTATTTCAAGGACTGGAATCTCACGTCTTTTGTTAATTAATTCCTGCAATTCTTTAATGACTTCTGTTGTTAATTCTCTCTCTGCGTGATTCTGAATAGTTTGTATCTTAATTGAGATTTCATGATAATGATAATGTTCCCAGACTCTTTCCGTTAGTTTCACGATTATTCCAATTGCACAAACAACAATACTCAATACATCAGATTTGAAAAGAACAAACATAGCAATAAACAAAGAAATCAGTAAAAACCAAATTAAAGGTAAAATAATTAGTCGATTTTTCACCATCTTCTTATTCCACCACATTTTGTTTCTGGCATTCAAATTGAGCTTGAATACCATCTACAGTATTCTTAAACTCATACCAATTTCTAACTCCTGGCGGTTTATCTCGACCAGTATTACGAATGATAATATCTGCTTCTTTTTTATGCTTATGATAAATTTAAAGCTATTTCTTTCAATTTCTGTGTACCAATATTTGTATAATTATCCTCGCCTATCATTAACACATGAGAATCGAAAAAATTACGTAAAACGGCAGCATTCTTCAACATATGATTAAAAGCGCAAGAGGTTATCAATGCCAATACTTCTAATAATGCTGGAATTCCCATGCTGATGAGTTTTGAAGCCGAATCAGGAACAAATATCATCATAGCAGATGTTATACATAATGCCCAACTCAAATAATTAATGCTTTCCGCAGCATTGAAGTACCTTCTTGAAGCATACTGAATCTTCAAGAACAGGTCTTCGTTTTGACGATTGTTAATCCCCTGACTGTTTATCATACTCTCTTATCGCCTCACATATTCTCAAATAATCTCTATTTGCAATAGAGAACAAATAATCATCGTTAATAAACGGAAAAATGCTTTTCCCGTGGCATTTCCTTGTAATTATAGCTGAACCACAAGGACAAGGTAAATGTCCTTTGTATTTTCTTTGTGATATAGCCCGAAGTAATTCATAAGTTTTGGCAACATTATCTTCATTGAATATCTGCTGATATGTCTCTATTACTCCATCAAGATTGTGTCCTCGATCGCCAAACGGAAACTCGCCGAATCGTGTGTAATACTCATAAGAATAGTAGTATGGTTCAACTTTGTTTTTCATCCATTGCAATAGACTATATCCATTGTAGAAGCATAAAGCCATAAACGCATCTGTTTCCAAGCAGAGCTTGCCGTCTGAATATCGGTGAATATAGGATTTATCAATTTTATCTCCAATATCCCACACATCTGGTAAATCATCATTATTTAATGGAATGAGGATTTTTACGTCATATTCATTATCCATGGTGAAACTATTATAGGAACGATTAATTGATATTCTTTCAGTGAGAATAATTGATGAATTATTCTCAGTATCTTCTTCCTTTAAACCGCTATAAGACGCAAGAAGTTCATCAATTTGTGGTCGAATTTGATTATACTTTATTCTCATGAGCAATGATATGGTTTTGAAGCAGTAGACGCATTAATAGGTGTCGCAACACGGGTCTTTCTGTATTTTTTGATAATCGGATTGTTAGGATCATAATCATCAAAACTATTCTCCATGAAAACACCAAATTGATTATCATCGTTTTGTGCCATTACTTCAAAAAGATCCTTTTTAATGGTGGTAACCCAATTAAAGAATGTCTTCGGTATTTTGTCATTCAATAACTGACAGAAAATCCTTTTAACGTTCAGAAATGTTCATGATAAAAACCTCCATTTAGTTTTTAGCACTCCTATGCATTGAGTGCTAATTGCATTATATCACTAATCTGATAAAATGTCAAGAGCCGTCGATATACACTTTATTTAAAATCTCTTATTTCAAACAAATCAGTATGATAAACTTTTGTGATACTTTTATTTGAACATTTTATCGTTATGATAATACTAACAACTTGCTGTATATCAAAAACATTTTCATCTTTTGAACCGTCAGGGCAAACCTCTTTTTTCTTAGCGTTGCCATGCAAATCAAACACATATATTTTATCATAAGTCTATAACAAATTCCAACGCATTCCTCTGAATGTAGGGTTATCAAGAAAACCATGAGGACAGATACATGCTAATATTCCGTTACCTGCTCTTTCAATGTAAGTCTAAGTGTGCATGCCTGTTTTTCTTTGCACTGTTAAAATGAAAAAAGTCCCGAAAAATCGAGACTTCTTCATTGGTGCGCCTGACAGGAATTGAACCTGCACGCCTCACGGCACAAGAACCTAAATCTTGCGTGTCTGCCAGTTTCACCACAGGCGCATACACAAGCTTTTTCAAGCCTGTGTATTATAGTATAACATACTTTATGGAATTTGTCAAACCTTTTTTTTCGCCGAAACCATGTTTTCAAAAAAACGTTGTTTCAAACGTAAAAATGACTTGATTTCCGTTAAAATGCAATAGAGGATCGCACGATTTTCAAAGTGTTCTCGTGTATCTGGAAGCGCATCACAGCAATAGATATTGTGCAACTGTGTGAGCTGTTTCAATAAGGTGGCACAGTCATTTTTTTCATGGTATTCTTCCGCGATTTTTTCAAACAATGCCGCAAGCGGAAGCGCTTGTTCGGGAAGCGCTGTTAATTGTGACATTTGCTCATAGATGCGGTGCAGAACAAGGCACTGTTCCCGCCGCATGTTGACATAGTGCATAAAATAGAGATCCTGTCGCCGTGTCTGATTCTGTAGGAAAAAATCGATTTCGCGACGCAGGTCAAGCGAAATTTTCTCAACCGCAGCAAACCGATCTTCCTGAAATGAATTTTGCCATACATCATCGCGCAGATAATTGGCAATCTGCAGAAGAATGGCACGGATCTCGTCATCCAGTTGCACCTGCTTTTCGCGGATCTTATGAAGATTGTCTGGCATGATCCAGTTGACCAAAAGCCCGATTCCGCTTCCAAGAATTAAGAGCATCAGCTCATTCCCCAGCATGCTGGGCGTTACGCCGCCAGCAGCCATATAATGAGTTGCCATGACCGCGTTGATTGGTGTGGAATCTTCCATGTGCAACCCGAAACAAATCAGCAGCAATAATAATAATACCAGACCGAATGTCCATGGCCTTGTGCCAAATATCGCATAAATCGGCGCGCTAAGCAACGTCATGATCCCAAAGGCGATCAGCCGTCGCATACTTCCTGTGATTGTTTCGCGGCGTGTATTTTGTACGGTAAGAAGTGTAATGATCCCGGCAGAAGCTGCATTGTGCAGTCCGATCAATTCTGCGATCAGAATTGCCAGCACTGCACCGACAGCAATTTTTACCGCTTTCATCCAATTAATGCTTTTCCAGAAGTCGTGCATTGTGTGTGATCGTATCCTTTTCTGTTGGAATTGTTTGTATGTGTTATGGCGAGTCATGCATAACAAGCACATCACCTGTACAAATTCTAGTATCACCCTGCGGCATAATCGATTCCTTGCCACGGCGGATCAATACGACAAGTTCATCCTTTGGCAATTTTAGTTCCGCTAGTGTCTTGCCGTTCCACTCGTGATCTGGTGTGATCTCAAGTTCGCTGAGCTGTACCTTAATTTTGCTTTTTTCATAATGTCCTGCCGCCAAAACTGCCACATCGCCTTCTAAGAGTTTTGTATCACCGCGTGGAACAACATTTTCGTCGCCGCGTCTTACTGTCACAAGGATCGTATCCGGTGGCAGTTCAAGATCGCGCACCATCATCCCGACCCATTTATTATTCGTGTCAAGCGGAAGCCGCATGAGCTGTAATTCTCTGCGTTCTGTATAGTCCGTAAATGTTTTCAGAACGTCGCCGCTTTCGTCGATCATATCAAACTTTTTGGAAACGAATGGGAGGAGTGTTCCTTGTAGGGCAATTGAGAAGAGTACGACGCAGAAAACCAGATGAAATAGGTCGTATCGCAGAATTGCGCCACTAGCGACAGCCGTCAGCGCAAATATCGCAGATGTTGCACCACGTAGTCCTGCCCAGGAAACTAGAAGCATCTGCCGCAGTTTTGCATGCAGCGGTCCGATCAATAAGAAGACCACGATCGGTCTTGCCACGAATGTCAGACACATCGCCACAGCTAGTGCCGGAAGCGCCACTTTGCCAAGTTCAGATGGGGTGCATAGCAGACCTAACAGGAAAAATACCATTAGCTGCATCAAACCTGTGACACCATCGAAAAAATGTACTTGGTTTTTCTTGTTGGGGATCTTAGAGTTCCCAAGAATGATCCCAGCAATATAGGCACTCAGATATCCGTTCCCACCTATCATAGATGGCAGCACATATGCAAGAATTGCGACTGCCAGCATGAATACCATATCAAATCCAGAAGTGTCAAACCGGAATCGCCGCATAAAGAAGACCATAACAATGGCAAGTAGTGCACCGATCCCGACACCGTAGACGATCTGGGCAAATACCATGTAGATAATGCGTCCTGGTGAAATTTCTGTAGTCATCATTGCAAGGATAACCGTTGTCATCAGGTATGCCACCGGATCGTTACTACCACTTTCCACTTCAAGCAAGGATGCAGTGCCGTATTTCAGATTGAGCTTGCGGGAACGCAGGATCGAAAAGACAGATGCAGCGTCTGTGGAACCGAGCACAGCACCGACTATCATGCCTTCCAGCCAGCTGAGAGAGAGTGCATAATGACAAAATACGCCAACCGCCATTGCAGTTAGGAATACTCCCAGCGTTGAAAGAAGAACTGCACCGCCTGCAACAGGTTTTGCAGCGCTCCACTTTGTGCCGAAGCCACCATAAAATATGATAAAAATCAGCGCGATTGTACAAATATTCTCAGTCAGACCGTATTCATCAAATACAATCCCTAATAAACCGTCTGTGCCACAGAGCATTCCGACTGCCAAAAACGCCAATAACATAGGGACACCAACGCGGTTTGTAAGCTTATTGCAAAGAATACAGATAATAATAACAAAAGATAATAGCAATAAAATAAAATTCATTGATCCTTCCTTTCTATTGATTTGTTTGATTCTGCCTGTAAAGGCTGTTGTAATACGGATGAAGTGGCGGCAAATACGGTGACACGCGCTGCACCATGGGATTTTAATAATTGTGCACAACGATTTACAGTGCTACCTGTGGTCAGAACATCATCGCAAAGAATAATATGGAATCCATTCAGATTCGATGGAAGGATTTCAAACTGTGCCACATTTTTTCTGCGATCTTTGGCAGAAAGTGTATGTTGTATTTGACCGCTTCCGTTATCACGCAGCAGGTCAGTACGCATAGGAATTTTGGTGTAAGCAGACAGCTCTTTTGCAATTACTTCCGCTGGGTTGACAATTCGTGTCTGGCGGCGTTTCTTTGCCATGGGGACGGGTACAATGAGATCAGAACTCTGGAGCAGTGGATCGCTCAGGATCCGGTCGCTGAAACTTGCGGCGCAATGCCAACCGAATTGTAGATTCTCCGCTTTTTTCATCGACAAAACACCGTGTTTCGCTGCGCCTGCATAAAAGGTGATCACAGAAGCCTGATCGTAATATAATTCTGTGTCACAGATACAATGTTCCCATGTTTTTCCGCATCCAGAGCAAAATGCGTCTTCCGGCGTTTCGATCGAGATTCGGCAGGGTTCACAAAGATAATCCTGCCATGGAATTAGTCGATGACAGCATGGACAGCGGTTTGGGAAGAAAAGATCCAATAAAAACATGCGCCACTTTCGGGATCTGCGCATTGGATATGTCATGGTATCACTCCCATATCGTGTCAAATGGTGTTTTAGCGAAAAGTGCGTTAACCGAGCCGTTTTCCACTATTTATAGTTTAACAGAATTTTCCTTTATTGTCAAGACAGCACAGTGCAGTCATTTTCATTCAATTTATATCTGACCTAATAAAGTAAAATCATTCGGTTACATATTGTGGTTTGCAGAGGTGTTTGTTTGCAATAAATTTCGTTTTTTTCGAAATCGGATGATTGCAACACTTCCATACATGCCTGTCCAGATAATTCCCATCAGGATCGGAAATCCGATCAGATGGTTTCCGAAAATCTGTTCAAACCAAACAAGCGGCGAACCTTTTGATGGGGAAGACAGAAAGAAAAAATTAGTTCCGAAATGTTGATTAAAAAGCGCAACCGGAATACATGTAAGCGCAATGCAGACAAAGCAGAATGGCAGACGATTGATCTGTGGTCGGATCTCACCAGAAGCACACAGCAGAATGGGAACGAGAACCAATATACCATGAAGGACAAATCCATGAATGGAGAAATAGTTCAGCATCGGAAGCTTGTTCCAGTTGGGAAAAATGAGAGCCAGACATGCACCAGGCAACGAGAGGCAGTAAACGCATTCTCTGAGCCATACGTTTTTCCAGTATACAGCAGCAAGTTCCAAAAAAATAGATAAGCCGCATAGATCTAGCGGTAAATATGCCACGCGAAACTGACCGGTTCCGAGTAAGATTAGATCCCGCATCAGTTCCAGGCCGACGCATGTCCATACAAGTGTCTGCAGAAGATGCCGAATCTGGGACTTGCGGAAATATGGAATCATTCGGGCTGTTCCCACGATCACTGCGGCGATCCCGATGATCCACAAAAGATGTTGCCAGTGATATAGCGAGAAGCCGAAACCATCGGGCATATTTTCACGTGAAGTCCAAAAAAAGGTCATTTGCAACGCTTCCTTTCGATTTGAATGGGGATATTTTCAGTATACCGCGTTTTGTTTGGAATTGCAAGGCAAACGACAAAACAGGAGGGATCCTTCCCAGACACGACAAGTATCTTTTGCCAGAGTGGAACAATTATGACAAATTGGAAAATCTGTTGTACGAAATATAGAAAAGGTCCCGATTTTTTTCTGTATTTCATCTTGATCGGATAAAAAAATTGAAACCGACGACAAAGATTGTCAAGATTCGCTGCATTCCGACAAAACTTTTCCTTGTCATTCTGTGTCGTACTGTGGTAAAATAAACAAGTAATACAAATTCAGGAGGTTACAAAATGGAAACAAAAAGAAAAATTGTATTGATCGGTGAACAAAGTGTAGAAGACAGCGAATCTGCAATTCAGCTGCTCTGGGCAACGGGTTTTCATGTGGTGAAAGCAAGCCGCGACGGGAAGGCGATCGCAGAAACAATAGAGAAGATCCACCCGGACGTTGTGGTGATGGATGCGATCTTACCACATTTAGATGCTATTGCTGTAATGGAATGCACTGCATCCATGGAAGAAAAACCTTTGTACATCATTACCTCTGCGTATGAAAATGAGTATCTCGAGCGGCAAGTGATGATGAGTGGGGCATCGTATTTTATGCGTAAGCCATTTGAATTTGAAGTTCTGGTAAAGCGCATACAGAAACTCGTGGAAAACGCAGCAGTGGAATGTATGGTTTCACATATTTCCAGTTCGACAGTGAAAAAGCGTGAGCTGGATCCAGAGCTGGAAGTAGTTGTTACGCAGCTGATCCATCAGCTTGGAGTGCCGGCACACATCAAGGGCTATCATTATCTTCGGACGGCGATTGTGGATTCCGTAGTCAATCAGACATTGTTGCAGAGTATGACAAAGCATCTCTATCCATTTGTGGCACAAAAACATGGAACAACGGCACCGCGTGTAGAACGTGCGATCCGTCATGCCATTGAGATCGCATGGGATCGCGGTAATCTTGATGTGATCCAGTCATTATTTGGGTATACGGTCAATAGCTATAAGGGTCGCCCGACCAATTCGGAATTTATCGCAATGTTGGCAGATCGTTTGATCCTCAGCAATGGAAAGCCATTGGCATTGCAGAACAGTTAATGACAGAAAAATAACAAAAGCGATATTGCTTTGAAAAAATCCACACCAGACCAGATTGCCTGATGGTCTGATGTGGATTTTTATGTATGGAGATGCGTTTAGATATTACGTCTGATATCGTTCTATCATTTTCTTGAGGTTCTGGATATATGTACATCGGACATCTTCCGGAGATAACACCTCAATATCGCTGCCATATTTGAGCAGCCAGCGGTAAAACCCAAAACTGATCCCAATGTTCGCCCGTAATACAATCCATTCTGGAGAAGCCTGATCTGATAGATCTGGACAGATAGAAACATAACGTCCGAGTTGTTCAAGCATATCATCAAGCAGCACACGCTTGACGCGTAGCTTGACAATCTCATAGCGTTCCGGCTCATAAATATCAACAACAGCACCTTCCGGCTGCGGTAAGACGGGATGCGTTTCAAATGATTCACCTGCACAGATATCCTTCATCCGGTCGATTCGATAAATGCGAAGTTGTTGTGTTGCAGCATTAACGCATTTCAGATAAAACCGTTCCTTGCAGTATACCACTTCACACGGGATCAGATCGCGTCGCTTCTGATAATAAATCATCTGTTTTTCTGTATTGTATTTGCCGTATGCAAAATTAATTTTCTTTTCATCTGCAATGATCAGATGGATCTTTTCCAGGTTTTCCAAAAGGTTTAGCGATGGCGGCGCCACTTCGCTGATCGAAATGCGGCTGATCAGTTTCCGCACTTCGGCTTGAGAACATAGTCCTTCAAATTTTCGGATCAGGGTCTGTTTTTGCTGTGCAGATAGGAATTTATTGATCGAAACAGAATCAACCAGAAAACGTACTTCATTGAATGTGAAGCTGCGGTTAGACAGTTTATAATAATATTGGTTGTGCTTTCCGCGCGTGATTTGAATATCAAGTCCAGCCATGATCAGAGTATCAATGTCGCGCCGAATGGTCAGTGGCGATACTTTTACGATCCCGGTCTGTGACAGAAGGTGATTCTGGATTTCTTTGAGCGTTGCACCTTTTTGCTCATCCGTGTAATGGCTCAGATATTCCTGAATCAACAGAATGCGCTCTCGTTCCATACTGTGACGTTCTGAGAGAGTCAGTTCTGACCGCTGCGTTCTTTGGCCAACAGGTCGTAGCGATCTACCATTTCCTTGACCTGCGGATCGTTGGTCAAACCGAGAAGCATATGCAAGTAGAACCGGATCATCGGGAGATCTTTATTTTCGATCGCCTCTTGTGCAAGTGCAGAGATCACGCCGGTGATCTCCTTATTTGCACCGGATTCCATTTGATAGTGTTCAAATGCTTCATTGACTTCGTCGCGTGTTGGTGGTACAATCTTTTTTTGAGTAATGGTATGGATATGGTGTAGTTCTGCGGGGACGATCGGGTTATCGGCGTAGATTAGGCTTTCATAATAGAAACATACCGCACGATCATAGTCTTTTACTTCGACGCAGTAAAATCCAAGGTTACAGTAACAACGTGAAATCTGTTTCGGTGTCACGGCGATCTCGAGTGTTTCCTTGATGGTCGAGAGGAGCTGATCCGTATCGTGCAGAAACTTATAACACTCTGCCAATTCAAAATAAGCATCTGTATTCATTGGATTAAAACGAATAGCATCTCCAATGACGCGTACCGCTTCTTCCGCACGCTTGAGTTCCAAGAGATTATAGCCGTGCAGCAACACCATCTGAGACAGATCGAACACCGGACGTACCAGTTTTTTCGACGGGTGATAGAAGTAGAGATAGAGCTGGTGTTCGAGCGGATTGCGCAGGCTCAGATAAGCTTCAGTTTCAGTCTCGCGATAGTTCATGCGGATTTTTGTGTAAAGCGCTTCCGTCAGTCGGAATGACTCTTCGGTCTTACGATCGTTTGCGAGTTGCTGTGCTTGTGCAAAAACAACATCCAGGCGTTTACCGTCGATATACATCATGCGATTGAGAAGTTCGCGTTTGTCATCCGGCATGATTTCCATGGCGAGATCGGCAATGGCGTTTTCGATCTCTTTCCCGTTTTTCTGCGGACGATATTTATCCGCTTGCGATTCCAGATAGACAATATCAACGTTGTATTCCCCGGTGAGTCCTTCCCGGATTTTTTCAATAATTTCATTTGTGGTCATAATTTTACTCCTTTTTATACGGCCATAGCCGCAGTGACTTGTCTTTATTATACAAGATTCCTGCAAAAAATGCAACCCTATTTTGTATATTTTTTTGAATTACAAGAAATGATGTGCCTCATGAGCGCCGGACATCGCCGATATCCGTAATTGCGCGATAACCGGCAGCAATGATGCGCTGTTCTAAAAGTGCGCGGCTCTGTGCGGATTCTTCACCAGTACTGATCTTGTGATCATACAGGGTATAATGCTTTCGCAGGCGCATGGGGGATAAATTTGGCATTACGACATTTGCGCCTGCCTTTAGCCCGAGCTCTCTGCCTTCGGGGTGAACCGTGCCGAGTGCCGTTGTTGCCGGGATCAGCGCATCGGGAAACATCAGCCGTAGAATTGCCAGCATGCGCAGCGTGAGGGCTAAGCTGCCATTCGGATAATCCGCAAATGGTGTGTCCTTTTGCGACAGAAACGGTCCAATGCCGATCATGTCCGGCTGTAGGCGCTGTAAAAAGCGCAGGTCTGCAAGCAAATGTACCGGCGTCTGAAACGGTGATCCGACCATGAATCCGCTTCCAACCTGATAGCCGATTTCTTTCAGATCATATAGACATCGCTTTCGGTTTTCGAGAGACATGCTGTGTGGATGCAGTCTGGCATAGTGTATAGGATCTGCGGTTTCATGCCGCAGCAGATAGCGATTGGCGCCTGCGCGAAACAGACGCAGATAGCTTTCTCTGCTGCGTTCGCCGATCGAAAGGGTGATGGCACAATCCGGAAATCGTGCACGGATCGCCGAGACGATCCGGCACATAACATCATCTGTATTTTCCGGGTCTTCGCCGCCCTGTAAGACAAATGTCCGAAATCCCAGCGTATATCCTTCTTCACAGCATGCAAGTATTTCCGGCTCTGTCATGCGATAGCGTGTGATGTGCTTATTCCCACAGCGGATGCCGCAGTAATAGCAGTTGTTTTTGCAGATATTTGTGAATTCAATCAGTCCGCGGAGAAAGACATCTGTGCCATAATGTTGTCGTCGAACATGATCCGCAAGTGTGAACAAGATTGTATCCTCTTGTGTAGGCGCGATCAGAGATAACAGTGCATCGTCAGAGGCATCTTGTGTGACGAAAAGCTCCTGTGTGGTCAGGAAATTTTGATTGGACATAGGGTTGGCTCCTTCATTTTTTACCAATTCAAACGAATTTTGTGCAATACCTTTTTTTCACGTAGACGATCGCGCGGTGTTAAGGAAATCTCAAATTCACAGATCTGGTTTCTGGATTGATAGCTTTGGGATTGGTCGGTGTTTTCTGTATTTTGATATAATATGATCTTATAAGTTTCCTGATAGGGGCTTGTACGTAAATCTCCATCGCTGTAGTCGAGATCCAAGTCCAGCCAGCTATCGATCATGCAGATCAGCTTTGCCGCCGTTTCTATCTGATCTGATTTGTGTAGGATCACGGAATACGTTTTGTTTCCAGATGTATAGCCAACTTCAAGTCCCAGATTTTCGGCGGCGGTCTGAAAACGATCCATGTAATTGGTAATGACGCTTTCAATGTAGTTGTCTGTAACATATTTGCGATAAGGCGGTGCGCAACTGCCATCTATACAGATTAGTGCTTTGTTTTCCGATGAAACCGTGAATTTGATGCCGCGTGCATCTTCATAGATGTATGTATTTTCATCAGTATCGCCATTTTCTTCCAGATGTGCGACGAATTCGCATGCCTCTCCGAATACATCGGTAACATAGTCGTCGATCTGTTGAGGCGTGTAGTATTCATTCTGCATGGAGAGTGAGCAGAAATAGGAGAGAACAAGATAGATGACTGTGGCAGTCATTGCGAACAGCACGAGCAGTGCCAGCGTGTTTTTGACTTTTCGGGAACGGGATGTACTGTAAGGATCTGTATATTTCATTGCATTTACTCCTTTCTTGACATAATAGGGAATATGACCGCTGATTTATGATAATGAGATGCAAAAGCGCGTCAGAAAGTGTGAATGGGAAATAAACCAACCCTTTCGAGATTCTCCTGACCGAACAGCTTCACTCATTTGTGATCTGTTCTGCTGCTGGTATCAGGTGACTGTGATATGCTCTTCCTGTTGTTACAATCAATAGTTATGATAATAGTATAACGTAAAATCCTATAAAACGCAATAGAAGATTTCTATCTATCGTGTTTTATTTTACCGACAGCGGCAATGGTTTCATCATCAGGACAAGGTTCATGCTATTTTTGTGGAGTGTTTATCAATTAAGTGTGTTGCACGCCGCCATATCGCAGATTAATGTAAAGACCAGACGGTATCTTGCATCATAAAGTTTGCAAAAAGGAAGCATTTCTCCTAATGCTGTAAGATTTTAGATTTTTGATCATAACGAAAAGGTTTATACATGGAAACTATTTGGTACTTCCAAAATTGGCAGTTTCAGTGTATAATAAGATTATCAGAATGTAACGAATCAAATCGTTTCCAAATGGAGGTAGAAATATGGAATATGTAACTTTGAATAATGGTGTTCAGATGCCAACGATTGGCTACGGCGTATATCAGGTCACAAAGGATGAATGTGAACGCTGTGTATCAGATGCGCTTGAAGTCGGCTATCGTTTGATCGACACGGCTCAGAGCTATTTTAATGAGGAGGAAGTGGGGCATGCCATTGCAAAATCTGGTATTCCAAGAGAAGAAATCTTCCTTACAACAAAAGTCTGGGTGGAACATTATGGTTATGACGCATGCAAAAAATCTGTATATACTTCACTGGAAAAGCTGAAAACAGATTATATTGACCTGATGCTGCTGCATCAGCCGTTTTCAGATTATTATGGAGCATATCGTGCTCTTGAGGAATTGTATACGGAAGGCGTAGTACGCGCGATCGGAGTATCGAATTTCTATCCGGATCGTTTGGTCGATATTGCAAATTTTACAAAGATTGTTCCCATGGTAAATCATGTGGAAACACATCCACACAATCAACAGACACAGGCGATCGAATGGATGCGCAAATATGGCGTACAGCCTGAAGCATGGGCACCTTTTGGCGAAGGAAGAGGCGGACTGTTTGAAAATAAAGTGCTTTACAGCATTGGTGCAAAATATGGAAAAACAGCTGCACAGGTCATGCTGCGTTGGAATATTCAGCGTGGTGTGGTTGTTCTGCCGAAATCCACGCACAAAGAATGCATGATCCAAAACATTGATGTTTTCGATTTTGTCCTGTCTGATGAAGATATGGCGGCAATTGCTGCGCTCGATACCCAGACAAGCGCCTTCTTTTCACATTATGATCCTGCCATGGTAGAATGGTTTGCTAAGATGGTGGAAGAGCGTAAGAACAATCACCGCAGCGAAACAGAACAAAAAAATTGGTAATAATTTCTTTGGCAAGCATAGACACTTGGGTTTATGCTTGCTTTTTTGTAAAAATACAGTATACTTATAATAGAGATATATCATATAAACTTTTATGGAAGGAGTTGTATGACGAATCATGTATAATCCTCAGCTTGAAACATTTATTGTTGTTGCTGACAATGGCAGCTTTAATAAAGCGGCAGAAGCGCTATATATTTAACCGCCGGCAGTGATCAAACAGATTAATCTGTTGGAAAGTAATCTTGGCGTCAGATTATTTATCCGTACGCACCGTGGGCTTCAGCTCACAAAGGCCGGACAATCCCTTTATGAAGATGTACGGTATATCATCGCCTATTGCCGGGAATCTGTTGAACGCGCAAAACATGCAGATGATACCGCACCCTCGATTCTCAGGATCGGCACTTCTCCGATGACACCGGGTCAGACGATTGTTGATCTCTGGACACGAATTCATGATCAGCTCCCGGATATCAAGTTCCAATTGGTGCCTTTTGAAAATACACCGGAAAACGCAAGAGAGATTCTTAAGAATCTGGGAACCCATATCGATCTTGTTGCAGGACCGTTTGATGCGCGTGCATTAAAAAATTGGCAGTGTGCAGCGCAGTTTCTTTATGATGCACCGATTCGGTGCGCTGTGTCAGTTTATAATCCACTTGCAGAAAAAGAATCACTTACGATACAGGATCTCTATGGAAAAGATCTGATGCTGATTCGCAAAGGATGGAATGGAGAAACCGATCGTCTTCGGCAATGGATCAGTGAAAATTATCCGGAGATTCATGTCGTCACATTCGACTTTATCAATCTCTCTGTTTTTAACCAGTGTGAAAATAGTGATAATATCCTGATGTGTATCGACAACTGGTCAACGGTGCATCCTCTTTTGAAAACACTTCCTATGGAATGGGATTTTTCGATGCCTTTTGGTCTGCTCCATGCGCCAACCCCCAGTAAGACAGTAAAACGTTTTCTTCGCGCTGTGGCACAGTTTTATCGCACTTAAGATGTGGGGGTGTATCATTGTCCGCTCTGACTGAGCTCCCAGAATGCCACAGCGCTTGCAGCCGCAACATTGAGTGAGTCCACACCGTGTGACATAGGGATCCTCACGGTATCGTCACAAGCTGTAATCGTTTCTGGCAGCAGCCCTACTCCCTCTGTGCCCAGATATACCGCAAGTTTGTGTGCCTGCTTTAATGCGGGATCAGATATTGAAATCGAGTCTGGACAAAGTGCCATTGCCACAGTTCGATAGCCATAATTTTTCAGTGCCGTAACAACCTTCTGCCCTTCGGGCTGAGGGCAAAATGCCCATGGGATCTGAAATACTGTTCCCATGCTGACGCGGATACATCGTCGATAAAGCGGATCGCTGCACCCTTTTGTCAGCACAACTGCATCCATATGAAGCGCTGCGGCAGAACGGAAAATCGCTCCCACATTGGTGGGATTGACGATATGTTCCAATACGGCGATCCGGTGGGATTTTTGACAGATTTGCGTAAAATCTGCCGGTGGCTTTCGTCGCATGATGCAGAGTGCACCACGTGTCAGTGAATATCCTGTCAGCTTTTGCAGGACTGAAAACGGTGCAGTGTATGCCGGAATATTTGGGCAGCGCGTAAGAATGTTCTTTGCCTGTGTATCAATGTAGCGATCTTCGATTAACAGTGCCGTGGGTGTATAGCCGGCATCAAGTGCACGTATAATGACGTTCGGACTTTCTGCCAGAAAAAGTCCTGGATCAGGTTCATAGATATGCATCAGATCGGTTTCACGGTAACGCGCAAAGAGATCAAGCTGTGGCGCAGAAAAATCAGATATGGGAATGATCATTGGAATTTAGCCTCCTTTTCATCTTTTGAATATCATACTCCATTGTGCTTAATTTGTCAATCAACCAAGTTATAATTAGATTTTTACAGATGGATACTTTATGGTACGTTCCGTTTCAAGGGCATCTGTCACAGACAATGCGCATGCTTACAGATATACAATGGACAAAATCCGATCTGTATGGTATACTGATTACAGGAAAGAGGTGAGCGGATGCTGTTGAGGCAGATGAAATATTTTGTTTCTGTTATTGATTGCAATAGTTTTACAAAAGCAGCAGAGCAGTGTTATATCTCACAGTCAGCGATCTCACAACAGATCCGGTTGCTCGAAAGAGAATTGGGTGTTGAACTCATCCATCGGGCAAATCGACGATTTACCATTACGCCGACTGGACAGTTTTTCTATACGTACTGCAAAGTAATCCTTGGGCAGGTGGATGATCTTGTTCGCGAAACCAAACGCCTTGGCGCGGATCGTGAGTTACAGCTGTGCATCGGTTATCTGCGCTGTTATAGTGGTTTGGAACTGTATCAAGCGATCGCGATGTTTTCCAACATGTATCCCGAAGTAACGATCCATATTGTCAATGGAACGCATGAGGAACTTTACGATTTGCTGCGGTTAGGCAATGTCGATCTGATCCTCAATGATCAGCGACGAGCCTTTTCGGATATTTATGTCAATTATCAGCTGGTGCAATGCGGATGTTATGCTGAGCTTTCGACGCAGCATCCGCTTAGTCGGAACGCATATGTTCCAATTGAGCAGCTCAGGCAAATGCCATGTATATTAATTGCTTCGCGTGAACAGAAATATGCAGAACAAGAATACTATCAGAATACATTGGGCTTTGGCGACAGTTATTTGTTTGCAGACGATCTAGAACAAGGACGTTTGTTGGTTTTGAGTAATCGTGGATTTCTGCCGATCGAAAGTGTAGGGACACTTCCGCCGGAGGGAGATGCGATCCGGAGATTGCCTATTTACCAGGACGATCAGCAGATCATGCGCAATTATTGTTTATTCTGGCGTAAAGAGTGTACCAATTATTATATTGAAGAATTTGCAGGTATTCTGCATAAGCTTCTGATCTGATAATTGAATCATATGTGCCCGATAATCAGACGCAATATGGTTGTCAGGGATCAAATGGGTGTGAAAAAATCGAAGGATTTGCCATGTGGTACAAGGCGTTCCTTCGATTTTTTCAGAGCAGTTATTTCAAAAATGTCATCTACTCTGCCGTATCTGCAAATTGACTCTGATAAAGGTTTGCATAAAATCCTTTTTGCTCCATTAGCGTTTTGTGTGTGCCTTGTTCTAAGACGCTTCCTTGATTCATCACCAGAATCCAATCCGCGCTTTTGATCGTTGAAAGCCGGTGGGCGATGATAAAGCTCGTCTTACCAGCCATCAGTTTTTCAAATGCCTTCTGGATACGTTGTTCTGTACGCAGGTCAATGCTGCTCGTGGCTTCGTCGAGAATCAGAAATGGCGGATTGATCAGCATAATGCGTGCAATGCAGAGCAGCTGTTTTTGCCCCTGTGATAATCCGCTGCCGTCTTCGGTCAGGATGGTGTCATATCCCTTTGGCAGGCGACGGATAAATCCATCCGCATATGCCGCTTTTGCCGCAGCAATAATTTCTTCCCGTGTAGCATCCGGACGGCTATAGGCGATATTTTCAGCAACTGTTCCAGTAAACAGCCATGTTTCCTGTAATACCATGCCGTAATTTTGCCGCAGGCTATCGCGTGTGACAGCGGCAATATTCTGTCCGGTTATTGAGATCTCGCCGCCGTCCACATCATAAAAGCGCAGCAAGAGATTGATAAGTGTTGTCTTGCCGCATCCGGTTGGACCTACGATCGCGATGCGCTGCCCTCTATGGACATCCAGACTGAAATCTGTGATCAGCGGACGTTCTGGCAAGTAGGAAAATTGTACATGGGACAGCTTCATACTGCCATCACAGTTTGTCAGTTCTGGCAGGTGGCTGTCATCGGATTCCGCGGGTTCATCAATCACCGCAAAAACACGCTTTGCCGAGGCCATGGCATTTTGTAGTTCTGCGACCACGCCACTGATTTCGTTGAAGGGCTTGGTGTACTGGTTGGCGAAGGTGAGAAAGCTTGCAAGCTGACCGACAGTAATGACACCGATCAGTGGCACATTTCCAGTTGCAGCAAGCGCGCCGCAGACACCGACTGCTGCATAGATCAGTGCATTGACAAAGCGTGTGGTCGGGTTTGTGATTGAGCCGAAAAAAGTTGCTTTTGTGCCGGTGCGCTGTAGCTCAAAATTGTATGCATCAAACTGTGTTTCGGCTCTGGTCTCATAAGTGAATGCCTTCACCACTTTTTGTGCACCAATCATTTCTTCGGTGAGTCCGCCGATCGCACCACGTGCTTCCGAGGATTCAAGATAGGACGCACGCGATAGCTGGGTGATCTTTGCCGCCGCAATGAGAGAAATGGGGGTGAGTATGACAACAAGGATCGTAATACGCACATTAATTGTTAGCATTAGCACAAGCGTACCTATGATTGTGATCACACCAGTGACAAATTGGGTGAATGCCTGTAAAAAGCCATCGGATATGATTTCCATATCTGAAACAGCACGCCCAATGAGGTCACCTCTTGCCTGTTTATCGATATATTTCAGTGGCACATGCTGTAAGTGTGTGAATAGGTCACATCGCAGATCTCGAATGGTGTTTGCCGCAAGGTGATTGGTGCAAAGTGACATCAGCCACTGGAACAGTGCACTGATCACAATGACAGCTGTCAATGTTATGATCACTTGAATTAGTTTTGAAAAATCTACATCTCCGATGCCGACTACACAGTCGACTGCGTCACCGATTAGAATCGGAACAAACAGAGAGAGTCCAGTTCCGATGAGACCGAAAACCAGCATGCCAATCAGCTCTTTGCGGCAGGGCTTGGCATAGGATAAGATACGTCGTAATATGGTATACATGCGTGTCGCCCCTTCCTTTACTGCATTTGGGTATGATAGATTTCCGCATAAACCGGACAATCTGTCAAAAGCTGTTCGTGTTTGCCAAATCCGACACATCTGCCTTCATCCAATACCAAGATATGATCAGCGTGTTGGATGGAGGTGGCACGCTGAGAGATAATGATTTTTGTCACATCCTGCATTTTTTCGCTGAGCGCTTTGCGCAGCGCCAGGTCGGTGGCATAGTCCAATGCGCTCATGCTGTCATCTAAGATCAGAATCTGCGGCTTGCGCACGATTGCCCGGGCAATGGTCAGACGTTGTTTCTGACCGCCGGAAAGGCTGCGCCCACCCTGCGTCACTGACGTTTCCAGGCCATTTGGTGTGGCGCTGACAAATTCCCATGCCTGTGCGATCCGGCATGCGGATTCTAAGGCATTGTTATCGGCATCGGCATTTCCCCAGCGCAGATTGTCTGCGATCGTACCGCTGACGAGCGCGGCATGCTGTGGAACAACGCCGATGATCTGCCGCAGGGAATCCAGGGTATAGCTGCGTACATCTTCTCCATATAGCGATACTGTGCCTTCTGTGACATCATAAAAGCGTGGAATGAGATTTGCGACAGTACTTTTGCCGCTACCTGTGCCGCCGATGATGCCTAAGGTCTCTCCAGCTTTGAGCGTAAAGCTGATATCGTGAAGCGCCGGTTCACCTCCGCCAGGATAGGCAAAGGTGACATGATCAAAACAAAGCGCCGGCTTATCCATATTGGATTCTGGGATCAAAGTATGGTTGCCGTCCGTAATCTCCGGTTCTTCTGCCAAGACATCGGAAATTCGTTTTGCAGATGCCACCGCCTTATTAAAGGAGATCAAAAGCTCTGCCATACGCACCATAGAGAGGGAAATTTGGGTCATATAGTTGACAAATGCCGTCAACTCACCCTGAGTCAGATTGCCAGAGTCGACCCGGATGCCACCAAACCAGAGCACTGCAACAATACCGAGGTTCATGATCAGAAACGAAGCTGGATTCAGGATCGAACCTACGCGTCCCACCATGATCGAACGTTTGGCAAAGACATTGCAATCCTCACGGTAAGAGTCAATCTCTTCCTGCTGCCGCGAAAAGGCACGGATCACGCGAACACCATCTAAGTTTTCTCTGGTGTGGCGCGTGATGTTATCCAGCTTACTCTGATTTTCGCCATAGCGTGGGATTGTCCAGCGTGTCACGCTATAAAGCAGAGCACCAATGATGGGAATTGCCACCAGAAAGACGATTGAAAGCTTTAGGTCGATTCGCAGCGCCATGATTGCCGCACCGATGATCAGAAAGGGACAGCGTGTGGCAAGACGGATCATCATATTGAGTCCGCTTTGTACGGTATTGGTATCGCTGGTGATACGTGTGATCAGGGATGCCGTGCCAATGCGGTCGACAGCGCTGTGAGAAAGTGTATTGACATGGCGATACAGTGCACTGCGAAGCGCCGTGCCAAAGCCGTAGGCGCATTTCGATGCGTAATACTGACAGATCAGAGCAAAAATCAGGCCACACGCCGCCAGTATGATCAAGACGCCGCCCATGCGCCAGATATAGCCGGCGTCACGGTTGGCGATACCGATATCGATCATGGATGCGGTGACTAAGGGGACGATCAGTTCAAAGATCGCCTCCAGGAGTTTGAATACAGGTCCTAAGATGCATTCTTTCCATTATCCCTTCATATAGGGAATGAGTCGCTTCATACCATCTCTCCTTATGATTTTTTAATGTATTGTTTTCCAGTCTTATTATACCGCATTTTTTCTGAAATTGCAAGGATAATGTATAAATGATTCCCTGCGGTGCAAACTAGCATCGGAGGCCCGACTTTGCCACTTGTGTTCTCAATTAACGAAATAGAATTTTTTGAAATCGCCGTAAATTCGGCGATTTTCTATTGACAAATGAGCAGGATTATGATATACTATAAAGTAGACCTATAAGACAT
>CASEUJ010000045.1 GCA_949291125.1 uncultured Ruminococcus sp.
CTTTTCTCATCCATCCGTACAGCGTATTGACCGGTATTTGCAATTCCTCGGCAGCTTTTGTCGATCCGATCTGTTTCGCAAGCTTTACCGCTTGCACTTTGTATTCTTTTTCATATTCTCGGTTCTCTGACATTCTTTTTTCCCTCCGTTTTCTCTTTTTTCCTATTTTATTTCTTTGCGCTTAAGGTGTCAAGTTTTATTGTGCAACATCAATAAATAGATAATTGATACCACTCATACCACAGCTATGCTTGCAAAACAAAGACAAAAGCGCTCAAATTTAGGTCTATTTTTGAACACCCCAGTTTCTTTTTGCTATATGTGGTTTAGACAAATGGTATGAGTGGCATTTTCATTCAGATTAAAATCCCCTCAAAATGATCTATCTCATGCTGAATGATCTGCGCTTCAAAATCCTTGAATGTCCGCATTTTCTTTTTGAATTTCCGATCGAGGTATTCCACAACAATTATGCGATATCTCCTTGCCAGACGTTGTCCAGATAAGGATAAACATCCTTCTTCTACGTCATAACTTTGCTTCGAATGATCTACAATCTTTGGATTTACCATGATCAGATATTCTTTGCCGATCTGTGCTACTAAAATAGTTTTCCGTACACCTATCATATTGGCCGCCATGCCAACACATCGATCTACATTGACTTGTATGTACTTCTTGCTGTAATCTTGCACGCTCTTCTGCAAGCGCAGCATTCTCCGCCATAAGCTGTTCCATACTTTCGTAGATCTCGTCATAAGTCGGTTCTTTTTTGTTTCCGTGTTTACTCATTCTTTCCTTATACTCCTTACTGAGCAAAACGGCTGCTGCTTTTTTATGGTAATAGGAGCTATATGATATTTTTGTTCTATTGATACGAGGTTGCTCTCATTTGTGCAGAACTCTATTGCCGCTTTGATAAAATCCTCTTTGGTATATTCTATCATATACGGCGAAATTTCACAAGCCTTTTCTCGCTCTTTTTCTGCTGCTATTAACAAAATTGGACAAAAAAATAGAACCGAACAAAATCCGGCTCAAAAGCCCTTGACAGACCTCAAAAAATCAAGTATAATAAAAAAGAACATTCAAGCAAACAAATAATCAAGTTGCACCTCCGATTATTTTATTTGCGCGAATGTTCTTTCTGTTTGGTTGCGGGAGCTGGATTTGAACCAACGACCTTCGGGTTATGAGCCCGACGAGCTACCGAGCTGCTCCATCCCGCGACATTTTCAACTGGCCCTTGCATTCAAGCGACTTAAATAGTATATCATATATCAGAGTAAATGTCAACACTATTTTCAATATTTTTTGAATACAAAAATATTTGTATTCATTTTTTTGATTTTTAAATCATGTTATGTATAACACATTAATTAATACGAGCATTCATTTTGAAATCAAAGACATCAAGGCTTCGGTATGATCCATACAAAGATCGGCAGCACGCTTATTGGCGTTCAATTCTCATAACAATTTTCTGTTCAATTTGTGCAAATATACAAATATTAGAAGGCGACAAAAACCCTCTTGACAAATTTTCGGAGAAGTTGTATACTTAATTTATAGGGTTAGAAAATGCTAACCCATGGCTGTGTGTCTGCTTGTTGCTGTCCTCTTGTGCAATAGCAGATACGCCGGAAAAGAGGAGGAGGATCTTATGATGCCACTTACATTTGCAGATCCCGGTGAGGAACGAATGATCCGAAAAGTTGGCGGTGGTCAAGAAACCAAAAAACATCTGGAAGATCTCGGCTTTGTGGTCGGTGGATCGGTGACCGTGATCAGTTCCATTGGTGGGAATGTGATCGTGAACATCAAAGAATCCCGCGTTGCAATTTCGAAAGAAATGGCAAATAAAATTATGGTGTGAGAGGAGTGCGCGCGATGGCTACATTAAAAGATGTAAAGATCGGTCAGACTGTTCGTGTGAAAAAGCTAACAGGAGACGGTGCGGTAAAACGTCGAATTATGGACATGGGCATCACAAAGGGCGTTGAGATCTATGTGCGAAAAGTGGCACCGCTTGGTGATCCTGTTGAGATCACGGTCAGAGGCTATGAATTGTCCTTACGTAAGGCAGATGCGGAAATGATCGAAGTGGAATCGTAAACAATGGCTGTTGCGGCGCTGGATCACTGATATACTTCTTATCGAAAATGCGAAGCTCTTCGCTTCGCATCATTTTTCCGTTCGTAGTTAGATCCAACTAATCAAAGTTTGATCCCGGATTAAGCTCGCCATTACATGTGCTGCAGCCCGAGAACCGCATATGCCGAATTTTCATTTTTGAAAAGGGAGAAAAAATATGAGTATCAAAATTGCATTGGCCGGAAACCCTAACTCCGGCAAGACGACCCTGTTCAATGCGCTGACGGGTTCGAATCAGTTTGTCGGAAATTGGCCCGGCGTTACTGTGGAAAAGAAAGAGGGAAAGCTCAAGGGGCAAAAAGATGTCGTAATCACCGACTTGCCGGGCATCTATTCGCTCTCGCCATATACATTGGAAGAAGTGGTCGCTCGGAACTATTTGATCCAGGAACGTCCAGATGCGATCCTCAATATTGTGGATGGCACCAACTTAGAGCGCAACCTCTATCTCACCACACAGCTTGCAGAACTTGGCATTCCGGTTGTCGTGGCAATCAATATGATGGATGTTGTCCGGAAAAGCGGCGATAAGATCAACTGTCAACAGCTCGCTAAAGAGCTTGGCTGCCAAGTTGTAGAGATCTCTGCTCTAAAAGGAACCGGCATTCAGGAGGCTGCCGATATCGCTGTAAAAGTAGCTAAGGCAAACAAACCGATGGTGCCTCAGCATAACTTCGGTGGTGTCGTAGAACACGCACTGGCGCACATTGAAGAGGCATTTCTCCACGAGATCCCGGAACAGCAGCAACGTTGGTATGCGATCAAGATCTTTGAGCGTGACGAAAAGGTGCTGGAACAGCTTCAGATCCCAGAGAGCACGAAGGCGCATATTGAAAAGGACATTGTTGCCGCAGAACAGGAACTTGACGACGATGCAGAAAGCATCATCACCAACGAGCGATATCTTTATATTGCATCGATCATCAAAGATTGCTATCGTAAAAAAAGCCGCGGTGGGCTGACTGTTTCGGATAAAATTGACCGAATCGTCACAAACCGGATTCTGGCACTGCCGATCTTTGCGGTGATTATGTTTATCGTGTATTATGTTTCCGTCACAACTGTCGGCACATGGGTGACTGACTTTATGAACGACACGCTCTTTGGCGGTTGGATCACAGACGGCGCGAATTATGTTCTGGAAAGCATCCATTGCGCCGACTGGCTGCAAAGTCTGATCGTAGATGGTATCATCGGCGGCGTAGGTGCCGTGCTCGGCTTTGTTCCGCAAATCCTAGTATTGTTTATTTTCCTCGGGTTCTTGGAATCGTGTGGTTATATGGCACGTATCGCCTTTGTGATGGATCGTATTTTCCGAAAATTCGGACTTTCAGGGAAATCCTTCATTCCGATGCTGATCGGAACAGGTTGTGGTGTTCCGGGCGTTATGGCAAGCCGTACGATTGAAAATGAGCGCGATCGCCGTATGACGATTATGACTACTACATTCATCCCCTGCGGGGCTAAGATTCCGATTATTGGTCTGATTGCGGGTGCATTGTTTGAAAATGCGGCATGGGTTTCTGTTTCTGCATATTTTATTGGTGTAGCTGCGATCGTCGTATCAGGAATTATGCTGAAAAAGACAAAGATGTTTGCTGGTGACCCGGCGCCGTTTGTGATGGAGCTTCCGGCATATCACTTGCCGACAGTCGGAAATGTGCTACGTTCAATGTGGGAGCGTGGCTGGTCATTCATCAAAAAAGCAGGTACGATCATCTTGCTTTCAACAATCGTTCTGTGGTTCCTCATGGGCTTTGGAACAGAAAACGGCAGCTTTGGCATGGTAGAAGACGTCAACCACTCGATCCTTGCCACCATTGGTCATGGCATCGACTGGCTCTTCATTCCGCTGGGCTGGGGCAACTGGAAGGCGGCCGTAGCAGCCGTTACAGGTCTGATCGCAAAGGAAAATGTCGTTGCAACCTTCGGCTCGCTCTATTCCTTCAGCGGCGAACTTTCTGAAAACGGCAATGAAATTTGGAGCATGTTTGCATCAGAATTCAGTGCGCTCGCCGGCTTCTCATTTTTGGTATTCAATTTGCTGTGCGCGCCTTGCTTTGCGGCAATGGGTGCGATCAAGCGTGAGATGAACAATTCGAAGTGGACTGCTTTTGCCATTGCATATCAGTGTATCTTTGCCTATGCTGTTTCGCTCTGTATCTATCAGATCGGCAGTGCTTTTACCGGCAATCTTCATGTGATTGGTCTGATCGTTTCGCTTGCCATTATCGCATTTGTGATCTTTATGCTGGTAAAGCCCTGTAAGGAAAGCAACAAACTCGGCATTCAGATCAAAATATAAGAATTCAACATCATTCACATCATTGATAAGGAGGATTTCGCATGGGAACGCTTGGTTCATGGATCATAGGACTTTTGCTGGTCGGAATCATTGCACTGATAATCTATCAATTACGAAAAGACAAACGAAACGGCAAGTCCTCCTGCGGCAACAGTTGCGGCGGATGCCCGAATGCATCCCTTTGTCACACAAAAAAGCAGAAATAACTCTGCTAAAATAACATAAAAAAACAGGCAGTAGAATGTACCGTTTGGGGAAATTCCACTGCCTGTTTCAGTTTTTGGGATAAGGAAGTTAAGGACGGTCAATATGACTCCAATCAGGCGCAACAGCAAAACATGCTTTATGTGATATTGCCTTTACGACAAAATACAGCTGCTATCGCACTCCAATTGCATGACAAACTTTTCGTGCGTCCGTTTCATGCCATGATTCATATAAAATCGATGTGCTTTCTTGCGGCTTTGATGACTTGTCACCTCCAACACACTGCAACCGCGCTCACGAGCAAGTGTTAGTGTGCGCCAGATTCAGACGCAGCCGTTCGCCGCCAGAAAATGTATTCGGATAAATGTCCCAAAGATCTTCCGGCAGCCGGAAATAGGCAAGCATCTCTTCCGCCTGTCGTCGTGCATCCGCATGCTTGGTTCCGATTTCCAGCAGCACCTGCATGACGTGCTCCTTAGCGGTTGTTCTGGGCATGACGATCTCGTGACCGCGTAGATAGAGGATCTCGCGCTCACTGGCATACACAAGACTGATCGTTCCGAACCCGACGCTGTCGTCGACGATATCCCCAGACAAAATGTGACAAACAACTGGTACAATACATTCGAAACCGTGTCGTAGGTCAGCTTTCGCCTGACAAATACATTCTGTATTTTCATCGATACCTTAAGCCTCCTGCATATCTGTAATCAGATCCTGTGCACCGGACTGGTAGATCGCATGGATCTTTTCCCGAATCAGTTCTGCCGGCGTACCGTCAAACACGATCTTTCCAGCAGAAATACCACTACCACATTGTTAGTATTCTTTGCCTGGATATAGTACCGGTAGTATCGCGCTTTGAGGGATCTTTTTCTATTTCTTCTTCGCTGTGTCGGGCGGTTTTTTTGCATCACCTCATATTTTCCTTTGTAAAATTTATATGAATGATTGCATTTTAACAAAACACTAACACCCGTATGCTATGATATATCAAACGCACTCCTACACACAAAAATTACAAAAAGAGGTGTTCTGACATGTTCCGAATCCTTGTTGTAGAAGATGATAAAGCGCTCAATCATACGGTCTGCACCTATCTGATCCAAAATGGCTATCACGCCACCGGCTGTCTTAGTGCAAATGAGGCCTATGATGCGATGTATGGCACTGTGTTCGATCTGATCATTTCCGATATTATGATGCCGGAGATTGATGGCTTTGCATTTGCAGAAACTGTTCGTCAGCTGAATCAGGACATTCCCATTTTATTCATGACTGCTCGGGACGACCTTGCCTCAAAGCAGCGCGGCTATCGTGCTGGGATCGACGATTATCTGGTAAAGCCGATAGATCTGGAAGAATTAGTGCTGAAGATCGGCGCGTTGATGCGGCGTGCCAAAATCGCAAGTGAAAAGCGGCTCACGGTAGGAAATCTGACGCTGGATGCAGAAGAACGCACCGCCTTTCTCTCCGGAGAAGAGATCCCTTTGACTGTGCGGGAATTCAATCTGATCTATAAACTGCTCTCTTATCCGAAAAAGGCGTTTACTCGTTCCCAGCTGATGAACGAGTTCTGGGATCCTGACTCAAACAGCAGTTCACGGACGGTCGATGTATATATGCGAATACTGCGGGAAAAATTTGCAGCCTGTGACGATTTTGAAATCGTCACAGTGCATGGACTGGGCTATAAGGCGGTGTTGAAATGAAGCAACATGCCGGCGAAAAGCTATATCTGGGAATTCTCCGCTTTCTGGTGTTTTTCGGACTGATTTCATTTGTGGTTACATGTTCATTTCTGCTGTTTCTGCGCTCCTTTGATCTAGATCGTACCCTTCTTGAAGTCAATGCAAAAGCAACATTTCTCAACATTGTGTTTCTGACAAGTGTGTTCTGGATCGCCGATCTGATCCGAAGGAAACTGACAGTAGAACGACCGATCAAAAAAATCATTCAGGGACTGGAGCGGATCACCAAAGGTGATTTTAACGCACAGATCCCCAAAAGCCGGAAAATAACCGACACCGTCAGATTCAATACGATCATTGACGGCATTCATCAGATGGCGAATGAACTACAAAGTGTAGAAACGCTGCGGACAGACTTTATTTCCAATGTTTCTCATGAACTGAAAACACCCCTTGCCGTCATCCGCAATTATGCTGTGCTGCTTCAGCGTCCGGGGCTTTCCGAACAGGAGCGCCTTGTATATGCCGAAGCCACGGAACACCATGCGCAACGACTTGCCAGCCTTGTGACAAACATTCTGAAACTAAATAAGCTGGAAAACCAGCAGATCTTCCCTAAGGCAGAAAAATTCGATCTCGGCGAACAACTTTGTGACTGTCTTCTGCAATTTGAAGAAACATGGGAACGCAAAAACATCGAGATCTCTGCCAACATTCCCGAAAAAGTCCATATCTTCTCCGATCCAGAGCTTCTTGCCATTGTCTGGAACAACCTCGTTTCCAATGCACTCAAATTTACGGATCCCGGCGGCACTGTTTCGGTCACTCTCACTCAGACGGGCGACCGTGTCGCCATCCGCGTTTCCGATAGCGGCTGTGGCATGTCGGCTGAAACCGGAAAGCATATCTTTGAAAAATTCTATCAGGGCGATACCTCTCATGCAGAAAAGGGCAACGGCTTAGGACTTGCGCTGGTAAAACGTGTGGTGGACATTGTCGGCGGCGAGATCACCGTACAAAGCGAGAAAAACAAGGGAACGACATTTGTTGTCGTGCTCCGGAAGGGAATAAGATGAAACGATATCTGAAGCTGCTGAAACGTCTTCTTTTTCCGCATGTATGGGTGATCATCGCAACATCGCTGATTGGATTCCCAATGGCATATGTGTCACTTCGCTTTTTGCCTTCTAACCATCCGATAAGTTATGTATCTTACATCTTCTCCGCATATGCGCTTACGATACTCTGCGTCAATCTGCCGCGCATGAAAAAACGCTGGCAAACAATCCTGCACGGAGATGAGGTCGCCGGCATTGCCGCGCTGCGCCGTTTATTATATCGGCACAGATATACTGCACTATACCTCGACAACCGGAAATTTCGCGCAAAGCTCGCGCTATGTGTAGGACTGGTCATTAATCTCGGGTATGCCATATTCCGCTGTATAACAGGATTTCTTTTTCACTCTGCATGGTTCTGGGCAATTGGAATCTATTATATTATTCTGAGCGCCATCCGACTGATGCTGGTGCGTAATGTCCGCATCACTGACCAGTTCACATGTGCGGCAGAACGACGCCTACACTCCTACAAAACTGTAAGACGATGCGGCGCGATGATGGTCGTATTGAATCTTGCCATGACCGGAATGACAGTACAGATGATCTGGCTCAACCACGGGTACGAATACCGGGGATACATGATTTATGTATCTGCCCTTTATGCTTTCTATTATCTAATCTCTGCAATTGTCCAATTGATACAGTATGCAAAAATTCATGAACCCATTATCACCTGTGCCAAGATCCTAAGCCTTGTCGGCGCGCTGATGTCTATGTTCGCATTGCAAACAGCTATGTTTTCGGCTTTTGACAAAAGCGGCATGGAGTATCAGCACATGATGAACACCATCACCGGCGGGATTGTCTGTACCATGGTGCTTGGAATGGCAATATGGATTATCCTTTGGTCAAACCGCCATTTGAATCAATCGAGGAGGATTGAAAACGATGGAACACAACAACAAATTTGAATACACCTACTCTGCCGCAGACCAGACTGAACTTGAACTGATCCGAAAAAAATATCTGCCGCGTGTAGAAACGAAACAAGAACGAATTCGGCGACTAGACAGATCTGTGACAAACCGGGCATGTGCCATTGCGATAATGATCGGTTTAATCGGCACACTGACCATGGGGTTCGGAATGTGTCTGTGCATGGAGTGGAGATACTATGTTGCTGGGATCTGCATCGGAATTCTGGGAATCGGCATGATTCTCTTGGCTTACCCGGCATATCAAAAGTTTCTGAACATCCAGCGCGCTAAGATCGCACCAAAAATCCTACAGCTTTATGATGATTTGACAACAGAAACTCAAAAGTCAGAAATTGACTGATCATCTGCACAGCTCTTCCGGAATGTGAAATAAAAACAAGCAAAAGAGAGTATTGACTGCAAAATGCGGATGCAATGCTCTCTTTTGGTATATGTGATTCTCAAGATAACCGATCGTCTTATTATTATAAAGCTACACGCTTATCTAGACATGCTCTACATTTTACTTGACATATCACATGATTTGTGATAAGATTTTATCAGGTTTGTAACAACAAAACCATACAATCTGAAAATCAGTTTCATCCGTTAAGAAAGGAATCTCTCTCCCATGAATCAACAGGAAAAAATCACCAAGTCCACCGGACAGATCTTGCGTGAAAATATCTGTACGCTCTTTAATTTATTGAACGTATTAATCGCAATCGCCCTGATCTGTGTTCATGCGTGGTCCAATCTCTTCTTCATTTTTATCATCGCACTGAACACATCGATCGGAATCATTCAGGAAATCAAGGCAAAGCGCTTGATCGAAAAGCTGTCACTATTATCTGCGCCAAAGGCAGACGTCGAACGCGACGGCGAAGTGATGCACATTGACATCGCCGAAGTCGAGCTGGATGACATCCTTTTATTAGAGAGCGGCAAGCAGATCTGCGCGGATTCTGTCATCGCAGAAGGAAAAGTGGAAGTCAACGAATCACTTCTGACTGGCGAATCTGATGCAATCCTAAAAAAAGAAGGCGACTCGCTGCTCTCCGGCAGTTCGATCATTAGCGGCAAGTGCCGTGCAAAGGTCATCCACGTCGGTGCAGACAACTATGCGGCAAAAATTGCAAAAGAAGCAAAGAAATCCAAGGCAATGAGTTCTGAACTGGTGCTCTCCATGCGCAGAGTTACGAAGCTCACCGGCTTTCTGATCATTCCGCTCGGCATTCTGCTGTTTATTCAGGCACTGGTATTCCGGGATAACAGCATGTATGATGCGGTTGTCACCACTTCCGCCGGGCTGCTGGGAATGCTGCCAAAGGGACTGTATCTTCTGATCAGTATTGGCCTTGCGGCAGGTATTGTGTTCCTTTCCAAGAAAAATGTATTGGTACAAGATCTCTATTCACTGGAGAATCTGGCACACGTCGATGTACTATGCCTGGATAAAACCGGCACTCTGACAGAAGGGAAAATGAAAGTAGATGAGGTCATTCTCTTCCCCGGTACAGATGAGCGTGCTTTTTTTGACTATGTGGGTAGCTTTCTACAGCACACCTCGGATAACAATGCCACATTCCAAGCACTCAATGCCTATTTCGAGCCATCTGACGCACATACACCAACTGAACAGATCCCGTTTTCATCGGATCGCAAATGGAGTGCCATGACATTTGAAGACGGCGTGACCTTTTTAGTTGGCGCACCGGAAAAGCTCAGTCAGACCCAACTTCCGGACAACATCCACGCGCACATGCAGGGCGGTAAGCGAATCTTACTCGTCGGCATCACAAAAGAAGAAGTCAGCAAGGATGCACCGCTGCCGGAAATTATGCTGATGGCAGCGGTAACGATCGTCGATCCGATCCGCAAGAATGCGTCCGCAGCCATGGACTATTTCCGCAGCGAAGGCGTAGCGGTGAAGATCATCTCCGGCGATAATCCGATCACGGTTTCTGCTATTGCCCAACAAGCCGGCGTACCCGGTGCAGATAATTACATTGATATGAGCCAGGTGGAGGATAGCCGGATTGACGATATTGCCGAAGATTACTCCGTATTTGGTCGGGTAACTCCGGTGCAAAAACGGCTGCTCGTAGAGGCACTTCACAAGAAAAAGCATTCTGTCGCGATGACAGGTGACGGTGTCAACGATCTACTTGCACTGAAAGAAGCCGATTGTAGCATTGCCGTCGGACAGGGCAGTGACGCAGCACGGCAGGTGGCACAACTGGTACTACTGGACTCTGACTTCTCTGTATTGAAAGATGTCCTGATGCAGGGGCGCCGCGTCGTAAACAATGTCACGAAATCTGCCGGCGTATTCTTCATCAAGACAATCTATTCCATTCTGCTGTGCATCATCTGTCTGCTGACCAATACGCCCTTTCCGTTTGTCCCGATCCAGATCACCATGATTGATCTGATCATTGAGGGGTATCCGTCTTTCTTCGCCTCCTTTGAGCCGAACCCCCAAAAAGTCACAACCCGGTTTTTGCCAGAAGCAATCCGACGCGCCGCACCAAATGCAATTGCGATCACCGTCTGCTTTGTCCTCTATCTGATTCTGCATTTCTGCGGCATTTTGGGTGCAACGGGTGAGAATACACAGGCAAATGCACTGCTCTACCTGCTGATCGGCATGGTAGGCATTTATGGTGTAGGCAAAATGTGCGTGCCTTTCAACAAGCTTCGCACCTTCCTCTTTGTCACTACCGGCGTAGGATTTTATGCAGCAATCTCGCTACTCTTATTCTGCAAGGATCATATCCTGAATCACGACGTTCTGCACATGGCGATCCCGTCAGGACAGACAATGCTGTTCTTCCTGCTGTTCGCCGCAATTGCACTGGTGGTTGAACGAATCCTCTCACGCACACTCTTTAAAAAGAGCCGCGGCGAAACGCTGCTTTCCATTCGATAGATATTTGGCTCTTCTATCGACCAAAAACATAGAGACGCTTATGGGTTCGAAACAGAACACAAAAAGCGTCTTTTTTATAGCACATGCTTCATTTTTAGAAACCGGAATGCTGGAAATTTCAAATCAATTCGTCTTTGTTTATTGAAATTATTTGAATTGCAACCGCAAATTAAACAAACAGAAAGCTTGACTTTTTTCGCAGGTCGTGTTATAATAAATTGATATATTATTTTTTGAAAAGGAGTTTCATGTATGAAAGTTGTACTGCTTGCACACACGCCACAGCCGGAACAGACCATTGCCGCCGCCGCACGGCTTTGTTATTCCGACACCGGTGTAGAAGAACTGCGCAGTGCCGTTTCGCAGGAACGCGCCGAAGCATTTGTAAAGATGCTCGACGGTTATGGACATGAAAGTCCGGTAGAACATGTCACATTCACATTTGGCATTGAGGGCGTTTCTCGCTCGTTTTTAGCACAGGTAACGCGCCATCGTCTGGCGTCTTTCTCAGTTCAGAGTCAGCGCTATGTACGCCAAGAAAATTTTGTCTATATTACGCCGCCGGAAATCGCGGCGGAGCCGGAACTGTTAAAAACATATCAAAAGGCAATGCAGCAGTCCGTGGATGCCTATAATGCCCTTGCCGACGCGCTGGAGGAAACATATTTGCCTCAGTTTCTTGCACAGGGGCTCAGCGAAAAAGCGGCAAAGACGAAAGCGGAAAAAAAGGCAATTGAGGATGCACGCTATGTACTTCCCAACGCCTGTGAGACAAAGATGGTGATGACCATGAATGTCCGCAGCCTACGCCATTTCTTCCGGCTGCGCTGTTGTAACCGTGCACAGTGGGAAATCCGTGCTGTGGCAACGGAAATGCTGCGGCTTTGCCATGAAGTCGCGCCCACTTTATTTTTGACCGCCGGTCCGTCATGTTGCAGTGGTCCGTGTCCGGAGGGGAAGATGAGCTGCGGCAAAACAAAAGAAGTCCGGGAAGCATTTGAGGTAATCCGCCATGGGAAAGGGTAAACTGATCGTTCTTGACGGACTGGATGGCTGCGGAAAATCTACCCAGTTTGAAGCGATACAACAGGTGCTGCGCAAACAGGGCACACCGATCAAAGCCATCAGCTTTCCGGTTTACGAAAAGCCCTCGGCGGCACTGGTCAAGCTCTATCTTGATGGTGCATTTTCTGATACCCCCGATGGCGTGAACGCCTATGCAGCTTCCAGCTTTTACGCGGTCGACCGCTATGCCAATTACCGACTCGACTGGGGTGAGGCATATCACAATGGGAGCTGGATCCTCGCAAGCCGTTATACTACTTCGAATGCCATTCATCAGATGAGCAAACTGCCGCAGTCACAATGGGACGGCTTTTTGGCGTGGCTGGAGGATTATGAATATGAAAAGCTCGGATTGCCGCGCCCCGATCTGGTTCTGTTCCTGTCGCTGCCACTGGAACTATCGCAAAAACTTCTCATGAAACGCTATGATGGCGATAAGACCAAACAGGATATTCATGAGGCCGATCTTGATTATCTAAAACAATGCAGCCTTGCTGCGGCATACGCCGGCGAAAAGCTGGGCTGGCACATGATCCCCTGTTCGGATGGAAAAACGCTCTATCCGATTGAAACGATCCGGAACATGCTGCTCAAGGAGATCACACAGTCACTTCCATTATAAAAGAGCATTCATAAAGCAAAGAGCATTCATAAAGCGGAAAGGAGTTATTCCCATGATTTATGTATTTTTAGCAGAAGGTTTTGAAGAAACCGAAGCGATCACGCCGATCGATATGCTGCGGCGTGCAAAACAAAATGTGGCTACTGTCGGTGTCACCGGAAAAGTTGTGACCGGCTCACATGGTGTACCAGTGAACGCAGATATCACCGCAGAGGAATTGAAGATCGGCGGTGATATGGAAATGATCGTACTGCCGGGCGGCATGCCGGGTACACTGAATGAAGAGGCATCTGACATCGTACAGGCAGCGATCGATTATTGTGTGGAAAACGACCGCTGGATCGGTGCAATCTGTGCTGCCCCCTCAATCTTAGGGCACCGCGGCATCCTGCGCGGCAAGACGGCGGTGTGCTATCCCGGCTTTGAAGAAGCACTCGAAGGTGCCGAGATCGGAACAAAGAGCGTTGTACAGGATGGCAGAATCATTACCGCACGCGGCGCCGGCGTTGCCGTCGATTTCGGGCTTGCGCTGGTCGGTGTACTTTGCGGCACCCAGACCCAAGCACAGATCCGTGCTTCAATCATCTGTGACAACTAAATCCGCGAAACAGGCGCTGCGCCGGGAAATGCGCCAACTCCGCAGTCAGATGCCGCCGGAGAAAAAAAGCGCACTTGACCGGCAAATGACCCGTTGTTTTTTGGAGAGTCCGGTTTATCAGGCATGTGAACAGCTGTTGTGTTTTGTTTCTCTTCCTCAGGAGCCGGATACCGCGGAAATCTTGCGGCATGCACTGCACGATGGAAAATGCGTCGGTGTACCGCGGTGTATCGGCGATCATCGGATGGTATTCCACAAGCTTGACCCAACGCTTACACTCGAAAAACAGCTAAACCCTGGCACATACGGCGTGCGTGAACCGCAAAGTCATCTGCAGGTTCTGATACCGGAAAAAGACACATATACGCTTTGTCTGGTGCCGGGACTTGCCTTTGACCGATGTGGCGGTCGACTCGGTTACGGCGGTGGGTATTACGACCGCTTTCTGGCAACATATCCGTGGCTTTTGAAGATCGGCTATACACCATCACAATTTATCTTAGAACACATCCCGACCGAATCGACTGATCAGATGTTAGACGGCATTGCTAACGAATTTCCGCTGGAGGTGTGGAATGGAAAATAAGCAGAACCGCGATGCACTTTTACAGGAGATCCTGCGTGAAACTGCATCACATAAGCGTCCTTCCGAAGAAATCCGGGAGGAACAGGCGAAGCCACAGCCACATGCGGCGGCGCCGGAACATCAGACAAACCTATTGTCGCGACAAACGACGACAGAACCGGAACCGCCTGTGTTCCCGAACACTGTACAGCCGGATGAAACATTGTATTCCGAACCGGAAGAATCCGCACAACATACAGCACAGTGGGAACAGCCGCATCCGACCGAACATATCACAGAAGCAGAAGAAGTGCCATCACATATTGACCATGTTCCCCTGTCGCAAACCGGTCATTTCCATGTGGACAACGACCTTGAAGGCGACAGCCAGACTGCAACGCTTCCGTCAGAAGAGGCACATCCCACACGAACATCCCACACTGGAAAACGGCGGAAAAAGCACCGTATTCTCAGCGCTCTAGTCATGACATTTGTGATCATCGCCGTTTCGATCATTCTCTCTGTTGTACTCATTATCTATGGCAGGGATCTGCTTGGAATCAATAGCGACAGCTCGACAAAGATCGTCACGATCCCAAATGGCGCGACCTTGGAAGAGATTGCAGAGATTCTGAAAGAAGAAAACATCATCAGCCAACCGAACTTCTTTGTAATGATCGCCGGCATGAGCAATAAAGACACAAATATCCGTCCCGGTGACCATGAGCTGCGACCAGATATGGCGTATGAAACCATTCTGAGCGAACTGACGAGTGATCCACTCGATGAAGAATTCTCTGTTACGATTACCTTCCCCGAAGGAATTCGTTTGGTAGATGCAGCAGACCTGCTCGAAGAAAATAATGTCTGTGATGCAGATGAATTTCTTGACTATTTTAATAACGATGCAATGTCCTTTGGCTACGCCTATGAAGAATACTTACCGAGCTTTCAAGATGAAAAATTCTATAAAATGGAAGGCTATCTTTTCCCGGATACCTATACATTCTATCAGGAAATGAGCGTAGAACTGGTTGCCGAAAAGATCCTCTCAAACTTTAACAGCAAGATCGACCCGGCATATTATGACCGCATGCAGGTGCTTGGGCTCAATCTCGACGAAACGATCACACTTGCCTCCATGATTCAGGCAGAGGCCGGCTCAACGGAACAAATGGCGGACATTTCTTCTGTCTTCTGGAATCGCCTGAACAATGCCACCGAATATCCACTATTGCAATCTGACCCAACTACGAACTACGTCGAAGAGGTCATAAAGCCACACAGCGAAACGTATAATCAGGCGCTCTATGATGCATACGATACATACACCTCGCCAGGACTGCCGCCGGGACCAATTTGTAATCCGGGTAGCGATGCGATCTATGCGGCGCTCTATCCGAGCAATACCAATTATTATTATTTCTATGCAAACCTCGACACCGGGGAGACCTATTTTGCCCGAACGCTTGAGGAACATGATGCAAATCAGGCAATGGTAGCGTCCATACAGGCATCTGCTTCAGAAGCAGAACAAGAAAACGGAGAGGATGGCGAAGAAGGTGAAAACACAGCGGACGAATAAGCCGGAATTGCTGGCTCCTGCCGGCGACGACGAACGCCTCAAAGCCGCACTTGACTATGGTGCAAATGCAGTCTATCTCGGAAGAGATCAGTTCAGCATGCGTGCTGCGGCAAATCACTACCGGACATACGATCAGCTGCGTGAGGCTGTAACAACAGTACACCAATATGGCAAAAAGCTCTATCTGACCTGTAATACACTACCGCGCGATCCGGAACTGACTCAATTCCCACAGTTCTTGGAAGAGGCTGTTAAAGCCGGCGTGGATGCGCTGATTTTAGCCGATCTCGGACTTTTGTCGCTGACGCGCACACTCGCACCGGAAATGGAAATTCACATGTCCACCCAGACAGGAATCGTCAATGCCGCCGCCTGTCAGATGCTTTATGACATGGGTGTCAAACGCGCTGTACTTGCAAGGGAACTGTCTTTGAAAGAAATCGCTGCGATCCGCGAAAAGATTCCGGCAGATATGGAATTGGAAGTGTTTGTCCACGGGGCAATGTGCATGTCATTTTCCGGCCGCTGTCTGATCTCGGCGTATCTCACCGGCAGAGATGCCAACCGCGGTGCATGTGCCCAGCCATGCCGCTGGAAGTATCATGTCATGGAAGAAACGCGGCCGGGTCAGTATTTCCCGGTGGAAGAAACGAATGAGGGTACTTATCTGTTCAATGCCAAGGATCTTTGCATGATCGATCATTTACAAGATCTGCTCGATGCTGGTGTAGACAGCATCAAGCTCGAAGGGCGCAACAAATCCGCCTACTATGTCGCCGTTGTGACAAATGCCTATCGCGCGGCACTTGATGCAGCCATAAGCGGAAATGATGCGCCGGGATGGACGCTCGATGAAGTGCGCCAGGTCAGTCACCGGGAATATTGCACCGGCTTTTTCTACGATAAAGACGACGCTTCCCAACGCTATGCTTCCAGCAGCTATGTCCATCTGTGCGATGTGGTTGCAGTTGTGGAGCGTGCGGAACATGGGCGGCTCTATCTGACCCAGCGCAACCGTTTTTTTGCCGGAGATACGCTTGAAGTGATCTCGCCCGGGATGCCACCGGTGACGATTTCTGCGGCAGATCTGCGCGATGCATCCGGCGAACCAATCGAAACAGCAAACCATGCGATGATGCCTTGTTCCATTGCCTGTCAGAACATGTTTCCAGAGAAGAGCATGGTGCGGCGGCGAATCCAAAATACATCAATACAGTAATCTAAGCGGGGCAAAACAAAGAAATTTGAGGAAATCTAGGATTCATACTTTATGATGTAAAGGAGTGAAGTAATATGAAACAGATCTTCCGAAAATGTACGGCAGCATTGTGTGCGATAACTTGTCTTAGCGCAATGCTCACAGCGCCAGCTTCGGCGGCATCCAGCAGCAAAGATGTATTTCTCAGAAATTATGCCACACAAGTTCTGATTCTGCTCAACGAGATCCGTGTAGAAAACAACCTGAATCCGTTTTATACGACAGATGCACTCCAGGCGGCTGCTACAGAACGTTCAGAAGAGTGTCTGACCGAATTTGCGCATACAAGACCGGACGGAAGCAGTTGTTTCACAATACTGGACGAATACGATATTTTTTATATGTCTGCAGGAGAAAATATTGCCTATGGACAGCAAACGCCGCAGCAAGTTGTCAATTCATGGATGGCATCAGAAGGGCACCGCAACAACATCTTGTCGACAAGTTATTCCTATGTCGGGATCGGCGTAGCAGAGGACACACAATATGCATGGGTAAATCTATTTGTTGGCGGTGCAGCGCAAAAGAATGCTTCAATTCCATCCACACAAAGCATCAAGGGCGACGCAGATTATGACGGTGCGGTGACAATACAAGATGCATTTCTAACATTGACGCTCTATGCACGCAAGTCAGCCGGATTGCAAACCACAATTTCTGATGAACAATTTACCGTTTGCGACATCGACAAAAACGATATCATTAATATACAGGATGCCTTTTACATCTTGCTATACTATGCAAATCGTTCATCTGGCATTACGAAAACATGGGGTCAAATCGTTACCACAACATAAGTTACCATACAGAGATATCGCCGTAACGACAGCGGTATCTTCGAACAAAAAAGACGCATTGCGTACCGGTTTTTTGGCATGCAATACGTCTTTTGATTTTTGGCGGCTTTCCATTTCAGAAAAGATGCCGGAGAGGGAACTTCCACCGATGCATTCGTAATGCCGGTACTTTTTTGATCCGGTGTATCGTGGGAATGCAACGAATGGGTTAATTTCGGGTGGAGATGGTGGTATAATAAAGTCAGATGTTCGGTTTACAGAAAGCTTCAGTATCTTTATGGAACTTGGCAATATTCGAAAAAAAAGGCTATGGAAACCAGTTCCCACCATTTGACTGCGATGAAGATGATATAGAAAAAATATGAAAGCGTGCCATCGGTGCGCTTTTTTCATACCTAGAAAGGAGGTGCGCCCATAAAAAAACTTATCCAAAATTAGATTCAAAAAAAGAGCCATCTGCACACAATATAGTACAAACAGCTCCTTTTTCACATATAAAAGCTCAGCTTATTGCAATTGCATCATCACCAGATAGGAGAGCACCGTCAGAAAACCGGCAACGATCGCCACAACAGATGGCAATGTACCGCCCTTCCCGACCATAAGACTAATAAAGCCTGCGACAACGCCGCAGCCACCCAAAATCGCACCCACAACACCGGACAACCAAAGCAATGCCGCAACACCGACCACGGAAAGCAGAATCGCCACTAATCCGATGACAAGCGCCGTCTGTTCTTTTGGCGTAAGTTGACGCTTTTGGCGTTTCGGCTTGACCTTTGTCGGAGCTTTTTCGCTTTTCTTTTGCATGATGCCGACCTCCTGTTTAATCGCGCAGTACAGCTCCGATCTGATCGAGCGCCTTAAGCACACGTTTCATCGCAGCATCTGCCTGTTCGTCCGTCAGCGTCCCTTCATGCGAACGCAGCCGCAATGAGAAAGAAACGCTCTTCTTACCCGATGCAATCTGGTCACCTTGATATACATCAAACAGCGTCACCTGTTCGAGTAGCTTGCCTGCTGCCGATTCAATGACCTCTTCCATCGTACCCACCGGCAGTGTTTCATCACAGAGCAGACTGAGATCACGCGTGATTGCCGGGAATTTTGGTAGCGGTCGATAAGTCACTTCTGTCTGTGCAAGCTGTGCCATCTCCTGGATCAAAAGCTTTGCCACATAGGTTCTAGTGCCGATGCCATAAGTCTTTTGTACCGTCGGATGTACTTCGCCTAAATAGCCGATTGCCATATCACCACAGTAGATCACAGCGCTTCTGCCCGGATGGAGCGCACAACATTCTGCAAACACCGGATTGTCTTCTTCCGGACGCACATAGCTGCGCTTCGGGAGATTCAACTCACGACACAATTCTTCCACTGCACCCTTGAGCTGGAAGAAGTCCAATTCGCCGCCATATGCGCCAATCGTCAGACGATGTGGTTCTTCCGGCAGGGTGTCCGGTCCGGTGGGGAGATATTCCTTCCCTATCTCATAGAAGCATACAGAGACATTTCGGTTCTTATAATTGATCGATAGAATCTCCAGCATCGACGGCAGAGTTGTCGTACGCATAATGCTCGTATCCTCACCCAAAGGATTCGAGATCGTCACCGTTTCACGCAGCTTACAATCCGCCGGCAAGCCAATCTTATCAAAACACTTCGGCGAAGTGAAGGAATAGGTCAGGATTCCGTAAAAGCCCAACCCCACCATAGTCTGCTCCGCCTTCCGTAAAAATTGCTGCTGAGGTGTCAGGCGCGCCTGCGCCACACCGCGAATCACTGTGGACGGGATGTTGTTATAGCCATAGATTCGTGCCACTTCTTCCGCGATATCCGCCGGACGCTCTAAATCAATACGAAAACTTGGCGAAATACACTGATCTCCATCCACCCGGATCTCAAGCGATGACAGCGTCCTGACCATCTCTTCGCGAGAAATACTGGTTCCGAGGAAACGGTTGATCCAGTCGGGATCGAACAAAATCTCTGCGGGCTTGCCCGTGCGGTTATCCACTTCGATAAAATCTGAAACAGGCTCACCGGCGCCCAACTGTTCCACCAGTTCCATCGCACGGAGCAAGGTACGCAGGCATCCATCCGGGTCAAGACCCTTTTCATAGCGTGCAGAAGCATCGGTACGCATACCCAGTTTCTTAGCAGTACGGCGCACCTGTACCGGTTCAAAATACGCAGACTCGAAGATAACCGTCTGGGTATCATCCATGATCCCGCTGTATTCGCCGCCCATGACACCGGCTACAGCAATGGGCTTTTCCGCATCGGCAATGATAAGCATTTCCGGCGACAACTTGCGCTCTTGTCCATCAAGAGTTGTGATCGTCTCGCCTTCCTTGGCGTTGCGTACCACGATCTGACCACCCTGGACATAGCGCTGGTCAAAGGCGTGCATCGGTTGGCCGAATTCGAGCATGACATAATTGGTGATATCCACCAGATTGTTAATCGGTCGCACGCCGCAGGCACGCAGCCGTTCCCGCATCCAGCGCGGCGACGGTGCAATCCTGACATTCTTCACCATGCCGGCGATATAGCGCGGACAGAGCGCCGTATTCTCCACCGTCACCGAAAGCGACTGGCTTAAAGATTCATGTATGCCATGGAACTGCGGTTCACGAACATGCAGTTTTTTCCCAAAGGTGACCGCCGCCTCACGCGCCAATCCCACAACAGACAGGCAGTCCGGACGGTTGGATGTAATCTCAAACTCCACAGAAGTGTCATTCAGGCCGATGGCATCGTGAATATCCTGCCCCGGTGTGCAATCCTCTTCGATAAGGAAAATACCATTCTCGATGGCATAGGGGAAGTCATGTCTGGTCAGCCCCAGTTCACCAAGAGAACAGAGCATACCATTGCTCTCCACGCCTCGAAGCTTACCTTTTTTGATCTTTACGCCACTGGGCAATTCCGCGCCGATCATCGCAACCGGCACCAATGCACCCTCGACGATATTCTGTGCGCCAGTGACAATCTGAATCGGCGATTCGCCGCCTACATCCACCATACACACTTGTAAGTGATCTGAATTCTCGTGGGGTTGAATGGAAACGAGTTTCCCGACCACCACATTTTTTACTGCTGCGCCTTCGGTTTCATATGTTTCTACTTTCGAACCGCTCATGGTCATACCAGCACAGAAGTCCTTGACGGACACGCCGCAGTCCACATAGTCCGCAAGCCATTTCATCGATAAATTCATGTTTCGCCTTCTCCTTCCGCTCAGAACTGTTCCAAAAACCGATAATCGTTTTCAAAGAGCAGCCGCATATCATCAATACTATAGCGGCGCATTGCCACACGCTCCAGACCCAATCCGAATGCAAAACCGGAATAAACGCTGCTGTCGATACCGCAGCCCTCGAGTACCTTCGGGTGTACCATCCCGGCGCCCAGCAATTCAATATAGCCCTCGCCCTTACACATACGACAACCTTTGCCACGGCACTGGAAACACATGACATCGACCTCAGCACTCGGCTCAGTGAACGGGAAGTGGTGGGGGCGCAGACGGATCTTACAATCATCACCATAGAGCCGTTGCATCAGAAGTTCAAGCGTACCCTTTAAGTCCGCCATAGTAACGCCCTTATCGACCACTAAGCCCTCAATCTGGTGAAACAGAGGCGAGTGGGTAGCATCTACGGCATCGGAACGATAGACACGCCCCGGCGAGATGACACGAATGGGCGGCTTCTGGTGTTCCATGACATGCACCTGTACGGAGGATGTCTGGGTACGCAACAGAATATTGTCTGTAATATAGAATGTATCCTGTGTATCTCGTGCCGGGTGATCCGGAGGCAGGTTCAGCGCTTCGAAGTTGTAATAGTCATATTCGACCTCCGGACCATCTGCGACAGAAAATCCCATGCCCAAAAAGATCTCCCGAATCTCTTGCTCGACGATGTGCAGCGGATGCATGCTGCCAACCTTCTGTGCCTTGCCTGGCAGTGTAATGTCCACCGTTTCAGCAGCCAGCTTTTTGCGCATGAGCTGTTCTGACAGCTTTTGTTGGATACCGGTGAGTGTCTGTTCAATATCGGCACGTACCTGATTTGCAAGCTGTCCCATTGCCGGGCGCTCATCCGCCGACAATTTCCCCATCTGCTTTAAGATTGCGGTCAGCTCGCCTTTTTTTCCAAGATATTGTACACGCAGCTGATCGAGCTGTTTGGGATCGGTGCAGTTCGAAAGCGCCTGTTTTGCGGCACTGCGAATTGCCTCAAGTTGTTCTTTCATCATATCGTTCCTTCCCTATCCAAATTATGACGCGTTGACGGGTGAGATATTTTACAGCAATAAAAAAAGCCTTATCCTGAAAACAGGACAAGACACACGCTTGCAATTACCACCCATTTTCAAAGAGCCGCCACTCTCCTGTTCTTAATGCGAACACCACATCTGCGCCTACTGGGTCTTTCACCGTTCCGCACAGCCACTCCGAAGGGAACTTCAGCAAACTACACCGTATGGGGTCTCAGCACATGCCCCACTTCTCTGTACCGCTGCAAAAAATGCCTACTCGCTTCATCACTGTGTTTTCTTGAATCTGCATCCATACCGGATACAGCTGTTATGTTTCATTATAGCGCATGCGGACGAAAAAATCAAGTATTTTGATGAAATCTTTCTTGAAATTTTACAAAAAGTATGATAGAATAAGAAGAGCACAAAAAAGGAGGTGTCGATTATGGACAACTTTGCAGAATATCTGGTAAAAAAACGCCCGGATTCACACGACAATCTGAAAAAAATACTTTTGATTACGGCGACAATTCTCGTTTGTGCGATCACCATTTTTTTCACGATCTTGATGCGAATACCGTTTATTCTGATCATCACTTTTGCTGTGATTTACGGTGCATATTATTTGATTAGTGGGCTTTCGGTAGAATATGAATATGCCGTCACAAATGATGAGATGGACATTGACAAGATCATTGCACGGCGCAAGCGCAGCCATCTGATCACCGTGGACATCCGGAAATTCGAGGCATTCGGCGTACTGGATGAAACAGTCCCCAAAAATGATGACTGTACACTGGTGCTTTGCAGCGACAACACAGGAGAGGGCGAATATTACGCCGATCTCACGATGGATGATTATGGCTTTACCCGGATCGTCTTTACACCAAACGACGCTGTCATTGAAGCAATCACAGCATCGCTCTCGCCGCAACTGCGTATGAAACTGCGAAAGGAGTAGGACATGAATACCCACGCAATCCAGATCTGGCTCTTGCCGGGGATCATGCTTGGAATGAGTCTTGTCTGTTTTGTTCTGATGGGACTGGACAAGCATCGTGCCAGAAAACATGCATGGCGGATTCCGGAAAAGACACTGTTACTTGTAGCAGTGCTCGGCGGTGCAGTCGGCGGTACGATCGGTATATGGTGTTTTCACCATAAAACGCGGCATTGGTACTTTCGATTCGGATTTCCGCTAATCGCTTTGCTTCAGATCATACTGATTGGATTTTGGGGAACACGCGGGATATACTGAGTTTTCAGGAGGTCTTACAATATATGAAACGAAATATTCGAAACAAATGTATTGCTTTTCTGACCGCCGCGTCATTCGTGTGCGGTGGTGCATCATTTCAATGCAGTCCGATCGCATCCGCCGAAGAAGAAATCGGCACCCCCCTGTCGGAACTGCAGCTCACGCTAAATGAAACACAACCCGATGATTTCATGGCGCTATCGATGATCACGCTTCGTGCCTATTGTCACGTAAATGCCGGATTAGGAGATCCGCTTTCAGCCACAAGCATGGAAAAATTGGACATCAATGATTCCGGCACATTGGATATCATGGACGCCATTACTTTTTTAACGTGGTTCACAACCGGATGTGCATATGGCACATTTCCGGACGAGGCACAAGAGTTTATTAACAATTGGGAGATTCCCCCTGCCACGCCGATAACACCATTGGAAACAACGACAACATCTATTCCCGCTTCGACAAGCTCTGTATCGACAACAACTGCTGCCACATCGACAGTCACAGAGCCGATTTCGCATACAACAATAACGACAGTTCCATCTGCAATTGCAGAGACAACAACGATTCCCTCTGCAACCGCTATAGCAACAGAATCGACAGCTGATACAGAAAC
>CASEUJ010000046.1 GCA_949291125.1 uncultured Ruminococcus sp.
CTATTTCGTTAATTGAGAACACAAGTGGCAAAGTCGGGTTTTACCGAAGAAGCACTCGGCGTTTCTATGACACTGGATGATATAATTTGCACTCGTTGTGCACAAAATCGCCATTGTATTGGTGTGCGTTGTCTATTTTTCGGAGGTGTGAGATGCACAACATAAACGTAGCCTTTGTCTGTGTCCATAATTCCTGCCGCAGTCAGATCGCCGAAGCATTGGGAAAGCGCTATCTGTCGGACATCTGTGACTGTTATTCCGCCGGCACGGAGACAAAGCCTCGGATCAACCAAGACGCCGTGCGTCTGATGAAACAAGTTTATGGCATCAATATGGAACAGACCCAGCGTCCCAAGTTTTTTTCCGAGATTCCGGAAACCGATATTGTGGTGTCGATGGGATGCAATGTCACCTGTCCCTATGTGCCCGGAAAGCGCAATCTCAACTGGGGACTTGATGATCCAACCGGACAGGGAGATGCGGTATTTTTGGATGTGATTCGTAAGATTGACCGGAACTTGTTGGAATTGCGTGAAGAGATCCTTACAATGGCAAGATTACAGGAAAATTGAAATATTGAAAAATTGCAATTTTTCTCTTGATTTTTTCTCTATATAATGCTATAATGATATAATATGAAAAGTTAGGCGCAGGAAGGATGACAGTTGTTGTTAAAGAGTATGACAGGATATGGACGTACAGCACTGCAAAAGGATGGCTATGACGTCGTGCTGGAGATCCGTGCCGTAAATCATCGCTATCTGGAGTGCAGCGTGAAGTTGCCGCGCAGTTATAGCTATCTCGAAGAAAAGATAAAAGAGCGACTTAAAAGCATGATTTCGCGTGGAAAAGTCGAAGTTAGTCTTTCATTGCGTCAGGTTGAAGGAAAGTCATCGACAATACAGGCTGATCATGACGTGATCTGTGCATATTTGCGTGCACTTTTCACAGAGAATCAGCGGCTTGCACAGGACTTTTGCGGCGGCGTATCGCAGGAAGCGTATTTGCAGCAGGATCTGGGTTTGTCTGCACTGCTTCGTTTACCAGATGCATTTCAAGTCGTACCAGTACAGGAAGATGCGGATCAGATCTGGACATTGATCGCTCCAATTCTGGAGGAAAGCGTAGCACAGTTTCAGGAAATGCGCCGGACAGAAGGCGAGCGGTTGTGTGCTGATATTGCTTCGCATCTTGATGCATTAGAATCGATGGCGTACCAGATCGAGCCGCTTGTTCCACAGTCGGTGCAGCAGTATTATGAAAAGTTGTATGCAAAGCTTCAACAGCTGCTCGGGGATCGCACAATTGATGAGGCGCGTCTTGTGACAGAAGCGGGCGTTGTGGCAGAGAAAATGGCGGTGGACGAAGAACTTGTGCGGCTGCATAGTCATATTGCACAGTTCCGAACATTGCTGCAAGCAGAAGAACCGGTGGGAAGGAAGATGGATTTTTTGGTGCAGGAGATGAATCGCGAGGTTAATACGACTGGATCAAAATCACAGTCGCTGGAGATTACACGGCTTGTCGTTGAAATGAAGTCAGAGATCGAAAAGATCCGCGAACAAATCCAGAACATCGAATGAAAGGTGAGGTTGTTTCGTGAAAAAAGGAATTTTATTTGTCGTGTCCGGACCATCCGGCTGCGGAAAGGGGACTGTTTTGGCACAGGTGTTACAAGATCCGAATTTGTACTATTCTGTGTCAGCGACGACCCGGAGTATGCGTGAAGGCGAGGTTGATGGCGTTAATTATCAATTTTTAGATCGCGCACAGTTTGAAACGCTGATCGAAAATGATGGTATGCTGGAACACGCGGAATATTGCGGGAATTACTATGGGACACCACGTAAACCGGTAGAAGAACATCTGGCAGCAGGACATCATGTCGTGTTGGAGATCGATGTTGTAGGAGCAATGCATGTGAAGGAAAAATGTCCGGACGCAGTGCTTTTGTTTCTGATGCCGCCATCTATTGATGTGCTGAAAAAGCGGCTTGTCGGCCGCGGAACAGAATCGCCCGACGTCGTGGAAAAACGTGTCGCACAGGCGGAACGTGAGATACAGTGTGCACATCAGTATGATTACGCAGTCGTCAATGATGTGCTGGAGGATGCGGTTGCTGATGTCAGAGCGATCATCCGTGCAGAAGAATGCAGGACAAAATAGAATGTTCTGTCCAATTCCATATACATTCCAAACGATAACATTATCAATTTTTAGAAGAGGTGCTTTGAATTATGAATATGTTAAGACCGTCTGTCAATCAGTTGATCACAAAAAATGAGAGCAGCTATTCGCTGGTAATCGGTGTAGCAAAGCGGGCAAGAGAGATTGCCGATGAAATCTATGAAGAAAAGAAGATCTTAGAGGAAAAGCCGGTTAAGACTGCGATCCGCGAGCTTGCTGCCGGAAAATATCGCATTGTCGAGGATGACGAAACAAACTGATATCGATGGGCTTCGATATCACTGGTATGGAACTGTGGAAAGTACAGGTTGCAGTACGCGAAACTACCTATTCATTTGATCGGCTATTTTCTTATGTGTCACAAACTTCGATTCTGCCCGGGTGCCGCGTGATTGTGCCGTTTGGCCGCGGGAATGCCAAGCGTGTCGGCATTGTATTGGCATGTATAAAAATGGAAAAAATGGAAACGCAGTTGAAAAACGTGTTTGCTTTCATAGATGAACGGCCGGTTATGTCAGAAGAAATGCTGGAACTGGTGCATTGGCTGAAAGAGATGACGTTTTGCACTTATTTTGATGCAGTGCGCGCGATATTACCAATCGGGATGCAGGTTCAGCTGATTGAAACACTGCGTATCCCTAAAAATTTGCCGCAGCTTCCCCTGTCATCAGAGGAAGAACATCTCTTCCAGGCACTAAAAAGCGCCGGGACAAAGCGAGAATTACAACAACTTGTAGACAGTATGAACACATCCGAAAAGCATATCGCAGAGATGCTGATTGAAAAAGGATTTTTGCGGCGTGTGGAACGAGTGAAAGAACGAACGCATGGACAGGGTGGTACAAAGATGCTGCGGCTGGTGAAGGGGGAGGATACAGACCTGTATTGTCTGACCCAGACACAGCAGAAGCTGGTGCGATTGCTGCTTGAAATCGGAACTGCCTCCGAGAAAGAAGCATGTTATCTCAGCGGCGTGACATCCTCCGTTGTCAAGCGCCTTGTACAAGCGGGCGTTATTGAAACTTATATTCAAAGACCTTTGCTTTATCCGCATCAGCTATCTGAGCCAGCCGTTAACCCGGATACACTTGTGCTCTCATCTCAACAGCAGGCTGCATATGATCAAGTTGCAGATGCGCTTGATGGTGGGATGCGCTATTTTCTGCTTTATGGCGTGACTGGAAGCGGTAAGACCAGTGTTTTTATCCGTTTGATCGATACTGTGCTGAAACGCGGCAAGCAGGTGATTCTGCTTGTGCCGGAGATCGCACTGACGCCGCAGACGGTAGCGCGGATCTATCGTTACTTCGGAAAACAAGCTGCGGTTTATCATAGCGAACTGTCGCAGGGGCAGCGCAGCGAGACATGGCGGCGTGTGGAGTCAGGCGAGATTCAGATTATAGTTGGAACACGCAGTGCGATCTTTGCACCAGTGAAGTCATTGGGACTTGTGATCGTGGATGAAGAGGGCGAGAGAACGTATAAATCCGAAAGCACACCGCGCTATCATGCGATCTCTGTTGCAAAAAAGCGTTGTCAGACACATGGATGTCCGCTGCTATTGGCATCGGCAACGCCATCGGTGGAGAGCTTTTATTATGCAAAGCGTGGGGTATATACATTGATTGAAATGAACCAGCGTTATAATCAAACGCCGCTTCCAGAAGTGGAAGTTGTTGACATGCAGCAAGAACGTACCTTGGGAAACGAAAGCATGTTCTCACTGCGTCTGACACAGGCATTGCAGGAAACGCTTGATGCTGGGAAACAATCACTGCTATTACTGAATCGACGTGGCTATCATACGATCATCAGCTGTGCCTCTTGCAACAAGCCTGTCTATTGCCCGAATTGCAGCGTGCCGATGACATATCATAAAGTCAATAACAGCCTGATGTGCCATTACTGTGGTCACACCCAAGATCTGGTGACGACTTGCCCATCCTGTGGCAGCGAACATTTGCGCAAAATGGGCTTTGGGACGCAAAAGCTTGAGGAGCAACTATCTCAGATCGTACCCCGGGCACGGATCCTGCGGATGGATGCAGATACGACAATGTCCCGAGCGGCGTACGAAGAACGTTTTACGGCATTTCGCAATCGTGAATATGACATCATGCTAGGGACGCAGATGATCGGAAAGGGACTTGATTTTCCGGATGTGACTCTGGTCGGCGTGATGTCGGTGGATAAGGCGTTGTATGCCGGTGATTTTCGCAGTTATGAGCGGACGTTTTCACTTGTGACGCAAGTTGTCGGGCGCGGTGGACGCGGAGAAACGCCTGGACGTGCGATCTTACAAACCAGCATGCCGGATCATTATGTGTTGCGTTTGGCGGCAAAACAGGCATATCCAGAGTTCTATGCGCAGGAGATTGCATTGCGGCGTCAGTTGATCTTTCCTCCGATCTGTGACATTTGTGTCATTGGATTTACCGGAACAAAAGAACAACTGGTACGTCAGGCGGCACAAAAAACGGCACAGATCTTGAAAGATGAAATTCATATGCAGCAGTTTTCTTACCCGATCTGGGTGTTAGAGCCGGTGCCATGTGTTTATGGTATGATTAACCGGAAGTTCCGCTACCAACTGGTAATCAAGTGCAAAAATACCAAGCCATATCGCAATCTAATTCGCACAGTTTTGGAAAAAATATATGCTGATCGCACTTATGCAAAAGTATATATTTACGCGGATATGAACGGCGATATTGGCGTATGATAAATGGAGGAAGAAACAATGGCGATTCGAAGAATAGTGAAGGAAGGAGATCCGATCCTGCGTGCAAAATGCCGCCCAGTGACAACATTTGATGAGAGATTGCATCAGACGCTGGATGACATGCACGAAACACTAGATAAGGCAGATGGCGTGGGACTTGCGGCGCCCCAGGTCGGCATCCAGCGGCGGTTTTTTATCATGCATTTAGGCGAAATGCGGATCGAAGCGATTAATCCGGAGATTCTCAAAACTAGTGGGAAACAGCGTGTGTTGGAAGGCTGTTTGTCGGTGCCGAATCGCTGGGGCTATGTGATAAGACCGAATAAGTGTAAATTTCGCGCACAAAACCGCAACGGCGAGTGGTTTGAAATGACACTTACAGCGTTGGGCGCACAGTGTACCTGCCATGAAAATGCACATTTGGACGGTCAGCTGTTTGTGGATGTGGTAGAAGAATTTGTAGACCCGGAGGATCTGGAGAGAGCATGAGAATTGTCTATATGGGAACGCCGGAAATTGCTGTGCCAAGTCTGCGCTTTCTGGCAGAGAGCAAACATCAAGTGGTAGGGGTATTTACTCAGCCGGATCGTCCCAAGGGACGTGGACACCATACTGTCCCCACAGCAGTCAAGGCGGTTGCGGCAGAGTATGGGATTTTGGTATACCAGCCGCTGTCTTTGCGCAAAGGTGAAGATGCTGCGGCGGCAATGGAAATGTTACGCCAGCTTGCACCGGATCTGATCGTCGTTATGGCGTATGGACAGATCCTGCCGAAGGTGGTGTTGGAGCTGCCGCGCTATGGTTGTATTAATCTGCATGCGTCTCTGTTGCCGGCATATCGTGGCGCTGCACCGATTCAGTGGGCGCTCTTAAACGGAGAAACCAGAACTGGGATTACGGCGATGCAAATGGCAGAGGGACTCGATACCGGAGATATGCTTTTGAAAAAAGAAATTCCGATCGGGCCGGAAGAAACCGCGGCTGAGCTGCATGATCGTTTGGCGGTGCTTGCGGCAGAGACACTGGCGGAAACTCTTGAACTGTTGGAACAGGGAAAAATACAGCCAGAGCCGCAGGATGACGAGAAATCAAGCTATGCATCCCGGATTACCAAGGATATGTCACAGTTGGACTTCACAAGATCTGCGGCAGAGCTGCATAATTTGATTCGCGCGATCACAGGGTTTACCATGCTGGATGGAAAGCGTCTGAAGGTCTATGCATCCCGAGTGGTGGAGCATGTGACCGGCGAATCGGGGGCAATTGTGGATCCCGCGGCTTTTGTCGTTGCCTGCGGTGATGGAAATGGGTTGCGATTTGTTGAGATTCAGCCGGAAGGGAAGCGTCGCATGACGGCAGAAGAGTTTTTACGGGGAAAGACGCTTACACTGGTTGAAAAACTTGGATAAGACAAGGAGAGAATGCCATGTTTTTTTATACAGGCTATGGATTGATCATCATTGGTCTGTTGATCAGCCTAATCGCATCGTGGAATGTGAATGCAACTTTCAAACGCTATTCAAACACTCGAAATAGCCGTGGCATTACTGCCAGCCAGGTGGCACGTCAAATCTTAGATGATAACGGGCTTTATCAGGTGACGATCGAACGCGTTTCCGGCAATCTCACCGATCACTATGATCCCCGTGCCAATGTGGTGCGTCTGTCGGATGCCACATATAGCTCCACCTCGACAGCGGCAATTGGTGTTGCAGCACATGAATGCGGTCATGCAGTACAGCACGCACAGGGTTATGTGCCGATCAAGATTCGCAGCGCTGTCATCCCAGTGACGCAAATTGGCTCCAGGCTCTGGTATATCGTTTTTTTGCTGGGATTGGTGCTTGGCAGTTCTTATGTCGGCTATACGCTGCAATTGGTGGGCATTGCCCTGTTTTCACTGATCGTTGTGTTCCAGTTGGTGACGCTGCCGGTGGAATTTAATGCCAGCAGCCGTGCCATGCGCACGTTGGAAAGCCGTTTTATCCTGTCAGGAGATGAACTGACCCAGGCACGCAAGGTATTGACAGCGGCTGCACTGACTTATGTCGCTGCTTTGGTGAACAGTATCTTACAGTTGCTTCGGCTTTTGGCGATCGCAAGGGGGAACCGTAGAAATTGAGTGGAAGAAAACTTGCGGTACAGCTGTTGGATCGCACAGAACGGGAAAAGAGCTATTCGAATCTGCTGCTTGATCATGAGCTGTCCCGTTCTGGTTTGAATGATCCAGAACGACGGCTGTGTTCTATGCTGTATTATGGCGTGATCAAGCGGCGCATTACACTGGATACGGTTCTGGAAAAATACAGCAAACAGCCGCTGAAAAAGCTGGATATGACGGTGCGCAATATTTTGCGGATTGGAATTTTTCAACTATGTTATTGCGATCAGATTCCGCCCCATGCGGCGGTTAGCGAAAGCGTAAAGCTGACGCGGACACTACGCAAGGCAAGCGCATCTGGTTTTGTCAATGCAGTACTGCGTCAGTTTTTTCGGGATGGCTGTCAGATTCCATATCCCAAAGAGCCACAGGCAGCAATGGCAGTACGCTATGCCGTGCCAGAGTGGCTGCTGAAACGATTGGTTTCTGCCTATGGCGAGGCACAGACAGAGAAATTCTTAGAGGATGCACTTATGCCGGCACCGCGTTATGTTCGGCGTAATCCGACCGCCTGTACGAAAACTGAGTTTGAACAGACACTTGGCGATAAGGTTACACCTGTCGGGCAAGTGTCGGATGCTTATCTGCTGCATGCTGGGATAGGGGATATCCGGACAATGCCACAGTTTCAAAAAGGCTGGTTCTATGTCCAGGACTTAGCGTCGCAGATCTGTGCACTGGCACTTGGCGCACAGCCCGGGGAAACTATTCTCGATGTATGTGCCGCGCCGGGGGGGAAGACATGTACGATCGCCGCACAGATGCAAAATCGCGGACAAGTCTATGCGTGTGATCTGTCACAGCACCGGGTAGGTCTGATCCAAAAGAATACAGCTCGACTGGGGCTTTCGTGTGTGATCGCATCACAAGCAGATGCACGGAAACCGCATCCAGTGTGTCGGAAAGCTGACAGGGTACTCTGCGATGTGCCCTGCTCTGGTATTGGTGTGCTGCGCCGGAAACCAGAGGTCAAGGAAAAAGATCCGTCGACATTTTTAGATCTGCCACCGCTTCAGCTTGAGATTTTAGAACAGTCGTCACAGGCGGTGAAGTTGGGTGGTATACTGATTTATTCGACCTGCACATTGCTGCCGGAGGAAAATAGCGAAGTTGTCATGCAATTTTTGCAAAAGCATCCGGAGTTTCAGCCGGTTCCGGTGCTTCCGACGTTCGGAGATGTCTTGAACCAATCGATGGTAACCTTGTTCCCGGATGTTTGTGGCAGTGATGGATTTTTTATTGCAAAGCTTCAGAAATGCTGAGCGTACTTTGCCTCTTATTAGTACAAAGTATAAAGAAATGGAAAACAGCATAGATCTGTTTTCTGCTTGTGATGGAGGAAATGACATGGAAAAAAAAGACATTCTTTCAATGTCCCTTTTGGCGCTCGAGAAAGAAATGATGGCACTTGGCGAACCAAAATTCCGTGGTAAGCAGGTCTTTTCATGGCTTCATCAGAAGCAGGCGACAGAATTCGCCGAAATGTCTTCGCTTTCTCTCCAATTACGCGAGAGATTAGAAGAAAATTTTTGTATAAATAGACTAAATATTGCAAGAAGGCTTGCATCTACTATCGATGATACGGTAAAATATCTGTATAGGCTTCCGGACGGCAACTTTGTGGAAACTGTTTTGATGCAATATCACCACGGAAAAAGCTTATGCATTTCTACACAGGTAGGCTGCCGGATGGGATGTCAGTTTTGTGCTTCGACAATCGCCGGGTATGTGCGAAACTTAACGCCGGCAGAGATGCTACTCCAAATTTACGAGACTGAGCGCGATGTGGGCTGTCAGATTGATAGCATTGTGCTAATGGGAATCGGCGAGCCGCTGGATAATTTTGAAAATGTCATTGCATTTTTTCGACTGCTGTCGGATCCGGATGGATTTGGTATGAGCTTACGGCATGTGACGGTGTCGACCTGTGGTCTGGTGCCGCAAATGCGGATGCTTGCAGATTTGCGGTTGGGGGTGACTCTTTCAGTTTCACTCCACAGCGCCGACAATCGCAGACGCAGTGAAATTATGCCGGTGAATCGTCGGTATCCGATCGAAGAACTGCTTGATGCCTGTCGGTATTATTTCGAAAAGACTGGCAGACGTGTCACGATGGAATATGCAGTCATGGATGGCGTCAATAGCGCTATGGGCGATGCAAAGAAGCTTGCAAAAAGGATTGCAGGTATGCAATGTCATGTGAATCTGATTCCAGTCAACCCTGTGGCAGAGCGCAGTTTTCACGGGCTTCGCCGCACGGCATTGCAGTTTCAGAAGGAGCTGCGGGCCTATGGGATCAATGCGACTATTCGTAGGACCCTTGGCAGTGATATCGATGCGGCCTGTGGTCAACTGCGGCGTGATGCACAGCAAAGAGCAAAAGAGGTGCAAACCTGATTTTAAATGGAGGTGGTAGAAATTGACGTGTGCAGTGCAGACACATATCGGATATATACGGGATGAAAATCAGGATCGTGTTGGGATGCGCGAGTTCGGGGAAAATCGGCTGCTTTTGGTTTGCGATGGTATGGGCGGAGAACGTTCAGGCAGCAAGGCAAGCACCATGGCGAGCGAAATCTTCTTTGAACATTTTGAAGAGGGATACACAGAAGATCTTGACGCTTATGGTGTTCGGTCGCTGCTTCTTTCTTCGGTGTCGGCTGCCAATTCCGTGGTTTATACCACCGCCAGAATGGATTATCAGAATTTTGGAATGGGTACCACATGTGTGGCAGCCTTTGTCAGTGAGGAATATATTGCGATTGCCAATGTCGGCGATAGTCGTGCCTATTATTTGAGTGATGGCATCATGCAGCAGGTGACAACGGATCATACTGTCGTCAATATGCTGTGGGAAAAGGGTGAGATTACAGAGGAAGAGATGAAGACACATCCGCAGCGCCATATGCTCGTCAAAGCGGTCGGTGTGGAACGAACGGTTTGTCCGGATTTTTATTCGATCAGACGTACGGCGAATAAGCCATTTCGTCTGCTTTTGTGTTCAGATGGACTTTCCGGCTTTTGTACAGATGAAGAGATACAGGCGATCTTAGGCGATACACTTTCCGCAGAAGAGATTGTGCAGAAACTGATAGATGCTGCATTGGAAAAGGGTGGAAGAGATAATATTTCGGTTGCTGTGGTAACGGCAGAATAAATGGAGGACCGACACTATGGAAAAAGATAAATTTATTGGAACAAGATTGGACGGCCGTTATGAGTTGACGGAACTTGTTGGCGAAGGTGGTATGGCAAATGTCTATCGTGCGATGGATGTTCTCGATAACCGCATGGTTGCAGTGAAAATCCTGAAACGGGAATATTCAGAAAATGAGGAGTTTCAGCGGCGATTTCGCAATGAATCCAAGGCGATCGCAGTGTTGTCACACCCAAACATCGTCAAGATCTACGATATGGGATTTTCAGATCGTGTTCAGTACATTGTCATGGAGTATATCGATGGCATTACATTAAAGGATTATATCGACAGTGAGCGTGTCTTGAACTGGAAGGATGCGGTGCATTTTGTCATCCAGATCCTGCGAGCACTACAGCATGCGCACAACCGCGGCATTGTTCACAGAGATATCAAGCCGCAGAATATCATGCTTCTAACGGATGGTACAATCAAAGTCATGGACTTTGGCATTGCCAAATTTGCAAGAGAAGAAAGCCGCACGGCCACCGATCAGGCAATCGGCACAGTTCATTATATTAGTCCCGAACAGGCGCGCGGCGATGTGACAGATGCCAAGAGCGATATTTATTCTGTTGGCGTAATGTTTTATGAGATGCTCACCGGCTGCAAGCCGTTTGACACCGACAACCCGGTTTCGATTGCGGTGATGCATATGCAGAATGTGCCGGAGCGTCCGCGAAATATCAATCCGAACATTCCGTCCGGACTCGAAGAGATCATTATGCATGCCATGGAAAAAGATGCATCTAAGCGCTATCAAACGGCAGCTGACATGATTCGGGACATTGAGGCATTTAAGGCAAATAATCAGATCATTTTTGGCTATTATAATGCGCCGCAGGCGCCTGGGCAGACTCAATATTTTGCGCCCCCGAATGAACATGTGCAGCGCGAAGTACCCGCCTATGAAACGGGAAATGGGTATTATGGTCGAGTCCCGGAAGAACGGGAACAGTCTAAATCGTTGGTTGTGCCGATTCTGACTGCAGTGACAATCGTTGTGATTGTGGTGGCGGCGATCATTATTTTTCTTTTTGTCAGCCAGGGGACAAATCAATCTAATGGCACAACGGCAGAAGTGCCAAATGTACTGGGTATGGACTATGACGAAGCGGTTCTAAATTATCCGAATATTATCTTTGATGTGGAAGAACAGGAATATACGGAATCGTATGAGGCCAATATTATTTATAAACAAAGTGTAGATGCAGGTACATTTGTGAAAAAGAATGATGATGGAAAAATTGAACTTGCAATTGCAGTAAGTCGAGGCATTCAAAAAGTGCAGATTCCAGACCTGACGAATTATACGTATGAAGAAGCACAAGAAGCACTCGATGGATTGGGAATTGTGATTGAACAGCGTAAGATTGAAAGTACCTCGGAAGAAAATATTGAGGCAAATCACGTTATTCGCACTGATCCTGAGGCAGGAGAAGAGGTTGCAGTTGGTTCGACTGTTACTGTATATGTCAGCATGGGCATTGCAGTGGACGAAACTGATGTGCCAAAATTCGTTGGCATGACCCTCGAAGAAGCGCAGGAAGAATGTGATGCACGCGGTCTAGAGGTCAAAGTGACGGAAGAGGATTCCGAAGAAGAAGAGGGGACGGTGATCGAACAGGATCCAGAGCCAGGTGAAATTGTTGTCGTTGGGTCAACGATTCAGCTGACTGTTAGCAACGGAAAAGAACCGGAAGGGACGGTATCCTATGGCATTGTTGATCTGCCGAGTGATATGAGCGGATTATATACCCTGAACTTTACAGAGGCGGATACCGGAGAGGTTATCACGAGCTACCAGTTTGTTGCAGAAACGCTGACAGATAATTCGGTAACTGCTTCAGTGACAGGTACCGGAACAAAGAATGTCAGAGTTTCAATCACAAGCGCCAAAAGCGGAGAAACAGCCGTAATCGGCACTTATATCTTCAATTTTGCCGGCAATTCTTTCTCGGCGACAAGTGAGGATATCATGGGTGCACTTAATCAGATTGCGGTTCCGACAGAACTGGAAACGGAAGCACCAACGGAAGCTCCGACAGAGGCACCGGCAGAAGAAACAGTGGCTCCGGCGGAAGGAGAAGCGTGATGATATGAATTCGTTTACTGTGGCGATCCCGGAAACGGCACAGGGCAGAATTCTCACATCGACAGGAGGTCTCTATACTGTAGAGACCTCCTGCGGTATCTGTACCTGTAAAGCAAGAGGTGTTTTCCGGAAAAGGAGAATTACACCTTATGTGGGCGATTATGTCAAATTGTCTGAGGATCAGGTGATCTGCGATATCCTGCCACGAAAAAATTTTATTCTGCGTCCGCCGGTGGCAAATCTCGATCAGATTTTCTTTGTCGTTTCATCCTGCCAGCCTGCTCCGAATCTCCAGCTGCTTGATTCGTTTTTAGCTGTGGCGGCATATCAGGACATTGTATCCGTTTTGGTTGTGACAAAAATTGATCTGGATACAGCAGGATCGCTGATACGGCTTTATGAAAATGCAGGTGTCGACGTTTTGGCAGTCAATTATCAAAAACCGGAAACTATCGCAGCGGTGGCATCCCGGTTGCACGGACGTGTTAGCATGATGACGGGGAATTCTGGCGTCGGGAAATCGACGCTCTTGAATGCGATCGTTCCATCGCTGGAATTGCCAGTGGGTGAGATCAGCGAAAAACTTGGACGCGGACGCCATACTACGCGTCAGGTACAGCTTTATCCGTGTGCCGGCGGATATCTGGCAGATACACCGGGCTTTTCAACGTTTGAAGTGGAACAGTATCTGCGTATGGAAAAAGAACAGATTGCGCATTGCTTTCCAGAATTTCAAAAATACTTCGGCAAATGCCGCTTTTCCGATTGCGCCCATATCTGCGAAAAAGGATGTGCGATTGTAGAAGCAGTGAAACGCGGTGAGATCGCAAAGAGCCGTCATGATTCTTATATTGCACTTTACCAAACGGCAAAACAGAGAAAGGAATGGGAAACATGAAGCGTGCGGTCGTTTTTGGCGGTGCACCTATTGAACCGGCATTGCAGCCACCTGTACCAGAAGCAGAACTCTATCTCTGTGCAGATGCCGGAATACGATTGGCAGAGGCGTTTGGCATTCTCCCGGATTTGGTGATGGGGGATTTTGATTCACTCGGATGCGTCCCGGAAAAGGTACATGTCAGGGTTTTCCCACCGGAAAAGGATGACACAGATTTGGTGATCGCAGCAAAATATGCGTTGGAACAGGGCTGTGATGAAGTAGTTTTTTATGGTGCGCTGGGAGGAAGGCTGGATCATACTGTTGCAAATTTTCAGCTGCTTCGGATGTTGGCAGATCATCACGCACGCGGCATTTTGGTGGATGAGAAGACTAGGGTAACACTCCAACGTGGTGGAAAAGTGGCTTATCCCAGATGTAGAGGCTATTTTTCGCTGTTTGCGTGGTCAGAGATTTGTGAAGATGTGACAGTTGAAGGGACGAAGTATCCACTTTTACACGGGACGCTGTCGCCATCTTTTCCGATTGGCGTGAGTAATGAGATCGTGGCAGAGCACGCAGTTGTCACCGTAGGAAGGGGCGATTTGCTTGTGATCTGTTCACAGGAATAGAGGAGATCTAACGATTCTGTTATGATAACTGGACGCTTTTGGGGGAGATGACGAAGAAAGAGCTGTTGCACTTTGTGTAGTGCAACAGCTCTTTGTGAAAAGGAAAAATCAATTTGTAAATTGCCCTGAACTTCAGGGAGTGCAAACGACTTTTAGTGTGTACCCTCTTAAATGAAAGCTACGCTTTTTCGTATGTTGGCTGGAATGCTGCAAATCCTGCAAGCGCCTCATCTGTGCGGTTATAATAGCGAACGCCTTTATTCAGCTTCGCAATTTCTGCCATCTCGTCGTCTGTCAACATAAAGTCGAGGATATTGAGGTTGTCCCGAATATGATCTACATTCTTGCTTCCAGGGATGACTACAAATCCCATTTGGGTGTGCCAGCGGAGGATAACCTGTGCTGCGGATTTTCTGTACTTTTCACCCAGCTTCGTAAAAACAGGTTCCTCGATCAGTGACTTGTCGCCGTGCCCCAGCGGATACCATGCCATTAGCTTGATTCCGTATTTGTCAAGCGTCTTTCGAAGCTCATCCTGTGCAAAATAAGGATGTGTCTCAGCCTGCATAAACTGCGGAACGATCTCCCACTTCGTTTCTAGTTCGGCAAGATACTTACCTTCGAAATTAGAGATGCCGATTGCTTTTGCTTTACCGTCACGATATGCCTGTTCAAGCTGTCTGTAGCCTGCGATCCAATTTCCGGCGGGCTGATGAATATAAAGCAGATCCACATAGTCTACGCCAAGACGTTCTAAAGTTTCGTCCACTGCATTCTCGTTTTCATATTCGCTTGCCCAGAGCTTTGTGGAAAGAAAGACCTTTTCTCTCGGAACGCCGCTTTCCTTTATTCCTCGTCCGCATGCCCTCTCGTTGACATAAGCATTTGCGGTATCCACGCACTCATATCCCATTTTGAGCGCTTCTCTGACGCTGACTTCGGCATCTGCTGGAGAAATCATAAAAGTACCGATTCCAATAACTGGGCATTTGTTACCATTGTTCATCGTTACATATTCCATAATAAATACTCCTTTCGATTTTACAATATCGATGAGATATTGATGATTACATTTTTAGTATATCACAGAATTTCTGTTTTGTAAAATTGAAAATGAGTATGATATCATACGTGACACGTATTATTTGTCGGACGTTGTCTCATAGGATAGAAAAAGGAGAGTGATAAATATGGTTGAACTATATCTTTTGGAGCAGCTTGTGGGAATTGCACAATATGACACGCTCGCAGAGGCATCTGTACATTTACATGTTACGCAGCCAACACTGACACGTTCCATTCAAAAAATAGAACAGCTGTTCGGTGCAACGCTGTTCCGGCGTGAGAAAAATCGGATCTATATGAACGATACTGGTCGTCTTGCCGTAGAATATGCTGGACGGATTTTAGCACTGGAGGTTGAAATGGAACAAGCTGTACGCAGTTCAGATCAGCAAAATCGTGTGATTACCATCGGTGCTTGTGTGCCGGCCCCCATTTTTCTGCTTGAACCAGTGCTCAAGGCGCAATATCCGCAGATGCAGATTGTATCCAGTATGGCAAAAAAATCGGAGTTGTTAGATGGACTGCGCCGCAGCAGACTGCATCTGATCATACTGGATGAAATGGTATCGGACGATGCGCTCTATTGCCAGCAGCTTGGAACAGAATGTCTGAGTCTTTCGGTGCTCCCGACGCATCCGGCGGTTGGGATGGACAGCGTTTCATTTGCAGATTTGGATGGTGGTAGCTTTCTAGTGTATCACAATCTTGGTGTATGGGAAGAAGTAGTACGGACGCAAATGCCAAAGGCACGTTTTATTATGCAAAATGGCATGGACGAATACACAGAGATTGTAAATAGCTCGTCGATTCCAACATTTGATACCAACTGGGCCATTGGCGTCTATGGAAAAAGTGTCAATCGTGTCAGCGTTCCGATCCGGGATGACGCAGCAAAAATGACATTTTACGTAGTCTGCCGAAAATCAGATCGTCGGCGTTTTGCGTTGATGCTGTCGACATTATCAAAAATAATTTAGAGCGTGTTGATACTATTTCAGACACATAAAAATACAAGCGAACAGGATAAAGGACATAAACATAGATCAGTTTTATCATATTGGATAATACACGCTTGCAGTATTAGAAATGGACGGCGATATTTTTGATGCGTCGGCAGAGGGCGTGATGTTTGTAAATGTGATGGCAGAGATCGTTGGCGACGCTGTATCGCCTGCTGTATTCAGTATAGGTATCACCATTGAGCTTGTGATCGTAAATCTGATGGGTGTCAATATGTCCACGCTGGTGCAGGAGATCGTGGCGACGTTTATGGTACTGTCTCTGATTGCGCTAAGTATAATCGGCGCAGTTGGCACAGGGGGAGGCGTGTGGGTGGATCAATCGGCGGTAGTCTCTTTCGATCTAGTCGGTTGTACTCTCGTTGACAGCAGTGGCGTTCTGGCTCTTTATCAATATGAAAAATCTGTGTAGAAACGTTTCCATCAGCATGGTATCGCAAGTTGCTTTTTTGTGTTGTTGTGGCGATACCACTATGCCTGATGACGGATGTCATTCGTCATTTTTTACCTGAAAAAACATAAGCTGCAGCTATTGCAAAAATCTCCTGGAATCATGTGTATTTACACATAATCCCAGGAGATGAATTTGGTCTGGTGCGCCTGACAGGAATTGAACCTGCACGCCTCACGGCACAAGAATCTAAGGGTAATGTCACTATATTGAAAACAGTCTTCGTATACTTTATAACTTAATAAGGAATAAAGCCGCGATCAGAATAAATGAACCGCTCTCCTTTTGTTAGACAATGTGGTATAATAGAAATATACCGATTTGAAATCTAACGAAAGGGGACATTTTTATGCCAAGAGGAAAGCCAAATAAGAGGTACACACCAGAATTCAAAATAATGGTTGTAGAAACAATGCATAAGGAGGGTCTGAGTTATAGAGAAGCAGAACGACGATTTGATTTACCGGATAAGCGAGCTGCAGACTGGGAACGCATCTATCTTGAAGAGGGAAAAGAAGGGCTCTATGTTGAGCGCAGAGGTCGCAAATCATCAACAGGTCGTCCGCCAAAGCTGAAGAATCTTGAAAAGGCTGTCGTCTGTGGGAAATACGGACTTTGCCTTGGTCACTTTCTTCAGCTGGCGGTTAAAGCCTTCTATGGTATTGGTCGTATAGATCAGCTTTCTTAGTTCTTGCGGGAACTTGAAATAGGTGCTGAG
>CASEUJ010000047.1 GCA_949291125.1 uncultured Ruminococcus sp.
ACCGATCACCGCACCAGCAATCAGACCGCTTACACTGAACTGAAAAAGCGGTATTTCTGAAAAGCGTTCCCCGCTGATGGATTTCAGCAAGAGGCAGGCACACCATGTAATGATCTGTCCGGCAACCAGCCCAATCGGTACGCCCTTCAAACTTTGGCGCAGCCCTTGAAGAATGACAAAATGCTTTACCTGTGCTTTGGATGCGCCCAAGCACCGCAAAAGGCCATAGAACTGAACTCGTTCCAGAACATTTGTGTTAAAGCTGGCGGCAATCATTACTGCACCAGCAATCAGCACCAGAAGCACAAGAAAGCCTGCAACAATATATAGGGACTGCATTGTGCTGTTCTCACTTTGTCCCATCAATCCAAGGAGCGCCGTGTTTTCGCTTACCTGATTGTCCGAAAGGCCATATTGCGCTTTTATTTCATTCATGGCCTTCTGAATGTTTACGCCATCTTTGAATTGGACGCGGAAAGTGGTTCCGGTTTGGGCATTTTCATCCGCAATTTGGCGAAAACCGTCCTCAGTCAATACCATACCATATACATCCGCTTTAAGCAGACTTCCCATATCGGCAAGGACGCCGGTAATGCGATATTCCCGGCTGGAACCATCCGGCACTGTAACGGTCACGGTGTCGCCAACTGCAAGGCCCAACTGTTCCAAAGATGATCTGTTCAATAATGCTTCATCAGGCTGGGTGGGGTATGAACCGCTTTCCATATCCATTTCTGTCAAAGTGGAAAAAGTGTCCTCATTCGCGCCTGCAAAGCTGACCGCTTTGGAGCCAATATTGCCGGCACTTCCCTGATAGACCCATCCGCAGAGGGCAACATCTACCCGCGCCTTAACGAGTTCTGCCGTCTGTTCATCAATGTCGGTCAAGCTGATATGGTATTCACCATTCGTCTTGATAAAATAATTTTTCTGTGCGCGCAACGCCATATCTGCCATGCTGAAAATAGCAGTTACCAGCAGCACCGAAAGGACAATGCAGAGAACCGAAATTCGATTGTTCTTGCGGTGTATCTTTTCATATTGCGGCACCAATCCAAGATAGCTTTTCAACGCGACGACACCCCCAAATCCTTCAGCACGCCATCGCTCATACGGAACACACGGTCTGCCGCGCTGGCGTGGTTTTTGTTGTGGGTAATCATCAAAATGGTCTGTTGATACCTGTCTGACATGGTTTGCAGTAAAGCCAAAACTTCCTGACTGTTTTTGCTGTCCAGATTTCCGGTCGGTTCATCTGCCATAATCAGGGCGGGGCGTGTAACCAGTGCCCGGCCAATCGCCACGCGCTGCTGCTGGCCGCCGGAAAGCTGGCTGGGAAGGTGTTTCCGGCGTTCACTCAACCCAAGCACCTGCAACAACTCATTGACGAACTTTTGATTTGGCTTTTTATAGTCAAGCAGCAACGGAAATGTGATGTTCTGCTCCACATTCAGCTCCGGGATTAGATTGAATGACTGGAAAATAAATCCGATATGCTGCCGCCGGAACACAGTTAATTTCTTCTCCGGCATAGAAAAAATATCCTGCCCATCAATCCATACCTTGCCGGAAGTGGCGCTGTCCAGAGCGCCGATCACATTCAGCAAGGTACTTTTGCCGGAACCCGACTCACCAATGATGGCGATAAATTCGCCTTTACGGACAGAAAATGATACATGGTTCAAAGCGTGAACTTCTGTTTCGCCTGTGCCATAGGTTTTGCACAGGTCTTGTACTTCAAGAATATTCATATTCAAGACCTCCTTACAGACACATCATACCCCCCATGACTTACTTCCAAGTGACATTTATCTTACTCATCTGTAAGGTTGAAAAAATTCAATGTAAATGTGGTTCCTGCGCCTATACTGCTGGTTACGGAAATGGTTCCGCCGTGAGCTTCTACAATAGATTTAGCCAGCGGCAGCCCCAAGCCAATGCCATGAACGTCCGAAGAAAAACGACTGCGGTAAAACCGTTTGAAAATGTTATATAGATCTTCCGGGTGAATTCCTTTTCCATCATCGGAAATTTCAATCTGTGTCATTAAAGGGGACTGGCTCCATTTTACTCCGATATGGCCGCCATTCTCTGTATGCTCCAAGGCGTTTTTTACAATATTGCCGATGGCTTCCGATACCCATAGGGCATCGCATGATAAAACAACATCTTCTTTACCGGAAAGCGTAATTGTTTTATGCTCTCGTTCCGCCCAGGTTTCAAAGCGTTCCAAAACATCCTGCATGAGAACGGAAAGATTTTCCGGGGTCTTTTCCATCTGGATAATTCCTGCGTCCAGCCGCGCCAGCTTCAGTAAGGTGTAAATCACATCTTCCATCCGCTTGATCTCTCTTTGAGATTTTTCGGTGAAGCGGCTCACGGTTGCGGCATCATCTTTATGTCTCTCTATAATATCATGGTACATTTTCAGTGCAGACAGCGGTGTTTTAATCTGATGTGATACATCCGAAATAATGTCCTGCAAAAATTCTTTGGTCTGCCGCTGGTTCTCGGCATGAGCAGAGAGGATAGTCGCCATTTCATTGATGGCATGGAAAAGGCTGTACCAGTCACCAGCCTGTGAACATTCGATGCGGGATGTGGTATTGCCATACAGAAATTGGCGGATGGTATTTTCAGCGTTACTGAAAGCCTTGTGCTGGCGGCGAAGATAGAGAAACAGCGATAAGTAGATTGCCCCGAACAGGAAAACCAACAGCAGAAATACAGAAAGTATCGTCTGATTTCGGTATGTCTGGACAGCAGGCAGAAAACGTATGGAAACCGTTTCATCATACCCAATAGAAGCTAAAGCCGCCTTGCCGCGTTCTATGTCATTCTCGTTTGGCTGCGAAGTAAAAGCGGAGATTGACAGCTCGTTTTCATTGTCTAACAAATGGCCTGCAACACCATAATCATGGAGCAATAATTCCTGCTGAAAATTTTTTGCCAGAAGTGTGGCAATCCCCCCAGCCAGAAGAAAGGAAACGAGGCAGATAGCAGTAATGGCGATTAACAGTGTCTTTGTTTCTTTCCCTAATTTGCCCATAAATCCTTCCTCACTCAACAACCCACTTATATCCAATTCCACGTTCGGTCAGCAGATATTTGGGCGCATTTGGCGTATCTTCAATTTTGTTTCGTAACCGCCGGATATAAACGGATAAAGTATTATCATCTACAAAATTCCCATTGCCATCCCACATACGGTCTAAAATCATTTCCCGTGGCATGAGATGATTTGGATTTTGCATGAACAGGCACAGAAGTTTGTATTCTACCAGAGGCAGGTCAACCGGCTCGCCATTTTTCCAGACAAGCCTTTCAGTGGTATCTACACGAATACCATTTGCCTCTAAGATTGTCTCTGCTTTTGAAAATTTCAGAGAACGCCGAAGAAGTGCTTTAATTCTGGAAAGCAATTCATTGAGCTTGAAGGGCTTTGTAATGTAATCGTCCCCGCCCATGTCGAGGCCCTTAACAATGCTGATCTCCTGATCGGACGCAGTTAAAAATATAATCGGGATAGTTGAACTGCTCCGTACCTCTTTGCAGACATCAAATCCTGTGCCATCCGGCAGAGTGACATCCAATAGCAGTAAATCATAATGATTGCTCCGAAACAGGGACAAAGCTTCTTTGACGGTTCTCGCATTGTCTACGGCATATCCGCTACTCTCCAAAGTATATTGCAAGCCATCAATCAGGCTTAAATCATCTTCAACATATAATATTTTTTGCATTTTTGTGTTCCTTTCCTTGTTTTGTTCTACCGTCAATCGGCTTTTTTGCATCTTTGGGGATTAACCATAGTGTTGCCATTTTCACAGCACCAGGGATGCGGCCTGCCGAGCAGTAATAATTTATTTGACGAGCCGAAATGCCCCATTTTTCGCCAGCTTCTTTCAAAGTCATGTATTCCATCTCGCATTCCTCCAATATATTCATTATATTTCTTGCTCTCGAAGAATACAAGATGCAAAGCGTGTCGGAATTATTATAAATTTAGGCAGAGACCGGGGCCCCTACCCAAAAAACTAATTGTATATCAGTTCATCCCGTATGATTTCCTCCGCCTGCGCTTTCAGCGTGTTCATCAGTCCCACCCAGCGCATGGGGTCATGGGCTTTCAGTTCCTCGGTGACGTCCGCTGCCTCCATCATGCAGGGCAGCATGGCCTCCATCCGTTCACGCGCCGCCCGGTCAATCTCTAACAGGTGGGGGTACAGCTTCTCACTCAAAATCAAGCTGCTATAAAGGCTGGGCCGGTGTTCCTTCAGGTAGCGTTGCCGCATACGGCCATACTTGCCGATGGGGGCCTCCGGCTGCTCGGAAAGTTTCAGGTCGGGGATGTAGTAATCCCCGCAGCGGGTGTAAGTCAATTCGTTCATGTTCGTCCTCCTTTGCACTGTGATGGTTAAACTGCGGCGCTGGCCGGTAAAGCGGCCTTGCGCGGCTCCTGCCTGGGTAACTGGCTGACAGGGATAAAAACGCCTTTTTCCATATCCTCGGCCCGGATCGCGGTCTTTGCCGCCTCAACTTGGGCTTTGCGCCTGGCATTGTAGCGTTCTTCCCATTCCTTCTGCTTGCCGTTGGCCTTGCGGCGCAAGTAGTTCTGGTGAAGCCTGTCCTTGCGTTCCTCCTTCTTCCGCAGTTCTTCCTGTTCCTCCGGGGTCAGGGGAACCGGCTGCAAGGCGGGCGGGATATACCGGCCCACAAA